>NZ_CAAAFO010000083.1:13373-15292 GCF_900634715.1 Candidatus Protofrankia californiensis | reverse complement strand
GCAGCGCGGGCGCGGACGGGCTGGTGTTCGTGACCACGCCGGAGTCTGCGTCCGAGCCTGTGCCTGTGTCCGTCACGGGTTCAGCCCCTCGTACAGCAGTGCGTTGACAGCCGCGGCGGCAACGGCCGCCCCGCCCTTCTCCGACCGGTTCGAGACCGCGGGCAGGCCCGCCGCCCGCAGTGCTTCCTTGGCCTCGACCGCGCCGACGAACCCGACGGGCAGGCCGATCACCAGCGCGGGACGGGCGAGGTCGGCGAGGGTGAGCAGCCGCTCCAGGGCGGTCGGCGCGCATCCGATCACCCACACGGCACCCGGACCGACCTCGTCGAGGGCGAGCCCGACGGCTGCCGCCGAACGGGTCAGGCCATCGCGGGCGGCCGCGACGGGATCGACGTCACCGAGCCGGCAGACCACGTTGCGGGTGGTGATTCCCGCGGCCGTCATCCGCACGTCGGTGACGACCGGCGCATGCGCGGCGATCGCCGCCACAGCGTCACCTAGAGCGGTTTCGTCGCAGACCAGGTCGGCGACGTAGTCGATATCGGCGGTGGCGTGCACGACCCGTTCGACCACCGCACGGGTCAACGGAGGAAGGCGCGCGGTGTCCAGGCTCGTGCCGTCCAGACGTGCCCGCAGGATCTCGTACGACCGCAGTTCGATCGGGTGCGCCACCCGGGAGCCCGGCGTCACCCCGCCACCGCCACGGCCTGCGCGGTCGCTGCCACGGACTGCACGGCCACAGGCGGCACGACCACCACCGCGGGCTGCACGGGCATCACCGTGTCGGCTGCGTTGACGGCGTCGATCGCGTCGACCGGGCAGATCTCGGCGCACTCGCCGCATCCGTTGCAGCGTCCGGCGAGGACGAGCGGCGGCCGCCCGCCACCGGTGCGCGGCGGGCCGGGTTGTAGCGCATGTTCGGGGCAGGTGAGCAGGCACGCTCCGCACCCGGCGCAGCTGTCGGCGCGAACTTGGTAGATCAGCTCCACCGGTACCCCCTCGGAGTGACGACGTGCCCGGCCACGACACGGGTGTGGGTGCTGCCGACCACCACCGTCGTCGTCATACCGACCAGGTCCAGATGTGGCGCCGGGGCAGTTGTCAGTTCCCCGATCGTGGTGACGGTGACCTGCTGAGCTGGGCGGAAGGCATCGGTGACGATGCCCACCGGGGTGGACGGCGGCCGGTGTCCGGCCAGCAGCGCCAGTGCCCGCGGCAGCTGCCACGTCCGCGTCCTGCTGCGCGGGTTGTAGAAGGCGACGACGACGTCGGCCTGCGCCGCCGCCCGGACCCGCCGTTCGATCACCTCCCAGGGGGTGTGCAGATCCGACAGGCTGATCGTCATGTGGTCGTGGCCGAGGGGTGCGCCGAGCAGCGCCGCGGCGGACAGCGCCGCCGTCACCCCCGGCACGCCCACCACGTCGAAGGAGTCGTCGGCCTGGTCCAGCGCCGGGCTGCCCATCGCGTAGACCCCGGCGTCCCCGCTGCCGATGAGAGCGACCGCGTGGCCGGCGCGGGCAGCCTCCACGGCCGCACCGGCGCGTGCCTCCTCCGACCCGAGGCCGCTGGCGAGCACGCGCGCGCCCGCTCGGATCAGGTCGCGTACGGAGTCGACGTACTGGTCCAGGCCGACGATCACGCTGGCGCGGGCGAGTTCACGGGCGGCACGTGGGGTGAGCAGATCCCGATCACCCGGGCCGAGGCCGACGATCGCCAGCCGGCCGCGGGGACGGTGGCGGGCCACCGCCACGGTGGCGTGTGCGCTCACCCGTTTGGGCACGACGAGCTCGGCGCCGCCGGCGAGCATGGTGCCGCCGGCGGCGAGCAGGCTTGCCGCCTCGGCGACGCTCGGCGTGCCGACCGCGGCCCGCACCACTTCGGAGGGATGCGGGACGTCGACGGCCGCGAGCGCCGCGGCC
>NZ_CAAAFO010000083.1:10650-12892 GCF_900634715.1 Candidatus Protofrankia californiensis | reverse complement strand
GGGCCGCGGCGACGATCCCGGTCTCGTCCTGCTTGGCCTCGACGGTGGCCAGGTGGCGCACGGCCAGCGGTGACAGTCCGGCGTCGGCCAGGACGCTTTCGATGAGGTCGACGACTTCCCTCTCGGGTACGCCCCGGCTCGCCCCGACCCCCACGACCAGGCTGGGCGGCCGGTAAACCACCGCGGGTGCCGGTGGTGTGACGATCCGATCAGTGATCACGATGGTCGGCATCGTCGGCCTGATCGGCCTGATCGGCCTGATCGGCGGGGCTGGCGCGGTCGGCACGGCTGACGTCGCAGGCCTGATCTGCGGCGCCTGCGGCACCGGCCTGGCCGCGTCCGCGCCGGCGGTCTCGCCGGGATCGGCGGGATCGGCGAACCGGACCGTCTCCGGCAGCGCGGGCAGCGGCCAGACGGCGTCCGCGTGCAGGGTCACGGGCTCGCCGGACAGGATCGCCGTGCCCACGGCGGCAAGCTGTGACCCGGGTTCGACGCGCAGACCGATGTCGGCGCCGAACGAGTCGAGGGCGGGTGTCGCACAGGCGTCACTGGCGGTGGTCACGACGGCGGTCGCACCGAGTGCGGCGGCGACGCGTCCGGCGAGGTCGTTGGCTCCGCCGGCGTGCCCGCCGACGAGGGCGACCGCCCACCGGCGTGCCTCGTCCACGCAGACCACGCCCGGGTCGCTGTCCTTGCCGGTGAGCAGGTTGTCGGCCAGCAGCCGGACCGTCGCTCCGGTCGCGAGGAAGCAGACCACCCCGGCGCGTTCGGCGACCGCCGCGGTGAGCGCTTCGCGGGCCGTGCCGTCGTAGAGTCGGGCGTCCGGCCAGGCTTGCTCGAGATCCCGGGCGGCCGCGCGACCGGCCGCGGTCACCGCGACCAGGCCGATGCCCGACCGCCCGGGTGCCTCCGGAGGCTGCTGGACAACAGCTGTCCGGCTTGCCTCCCCCAGCGTCCCGCCAGGCCGCGTTGTCGCCGGTCCGGACAGAACACCACCATCCGGATCTCCTCGGCCTTGCCAGCCGCGCGCGAATGGCCCGTTCGCTGATCGAAGGCCGTTGTCCGGCGGCCTCCTACCGTCCGTCATCGTGACCATCCGTCATCGTGACCATCCGTCGTCATGATCGTCCATCATCGTGCATCGTGCTCACCAGTGCGTTCTCCCCAGACGAGGACGATCGGGTTGGTCGCGGCCAGGCGCAGCGCCCCGTCCGGCAACGGTCGCAGGCGGGACGCGGCGAGCTGCGTTCCGCTGACGTCGAAGCCGGCGGCGGCAAGTGCCTCCCAGGTCGGGCGGACCCGGTCGAGAGCGGCGAGGGCGACGGCCACGCTGCGTCGTGCGTGCCGTGCACAGGCGGCGACCACTTCCGGTCCGCCGCCACCGACGAACACCGCGTCCGGTGCGGGCAGGCCGGTGAGCACGCCCGGTGCGCTACCCGGGACGACCTGGACGGACACCCGGTGTGTACGCGCGTTGGCGCGGGTGCGGGCGCAGGCGTCCGGGTCGTGGTCGACGGCGACGACGGCCGCGCCCAGGCGTGCGCACTCCACCGCGACCGAGCCGCTGCCGGCGCCGACATCCCAGACGAGGTCTCCCGGCCCCGGGCCGAGCCGGGCCAGGGCCACCGCCCGCACCTCCGCCTTGCTGATCATCGAGTCGCGGTGGGTGAACGCGGCTTCGTCCAGCGCCCAGCCGGGCGGGGAGGTCCGGTGGGGGAACAACCACCCGGCCCGGTCGGAATCCTGCTCCCCCGGACGGGGATGGTCGGTGTCGCGCACGATGACGATGTTCGGTTCCCGCCAGTCACGGCGGGCGGCGGCCTGCTGCGGGGTGCACCATCCGGTCCGTTCGGCGGGCATGCCGAGTTCCTCGGCGACGAACATCCGCCGGGGTAGCCCCACGAGCGCCGCGCCGAGCGTGGACGGGTCGCCAGCCGGCCCCGGCCCGGTCAGCACGGCGACCGTGTGGTGGGCGCGGCAGACGTGGACGGCCCGCCGCAGGCTGCGGCCGTGCGCGCTGACGACCAGCGCGTCGTCCCAGGGCAGGCCGGCGCGGGCGAACGCGACGGCCACCGACGAGGTCGCGGGCAGCAGTTCGACGTCGACGCCGTGGTCGCGGTCGAGTCCGTGCCGGCGCAGCGTCCGGAGGATGCCGAAGAACCCCGGATCGCCGCTGGCGAGAACGACAGCCGGCCCGCCGCCTGCGGCGAAGTGCCCGGTCAGCTCGGCGAGACCGGCCGCG
>NZ_CAAAFO010000083.1:9987-10553 GCF_900634715.1 Candidatus Protofrankia californiensis | reverse complement strand
CCCAGCCGATCACTGTCACGCGCACGGTCCCACCCATGCCGGTTCCGTGGCGGCCACGCAGGACGTCCCGGTGAAGTCGACCATGGCGACCCGGGCCCGCAGGCGTCCGTCGGTGAACCGGGCGAGGACCTCGGCGACCCGGGCGCACAGCAGGTCACCGGCAGCCCGCAGCAGTCCGGCGCCGTCCCACAGCTCGTAGGCGTGGCGGGCGGTGTTGGCCGTGGCGACGGCCGCCACCAGGTCCGGACCGCCGCCGGCGTCCGCGGTGATCCCGGCCAGCAGGTCCGGGGAGACCTTGGACCGGGTGTAGTGCGTCATCAGGATGCCTGCGGCGAGCTTGGTGAGCTTGCCGGCCATGCCGACGAAGACCACGTCGGTCATGCCCACCTCGACCGCCCGGCGCAACGCCGCTCCGGTGAAGTCGCCGACCTCGACGAAACACACCTCGGGCAGGGCCGGTAGCAGCCGGATGGCGGCGGACTCGGTACGCCCGCCGGTGGCGAGCACCACCGTGCGCAGGCCCTGGGCGGCGGCCACCGCCACGGCCTGCTCCACCGACGCCCGCC
>NZ_CAAAFO010000083.1:4352-9387 GCF_900634715.1 Candidatus Protofrankia californiensis | reverse complement strand
GGCGGGCGTTGGTGGTCCGCCGGGCCATCCGTTCCCCGTCCGGCACGCTGATCACGACGCGCAGCCCGCTGGCGCGCAGGTCGACGACCTCCCCGACCGACTGGATGATCATCGATCGGGGTACCGAGTTGATCGCAGCCTGGCCGACGGTAAGCCCGAGCCCGGGTTTCGTGACGACCCCGACGCCGCTCCCGCCGTCGATGTCGACGCCGGTCGGTGTCCGCCAGCTCACCGTTGCGGTCAGGTGTGCGCCGTGGGTGACGTCCGGGTCGTCCCCGGCGTCCTTGACGACAACCGCCTCGGCGCTGCGACCGGCATCCATGTCCAGCTCGCAGCGTTCGACCGGGAACGTCACCCGCTGTCCCGACGGCAGGGCGACGGTGACCTCCCGCTGCGCCGTCCCGGAGAACAACGCGGCGCTTGCGGCCTTCGCGGCGGCGGCCGCGCACGTTCCGGTCGTCCAACCGGTACGTAATGCGACTGGCCGGACTTTCGCGGTGCGCGGCAGGTCCGGTTCACGCAACGGAACCGGTGGGGGAAGGGCTGGGCCAGGGCCGTTCACGCCGGCCGTTCCCCGGACGCCCCGGGACGGTCGTGCTGCCCGTCGCGAGAACGCAGTGCGGTGCGGGCGGTCCGTTCGGCCCTGCGGAACCCGTGGAAGTGACCGGGATGGTAGAGGTGCGAGCGGGTCCCGCCGGCCGCGAGCGCGGGGCCGACCAGGACCAGCGTGTGCTTCCACAACTTGTGCTCACGGATCGTGGCGGCCAGTTCGGCAAGCGCACATCGCACGATCAGCTCGTCCGGCCAGCTCACCCGGTAGGCGACCACACAGGGCGTATCCGGCGGATAGCCGCCGTCGGTGAGTTCGGTCTGGAGCTGACCGGATCGGGCCGCCGACAGGAACAGCGCCATGGTCGTGCCGTGCGAGGCGAACCGGGCCACCTCCTCACCAGGGGGCATCGGGGTCTTCCCGCCGGCGAGCCGGGTCAGGATCACCGACTGGGCCACCTGCGGGATGGTCAGCTCGCGTCCGACGGCCGCGGCGGCCGCGGTGAAGCTGCTGACCCCGGGGACGACGTCGGTGGCAAGCCCCAGCTCGACGCAGATCTCCAACTGTTCCTGCAGTGCGCCCCACAGCGCCGGATCACCGGAGTGGATCCGGGCCACCGCGAGCCCGGCGCCGGCGGCCCGCCGGTAGATCTCCCGCACGCCCTCCAGCGGCAGCCCGGCCGAGTCGACGATCTCGGCGTCGTCCCGAGCATGGGTGAGTACGTCCGGATGCACCAGCGAGGACGCCCAGATGACCACGTCGGCCTCGCCGATCACTCTGGCGCCGCGCAGGGTCAGCAGGTCCGCGGCCCCGGGGCCGGCTCCGACGAACGTGACCCGGCCGGTCCCGCAACCAAACCCGTGACCGGGCCCGCCTGTCGTCACGTCTTCGGGCCCGCCTGCGCAGCCGCCTGTGTTCGTACCGGCGGTCGGTTCGGTGATCATGCCGGCCACTGCCGCCGCCGTGTCGAGATCACCGTGGACAGGTAGGGGCCGGGCCGGTCGCGGGGCAGTTCACCGGCGGGACGGATGTCCTCCTCGGGCAGGCCCGTGCAGGCACCGTAGACGGCCGTGCCGTGCGTGCCGTCGAGCCGGTCGGCCGCGGCCAGGACGTCGAGGACCTGCGGCAACGCGCGCCCCCCCTTGTAGGCGATCACGGTGTCGTGGTCGGCCACCGCCCTGCGGTAGGCATCCACCCCCGCGGTCAGTGGCAGCAACGCCACGGTTTCGGTGCCCACGGCCAGCACCGTGCCGGACCGGGCGGCAAGATCCTGCATGGCCATGATCCCCGGAACGGTTTCGATGGTGACCTCCGGTAGCAGCGCCCGCACCCGGGCCGCCAGCGTGGTGAAGGTCGAGTAGACGTTCGGATCACCGATCGTGGCGAACGCGACACTGCCTGTAGGATGCTCGCGCAGGGCCTGGCTGACCGTGACCGCCGGGGTGTCGTAGTCGGCGTCGCCGGTCATCCGGAACGCCACGTGGCGGATCCGGTCATGAGTGACATGCGCGCGCACCGTCGCCTCGGCCCGTCCCGGCGGCGGCAGGCCTTCACTGACCGGGACGAACACGACGTCGGCCCGCTCCAGCGTCCGGACGGCCCGGACCGTCACCAGATCCGGGTCGCCGGGGCCGACACCGACGCCGACCAGACAGCCGCGGACCCGCACCGCCTCGGCGCTCATTCCTCTCCCCCCGCAGCAACCCGTCCCGCGGGGGGAGAGGAGGCGGCCGCTCCGGCCGATCTTGCCCTGCGAGCCGTGGCGACGAACCGTTGCGCCGCCCCGGGCACGCCGGCCCAGTGCAGGTGCAGGTAGGAGGCGTGCACGTTGCCGCGCACGAAACCCTCCGCCCGATCGCCGACCTGCCAGGCCGCCTGCGGCGCATCCCCGATGAGGGCGGCTGCGGCAGCGGGGCCGGTAGTGGCGTCGGCAAGTACCGACGTGTGGTGGAACTCGTGCGCCGTCACCGCGGTACCCGCGGCGGCGACCGGGTTGTCGCAGGCGGCCACAGCCCGGCGGTAACCGAGCGTGAGACGCGGTCCCATTGCCGTGTCGGTGTCGAGGATCCCGCACATCGGATGCCCATCGAGGGAGCGTGCCAGGTAGAGCAGGCCCGCGCACTCGGCGACGATCGGCGCGCCCCGGTGCGCCAGCGCCACCACCTCGGCCCGCAACGGCACGTTGGCCGCGAGCGCGGCGGCATGCTCCTCGGGGAATCCGCCGCCGATCACCAGCCCGTCGGTGCCCTCCGGGAGCGCCTCGTCGCGCAGCGGGTCGACAGTGACGACCTCGGCGCCGGCGGCGCGCAGGAGCTCGACCTGTTCAACATAACCGAACGTGAACGCAGGCCCGCCCGCGACGGCGATCCGCACCGGCCGGCGCGCGGCACTCCCGCTGCCGATCCCGGCTCCCATCCGGGCTTCCACCGCAGCTTCCGTCCGGCCTTCGTTTCCGGCCACAGGTACCGCCGGCGAGGTGGCCTCGGCCACAGCTTCGGATGGTGTCCAGGGCCGGACATCCAGCGGCGGAGCCGACCGGGCGAGGGCGAGCACGGCATCGAGATCGCAGGACGCGGCGACCAGCGCCCCCAGCACCCGGACCGCCTCGGCCGCGGCCGGCGCGCGCTCGGCCGCCGGCACCAACCCGAGATGCCGCGAGGGCACCGCGGCGCCGGCGTCCCGGCGCAGCACCCCCAGCACCGGGATGCGCAGGTCGGCGGCCGCGTCCCGCAGCAGCCGTTCGTGGCCCGCCGAGCCGACCTGGTTGAACACGACGCCGGCCAGGTATACCCGGGGGTCCCAGGTGGCGAAGCCGTGCACCGTGGCGGCAACCGACCTGCCCGCGGCGGACGCGTCGACGACCAGCACGACCGGGGTGGCGGTCAGGCGGGCCACATGGGCGGCGGAGGCGAAGTCGACGGGCTGGCCGGGCTCCGGCACCGACACCCCGTCGAACAGGCCCATCACCCCTTCGACGATGGCGATGTCGGCGCCGCGGGCGCCGTAGGCGAGCAGCGGTCCGATGCGGTGTTCGCCGCAGAGCACGGCGTCGAGGTTGCGCCCCGGCCGTCCGGTGGCGAGCGCGTGGTAACTCGGGTCGATGTAGTCCGGGCCGACCTTGTGCGGGGACACCCGCAGGCCGCGGGCGGTGAGGGCGGCCATCAGCCCGGTCGCCACGGTGGTCTTGCCCGCGCCGCTCGCCGGAGCAGCGATCATCAGCCGTGGCGGGAGCGTGCCGTGGGCGTTGTTCACCATTCGATCCCCCGCTGGCCCTTCTGGCCGGCGTCCATCGGATGCTTCACCTTGGTCATCTCGGTCACCAGGTCGGCGGCGTCGAGCAGCGCGGGTGGCGCGGCGCGACCGGTCACGACGACGTGCTGGCGTCCGGGCCGGGTACGCAGCACCTCGACGACCTCGTCCACATCGATCCACCCCCACTTCAGCGGATAGGTCAGCTCGTCGAGGACATAGAGCTGGTAGGTCTGCGCGGCCAGATCCCGGCGGATCTGCGCCCAGCCCTCACGCGCGGCCTCGGCCGGTTCGGCGCCCGGGTCGATCCGGCGCTGCACCCAGCTCCAGCCCTCGCCCATCTTGTGCCAGGTGACCGCGCCGCCCTCACCGGTGGCGGCGAGGGTGCGCAGCGCCCGTTCCTCCCCGATCCGCCACTTCGCGGACTTGACGAACTGGAACACCCCGACCGGCCAGCCCTGCGCCCAGCCGCGCAGGGCCAGCCCGAACGCCGCGGTCGACTTCCCCTTGCCGTCGCCGGTATGGACGATCAGCAGCGGGCGGTCCCGGCGGGCCCGGGTGCTCAGGCCGTCGTCGGGTACCACGGCCGGCTGTCCCTGCGGCATGCTTCAGGCCGCCTTTCCGGGACGGGTGGATACCGTCGGCTTTCCAGGACGAACGGATCCCGCCGGCGTCCCGGGACGCATGGACCCCGCCGGGTCGGCCGCCGCCGACAGGGCGGCCAACGGAACGATCGTGCCACCGAGGACGGTGGCCAGACGTCCGGCCAGGCCCAAGCGGACGTGCCCACTCTCGCAGTCGACGACGACGCTGGCCACACCGGCGCGGGCCAGCGCGTGCGCGGCGGCGGCCGGATCCGGGCCGGTCGTGGACCGGCCGTCTGTGACGACGACCAGCAGCGCGCGCCGGTCGGGGTCACGCCGGTGTTCGGTGGCCAGGACCTGCCCTGCGCGGGTGAGCCCGGCGGCAAGGGGGGTGCGCCCGCCGGTCGGCAGGGACCTCAGCCGCGCCGCACCCACCTCCACGCTGGACGTCGGCGGGAGGACGACGTCGGCGCCCGCACCTCTGAACGTGATCATTCCGATCCTGTCGCGGCGCTGGTAGGCGTCCAGGAGCAGGGAGAGCACGGCCGTGGTGACTGTACGCATCCGGGCGCGGGCGGCCATGGAACCACTGGCGTCCACCACGAACAGCACCAGGTTGCCCTCGCGTCCTTCCCGCACGGCGCCGCGCCGG
>NZ_CAAAFO010000083.1:3310-4026 GCF_900634715.1 Candidatus Protofrankia californiensis | reverse complement strand
CGGCGCGGCTGCCCGCAGGGTCGCCGGCAGGTGCAGGCCGGTGGCTTCCGGCGACGCGGTGACCACCGCACCGTGGCGGGTGCGGGCCCGTGAGCGCCGCCCGGCCGCGCCGAGGCCGGTACCGATGTCGGGGATCTCCAGGCGGCGGGGGCGGAACGCCGGTCCGGGCGGGTCGGCGGGACGGCCGTCGGCGGCCTCCACGGCATCGGTGGCGTCGGTGGCGTCCACCTGCCCGCGACGCGGGTCGGGTTGGCCGTACCGGCCGTGACCGGGTGCGACGGCCGGCTCGCAGGCGGGCTCCGCTTCCGCTTCCGCCTGGTGGAGGGGTTCCGCTTCGGCCGGACGCGGGGCCGGCAGGTCGCCGGCCGGGGTGAACGGCAGTCCACCACCAGCACCGTCGCCACGGCTGCCATCACCATCACTGTCAGCATCTCCAGCATCACTACCGGCGCCGGAACGACCTCCGCCACCGCCGGCCGGTGGTCCGTCGGGGTCCGTGGGCGGTTCCCCGGCCTGCTCCAGGGCCTCGGCAAGGGTGTTCTCGTCCAGGCCGGGAGCGTCGAACGGGCCCCGGCGGCGCCGGTGCGGCAACGCGAGACGGGCGGCGCGGCGCACGTCGTCGGCGGCGACGCTGTCCCGGCCCTCCCAGGCGGCCAGCGCGATCGCGGTGCGGGCCGTGACCACGTCCGCGCGCATCCCGTCCACGTCGAACGCGG
>NZ_CAAAFO010000083.1:2412-2935 GCF_900634715.1 Candidatus Protofrankia californiensis | reverse complement strand
CGCGTTCGACGTGGGCGACACCGAGCGCGGCCGCGTCCAGCAGCAGGTCGACAAGATGATCGTGCAGGAGGTTGACCTCGTCGACGTAGAGCAGGCCGCGGTGGGCGGCGGCCAGCAGCCCGGGGCGCAGCGCCGTGACACCCTCGGCGAGCGCCCGGTCGAGGTCGATTGACCCGGTCACCCG
Source organism: Candidatus Protofrankia californiensis (assembly GCF_900634715.1). Lineage (GTDB taxonomy): Bacteria > Actinomycetota > Actinomycetes > Frankiales > Frankiaceae > Protofrankia > Protofrankia californiensis. Next base: position 2,751 of record NZ_CAAAFO010000083.1, on the reverse strand, counting down.
GTCTTCGGAGGCTCCCACCGGCAGCTCCACCAGCCGCACCGTCCGGGTCGCCGCAGGGCTGCCGGGGGGATGCGGGCCGTCCGGGCAGTCGGCGTCGTCGGAGGCGGCCGGGTCGCAGGAGAACCGGCATCCGGTCACCACGTGCAGGGGCGGAAGCAGGGCCGCAAGCCCCCGCACCGCCGTCGACTTGGCGGTGCCCTTCTCCCCGCGGACGAGCACCCCACCGATGGCCGGTGACACCGCGTTGAGAACGAGCGCGAGCCGTAGATCGTCCATACCCACCACCGCGGACAGCGGGTAGGCCGTCATCATGCTCCCGACCATGCGCCGACCACCGGC
>NZ_CAAAFO010000083.1:1304-2216 GCF_900634715.1 Candidatus Protofrankia californiensis | reverse complement strand
GCCGGTGCGCTCCTGAGCGCACCGGCACCGACGCCGCGTACACCGGGTCGGACGGTCACGGGGTGAGAGGCCGTCGAGGCAGGCTGCCAGGGTCAGGTGGTCGAGGTCAGGACGAGACAGCTGTTGAATCCTCCGTAACCGCGGGCGTTGACCATGGCGACGTCCACCGGCATCCTGCGCGGGCCTCCCGTGACCAGATGCAGCCCGTACGCCGGGTCCGGATCGGTCAGGTTGCCCACCGGGGGGACCACCCCGTCCCGCATCGCCAGGAGCGCGGTTGCCACGTTGAGAGCAGGCGTCCCGGCGCACAGGCGCCCGACGAGACCGTGCGGGGCCGTCACCGGCAGGCGGGCGAGACGGTCACCGAAGACGGTGCCCAGGGCGCGTGCCTCCAGCAGGTCGTGTTCGCGCGTTCCCATGCCGTCGGCGAACACGACGTCGACGTCGTCGGGGGTCAGTCCGGCGTCGTCGAGTGCCCGTCGCATCGCCCGCACGAGGTGGACCGGGTCCGGCGCCGGACGCCGGTCGTGGTAGGCGTCGTGGGTGGCCGCGTAGCCGGCGATCCGCCCGTAGCCGCCGCGGCCCCGCTCGCGCGCTGCCGCGGCATCCTCCACCACGAACAGGGCGCCGCCCTCGCCCGGCGCGTACCTGTCGGCGTGCCGGGAGAAGGGCCGGTAGCCCTCGTCGGGACGCGTGCCCGCGGTCAGCATCCCGCTCGTGGCATAGCAGGTCATCGCATACGGCGCCACCGCGGCCTCGGTGGCGCCCGCCACGACGGCGCGGGTTCCCCGCCGCACGGCCCGGCGCGCCTCGCCGAGGCTGTCCAGGCCACCGGCCTCACCGGAGACGATCACCCCCGAGGGTCCCTTCAACCTGTGGAGGATCGAGATCTGTCCGGTGCTGGCCGCGTAG
>NZ_CAAAFO010000083.1:0-1068 GCF_900634715.1 Candidatus Protofrankia californiensis | reverse complement strand
GCCCGGCGGCCCTGGCTCCACAGCCGTCCGATCTCCCGCTGTCCGAACTCGTTGCCGCCGGAGCCGCTGGCGAGGATGGCCGCGGTGTCGTACGGATCATGATCGGACGGTCGGTAGCCGGCGTCGTCGAGGGCGAGTCCGGCCGCCGTCACGGCCAGCCAGCTCCACCGGTCGGTCTGCACGATGAGCCGGGGGTCGAGGTGTTCCTCCGGCCGGAACCGGTCCACCTCGCCGGCCAGGGTTGCGGTGTACGCGGAGGTGTCGAAGCGGGTGACCGGGGCGACCTTGACCTCGCCGCGCAGGGTGGACGACCAGTGCTCCTCGGTGCCGATGCCGCTGGGGGCCATGACGCCGATGCCGGTGATCACCGCCGACTGGTCGGTGGCGCTCACCGGGTCACCCTCGGACGCTCGAGCAGGATCGCGGACTGGAAGCCACCGAAACCGCTCCCGACCGACAGGGCCACGTCGATCCGCTGGTCACGGGCGGTCTTGGGCACATAGTCCAGGTCGCATTCGGGGTCGCGGTTCTCCCAGTTGGCGGTCGGCGACACCACAGAGTGCTCGATGGCCAGCGCGCAGGCGGCGCACTCGATCGCGCCGATGGCCCCGAGCGAGTGACCGACCATGGACTTGATCGAGCTGACCGGTACCTGGTAGGCGTGCGAGCCCAGCGAGCGTTTGAAGGCGGCCGTCTCGTGCCGGTCGTTCTGCTTGGTGCCCGACCCGTGGGCGTTGACGTAGCTGACCGCCGTGGTGGGGGTGCGGGCCTGCCGGAGCGCGGTGGTGATCGCTTCGGCCGTCTCCGCGCCGTCCGGTCGCAGCCCGGCCATGTGGTAGGCGTTGGAGCGGGAGGCGTAGCCGATGATCTCGCAGTAGACGTGGGCGCCGCGGCGCCGGGCGTGCTCCCACTCCTCCAGGACGAGCACCACGGCACCTTCCCCCATCACGAACCCGTCCCGCGTCGCGTCGAACGGCCGCGAGGCGCGCTCCGGGTCGTCGTTGCGGGCTGAGGTCGGTGGACGAACCACCCGGCGCAGCCGGTCCGGGCTGGCAGCAGCATTCGCCG
>NZ_CAAAFO010000082.1:14399-22611 GCF_900634715.1 Candidatus Protofrankia californiensis | reverse complement strand
AAGCGCCGCCACCGCCGCGTTGCTTCGCGACGCGGCCGAGGCGCTGGGACGCGAGCGCAACGCCTATGTCGCCGAGATCGTGCTGCCACAGATCGGGCGGGTGCAGGCCACCCTGGCAACCGCCGATCCGGCGCGGGCGCTGGGCGAACTCGCCGAGGTGACACGGGCTTTCGGCGGCCAGCCGATCTTCACGACGATGGATGAGTTCGACCGATGGATAGCGGATCGCGACGCGGTGCTCAGCCTCGACCCGAACTGGTGATCTCTTTTGCTGGTACACCGTCAACCATTGGTGTGCACTTCGACGGTTGGTGTTTCCGAAGACTGGTGTGCGTTGGAAGGGGAGGCGGCCTACCTCAAATGGTGCCCTCCGGAGGTAGTTGCAGAAACTCGATTGAGCACCACCGTCGACTCGTGCAGTCTGTGCTGACCATGACCACCCACGAGGAGCGCCTCCGTCAGAAGCTCGCGCCGGAGACCGTCGGTACGACCCTGATCCGGGCCGGGTGCTTCCTGTCAGCGTATGAACTGATCAAATCGGAGATCGTTGACAAAGTCCGTGGTTTCTTCTGGTGTGGATTCAAGGATCTCTACGACGAGGAGCACTACCAGCGCGACGTCTTGAGCCGCAACCCGAAGAGTCGGTACCGCGCGTCCTGCGGGTGGCTGGTCGAGATGGATGCGCTGACGTCCGGGCAGGTGAAACAACTCGAAGCGATCCACCAGCACCGTCAGGAGATTGCCCACGAGTTGCCGAAGCTGCTCATCGATCCTGACTTCGAGGTCAAGACCGACCTGCTGGTTGCTGCGCTGGGGTGCCTCCGTTCCCTCGGGATCTTCTGGGGTTCCATCGATGTCGATACCGACCCCGACTTTGACGGCGTCGATGTCGATTACAACGAGATCAAGTCGGGATCATTTTTGCTTATGGAGTATTTGGTAGCGCTGTGTGGTATCGATGCTGTGCAGGCCGGGGCTGCTGGTCAGACGGAAGAAGAAAGGGTCCAGTGAATATGTTATCAGACAACTTCGCCGATCCAAACCTCCTCACTTTGAGTCCGTCGAGCGCCGATGAAGTGCTCTACCACGGCAAAGCAGTTGAACAGGAGACCGGGCTGGAGTGTGAGCTTGAGGTCATTGCCCGGTGGATGCCGAAGCAGGACATCCGGTGGCGGGCCGAGTTTGGAGTGGATCTGCCTGAGGTCATCGCTGGTGGCGACGGGAAACTCGCCTTCACTCTCCAGTCGGTAGATGGCTATCAGGGCTTCGTGATCGAGAAAGCGCACGTGACAAGCTGGGCCAACAAGGGAGTTTCAGGTTGGCTAGACGGCGGCCGGATGGTCGGATTGACGGAGGAGCCTGTCGAATCCGTGCAGTTCCGCTGGGTCAACCTGCCAGACATAGGCGGCGGTGAACCATTGGCGACGCAAGACGATTCGGGCCGCCGCTGGTACGGGCGCCAGCGGTGGCACCTCGGCGATTGGGAAATGACGGTCGACCCGAGGCCGGGCCTCCCCGAGGTGCTCGCCAAGCTTAAGGACAGCTACAGCTACGCAGTAACCCATTTGGCAACGCTTAACCGTGTTGACCACCAGTCTTTCACCGCTACTGAAGTTCAGCCGATTCTCTACGCATACCAGCTGGCGATCTCGTTCGCGCTCGGCCGATATACATCGCCAACCCTGGCGGTCGCCACTAACAACTCGGGTAACGTGCTATGGCGCGAGTGGTCGGCTCGTCGAGCCGATCCGATTGGCGGAGTTACCCCCTGGTGGCACATCACGGCCTCGTCCCTCGATGAAGTCACTCGTCTCGTTGGCAGGCGCTTTCTTGACAGTCAATGGGGCCGGAACGCAACCCACATTCTGCAAGGCTACATCGCATCGACGCATGGCGGGTTCGTCGAGCAGCGGATCACCGTTGGCTTCGCGACGATCGAGCAACTGTGCTGGCAGCGGAAGGTGCTTGAGGGAAACGAGGACGAGAAGAAGTACGATCGCGGTTTGGGCGCAGCTGACCGTCTGAGAGGCGTACTGGTCGATGCGTCCGTTCCGCTTTCGGTTCCGAGTCACCTGCCAGTACTGCAGCAGTTCGCGCAAGAAGGGGGCAACAACGGTGCCTATGATGGCCCTGCTGCCGTAGCAGCCGTACGCCATCGGCTCATGCATCCGAAGAACGCTGAAGATCTCTACGACCGACCCGGCCTGCTGGTGGAAGCCTGGCGCCTTCTTGGTCATTACCTTGAGCTGCTCATACTTCATTGGGTTGGCTACACAGGGAAACTGCATGATACGTCAGAGATTCCAGTGTGGTCTGGCGATGTGCGTCAGGTACCGTGGACATAGCCGGGATTCATTTGTCGCCCTATGAAAAGCCTTTTGGGGGAGTGGCAGTGACAGCTGATCACAGGAAATTCCTTAAATTTTGTCGATCTGATGGTCGCTTAAAATTGAACAGTCTTGTAATTCATTCCATCGTAGATCATAATGATGATAAGCATCAAACCGCAAATATTCAAACAGGCTCGGCTGCTACCGCGTTGATCGTTGGTTGTGTGTAACCGTCTGGGCAGGGCAACGGTGTTGGCTAAGTTACTCTTGAGTAGTTGTGGATATTGGGCAAGGCTTGTGCGTTGAGTAGGTCGTCCGGCAGTATAGCGAAGCGTACCGTGATCTCACGGGGAATACTTGCTGCGAGCCATAAGCAGGATATATGAGAATCAGACGTCTCGAGATCAACAATTATAGGGGCATCAAGTCCGCGATCTGGATGCCGACCGCCGACCTGGTGTGCCTCATCGGCCCCGGCGACAGCACCAAAACGACGCTTCTCGACGCCATCAGTCTTGCTCTGACGCCTAGGTTCTCGATAGAGCTCACCGATGTTGATTTTCATAACTGCGACTTGAGCGAGCCGATCAAAATTGAGGTAGTCGTCTCCGACGTACCTGAGAAACTACTTTCGTTCGACAAACTTGGTGGCTTTGTCTGTGGCGTAAACGCCGACGGCGAAGTTCTCCCAGACCCGGAAGAATCAAGCGAAAAGGCTCTAGCGATCCGATTCACAGCGGATCAAAGCCTTGAGCCTATATGGGAAGTCCACAAGCCGTTTTCTGATCTTGAGCCGAAGCGTCTTTCGGCGGCTAACCGTGCAGTGTTCGGCTTGTTTCGAGTCGACGAGCGCGTGGACGCACATATGCGATGGACACGTGGCTCGGCTTTGTCGACGCTGACCGGAGGAACAAGTCAAGCGGAGTCCGCGTCGACGACTGCTATGCGCGCGGCAAGAGAAGCTGTGTTCGGGCTTGACGACCCGCAGTTGATTGAGGCTGCGTCGTTGGTGGGAAGTCGGGCGCTCAAGTTCGGCGCGAGCAATTACGAGAATCTTCGTCCAGGTATTGATCCGGTCAGCATGTCGAGCGGCCATGCACTCACGCTGCATGAGGATAAAATCCCGCTCACTCGCCAAGGTCTTGGTACCCGTCGGCTGACAAGCCTAGCTATACAGGATGCGAGAGTAGACGGCGCATCGATCATCCTGATCGATGAAATAGAACTTGGGCTTGAGCCGCATCGTCTCCATCGCCTTGTTCGGCTGTTGCACGACAGAGTTAAGGTAGGCGGTGCTCAGGTTATAATGACGACGCATTCGCCGCTCGTGGTTGAGCAGCTCGACGTTTCCAGTTTGGCGTTGGTTCGTAATGCCGGAGGTATAACCTCTATTAAAGCTGTCCCTAGCACTCTCGATGGACTCGACTCAGGCGCGATGCAAAAAATGGTCCGATCGGGGCCGTCCGCAATGCTTGCTTCACGAGTTATTGTCGTTGAAGGCGCAACCGAGATGGGCCTGCTGCGTGCATTCTGCGAGGCATGGGATGCCGAGTGTGACCAAAAGGGGCGGGAGCCCCTGGCCGTCATAGGTACGGCCGTTCGCAACGGAGGCAGTGACAAGGAGGCTCTGAAGAGAGGTGAGTGCCTGGCGTTGCTTGGTTTCGACATCATGATCGTAGTAGATCATGATAACATTCTTGAGAAAGAAGAGAAGAAAGCAGCGGAGGCCGGAGCCGAAGTTGTACGCTGGGAAACAGGGAACCACCTCGAAGCACAGATAGCAGCAGATATCCCAGCTGACCAACTTTACAGGTTGATTGACCTTGTTGCCGAGTTGACATCCGAAGAATCAGTGCTGGCTTCGATTGCTGCCCGGTTGCCATCTCGCCCCGGCAGGCTATCCTCTACCGACCCGAGGGAATGGCCTGGCCGGCTGGTACCCCTCCGACGGCGTCGGCACCGGCCCTAGCGTTCACCGTTCCCGGCGGCGGCGACCCGGCCCGCCGTGCCCGCTGGGGGTTTTGCGCCGACCGCAACCAACCTACCCCACCATCGCGACCGTCTCGGCTTCCATCGCCCGCTCCCAGCCGGTCCCGATCTGCCATAGCATCCGGAACCTTGTCTACGAGTTCGGGCCGACAGCCTCAGCTGGTCTTCTTTTCGGCGTCTCGGCGGGATCGGGGTATGGGCGCTGTCGTGGCGGGCGGGATGTCGACCTGTGCGGTGAACCGACGTAGCCGCAGGCTGTTGGCGACGACGAACACCGAGCTGAATGCCATGGATGCGCCGGCGATCATCGGGTTGAGCAGACCTGCCGCGGCCAGGGGTAGTGCCGCGAGGTTGTAGGCGAACGCCCAGAACAGGTTTCCTTTGATGGTTGCCAGGGTGCGGCGGGAGAGCCGGATTGCGTCGACCGCGGCCCGTAGGTCGCCGCGTACCAGGGTGAGGTCGCTGGCTTCGATCGCGACGTCGGTGCCGGTGCCCATGGCGAGGCCCAGGTCGGCCTGTGCGAGGGCGGGGGCGTCGTTGACGCCGTCGCCGACCATCGCGACGACCTTGCCCTCGGCTTGCAGGCGTTTGACCACGTCGACCTTGTCGGCTGGCAGCACTTCCGCGACGAGGGTGTCAGGGCTGACTTCGATGCCTATCTCTGTCGCGACCGTGCGGGCGACGGTCGTGTTGTCGCCGGTGAGCAGCACGGGGGTGAGTCCCAGCTGGCGGAGCTGGGTGACGGCTTGTGCTGAGGTGGGTTTCACGACGTCCGCGACGACGAGGACGGCGCGGGCCTTCCCGTCCCAGGCGACGCAGACGGCGGTCCGGGCGGCCGCCTCGGCGGTGGCCTTGGCTGTGGCGAGGTCGGGCGGCAGGGGTTGGCTCCACTCTTCCAGGAGTGCTGCGCGCCCGACGAGGACGGCGTGCCCGTCGACGACGCCCTGGACGCCGAGTCCTTCGACGTTGCTGAACTGCTCGACGTCGGGCAGGTCGCCGACGCGGTCGCGGGCGCCGCGTGCGACCGCGGCGGCGATCGGGTGTTCGGAGGCGTTCTCCAACGCTCCGGCCAGCCGTAGCATCTCGGTCTCGTCGACGCCGGCGGCGACGTGGATCTCGACCAGACTCATCCGTCCCGTGGTGACGGTGCCGGTCTTGTCGAGCACGATCGTGTCGACGCGGCGGGTGGATTCGAGCACTTCGGGGCCCTTGATGAGGATGCCGAGCTGCGCTCCCCGGCCCGTGCCGACCAGCAGCGCCGTCGGCGTGGCCAGCCCGAGCGCGCACGGGCAGGCGATGATGAGGACGGCGACCGCGGCGGTGAACGCGGCGGCCGGGCCGGCTCCCGCCCCGAGCCAGAAGGCCAGGGTGGCGGCGGCCAGGGCGATGACGACCGGCACGAACACACCGGAGATCCGGTCGGCGAGCCGCTGCGCGGCGGCCTTGCCGTTCTGGGCGTCCTCGACGAGTTTCGCCATCTGGGCCAGCTGTGTGTCGGCGCCGACCCGGGTGGCGCGCACGACTAGTCGCCCGCCGGCGTTCACCGTGGCTCCGGTGACGGCGTCGCCCGGTGCCACCTCGACGGGGACGGACTCGCCGGTCAGCATCGAGGCGTCGACGGCGGACGAGCCTTCTTCGACCGTGCCGTCGGTGGCGATCCGTTCGCCGGGCCGGACGACGAACCGCTCTTCGACGGCCAGCTGGCCGATCGGGATTCGGACCTCGGCGCCGTCCCGCAGGACCGCGACGTCCTTGGCGCCGAGTTCGAGCAGCGCGCGCAAGGCGGCGCCGGCCCGTCGCTTGGCACGCGCCTCGAAGTAGCGGCCGGCGAGGATGAAGGTGGTGACTCCGGCCGCGACCTCCAGGTAGATGTTGCCGGTGCCGTCGCCGCGAGCGACCGTCAGCTCGAACGGGTGCGTCATCCCCGGCGTCCCGGCTGTGCCGAACTGCAACGCGTACAACGACCAGCCGAACGCCGCACCGACGCCGATCGAGATCAGCGTGTCCATCGTCGCGGCGCCGTGGCGCAGGTTCGTCCAGGCGGCGCGGTGGAACGGCCAGGCGGCCCAGGTCACGACGGGGGCGGCGAGAGTGAGGGAGTACCACTGCCAGTGGGTGAACTGCAACGCCGGGACCATCGCCATCGCGATGACCGGAACGGCGAGCACGATGCTGGTGGTCAGGCGGTGGCGCAGCGGTCGGGTCGGATCGGGTTCGGTATCGGCCACACCGGCGGCCGCTTCCAGGTCCGCGGCCGGCGGCCGGGGCAGTTCGGCGGTGTAGCCGGCTGCCTCGACCTGGGCGACCAGCACGGTCGGGTCGACGCCGCCGGGGGCGCTCACCCGGGCTTTCTCGGTGGCGTAGTTGACGGTGGCGGTGACGCCGTCGAGCTTGTTGAGCTTGCGTTCGATCCGGTTCGCGCAGGACGCGCAGGTCATCCCGCCGATCGCGAGCTCGATCTCGGTGACCGGGGCGTCGGTGGCGTTCGTCGTCGGGGTGGTGCTCATGCCGGCCGCTGTTTCCTCTCGCGATCAGTGTCCGTGGCCGTCGTCGGCGTGCCCCGCCGCGGGTGGTGTCGTGGCGGCGTCCGGCACGGCCGGTCCGGTGGGCACCGTGAACTCCGCTGTGCGGACGACTCCGTCGTGTCGGAAGTCGAGGAACAGCCGGTAGCTGCCTTCGGTGGGAACGTCGGCCACGAACGGGATGTCCGGGCCGGCTGACGTGTTCCCGCCGTCGGGATGTACGTGCAGGTAGGCCAGGTCGCCCTCACGTAGCGCCACTAGGTGCCCGTAGGCGCCGAGGTAGGGCTCCAGGTCCGTCACCGGCCGGCCGTCCTTGTGGATTGTCAGGGTGAGCGACGACGCCTGCCCGCCGACCAGGTCACCGGCGAGAGTCACCTGGTAGCCGTCCACCGAGGCGCTGCGTGTCGGCAGGTGGGTGACCGGCTCGAACAGGCCCGGGGCGGTCAGGTCGACGCCCAGGGTGGTGGCCGCCGCGCCGGTGGGGGTGAAGTCGGCGAACGCCCGGTAGGAGCCGCCCGTGGGGACCGTCAGGGGAACCGACCAGGTCCCGTCGGGTGCCATCGCCGGATGGAGGTGCTGGAACTCGCTGCCGTCGCGGCGCACCACGATCAGGTGCATCCGCTTGTCGTGCTCGACGTCGAAGGCGGTGACGGCGTCCCCGTCGGGGCCGGTGATCCGGAACGTGAAGTCGTCGGTGGCCTCCGGGGCCAAGACCGACACGACGGGTGTGAAGGTGTAGCCGTCCAGGCTCGACGCCAACCCGCCCGGCAGGCCCGAGGCGTCGTCCACGGCGGTACCGCCGTGGTCGTCCCCGTGGCCGGTGGCGCCGGCGTCGGAGCTGTGGTCCGTGCTGGTGGTGGCCGCGTCCAGCGGGCCAACCGCCGTGCCGACACCGTAGGCACCGCCGACGACCAGGGCGAGCGCCGCGCCGAACGCGCACAGCCTCGCGATCGTGTTCATGTCGCACCGTTCCCTTCTCGCGGCGTCTCGCTGTGGGCCGCGTCCCGCGCGGGCGTCGACCTCAGCCGACGAGCTGGTAGCCGGCCTCCTCGACCGCCGTGCGCACCTCGGCCGCATCGAGCTGCCGGTCGCTGGTCACGGTGACCGCGCCGGAGCCAAGGTCCACCGCCACGTCGGTGACACCGGCGATCTCGCTCAGCTTCTCGGTGACCGATGCGACGCAGTGCCCGCAGGTCATGCCCCTCACGGTGTAGGTGGTCTCGCTCATCGGGAGGTCCTCTCTCGGAGTCCGGGGCGACGCGTCGGGACTCGACGAGCCGCGCGTGCTGGCGACGACCCGCTCTCGACGCACTCGAACCATACCCCTGGGGGGTATTCAGGGGAAGGGTGTACGGCTTTCGCTGCACTGCC
>NZ_CAAAFO010000082.1:0-14339 GCF_900634715.1 Candidatus Protofrankia californiensis | reverse complement strand
AGAAGGAACGCGCGGTAGATGGTGCGGGGGCTGGCGGACGGGCGGCCCGTCGGCGACGGCTGGCCGGTGGACCTGCGAACGGCAGGACTCCTGGAAGTCGCGGTGCGGGAGGGAGATCTCGCGCGGGCACGGGTTCCGCCGTTGATCGCCGCCGCGCGTCCGTGGCCCGGCACCCTGGTACGACGACCACGCCGTCCTGGGTGGCGGGCCAGCGGCGGGAAGCGCGGGTAGCTCAGTCGTCGTGAGGTGCGGCGCCGGGGGCATGGGTGTGGCTCGGCGCGGGCTGCGACGGCTGCTCCGGTGCGATGGTTGCACCCGTCGGCGGCGGCGTGTGGGTCGTCCCACCCTCGCCGCCGTGCGGGGTCGCTGGGTGCTCCTCGTCCGGACCGTGGGAGTGCGGGGCGGACTCGTCCGTCATCTCGTGGCCGTGGCTGTGGGAACCGGCGAGTTCGACCGCGGGCACCGCGAGGCCGGCGACCCCGGCGCCAGCGGTACCGATCACGACGGCCGCGCTGAACGACGAGCGGAACCCGCGCGAGTGCCGAGACCACAGGCACCACAGCGCGAGGACACAGACCGCCACCTCGAACGCGACCGTGGTGAGGTCGACTCTGTCGACCTGTTCGGGCATGCCGGCGTGGGGGCCGACGGGTAGCCCGGAGGTCCGGCTGACGGCCCACAGCAGGAACGCCCCCGCGTTGACCAGCAGGCCCGCCACCATCGTCCGCCACCCGCCGCCCCGCATCACGGCGAGGGCCCAGCCCGCCTGGACGATCGCGGTCGCGAAGAAGAACACCCCTGACAGCGGCCAGTCGCCGAAGTGGCTCGGCGCGACCGCGACATGGGTGACGGCGGCGCCGAGCGAGGCGAACGCCGCCACGATCCTGTCTGCCCCTATGTCGGTCATGATCCGAGGCTCGGCTCGCCTCCGACCCGCCGTGCGTGTCCCTCCTGCGGCCTCGGCCTGGAACGGGGACGAGTCGGTGTACGACGTCGAAGACGGACGGGGGCCCTCGATCCGCTCGTGTCCACGCCGGGTCTCCGAGCGGAGCGGCTCGGAGGCCGCGCCCGGCCGCGGCGACGACCTCCCGGCCGGGACCGTGTTGCGTGCCGCGTGGCGCCCCGTCCGGCGGATGACGAGCGGTGCGGTCGGTGGACCGTCCACGGTTCGCCTCACGTGGTCAGGCGGGGCGGCGCGGTAGTCATGCGGACCGGTGGTAGGCGTCGTAGCGATGGACCATTCCCTGGCCGGATGTTCGCGGTGTCGTCCAACCGGAGCTTCATCCTCGATGGCGTGTGGCCGGCTCGCGTGTCCGCTGCGCGGGTCCGTCACGGCAGTGGCGAAGCCCGGTAGCCAAGTTCTTCGATCACCTTGACCACGTCCTGCGGGCTGTTCTGGCTGAGGTCGAGCTCGACCGTGGTGCGCTTCTGCTTGAGGGCGGTCTGGGTGCTGCGCACGCCCGGCAGGTCCTCCAGCGCGTCGTCGATTAGCAGCGAGCAGCTGCCGCAGTGCATTCCTTCGACGCGGAACGTGTGCGTGGTGGCGGGCACTGTAGTACTCCCGTTCTCCTTGTTCGATCGAGGACGTGTTCAGGCGACGGTGATGAGCCCGGTGTACATGCCCATGCCGCACGCGTAGCGCAGCTGGCCGGGCTCCAGGATGCCCAGGTCGATCGTCGTGTCGCCCTGGGCGGGCAGGATCTCCTCGACGTCGCGGTCGGGGATGACGAACGACCGGATGCATCCCTGCACGTTGTCCGAGTTCACGACCAGCGTGGTGGGCACACCGGCCTGCGCCTGGACGTTGCCTGGGCTGTAGGAGTCGGCGTGGGCGGTGATTTCCACGGTCTGGCGGCCTTCGGCGGTCGAGGCGGCGGACGTGTCGGCCGCCGGCGGCCGGGAAAGGCCGAGGGTTTCGGCGAGCCGGTTGGCGGCCAGCGGCGAGCCGGCGAGCTGCAGGCCGCCGTTGAGGGTGTAGAGCCCCATCGCCAGCACGACCAGTCCGGTGACCACGGCCAGCCGGCTGCGCCACGCGGTCGCGGCCTTGCGGGCGGCGTAGCCGAGGACGGCGAACAGCGGGCCGGTGCCGAGGACGAACACCCCCATCGTGGCCGCGCCCGCCAGCGCGGACCCGGACGCGAGCGCGAGCGCCTCCACCGACAGCGTCACGCCGCACGGGATGAGCACGGTGGCCAGGCCGAGCAGCGCCGGTGCCAGGGCGGCCTGAGAACGGGCGCGCCTGCGCACGATCCTCGTCCACGAAGCGGGCGGCTCGACGACGACGCGGCGGAATCCCGGTACGCCCAGCTGGGCGAGACCGAACAGCATGATCAGCAGGCCGGCGCCGATCTGTAGCCAGGTGCGCGCGTCGACCGAGAGCTCCACCGCGCTGCCAGCCGCTCCCAGCAGCGCCCCGAGCAGGACGTGCGAGACCAGCTTGCCGGCCAGGAACCCGCCGACCGGCGCTAGGTCGTCGCCGAGCTGCGCGCGCCAGTCCGATTCCCGACCTGCCTGCGGCGACCGCCTCCCTGGCCGGGTCGGCGCGCGTTGGACACGGGCCGAGTGGCGGCCTCGGACTGGCGGGTGACCGGGTAGCTGGGCTGGTCCCGCTGCCGCGGCACGCTGCCGGGTGATCAGACCGGTCAGCAGGCCGCCCTGTACCGCGGCACAGGAGACCCCGCCTGCGAACAGGCCGGTCACGAGAACAGTTGCGAGATTCACCGAACCTCCGCGACGGCGGACGAGGGTGCCGAAGGGCTCTCGGCCGAGCGCCGGCTGGCGTCCCGTGGAGAAGGCGCTGGCTGCGACGCCCGACGTCGCGGGCTCCTTCTCGTACGGCGGCGCACACCGGCTGCTGTGTCCGGCTTCCCTCCAACGGCGTCGCCAGGCGCGGCGCCCGGAGGAAGGACGGAACCCTTTCCTGCCCGACTGCGTGTCGAAGGGAGCGCCGGGACCGGGGCAGGATCGGCATGCGGTCCGGCGTGAGTGGCCGAAGGCTACGCTAAACCACTACTGCATGTAGTAGATGACCGGGTTGCCGGTGACCGACCGCGGCGCCCTGCGGCGCTGCCGACAGGGGGACGGCGACAGCGACCGGCGCCCTCATGCTCGGTAGTTCACGGCCAACATCCATGTGGACCTTCGCCGCGCGGTCGAGGGGGAGATTCTGCGGCTCGACACCGGATGAGGGGTCGATTCGCAATGTTTACTACGGGGCTTAGTAGATGACGAAGGGTCGGCGGTCCGCCGCTCTCAGCCCGCGTCCGGTCCCGTGCCACTTGGCGGCGTGGGGGTCAGCGACCTGCGCGGGCTCGGCCGCGAGGGCGAACCCGGCGGCGCGGTTGGCGCGTGGGGTGGGGCGGAGTCGTGGCCCAGCGTCCCGGGCTTCTCGGCGCGGGGTCGCAGGCCGGCCAAGGTCACGGCGACGAGCCGGTGGACCGCGTCGTGCGAGGGCAGGCCGCTGGCCGCGGTGAGGGCGTGGAGGCAGTATCCGGCCAACTCTCCGGGTGGCACGTCGTCCCGGACGTAGCCAGTCTCGACGCCTTCGGCCAGCATGCCCCGGACGAACTCGCTGAGCTGCTCCTGGGCTCGGACGACGTGATCCCCACGATGGAGGAGCGCGGCGAGCTCACCGCCGTGGTGCTCGTGACAAATGAGCCCGTAGGCCCAGAACACCGCTTCGAGCCGCGCCCCGATGTCCCCGGCCCGGCCGCCGACCGCCGCGAGGTGTTCCAGATGGCGGGCGACCTGCCTCTCGTGCCACGCGGCCATGATCGAGTCGACGTCCGAGAAGTACTTGTACAGCGTGGCGCGCCCGATGCCGGTCTCCTCGGCGATTTGCGACATCGTGACCGACGCCAGGCCCCGCGCCGCTACCAGCGCCGCGGCGGCGTCCAAGGTCGCCTCGCGCACCGCCCGGCGGTGCGCGTCGATCGTCTCGTTCCACAGCTTCGGCACACTCGAAGTGTACGAGGCGCCACCGAGTGAACAGCCTGAGTTGATACCGACAAAGTGTCTCGATAAAGTGCGGTCGATCGCGAGCCGCCAGAGCTCGCACGCACCTGCGGAGGACATGGCATGGTCGACCAGCCGTCGCCCGACCCCCAGCCAGCACTCGTCGCCGACGAGCGGCCCGACCACGGCGCGACCACCGGCCCGCCACGCTGGGTGAAGATCCTGGGGATCGTCATCGCGGCCCTGATCGCGCTGGCCGTCGTCACGATGTTCGTCGGCGGCGGTGGCAACGGTCCCGGCCGCCATTCGGACGGCGACCACGCGCCCGTTCCTGCGGCGGCCTTGACCGCCGCGGGAGGCGGCGGCAACCCGTCGGCCGGGGGCACCCACTCATGATCATGACGCCTGGGCTCCGTAGGGCCGCGCTCACCGCGCACGTCGTCTCCTCGGTCGGGTGGATCGGCGCGGTCGGCGGCTTCCTCGCGCTCGCCGTCGCCGGTCTGACCAGCACGGACGCGGAGACGGTGCGCGCCTGCTACCTCGAGATGGAGGTGATCGCCTGGTTCGTGGTCGTACCGACGGCCGCCGCCGCGGTCGTCACCGGGGTCGTCCAGTCGCTGGGCACGGCCTGGGGCCTGTTCCGGCACTACTGGGTCCTGGCGAAACTGCTGGTCACCGTCCTGGCCGCCGTCGTCCTCGTCATGCAGCTCGGTCCCATCAGCTTCCTGGCGGACGTCGCGACGACAGCGACGCTGTCCGCCGCCGACCTGCGGCAGGCGCGGATCTCGCTGCTCGTGCACGCCGCGGGCGGCGAACTTGTGCTGCTCGTGCCGATGGTGTTGTCGGTCTACAAGCCCCGCGGCAGAACCCGGTACGGACAGCGCCGGCAGCACTCGCCTCGCGCCGCCTCCGTACGCAGCACGGGTGATTTCCACCACCTGTTGTCGATCTCGGCGCCCGCCCTCCGCCCGCCCGCACTCCCGTCCATACCTATATCCCCCAGGGGTATAGGTACATGCTCCGGGTCGGAGCGCGTCCCGACGTGGTCGTTAGCGGGAAGGAGTCGGTCATGTCTTCACAGGCGGACCACGGTCGGACGTCGACCGCGGTTCTGGAGGTCTCCGGGCTGCGGTGGGCGACGGAGAAGGCACGCGTGGAGGCCGTGCTGGGCCGGCGTCCAGGGGTGGTCGAGGTAGCGGCGAACCCGGTGGCGCAGACCGCGCTGGTCCGGTTCGACCCGGAACAGACCTCGGCGGCGCAGCTGGCGGGCTGGATTCGCGACTGCGGGTACCACTGCGACGGCCTGTCCGTCCCGGCGCACGTCTGCGATCCCCTCGCCGAACCGCGGCGGCCACCAGCACACGCGCCGGTCGCGTCCGTCCCGGCCTCGCCCGCGAGGGCACCGGACGCGCGGGGCGCGGTCGAACTGCGGTCCGACCAGGTCGTGCCCCGCCCGGACGTCCCGGCACGCGGGTCGCACCGCCATCACGCACCTGCCACCCACGAGGCGCACCCCGTGCACGAACCGCCGGCCCGGCACCACGGCCACGGGCCGGGAGAAGACCGGACCCCGGTCGCCTCTCCGCACGACGCGATGGGCCACGGCGGGCACGGCGACATGTCCATGGCCGCGATGGCCGCGGACATGCGCAACCGCTTCCTGGCGTCTGCGATCTTCTCGGTCCCGATCCTGCTGTGGTCGGCGATCGGCAGGGACGTGCTCGGCTTCGAGGTTCCCGCGCCGCTCGGGCTGCGCGACGACGTGTTCCAGCTGGTCCTGAGCCTGCCGGTGATCTTCTGGGCTTCGTGGATCTTCTTCGACGGGGCGGTCAGAGCGCTGCGCGCGCGGACCCTTGACATGATGGTCCTCGTCGCCGTCGCGATCGGTACCGGCTGGACATACTCCCTGGTCGTCACCCTCACCGGCGGCGGCGAGGTCTTCTACGAGGCGGCCACCGTGCTCGCCGCCTTCGTGTTACTGGGCCACTGGTTCGAGATGCGCGCCCGCGGCGGCGCCAACGACGCGATCCGCTCGCTGTTGGAGCTGGCGCCCGAGAAGGCGCTGGTGCTACGGGACGGCGAACCCGTCGAGGTGCCAACCGCACAGGTGGTCGTCGGGGACCTCCTGCTGGTACGGCCGGGCGGCAAGATCCCGATCGACGGGGCGGTCGTCAACGGCGAGTCCGACGTCGACGAGTCGATGGTCACCGGCGAGAGCCTGCCCGTCTACAAGGCGCCGGGTTCCGAGGTGATCGGTGCCACCATCAACACCACCGGCACCTTGCGGGTCCGGGCCACGAAGATCGGCGCCGACACCGCCCTGGCGCAGATCGTATCGCTGGTCCAGGAGGCGCAGAACAGCAAGGCTCCCGGCCAGCGGCTGGCCGACTGGGCCGCGTTCTGGCTCGTCCTGGTAGCTCTCGTGGGCGGACTCGCCACCCTGCTGGTGTGGCTGCTCGCCACCGACCGGCCGGCGCAGGAGGCGGTGCTGTTCGCTATCACCGTCGTCGTCATCACCTGCCCGGACGCCCTCGGTCTGGCCACCCCGACCGCGATCATGGTCGGCACCGGGTTGGGCGCCGGCCGGGGCGTCCTGTTCAAGAACGCGACCGCGCTGGAGACCGCTGCCGGTGTCACCGCGGTCGTCATGGACAAGACCGGCACCCTGACGAAAGGCGAGCCCGAGGTCACCGACGTCGAGACGATCGACCTCCCCGAGGAGGACCTGCTGCGGCTGATGGCCGCGGTCGAACGGGAGTCCGAGCACCCGCTCGCGGCGGCGGTCGCCCGCCACGCCGACGCACGCGGCGTGCCCCGCCGGCAGGCCGAGGCGTTCACCAACGTCCCCGGGCAAGGCGCGGTGGCCACCGTCGACGGACACCGGGTCGCGGTCGGCAACAGCCGGCTGATGAGGGCCGAGGGCGTCGCGCTCGGCAACGCCGCCCACCGGTTGGACGCCCTCGCGGCCGACGGGCGCACGGCCGTGCTGGTGGCGGTCGACGGGCGGATCGCCGGCCTCGTCGGGCTCGCCGACACACCGCGGCCGACCGCCACGGCGGCGGTCGCCGCCCTGCACGACGCCGGAGTCGAGGTCGTGATGCTCACCGGCGACAACCTGGGCACGGCACAGCGGATCGCGAAGGAACTCGGCATCGACACGGTGATCGCCGAGGTCCTGCCGGGCGACAAGGCCACCGAGGTCGCACGGTTGCAGGCGGGCAACCGGCGGGTGGCGATGGTCGGCGACGGCGTCAACGACGCCCCGGCGCTGGCGCAAGCCGACCTCGGCATCGCGATCGGCGCGGGCACCGACGTGGCGATCGAGACCGCGGACGTGGTGCTCATGCGCTCCGACCCGCTGGACGTGCCCGCCGCCCTGCTCGTCGGCCGCGCCACTGTCCGCAAGATGCGGCAGAACCTGGCCTGGGCCATCGGCTACAACACGGTCGCGCTCCCGATCGCCGCCGGCGTCTTCGAACCCCTCGTCGGGCTCACGCTACGACCCGAGATCGCCGCGCTGACCATGTCCGGGTCCAGCGTCCTGGTCGCGGTGAACGCCCTGCTGCTCAAACGGCAGAAACTGCCGCGGACGTTGACCGAGCCGACCGTGGACTAATGTCTCGCGATCCCGCTTTCCCAAAGACCACGGGCACGCCTGTCACCGGCACGGACCACTCACAGTGAGGTAACTCGGCTAGCATCACGAGACGCCAGCCGACCGCAGGAGAAGGGGGATTGGCCGGCCCGACGACGTCGGGCCGACGTCACGACCGTTCGACGGAGACCTCGCTCGACGGCCGTGACTCGGCCCCCGTGGCGGTCCCGTCCCGGCTGTCAGACGTGGCGGGTCTGCGTCCCGTGACGGCATGGATCGCTGCCGCGCTCACCAGGCCCGTCGCCACCAGGAGGACCCACGGCAGAACGGGAGCCTGCGCGGCGCCGTCGAACGCGGCCCCGGCCGCGAGGTTCCCCAGTGTGATGCCGACACCGGCGACGCTGTTGTAGAGGCCGTAGTGGGTGGCCACGAGACGGTCGCGCGCGAGCACGACGACCGTGTCCATCTCGAATGGGTAGGCGATGGCGGTGCCGAGCGTCAGCAGCGCCGCTGTGAGCACCGCGGTGGCGAACGCCACGAGGTAGTCCCCGAGACCCGCGGTCGTGGCGTCGAGCGGGTCGGCGCGCAGCGGCGGCGCTGCCGTGACCAGCAGCGGTACGAACGCCAGGCCCATGACGGCGACCCCGGCGACGATCGCCCGCCGGGAGTCCCACCGCCGCCGGCACCAGGCCGTGAGCCGCAGCTGGCCCAGGATCGCGACGAGTCCGGAGACCACGAACACGGCGGTGATGGCAGCAGTGGCGGGCGCACCGTCCCCGACGACCTGCCGCAGGTGCAGTGGCAACGCCAGGTAGATCTGGAACGACAGGACGTAGGAGGCGGACATCGCGCCGGCGAACAGCAGGAACGTCCGGTTGCGGGCGACGACCGCCCAGTCTGCCCGCACCGATCGGGTGGCCGACGCGCTCGGGGCAGGTGGCCGGTTCGGCAATGCCAGCAGCTGCAACACCGACAGCACCGTGAAGATCGACGCCGCGACGGCGCAGGTCAGGCGAAAGCTCACGCCGGTGAGCAGGAGCCCGACGAGCGGTCCGGCGAGGATGCCCGCCTGGTAGTAGACGTTGAACGCCGCGAACGCCTCGACGCGCCGCTCGGCCGCCTCCGCGGCGAGGTAGGCCCGCACCGCCGGGTTGAACAGCGCGCCTGCCAGCCCGGTCGCGGCCGAGGCGACCAGCAGCGCGGGCAGCGATGACGCGACGCCGAGCAGCGCGAAACCGACGGTGCGTAGCAGGCATCCCGCAACGATCAGCGGTTTGCAGCCGAGCCGGTCGGCCAGGTACCCGCCGACCAGGAACATGCCCTGCTGGCTGAGGTTGCGGGCGCCCAGCACGAGCCCGACCAGCCAGGCCGCGAGTCCGAGCTCGCCGGACAGGTGGGCGGCAAGGTAGGGCATCAGCATGTAGAAGCCGATGTTGATCGAGAACTGGTTGACGAACAGCAGCCGGACCGGGCGGTCGAAGGAACGCGTCGTGGCGACCAGAGCTGTCATCGCGCGGTCGGATCGCCGGTGCGGCGGCGTCGCCCGCAGGGGTCGGTGACCGTGGTGCATCGGGTCCAGCGCAGGACCTCGCGTTCGTCGCAGCGGCCGATCTCGTCTGGTTCGAGGGCGGGCGGCCCGGCCGCGAGCTCGTGGCGTCGGCAGAACTCGTCGTCGAAGACCGAGTCGGCATAGCGGTGAGGCCCGTCCGGGAAGACCGCGACCACCCGGCTGCCCTCCGGTGAGACGCGTGCGACCCAGGCGGCGACCAGTCCAACGGCGCCGACACTCCAGCCTCCGGTGGCGTAGCTGCGGGCGGCGAGCCGCCGGCAGGTCCACACCGCCTCTGCGGGGGCCACCCAGTGCACCTCGTCGAACGCGGCGTAGGCGACGTTGTCGGGGTAGATGCTGCTGCCGAGCCCGCGCATCAGCCGGGGTCTGGCCGGCTGCCCGAAGATCGTCGAGCCGACCGCGTCGACCCCGACCAGCCGGAGCCGGGGCCAGCGCTCGCGCAGCACGGCGGTGATGCCGGCGGAGTGGCCGCCGGTGCCGACGCCGCACACCAGGACGTCGACCCGCTCGAACTGGCTGACGAGTTCATGTCCCAGTCCGGCGTAGGCGGCGACGTTGTCCGGGTTGCGGTACTGGTCCGGGCAGTAGGCGTCCGGGCCGGCCCGGTCGAGGATCGCTCGGACCCGGTCCCGTCGGGCCTGCTGCCAGCCGCCGTCCGGGTGCGGCTCGGCCACGGTGTCGACGGTCGCGCCGTAGGCGTTCAGCAGGCGCCGCACGACCCGGTCCAGGCCGGGGTCGGTCACCACAGTGACCGGGTGCCCGAAAACGATCCCGGAGAGCGCGAGACCCAGCCCCAGCGTCCCGCTCGTCGACTCCACGATCGTCGCACCCTCGCCGAGCAGACCCCGTCCCCGCGCGCGCTCCACCATGTGCAGCGCCGCACGGTCCTTGATGCCCCCAGGGTTGGCGCCTTCCAGCTTGGCCCAGAAGCCCCTGCCGGAGTCGACGAACGGGTCGCTCACCCACACCACCGGGGTAGATCCCACCAGCCGGTCCGGCCGAGGTGCACCCGCCGGCCCGGCACCCGGCGCGGGACAGCACAGGCGCGCGAACCACCTTGAACGATCGGGTGACGGTGCGGGCACGGGCTCCGCTCCCCTCTAAAGCTTGGCCGCCGGACCTCCGAGCAGATCAACCACTACGTTACGTAGTAGTTGCTCTCCGGAATGCCGCCGCCTGCGTGGCCTTGTCGTGGCCCTCGACTAGAGGGCCTTCGGCTGCCACAGCGAGGGCGAAAAGGGATGGTGGTCCTTCCTGGGCGACGTCTCGCGCGTGCCCACGGGCGAAACGTCGTGGAGCCAACAACTAGCTGCCGTAGTAGTCTCCGGGCGGCGGACGCGGGAGAGGGTGACGTGACGCGCTGCGAAGCACCGGCACGACACGGCGGGCCCTGGGCTCGACTCACGCTCGTGTCGGCCGTCCTGCTCGGACTGCTGGCGATGCATGCCGGCCTAGCCGCGCAGGCGCACGCGCTCGCCTCGCCACCCTGCGCCGAGGGAACCGATCACGACGTTCCCCGACACCGGTGCCACCCGCACGAGCCCGGGGCCGAACACCACCTCCACCAGGGCGCGCTCTGTTCGGCGCTGTTCCGTGACGACCCCGAACCGGTTCCTCACGACGGCGAACTGTACGGCCCGTCAAGCACGGCTACCTCCTTCGACGCTTCCGCCTTCGACAGGACGCGTGGCGACCCACCGGAGACGCCGCCGCCTCGGCACGCGACCGACCTGTCTGTCTACTGCGTGTGGCGGCTGTGAGCGGACCGTCGTCGGACGCCGCGCACGCCTATCGGCGCGCTCGACGGCTCCGGCCTCAGCTCCGTTGGCAACCCGATACCCCGAGGATGACTCGTGCGAAGAAGACACCACCTTGGACTCGCCGCTGCCGCACTGGCCCTGACCGCCACGCTCGCGGCGTGCGGGAGCAACGACACCCCGACGGCACCTTCGTCCGCCACAGCAGCAAGCAGCAGCGAGGCCAGCGACAGCGACCACAACGACGCTGACGTGATGTTCGCCCAGATGATGATCCCGCACCACCAGCAGGCCGTGGAGATGGCGGCGCTGGCACCCGACCGGGCCGCCGACCCGGCGGTGCTCACGCTGGCCGAGCAGATCGGGACCGCCCAAGCACCGGAGATCGAGACGATGACCGGCTGGCTGGAGGCGTGGGGCGAACCCACCGCCATGCCCGGCGCCGGGGACCACGGCGGCGGCCACGGCACCGACGACACGGGAATGATGTCGGAGGACGACATGACCGCTCTCCGGGAGGCGTCCGGCCCGGCCTTCGACCGCATGTTCCTGGAGATGATGATCCGGCACCACGGGGGCGCGATCGAGATGGCACGCGCCGAACAGCGGGACGGGCAGTCCCCCGACGCCATGGCCCTGGCGAGGACGATCGAGTCCACGCAAGCCGCAGAGGTCGAGACCATGAAGGGCCTGCTCGGTACCGGATAACCGGACAGTGCCCTGGGGTGCCGGCGCGGCCGGGTGCCCCAGGGCACCTCGGGTGCCGAGTGCGACACTCGGCACGACGACGGGAACGTCGGTCGCGGCGAGGGACCTGACGACCTGACGACCGGAAGGGCGGAACGGTGGAACGGCTGGGAGACCTCGAAGCCGAGGTCATGGACCAGGTGTGGGCGGCCCGCGGCCCGGTCGCCGTTCGCGGCGTACGCGACGCCCTGCACCGCACGAGGCCGCTCGCCTACACCACGGTCATGACCGTCATGGACCGGCTGTTTCACAAGGGGTGGCTCGTCCGAGAGCACGTCGGGCGCTCCTACCAGTACCGCCCCGCGCTCAGCAGGGGCGAGTACACCGCCAGAATGATGCGGGACGTGCTGTCCACGACCGACGACAGGGGGCTGGCGCTGCTGCACTTCGTCGACACTATGGACCCCGCCGAATACGAGGCACTCCAGGAAGCCCTGCGCTGGCACCAGAGCCGCACCCCTCGGGCAGCCCGCTCGCCACGCGTCGAGGACGAGACCTTGTGAGTCTCGCCCTCCTGGTCGCCTATGTCGCCGTCGCCGGCGTCCTGTTCCCTCGCCAGCTCGCCCAGGCCGGATGGACCTCGCACGCCCCCCGACTGGCCGCAGGAACCTGGCTCGCCGCGGCTGCATCCGTCGTGAGCGTCGCGTTGCTGGCCGCGGCAGTCCTGGTGGCTCCGCTGCACACCGTCGGTGACGTCTTCGTCCTCCTACTCCAGGGCTGCGGCTGGCCGCCGCAACCGCGCGCGCCGGCCGGACCGAGCGAGTACGCCGGACTTGTCATCATCAGCTGGATGGTGGGCAGGACCGCTTACTCGGGCTACGTGGTCTGCCGAGCAGCGCGACGCGAACGTCGTCAACATCGCTGCGACCTCCAACTGCTGGGCGAGCCAGTCGGAACCGGTGTGGTCGTCCTCGACCATCCGCAGCCAAGCGCGTTCTGCGTCCCCGGCGACGGCGGACACGTCGTGCTGACCCGAGGCGCCCTGGACGTCCTCTCACCCGCGGAACTGACAGCCGTCCTCGCTCACGAACGAGCCCACCTCAGCGGCCGTCACCACGTCATCGTCCTTCTCCCCGCCATCCTCGCCACCGCGTTCCCACGCATGCCGCTGTTCACCCTCGCCCTCAGCGAGGTCCGGCGGCTGGTTGAGCTCGCAGCCGACGACAAGGCACTGCGCCGCGCCACCCCGATCACCCTTGCGCAAGCCGTCCTCCGGCTCGCCGCACCCGCCTCGGCCCGGCACCCGGCCACGAGCACGCTCGGCGCGACTGGCACCGCAACCACCGAACGCGTCCTTCGCCTCGTCGCCCCACAGCCTCGCCACACCCGGCTCGCCCTGCTCTCCAGACTGTTGGTCGCCGCCGCGTTCGCGGCCCTACCGCTGGCGGCTGTCACCCTGCCAGCCGTCACCGATCTCGCCTACCACTGCATCGAAGTCACCCCGTCACGTCCTCTCGCTGAAGTCGATCTCAGGTAGACAACCCGATGGGCCGCAGGGCTCGCACCACTCAGCCGTCTCGTGAGGACGAGGCACATCAGCCTTTGTCCCGCGGCCTACGGGCTGATCGACTCGTCACGGCGGGCTGCAACGGGGCGTCCGGGATGCCCTCGGTGCAGGGAGCGAGCTACTCGGCGGTCGTCCTGCGGTCGGCGAACGCGCTCGTCAACTCGGCCTTGTACGCCGCGATACAAACGGCCGCGAGACGCTCGCAGGCTGCGGGCGGCAGGTCACTGGGCCGCGCGGGCCGGCGGTCCGACGTAGGCACGCCATCGGCAGCCAGGGCCGCTGCCTCGTCGCGGTGCCGCAGGCCGCGGGTCACCTCGCCGAGGATCTCGGCCAGGTATCCGATCAGGTCCAGCGACATCGGAGTGAGCGTGTCGTAGTCCAACGTCATCGTCGCCATGCCGATCACGTCGGCCAGGCCCGAGATCAGGCCGAGCTGTCCGTGCATGGCCTCGCCCTGCTCTGGAGTCCACATGGTCGGTGGCGTCGTGCTCATGGTCCCCCTTCGGGCGTTGGCCCCGGGCCAGCGCCGGCTCGGTCGGCCTCGTCTTTTGATCAGGATGGCAGGGCCATCGAACAGGTGTCCTTGTGGGGTGCCAGAACTCGGTTACCGGCGTTGACCTGGTCTTTTAGGCGGCTCGTTCGTATTCGTTGATCAGGCCGCCGAGGACAGGCCGGCGCTTGATCCGTTCCTGGGTCAGGTCGGCGACGGGGTGGTCGGGCCGTGGTGGTTGAAGGTCACGGCCGTGGTGGGGGCGTCGTCCGTTGTAGTGGGTCGCGTACTCGGCCAGAACGGTGCGCAGGTGCCACCCGCTGAAGATCATCATCCGGTCGGTGACCTCGGTCCGGACCGTGCGGACGAACCGTTCCGCGTAGGCGTTCGCCCGCGGAGTTCGGGGTGGGATCGTGACCGTGGTGATGCCGGCGTCGGCGAGGATCGCGTCGAAGGATGCGGTGCACTGCCCGGCCCGGTCGCGGACCAGGAAGTGGAAGTCGGCCGCCCGGTCACCGAGGTCCACCAGGAGGTTCCGGATTTGTTGGGTGGTCCACGGTCCGTCCGGGTTGGCGGTGATCCCGAGGATGTGGACGTAGCGGGAGCCGGCTTCCAGGACGAAGAAGCAGTACAGACGCTGGAGCGTCACGGCGCAGTCCACGTGGAAGAAGTCGACCGCCAGCGTGGTCGATGCCTGGGTGCGCAGGAACTGCCGCCAC
>NZ_CAAAFO010000081.1:24388-24992 GCF_900634715.1 Candidatus Protofrankia californiensis | reverse complement strand
ACCACCGCGGTCCGGCGGAGGTCGAACAGGTTCTTACGCAGCCCGCGGTAGCGGGCGCGGCGTCCCTGCCAGTAGCCGACATGGGCCAGGGTGTGTTCGACCGTGGTGCGTTCGCGCAGGCGGGCACGGCCGGCCGGGGTCGCCTGACGGCGGCGGAGTTCGACCAGCAGGACTTCGTCGGGGTGGGTGCTCACGCTGCGCCCCCTCATGCCGGTGGTGCACCGTTGGCGTACCGGGCAGGCCGCGCAGACCTTCGCCAGGAAACGGACGGTGCGGCCCGGGGTGAAGGGCATCGTGACCTGATGGTGAACCACCATCAGCCCAGGCCCGCGTTTAGCGCCAGGCTCAGCAGGAGCGCGGCAGCCGGCAGGCTGCCGACAGGGTGACTCACCTTCGGTGGTGAGACCGGGTTGGCTGAGCAGACGCCGGTGCGACCTTGCCGTATGCGACGGTGAACATCACCGCGGTGGTCAGCGAGGTCCAGGCGATGCCCAGCGCCGAATGGCGCGGGTGGTGTCTGCTCGCCGGCACCAGCATGGACTGCGCCAGCAGGTACCCCGCCAGAAGCGCGTCCTTGCTCGCCCGCCGGCTGCCTCGCTGTTCG
>NZ_CAAAFO010000081.1:23504-24013 GCF_900634715.1 Candidatus Protofrankia californiensis | reverse complement strand
ACCCCAGGGCCGCTGCGGATCCCGCGACGGCTGCGAACGTGATCGCCGGACCGACGTGGCTACCGGCAGCGAGCGTGACGGCGCTGGACCAGCCGATCTACAACCGAGATGTGCACTGTGCGTAGACGATTCATCGCGTGAACGTTGGGTGCGCCCGTCCTGATGATCGCGTGGTGCCCAATCAATCTTGGGTGAACTGGGCCGACGCTGAACTGCACGTGTCGATGATCGCCTAACGGTGGAGGCTAGCATCCGGTCTCGTGATACGTCGTGCACCGATGGCACCTCGGCGGTGGCCGTGGGTCCTGGTGGTGTGCGCGCTGTGGGCGTGCCTGGGAGGAGCGGTTCACCCTGCCGTCGCCATGCCGGCCATGACGATGCCCGCCTCCGCCGGTGACGAGACGGGGCACGCGCCGGCGCAGGTGAACACGGTTGCCGCCGAGCCGACGGCGAGGCTGATGTCGATGGATTCGCCTGGTCCTGGCTGTCCGGCCACCGTCGGGCACTGT
>NZ_CAAAFO010000081.1:22500-23129 GCF_900634715.1 Candidatus Protofrankia californiensis | reverse complement strand
GTGAGCCGCTCGTTGGCCGTTGCCACCGTCCCGGCGGGCACGACCCCCGCCGTGGTGATGCTGCTGACCTGCTCCCCGTCACCGGGGGTTACGTTGCCCGGCGTGCCGCCGCCGGCAGCGGCCTCGCCTCCTGATCTGCACCGGCTGTGTGTGTTGCGGACGTGACGGTTCCCCGCCCGCGGGTTGATCCCCTGCGGGTGCTGTGATCCCCGTCCCATGTGCGCGCACCTTGGTGCGCTCACCTGCCCATCAGGAGATCGACGGATGTCGTCGTCTGTTGCATTGTTCGTGACCGGGGCGAGTACCGGTCTGCTCGCTGGTGGTGCTTCCTGCGCTGCCGTGCAAGGGGGTTTGCCGGCCGGCGCGGTGACTCGCCGCGGTGGCGGACCCACCACCTCACCATCCGTGTCACCGTCCGTGTCGAAACGTTCGGCGTCCAAGCATGCGCCTGCGCAACGCCCTCGGCCAGCCTCCCGAGGTAAAGCGGGCCGTGGTGGTCGGCATACGGCTGCGCTCCCAGCCCCGTCGGCTCCGTCCCCGTCGCTGGTGCCGGTGGCGGGTTTCCTCGCCGGCAAGCTGGTATCCCACACGATGCTGGGCGTGCTGCTCGGGGTGTTCGGAGCGGGGTT
>NZ_CAAAFO010000081.1:19934-21789 GCF_900634715.1 Candidatus Protofrankia californiensis | reverse complement strand
TGCTGGCCGCCGGGGCGTTGATGGTGTTCTTCGCCCTGGACCTGCTCGGGGTGGCGGCGGTGCGCCGGCTGGTTCCGCGGCCACCGGCCGTGTTCGGCCGGCTGGTACGGCGCACCAGCCGGACAGGGTCGATCCTCACCGCGCCGTTGCTGGGTTTCGCCACCGTGCTGGTGCCGTGTGGGGTGACGTTGTCCGTGGAGTTGCTTGCGATCACGTCCGGGTCGCCGGTCGCCGGCGCGGCGGTGATGGCCGGTTTCGTGCTGGGCACCGCCCCGCTGTTCGCCGGGCTCGGCTATCTCTTCCGCCGGTCCAGCCAGGCGTTGTCCGGCCGGCTGGGTGTCGTCACCGGCGTGGTGGTGCTGGCGGTGGCGGTGTGGACGGGCGCTTCCGGGCTGCGCGCCGGGGGGTGGATGGCGGTCGGCTCGGGGGGCGGGTCGGCGGTGGCCGCCGGACCGGCAGCGGCGGTCGGCCCGGTGGGTCCCGGTGCGCCGGGCCGGCAGGTGGTCACTATCACGGTGACCGGCACCTACACCCCTAAAAAGATCACCGCGAAGGCGGGGGTCCCGACCACGCTGCTGCTGCACGGCAAGGACGCCAGCGGCTGCGTTCAGGCATTCACGATCCCCGCCCGCGGGATTCAGCAGATCGTCGAACCGCGCCAGGACACCACGATTGACCTGGGTACCCCGCAGGCGGGGCAGCTGCGGTTCTCTTGCGCGATGGGCATGTACGGCGGTGTCATCACCTTCCAGGCAGGTGCGCGGTGAGCTGGCTGCCTGGCAGGAGGAAGCCGTCCGGCCCGCAGATGGTGCTCACGGTGGTGGGTATGCACTGCGGCAGCTGCGGGCTGCTCATCGACGACGCGCTCGAGGATGTCCCCGGGGTGCGCTCGGCCCGCACCGACGTGCGCACCGGCCGGTCGGTCGTGGACCTGGACGACACCGACGTGGACCCGGCCGTGCTGATCGCAGCGGTGGAACGCGCCGGCTACCGGGCGGCCCTGGCCACCTGAGCGCCCAGCCGGTGGGGCCCCGGTCGGACGCTTGATGCGCCGAGGGGCCCTGCCGGTGGCCGGCTCCACCCCCACGCGGGGGGCTGCGATCCCTTGACCTTCCCTCTGGGGCAGGGTTCTACGGTTGTCATCCGGGACAGGTCCGGCCGAGAGGAACGAGAGGGGGGTGCGGCGATGCCGTTCGTCGAGGGTGAGGTGTATCGCTGCCCGATCCCGACCTGCGGGTGCGAGGTGACCGTCACCAAGGCGGCGCCTCCCGCCTGCCGGGGCGAACATGCCCCGACCTGCTGCTGCGGGCAGGCGATGGTCAAGGCCAGCTGAACCGTGGCGGCGCCGGCCAGGCGCGTCACCCCGCCCGGCCCGGCTTCCCGGCGGGGCGACGCGACCGCGCTAGCGGTGGGCCGGCTGGAAGCGGCGGAGCCGCAGGCTGTTGGTGACGACGAAGACGCTGGAGCATGCCATGGCGGCTCCGGCGATCATCGGGTTGAGCAGACCGGCGGCGGCCAGGGGTAGCGCGGCGACGTTGTAGGCGAACGCCCAGAACAGGTTGGCTTTGATCGTGCGCAGGGTGCGGCGGGCCAGTCGGATGGCGTCGGCCGCCGCCCGTAGGTCGCCGCGTACGAGGGTGAGATCGGCTGCGGCGATCGCGGCGTCGGTGCCGGTGCCCATCGCCAGACCCAGGTCGGCTTGGGCGAGAGCGGCGGCGTCGTTGACCCCGTCACCGACCATCGCGGTGACCCGGCCGCCATCCTGCAGCCGGCGGATCTCGGCGACCTTGTCCTGCGGGTGGACCTCGGCGATGACCGTCTCGATGTCGACCTCGGCGGCCACAGCCCGAGCCGC
>NZ_CAAAFO010000081.1:18310-19722 GCF_900634715.1 Candidatus Protofrankia californiensis | reverse complement strand
CGGTGCCGACCATGAGCGCGGTGGGGGTGGCAAGGCCCAGCGCACACGGACAGGCGATGATCACGACGGCGGTCGCGGCCGTCAGCGCCGTCCCGGCCGCTGCTCCCGCGGCGAGCCACACCGCGAAGGTCCCCGCTGCCAGGGCGATGACGACCGGGACGAAGACCGCTGAGACCCGGTCGGCCAGCCGTTGCACCGCGGCCTTGCCGGTCTGGGCCTGCTCGACCAGCCGGGCGATCTGCGCCAGCTTGGTGTCCGCGCCCACCCGGGCGGCCCGCACCAGCAGACGGCCGTGGCTGTTCACCGTGGCTCCGGTGACCGCCGAGCCCGGTTCGACCTCGACCGGGACCGGTTCGCCGGTCAGCAGCGACTCGTCCACCGCCGATGAACCCTCGATCACCACACCGTCGGTGGCGATCTTCTCGCCGGGACGGACCAGGAAAATATCGCCGACGGTGAGCTGCTCGGCGGGGATGCGCACCTCGGCGCCGTCGCGCAGCACCGCGACGTCCTTGGCGCCCAGGTCCATCAGTGCCCGGATCGCCTCGCCGGCCCGGCGTCGCGCCCGGGCCTCGAAGAACCGCCCGGCCAGCAGAAACACGGTCAGGACCGCGGCGACTTCCAGGTACAGGTGGTCGGTGCCGCCGGCGAGGGCGGCCAGGCTCCACAGATAGGCGGCCAGCACACCGAGGGAGACCAGGGTGTCCATGGTGGCGGCCCGATGGCGCAGGTTGACCGCGGCGGCCCGGTGGAACGGCCACGCCCCCCACCCCACCACCGGGGTCGCCAGCGCAAGCGCGGCCCACCGCCAGCCCGGCAGATGCAGCGCCGGGATCATCGACAGTGCCAGGACCACCAGCCCCAGCGGCGCCGAGACGACCAGCCGGCGGCGTAGGTCGGCGCTGCGATCGGATTCGGACGTGGCGTCGACCGCTCCGGCGTCCGTATCCGCATCATCCGGGGTGGTGACGGTGGTGACGGTGGTGAGGGCGGCCGGTTTGCTTCCGCGGGGGCGGGGCAGGGCGGCGCCGTAACCGATGGCCTGCACCGCGGCGAGGAGATCCTGCCCGGTGACGTCCGGACCGTGGGCGACATGCGCCGTCCTGGTGGCGAAGTTCACCGTCGCGCTCACGCCGGGCAGCTTGTTCAGCCGCCGTTCGATCCGCGCCGCACACGAGGCGCAGGTCATCCCGCTGACGGCCAGGGCGACCGTGGACGGGCCGGTTTTCCCGGTCTCCGGCGTGGGGGTGATGGTCATACTGCCCTTCCTGACCTCGGGGCCGGCGCGCCCGTACCGGCGCGGGGGGCGTGCCTGCCAGCCGGTGTCAGCGCCCCGGCGAACCCGATGGGCGGGTGGTGCTGCGTCATCATGGGACGGACCCTAGAACCTTGCCCCAGGGGCAAGGTCAATC
>NZ_CAAAFO010000081.1:17083-17705 GCF_900634715.1 Candidatus Protofrankia californiensis | reverse complement strand
TTTGATCATGGAGGATTCTGGTGGTGACGGTCAGTCAGGTGGCCCGGCGGACCGGGCTGAGCGCCAAGGCGGTCCGGCTCTACGAGGCGAACGGGCTGATCGATCCACCCGCGCGCACCTCGGCTGGCTACCGCACCTACACCGATCAGGTCCTGCCCGTGCTGCGGTTCATCCGCCGGGCCCAGGCCCTCGGACTGAGCCTCAAGGAGATCAAGAGGATTCTGGACCTGCAACGCGGCGGCCAGCAGCCCTGCACGCTGGTCATCGACCTCATCGACGACCATCTCGCGGAGATCGACCGCCGTATCGGCGATCTCGACGCGCTCCGCCAGAGCCTGCAGGCCGCCCGCGACCGTGCCCACCAGGCAGCCGGACGCGGGGAAACAGGCGTGATCTGCCCCATCATCGAATTCACCCCCGCCGCCGGCTGACACCGACCGGCCCGGAAGCTGGATGCGAGCGCAGGCAGCGATCGTCAGCATGGCCACCGCCAGCCACTTCCTGAGCGAGGTTCTCGCCGACCGGGTAGCGCTCGGACCTGGTATCCCGCTCCTGCGCAGCCCACCAGGCGCGGCCCACGGAACAAGCATCGACTACTGTTGGTTACCGATCCTCGTCCAGT
>NZ_CAAAFO010000081.1:15456-16766 GCF_900634715.1 Candidatus Protofrankia californiensis | reverse complement strand
GCGTCGCTACTGGGACAGGCACGCACGCTCTTACGACCGGGAGATGGCGTTGTTCGACCGGGTTCTCTTCGGGGACGCGCGTGCCTGGGTCTGCGCGCAGGCCGTTGGTGACGTGCTTGAGGTCGCCATCGGCACCGGCCGCAATCTCGCCCGGTACCCCGAGGGCGTCCACCTGACCGGGGTGGACGTCAGCCCGGCGATGCTGGACATCGCCCGCCGCCGCGCGCACGAGCTGAGCCGCCCGGTCGAGCTGGTCAGCGGGGACGCGCAGGCGCTGGGGTGGCCCGATGCCTCCTTCGACACCGTGGTGTGCACCCTGTCGTTGTGCGCGATCCCTGACGTGCACCGTGCTGTTGCCGAGATGAAGCGGGTGCTGCGTTCCGGCGGCCGGTTGCTGCTGGTGGACCATGTGGCTGGCTCGCGGTGGGATGTGCGCGCGGTCCAGCGGCTGCTGGAGGTCATCACCGTCCGGCTGGGTGGGGAGCACCTGCGGCGCCGCCCCGTGACGCAGGTACAGGCCGAAGGGTTCGTGATCGAGCGGCAGGAGCGCTACAAGCTCGGCATCGTCGAGCGACTCGTGGCGCACAAGCCGCCCGAGACCGTCACCGGGTCCGCCGGCCCGACCACGCCGTGATGCCGACGGCCATGGGCCGTCGGCATCACGGCGAGGATGTACGGGCGCAACGAGGGATCACACGGCTGCCGATGTAAATGCGGTCCTGCGCATGATGCCTCGTGGAGCCCCGGAAGATCATCTACTGTCTTGGGGAGCGTTCAACGCCGGTGCCCGCATCAGCCCCGGACGCAGGGCTAACCCGCCGGCAGCGCGGTCGGCGTCCGCCGGATGATGGGCGAGGTGGGCTGCCAGCCCCGACGGACTGATGGCCTGAGCTGTGGCGGGGAAGGTTGGCGGGACAGCGATGGGGAAGGTTCGCAGAACGGCGACCCTACGCCCTGGTAGGCGTGCTGTGGATATTCCCCATGGTTGGCGCCGTGACCGGCGTGGTCGTGGTGACAGTGGGTCGTTTTCCGATGGTCTGTGTGATGAAGGGAGCGCACGGATGAGCCGTGAGAACACGCTTGTCGATGCCTCCTGGGCTGACGAGCACCTCAATGATCCGAATGTGGTGTTCGTCGAGGTCGACGAGGATGTGTCCGCCTACGACACGGGCCATATCCCCGGCGCGGTGAAACTCGACTGGAAGTCCGAGCTGCAGGACCCGGTCATCCGAGACTTCGTGAACAAGGAGCAGCTGGAGAGGTTGCTGTCCGCCAAGGGCATCGCGAACGAGCACACCGTCGTCCTCTAC
>NZ_CAAAFO010000081.1:14551-15331 GCF_900634715.1 Candidatus Protofrankia californiensis | reverse complement strand
GCGCCTTCCGGGACGAGGTGATCGCAGCCATCAACACGAAGAACCTCATCGACGTCCGCTCTCCCGACGAGTACGCCGGCCGTTTACTGGCGCCGGCACACCTGCCGCAGGAGCAGGCCCAGCGGGCCGGGCACATACCGACGGCGAAGAACATCCCGTGGGCGAAGACCGCCAACGAGGACGGCACATTCAAGTCCGACCAGGCACTGCAGGCGCTATACACCGACGCCGGCGTGGACCTGGCCACCGACAGCATCGCCTATTGCCGGATCGGTGAGCGCTCCGCCCACACCTGGTTCGCCCTGCACGAACTCCTGAACCTACCGAACATCAAGAACTACGACGGTTCCTGGACCGAATACGGCTCGCTGGTCGCCGTTCCGATCGAGAGGGAACCCGAGCAGGTCTGACGACCGCATGGTACGAGCGGGGTCGTGCGGTGACATCGGGCGCGGGCGGTGTCACCGTGGCGCTCCCGCGGGCCTGTCAGTCGGTGGCCAGGGGCAGGAGCCGGGCGAAGGTAACGCCGGCATCGCGGGATTCGTAGATCCCGTCTGTGGTGGCGGCAAGCACGTGGTGTGCGTCGACGGCGGTGAACGCCTGCGGCTGGCCGCCGGGAATCGTGGAGATCCGCGTCCACGTGGCACCGGTGTCAGCGCTCATGCTGAGAGTGCCGGCCGGGTCCACCCCGTATAGCGTCGTCATCGCCGGCCAGGCGAGGAACACCTGCACGGCGCTGCTGCGGGGCAGGGCGAAGCTCCGGCCGCCGTCGGTGCTGGC
>NZ_CAAAFO010000081.1:11483-14231 GCF_900634715.1 Candidatus Protofrankia californiensis | reverse complement strand
GGCCAGCACCGTGGTCAGGTCAGCCGGGCTGGCCACGACGTCAGCGGCGGCGATCCGCGCCCGCCTGTCCCAGGTGGTCTTATCGGTGCTGGTACGCAGGGTGGCGGCGGTGGCGTCGTAGCCGTACACGGTCCCGTGGGCATAGTCGAGGGCGTGGAAGTCGGCCTGACCGGCCAGGGAACGCTGGTGCCAGGTCGTGCCCGCGTCGGTGGACTCGATCAGCCCGACGTTCGACGGGCCGCCGGTGCCGGGGGCGGGATGCCCGCTGGCGAGGAACATGTTGGGACCGGCCACGGTGAAACCCATGAAGTCGTCGCGTGCCGCACCGACCAGGTGTGCGGTGCCCTGCTCGATGCGGAACAGGCCGTGGTGGGTGGCGATGTAGACCGCGTTGTCGGCCGGGTTGACGCCGAGCCCGTGCACGTGGCTGATCTGCCCGCCCTGCCCGCTGTCCTCGGTGGACGTACCGCTCCCGCAGGCCACCAGCAGGACGGCTGCGGCGAGGGCAGCAGCGACCTGGAGGGCGGCGGTGAGGCGCCGGCGTGGGAACGGAACGGTCATCGACGTCTCCAGACGGTTCGCGAGGCCACCGGACCTCACCCAACTATCTCCTATGCGGCTTAGTATTCGCTTCCGGGTGAGCCGCGAGGTGGATGTGGGGGTG
Organism: Candidatus Protofrankia californiensis; assembly: GCF_900634715.1. Lineage (GTDB taxonomy): Bacteria > Actinomycetota > Actinomycetes > Frankiales > Frankiaceae > Protofrankia > Protofrankia californiensis. The sequence goes on along the minus strand of NZ_CAAAFO010000081.1, from coordinate 13,567 downwards.
CGGTGCGCACGTTGATCCGCCTGGTGGGGCTGGTGGTGACCGGCCTGGTGCTGCTCGTCGTGATGGCCGGACCCGCGTCGGCGCATGCCACGCTGCTGTTCACCGGTCCGGCCGCGGACGGCACCGTCCCGGACGGGCCGGGTGCGCTCACCCTCATTTTCGACCAGCCCGTTACTGTGACGGGCAGTTCGGTCCGGCTGTTCGATGCCGACGGCCGGGCCGTGCCGACCGAGCGGGCCGGCGTCGGTGACGGCGGGCGGAGCGTGACCGCTGCCGTGGATCAGCGGGTGGGTGGCGGGGTGTACACCGTGGCCTGGCAGGTGGTCGCCGGCGACGGCGATGTGATGGGCGGTGAGTACCGGTTCGCCGTCGGTCCGGCCGCCTCGACCCTCGGCAACGGGCAGACCAGCTCGGCCACTAAGGGGGTGGGATGGGTCACCGTGTTGCGGTGGCTGCTGTTCGTCGCCCTCGCGTTGTATCTGGGTGGGCTCGCCGGGCAGCGCCTCACCCACCACCACCGTGATGAGACCACACCCGACCCGCCGCGGCCATGGCTGCTGCCGGGCGCGCTCGCCGGGCTGGTAACCACGCTCGGTCTGGCCGCGCTGCTCGTCGGGGACGGCTCACCGATCCGGGGCCTGGCCCGGCTGACCCCCGCCGCGCTGCTGGAGACCGGTCCGGGCAGGCTCGCCGCGGTGCAGGTCGCCGGGTTCGCCCTCGCCGTACTCGCCGTGCTGGCGCGCCGGGCCGGGTGGGGTGCCGTGCCGGTGGGCGTCGTGGTGGTGGCCGAGGCGCTGCGGGCGCACCCGCAGGGACGCCAGCCCGGCTCAGGCGCGCTGCTCACCGCCGTGCACCTGGTCGCGGTCGCCGTGTGGGTCGGCGCGCTGGTGCAGGTGCTGCGCACCCTGGCCGTCTGGCGGGGCCGGCCGGGTGTCGGCCGGGTGCTGCTGGGGGCCTACGCCCGGCTGGCGCTGTGGCTGCTCGCTTTGGTGGTCGCGACCGGCGGGCTGTCCGCGCTCGTGCTGGTCCCGCTGAACCGGGTGGTCACCACCGGCTACGGCCAGCTCCTCCTAGTCAAGATCGCGCTGGTGGTGGTTGCAGCGGTGCTGGCCCTGACCGCACGATGGCACCTGCGCCGGGCCGCGGCCGCGCACGACGGCGGCCCACCCCGACCGGCGCGGCTGGAGGCGGGGGTGCTGGTGGGCGTCCTCGGCCTGTCCGGGCTGCTCACCGCGCTCCCCACTCCCACCGACCCCAAGGCACCGTTGCCGTTCGCCCCGCCGGCCGCCGGCCCGGTGGTGCCGGCCGGTACCCTCGCCGGGCAGATCGGGGTGGCGGTCCGGGCCAGTGACGGCCAGCTCGTTGTGCAGCTGTCCACCCCCGATGCCACCGGCGAACCCGCGGCCAGCCAGGCCGACTACCAGATGTCCGCAGCCCTCGCCGACCCCGACGGCCCCAGCCGCACTCTCACCCTGCGCGGATGCGGTAGCGGATGTTTCACCGCCCCGGTCGGCTGGCCGGAGGGCACCAGCCGGCTCACCCTCACCGCCGCCGCGGACGGCTGGACGGGTGGGAGGACGAGCCTGGCCGTGGCCTGGCCACCCCGGCCGGACCCCGAGCTGCTGCGCGAGGCGGTTGCGGCCATGCGCCAGGTGGGCCAGTTCACCCTGCACGAGCGGGTGACCAGCGACACCAGCCGCGGCCTGGGCACACCGTCGGCGCTGTCCCTGTCGGGCGCCCGTTTCCTGGACAGCGAGCCCTACGGCAGCGGCCAGGCCCCGGTCACCACCCGGCTGGACAGCACCGACGGTCAGACCCGGCTGGCCCTGGCCTACCCCGCCGAAAGCCTTCAGATCGAACTCGCTCTCGCCCCCGACGGCAAAATCATCCGGGAGGTGCTGGCCGCCCCCAAACATCTGATCACCCGTAGCTTCGTCTACCCCGACCATGACGCCCCCTGACCGGCGGGAACCTCGAGCGGGCTCGTCCCGGATGACAGATCGGTCAAGGGGCGCAAGCCGCAGCCGGCCAACGGTGTCGCCGACGCTCCCGCGTCCAGGGGTGATGCTTGATGTGATCGCGGA
>NZ_CAAAFO010000081.1:9917-10930 GCF_900634715.1 Candidatus Protofrankia californiensis | reverse complement strand
GTTGAGGAAGCGGGCAGCGACGCGGCCGCGGCGGTCCAGCACGAGCGTGCTGGGGATCGTCGTCGGTGGTAGGACCCGCAAGCGGACCAGCAGGCTGGCGGACGGGTCGTACAGGCTCGGGTACGGTACGTGGTAGTCGCGGACGAACGCCTGCGCGGCCCCCAGGGAGTCGCGGATGTTGATACCGAGGAAGGCGACGCCTTGGGTGTGGGTCTGCGCATACACCTCGACCAGCCCGGGGGTTTCCGCCCGGCACGGCGCGCACCACGACGCCCACACGTTGACGACCACGACCGTGCCCCGCAGTGCGGCGAGGTCAGCATGGCCGCCCTGGACCGTCGGCCCAGCCAGAGCGGGCGCGGTTTCACGCTGGGACGGCAGGATGACGGTGGCGGTGCGCTGCCGAGGAACGAACCCCACGCCTCCCGGCGTCAAATCGACCGCGGAGCGGTTGGCGCAACCGGCGAGAACCACGACTCCCAGCACCATCACCGCCGCCAGTCCGAGGGCAGGCCGACGACGCATGCATCTACTATGCCGGATAGTTGTCGGTGTCGGTGTCGGGCCGAGCGGGCCGTGACAACGGTGGCGCAGGCGGCGCGGCGGGGTGTGGAGGCGGGCTGATGGTCCTGGCAGCAGGGGTGGACGTGACCGCGACGGTGCTGTCGGGGTCACTGCTGGCGGCGCTGCCGATCGCGCTGGCGGCCGGAATGGTGTCGTTTCTGTCGCCGTGCTGCCTGCCGCTCGTGCCCGGCTACCTGTCCTACGTCACCGGGATGAGCGGCGCCGAAGTCACCCGGTCAGCCGCTACCACGCAGCCCGGCAGCGATCCCCGGCCGGCTGCCGCTGGAGAGCCGACGGCGGGCGTCGAGGAGAGCGCGGACGGCGTCAGCCCGGCGGGCGGCGTGTTGGTCGTCGCGACGGCAGCACCCGCCCGGCCGGTGCTCGCCACGACGTCCGGCATACCGCCGGCGGCCGCGGCACCGGCGGTGGTGCGCGGGGTCGGCCGGCGG
>NZ_CAAAFO010000081.1:7125-9552 GCF_900634715.1 Candidatus Protofrankia californiensis | reverse complement strand
CGCCGGCCGTCTGCTCCTGCAGCACCAGGTGGCGGTCACCCGGCTGCTCGGGGGTCTCACCATCCTGCTCGGGTTGATGTTCGCCGGGTTGTTCGAGCGGGTGCCGTGGGCGGGCCGGATGATCCGGGTCCGCTACCGGCCGACGGCCGGGCTGGCGGGCGCCCCGCTGCTGGGGGTGCTGTTCGGCGTCGGCTGGACGCCGTGCATCGGCCCGACGCTGGCCGCGGTGCTCAGCCTGTCGTTCGGCAGCGGGACCGCCGCCCGGGGGGCGCTGCTGTCGTTCGCCTACAGCCTGGGCCTGGGGCTGCCGTTCGTCGCCGCCGGGATGGGGGTCCAGTGGGCGCTGCGCGTGTTCGCCGTCATGCGCGGGCACGCGGCCGCCGTCATGCGGCTCGGTGGGATCATGCTGGTGGTCGTCGGCCTGGCGCAGGTCAGCGGCCTGTGGACCGAGCTGATCGCTCGGATGCAGGGACTGGTCACCGGGTTCCAGCCGCCGCTGTAGGCCGCCGCGGGCAGCGGGGGTGGCCTCGGCGTCCTGCACCCCGGTGCTGGCCGGGGTTGCCGCGGTCGCCGGGGCGGTGTCATCGTTCACCGTCGGCGGGGCCAGGCGGCCGGCCGTCCCCGCAGGCCGCATCGGCTACGATCGACGATCGTAGAAAGCTGTCCTGCCTGCCGGGCCCGCGGTGCCCGGCAGGGCGGTCGGTTCCCGCTGGGACGGTCGGCTGGTGGCCGGATGAGGCGGAGGAACGGGGTGAGGTGCGCGGATTTGGCGATCTTGAGGCTGTGGTGATGGACCTGCTGTGGTCCGCGGGGGCGCCGAGAACCGTCCGCCACGTGTATGAGGATCTGCGCGAGCAGCGGCAGGTCGCCTACACGACGGTGATGACGGTGATGGACAACCTGCATCGCAAGGGCTGGCTGCACCGTCAGCTCGCCGGCCGTGCCTATCTGTACGAGCCGGTGCGCTCGCGGGAGGTCTACAGCGCGGAGCTGATGGGTGAGGCGCTCGCGGCCAGCGCCGACCGGACCGCGACGTTGATGCACTTCGTGGAACGCATGGCGCCGGAAGAAGCACGGCTGCTGCGGGACGCCCTCGTGCAGACCATGTCGGAACGGGAGCCCGCCGGCCCGCCGGCACCTGCGTGCGGCACCGACGACACACCTCGCCCATGACGCCCCGGGGGGACCGTCGGCCGCGGATACCGACGCCCCGACGCGGCGGGCGGGCACCATGACGGTCGCGATCACGCTGCTGGCCTATGCCGCCGCGCTCGGCGCGGCGGCGCCACGGCTGCTGGGCCGAGCGTCCTGGCCGGACCGGGCGCCCCGGCTCGCCATCGCCGTGTGGCAGGCGGTGTCGGTGTCGGCGCTGGCCGCGGCGGCGCTGGCCGGGCTGGTGCTCGCCGTGCCCTCGGCCCGGCTGAGCAGCGACCTCGCCGCGCTGCTGCGCACCTGCGTGCTGTCGTTGCAAGCCTCCTACGCCACCCCCGGTGGGGCGGGGATCGCCGGCGCCGGGTTGACGGTGACGGCGACCCTGCTGCTGCGGGTCGGCTATTGCGCCGGACGTGGGCTGTGCCGGTCAGCCCGGGCACGCCGCCGGCACGCCCGCACGCTGGCCGTGCTCGCCCGGCCCACACCCGGGCTGGGGGCGGTCGTGGTCGACCATCCCACGGCCGCGGTCTACTGCCTGCCCGGCCGCGCCCGGCGGGTCGTGCTGACGAGTGCCGCCGTGGCGGTGCTGCGCCCCGACCAGCTGCGTGCCGTGCTCGCCCACGAACGGGCCCACCTGACCGGACGCCACCACCTCGTCGTCGCCGGGGCGGACGCGTGCGCCCGCGCGTTCCCGGCCGTGCCCCTGTTCACCACCGCCCACCGCGAGATCAGCCGGCTGGTCGAGCTGGCCGCCGACGACGCGGCCACCCGCCGGCACGCCCGGCTGTCGGTAGCGGCGGCGCTCGCCGCACTCGCCAGCAGCGCCAGCCCCGGCACCGGCCTGGCCGCCGGCGGGCCGACCGCGCTGGGCCGGGTCCGCCGGCTGCTGCGGCCCGCGCACCCGCTCGGGGTCGCCCGCACCGCGATCGGGGCGGCCCTCGTGGCCGCGGTCCTGCTCACCCCGCTCGTCGTCGCGGCCGCGCCGGCCTGGGCTGCGGCCCACACCGCCTCCTGCCCGCTCTCCGCGATCGGCACGCCCGCCTGAACCCGGCCACTCCCGGCCGGCTGGGTAGATCGGCGGGTCAGGCGCCCATCATGGTCCCGCGGGCCGCGCCCATCCCGGCTCCGTCCATCATCGGCATCTGACCGTGATGTTCGGCCATTTCCTGCCGGCAGTGCTCCATCATCACCGCATGATCGTCCGCGGTCGACATCGACGGTGACGGCGCAGACGGAGGCGGAGGCGGGTTTTCCGCGGCGAGGGCGGTGCCGGCC
>NZ_CAAAFO010000081.1:6362-6951 GCF_900634715.1 Candidatus Protofrankia californiensis | reverse complement strand
AGGCCGACAACCGTCGACCAGGCCCACGGGCACTCCCTGGCCGCGTAGCAGCAGGGGGATCGCCGACGGTCCATCCCGCAGGGGTCCGTGGACGCCACCCGCCTGTCTACTATCATTCATAGTACGATCGGTCTTCGTGTGATCGCGACGGAACGGGTGGGAGGGCCGCACGGCCTGCCCGTGAGGGAGCGCACAGGCGTCGCCTCCCCCCGAAGCGACCACACCGCAATCTGATCAAGACGAAGAGGAGAACCGGATGGACTCGCTGCTCTACGCCCTGCCCGCGCTGGCCTGCCCGGTTGGCATGGGTGTGATGATGTGGCTGATGATGCGTGGCGGCCGCCGGCCCACCCAGGCCCCGCCGACGGCTCCGGACTGGCAGCCCGACCCACGGGAGACCGAGCTCGCCCGGCTCCGGGAGGAAATCCAGCACCTGCGCGCCGGGCAGCCGACGGTGGGCGCCGGCAGCACCGAGCAGCCCCGATGACCCGGCTGCTGCTGACGCTCGCCCTGACAGCCGCTGCGGCGACGCTGACCTACCTGTGCTGTATCCGGCCGGTGCGCCGTGCCCGGCGCCTGACCACGCCCG
>NZ_CAAAFO010000081.1:4756-6142 GCF_900634715.1 Candidatus Protofrankia californiensis | reverse complement strand
CGGCCGCCCCCGGAACGAGCTCGCGTGGTGGTTGCTGCCCGCCGGAGGAGATCGACCGGCAGCTCGCCGCCGCCCGCGAAAAGATCACCCAGCTACGCGGACAGCAACGGTAACCCACCCACCACACGCTCGGCCGAGGGGTCCGGGCCGGCGTGCTCCGTATGCCTCCCATACCGATCAATCCATGTCTCGATGGGGTGAACGTGGCTGCCAAGCCTGACGGCCGCGGCAATGCGCGGGAGCCGCAGCGCGCCGACGCCCGGCCGGACGCGAAGCCGGCGGCCCGGACACCACTGGAACGCAAGAAGGCCGAACGCCGCCAGCGGTACCGCCGCAAACGGCGGATCATCCGAACCGGCCAGGTCCTGATGGCTGTCGCCGCCGTCATGGCGCTGCTCCACCTCCTCGCGCACCTGGGAACCTTCGGTGGCCAGCCGTCGGGATTCATCGACCTCGTCGCCGGCTACCCGGCCGCTGCAGTGCTGTTCCTCGCCGGCGCGGTCGCCGCCGGCCAGTGACCCACGGCCACACCACCCCCGCCGAAGCCGCACCCCGCGCAGCCCAGGCGCCAGCACCGTCCGCCGGACGGCTCGCGGGCCGGCGGCTACGGCGAGCGGGGCGCTCGTCGAGCCTGCCCCGGTGGTGGGTCGAAGCGATCGCGCTCGGCTGCCTCTACGCCGCGTACTCCCTGGCGCGTACCACCGTCGCTGGCACAACCGGCCAGGCGCAGCGCAACGGCCAGGCGCTCCTGGGCATCGAGGCAGCCCTGCACATCAACCCGGAGCTGGCCCTCAACCGGCTCGTCCAGCACATCCCGGTCCTGGCGGTCACTTTCTCCTACTACTATGCGACGCTGCACTTCCTCGTCACACCCGCCGTACTGGTCTGGCTCCGCCACCGCCATCCCGCCCGGTACCGCACCGGGAGAACCGCCCTGATGACCACCACCCTGCTCGGGCTCGTCGGTTTCGTCCTGCTGCCCACGGCCCCGCCGCGCCTGTTGACCGGTGGCGGCTTCCACGACACCCTCGCGGTGTTCCACGCCTGGGGGTGGTGGAGTGGCACCGCCAGCGCCGCCCCCGGCGGTCTGGAGGGCGTCACCAACCAGTTCGCCGCCGTGCCCTCCCTGCACGCCGCCTGGTCGCTGTGGAGCGGCTGGCAGCTCGCGCGACACGCCTACCGACGCCGGACACGCCTTCTCGGCGGCGTCTACCCGGCGCTGACGGCGCTCGTTGTCATGGCCACCGCCAACCACTATCTGATCGACATCCTGGCTGGCTGGGCAGCCCTCAGCCTGGCCGCCCTGATCGTGTGTCTTGCCCGTCACCGGCCACGGCCAGCACCACCACACGACACGCCCACGGTGCGGGCACCGTCCAGTCTCTC
>NZ_CAAAFO010000081.1:1869-4493 GCF_900634715.1 Candidatus Protofrankia californiensis | reverse complement strand
CCCGGAGGTCATGCCGACCAGCGACGTCAGTGACCAACGGAGAACGACAGACCCGCCGGACCGGCTCACGACCGACGATGACGGGTCTGAGCACGCAAACCCCCCACAGCGGATCGCGACGTCGGTCCCGACGCTGATCGCGATGATGATGCCCGGCCCGCCGCGCCGAGACCCGCAGGGCGGGTCCGCCCGCCGACAAAGCGATCATATTCGGCGCCGGGCACAACCGCGACATAGAAGATCATCCGGTTGTGGTCCACGCCGCAGAACTCCGCGCACCGGCCTTTGAACGTGCTGGTCTTGCCGATCGTCACCGCAAGCTGGTTCATCCGGCCGGGGATCATGTCCCGCTTGAACAGAGACGCTGGCATCCAGAAGGATGCGGATGACATCCGGGGTACTGGCAGGACAAACCGGATCGAACGTCCCTGCGGCAGCATCAGCACGGCCGGCTCACCCGACCGGCCGATCACCTCCAGCGGCGCAGTGCTGTTCGCACCGGTGCCCGGATAGCGGAACTGCCAGTTCCACCGGAAGCCGATCACATTGATGGTGACGTCCGGCCTGCCCGACATCTTGTTGATCTCGATCTCGTCGCGGGCGGTGTAGGAGAACAGGCCTGCGACGATGACCAGGGGGAGGACCGTGTACAGCACCTCCACCGGCAGGTGGTACCGGATCCGTCGGGGAGTGCGCGTCTCCGCGTTTGCGAAACCTCACCACCGCATAGAAGATCAACAATCAGACGGTCACGCCGACGGCCAGCGCGGCGATGACCGAGCCTCGCCACAGGTTCAGTACCCGCGGCGCAAGGTTCGTGATTCGTTCGGGAAAGCCGGAAGTCGGGGCAACGCAGCCCGCGGTCGCCAGCAGCAGCGCCAGGGACACGCCGACAGGCAGCTGTCGGCCGCGTCCACCGACGCATCGGCGGGCACACTCATGACCGTTCCCGTAGGGCGGGGTCTGTGTGGAAGCAGGCACATCGGGGGCGGCACTCGGTCTCGCGATTCGGGTGGACCAGCCTTTCCGTCTGCATCGCGGGAACGGCGCAGAATCCGGAACCATCGCGGGCCCCCTCATGCACACCCGGGCGTGGGTCGCGCTGCGGCGGGAGGCCCACCGCACCTACGACACCACTGCGGCCGCGGGGTTCGCCATCTGAGAGTGGCAGTCAGCTTGGCCCGCTCAGAGCCGGTCGACCGGGTCGGCCTGTCCGAGATGCCGGCGGGCCTTGAGGATGGCCACCTCCTCCCGGAGTCTGCGAAGCTCCTCGTACTGCTCGGCCACCCGGCCAGGGGTGGCGCAACTGTTCGACTGCTCACCCTGGATCCCGCCACGGCTGCGACGCATCATCAACAGCATCGACAGTGGGCAGGCTAGTACCGCGAGTAGTGGCACCGCGGACCAGAAGGTGCGCGGGGCGGCCAGGAGCACCACGCCCGCGGCGACGGCCAGTCCGATCAGCACCTTCTTGTTGAAGCAATGCACAAGCGGCTCCTCAATCACCCAGCTCCTACTATCCTACTATGTAGGATAGTAGGAGCTGGGTCTCTCGTCATTGCCAGCAGCCCGTGAATCGCCGGACTGGCGGCCGATCGGCGGAGGTTCGCGGTGGCCGCGCTTGTCACGACCGGCGACACAGAAGATCGCAATCCGTTGACCGTCAGACGTTGACCTTCGCTGCACCGTCAGTCGCCCACACCCGACGGTTCGATCGGCGTGAAGACGTCGACCTGGCCCGCGCGGGCAAGGGTGAACGTCACCACCACGGTGCCGCCAATGATCAGTGGGGCCGCGCCGGGCAGCGCCACCCAGACCCCTCCTGGGGTGAGCGCGACCGTCCCGCGTGCCGGCACCGGCAACATGTCGAGCGGTGAGCTCCTGGCGTCGGTCCCGCCACGCTCCAGACGGGTCTCGGCGCTGACGTTGCTACGCACCGCCGTCACGGTGTCCGCAACCGCGCCGTCGTTGCGGATCGTGAGGTAGATCCGGGTGGGGGTGCCCGCCCCGGCCGGCACGACCCGTGCGTCCGCGATCGTGATCGGACCCTGGCTCGCCCGTCCCCGTTGCACCGTCGATGTCGCTGTCGGCAGATCACTGATCTGGGCTGAGCGTGAGTCGTTCGTAGCGCATCCGGTGACCCCAAGGGCAACAATCAGACAGGCGACGATCAAGGATCGGTGGACACGCATGCTCAGCACGACCCACCTCCGGTGGACAGCTGCATACCGATCGCACCCCGCGACCAGGCGGCGCAGCCCAGCCACGGCTCCCGCCACACCCCGCCCGCGACGGCGATGTGAGTCCCCGTCCTCGTACCCGACAGCGCCTTCCCGGCGCGCTGCAGCGAGCGCTCCCACATCGCCTTCTGCCCACCGGCCCCATCTACGATGTTCCATCGTAGCCAGTTCGATCTCGGAATTCCCGTCGGCTACCAGCATGTGGACCCGAGATGCCGACCTTGATCTTTTCCATCTGGCGCGCGAGCAGGGGCGGCGAGCGGGCTCGAGATTGGTGGCGTTTTCGACGGCCGCCGAGGAGTTTGTCGAACACCAACCGGTCCGGAAGCCGGGACCGTGTCCCGGGTAGGGCGACCTGGCCGGCGTGGACGTAACTAGTCAGCG
>NZ_CAAAFO010000081.1:0-1182 GCF_900634715.1 Candidatus Protofrankia californiensis | reverse complement strand
CGGGGGTGCAACCCAGCCAGAATGACTGTGACGAGCCGGTGGACTGCGGCCTTGGACGGCAGGCTGCTGGCTGCGGTGAGGGCGTGGAGGCAGTAGCTCGCGAGCTCGTCAGGTGCGACATCGTCCCGGAGGTCGCCGGTCTCTGCGGCGTCGGTCAGCAGGTCTCGGATGAAGTCGCTGAGCTGCTGCTGCGCTCGGGCGACGTGCTCACCTCGATGCAGGAATGCCGCGAGTTCGGTGCCGTGGTGCTCGTGGGAAATGAGCGCGTAGGCCTCGAGTACAGCTTCGAGCCGCTCGCCAGCGTCGCCAGCTTGGTCCCGGATTTCGGCAAGATGTTCGAGGTGGTCGGTGACCTGACGTTCGTGCCAGGCGACCAGGATGGCTTCGACGCTTGGGAAGTACTTGTAGAGCGTCGCACGTCCGATGCCGGTCTTCTCAGCGATCTGCGACATCGTCACCGACGTCAGTCCGTGCTGGGCCACCAGCCCTGCAGTGGTGTCCAGGGTCGCGTCGCGCACGGCGCGGCGGTGCGCCTCGATCGTCTCGTTCCACACCTTCGGCACACCTCAGTATACGTGACGTCGATGTCGAGACACTCTGATTTGATATCGACACATTGTCTCGTAAACTGGCGCCGTGACGTTGGCAACCATCCGCAGGAGAGGACACGCACATGGCTGACCCGTCCCCCTACCCCGACTCCAACCTCGACACCGGCGACGACCCGGGCGTGGGAGCCAGCCGCGGATCGACCACCGGCACGCCACGCTGGGTGAAGGCGTTTGGGATCATCGCCCTCGTCCTGCTCCTGCTGTTTGTCGTCATGATGCTCATTGGTGGTGGCCACGGCCCTGGTCGCCATACACCGTCCGGCGGCCTTGGTGGCCACACACAGCCCTCCAGCGTCACAGAACACAGCGTGCAACAGCCATGACCATGGCACCCCACCTCCGCAAGTTCGCGCTCACCGCGCACGTCACTTCCTCGGTCGGCTGGCTTGGCGCGGTCGCTGGCTCCCTAGCTCTCGCCGTCGCCGGTCTGACCAGTCAGGATGCTCAGGTGGTGCGTGCCGCCTATATCACGATGGAGTTGACCGGCTGGTTCGTCCTCGTCCCGTTGAGCCTCGCCTCGCTGCTAACCGGGCTTGTCCAGTCACTCGGTACCAGATGGGGCTTGTTCCGG
>NZ_CAAAFO010000080.1:23613-29980 GCF_900634715.1 Candidatus Protofrankia californiensis | reverse complement strand
AAGGGCCTTCGTCTGTATCTCCTGCATGTTCCAATAGTCGCGGTAGCTAGTGATCTTGCCAGCGTCGTTGAGCGTCAGGACGCCGGCGATTGGGATGGACACGATTAGGTTGCCGTCGAAGTCTTTGATGTCGTCGACCCGCTCGGTCCAGACGACTTCGCCGGTCTGCCTGATGCGCTTCATGTGGACCTGCACGGTCGCCATGTTGTAACCGGCCTGGAACTGGTCGAGCAGGGCGATGGCCTCCGCAGGGCCGTGTGTCTCGGGGATGCCAGGGGCTGCGAGCCAGGCCGCGTCGGCGGTGAACGTGTCGGTGAACGAGGCGCAGAACTCGTTGTAGCTGGTGCTCCAGCGCTTGAAGAAGTTTTCGACGGTGGTGATGTGGTCCATTTTTGTGGGCTCCTGGTTCTTGCAGGGGGCAGTGGTCGAAGTGCGGAAAGAAGCTGGTTACTCGCTTGGGTCAGGCCGGGACGGCGACTCGCTCGGGGGACGCCTCGGTAGCCTCTGAGCGCGACAGGTGCCGCTGAAGGGTGAGGAGCAGCTGTGAGCTCCACCAGAGGCAGGTCGCGGCCAAGGCGACGCTCAGGCAGGCGCTGAGGAAAAGCAGGAAGCCGTTGGGGTTTGCGGAGTTCTGCAGGACCAGGGTCGGGAAACCACCGCCGATGGTGTCGAATGCGAAGTTGGCCGGAAAGATAGCGAACAGCGCGAGGGCGTGGATCTCTTTGGTCGCGCGTACCTTCAGACAGGTCGCGAGGACGGCGAACCCGGTGATCTGGGCCGCTTCCATGAAGGCGATGAACAGCGGGTAATCCAGGACGCGCCACGGCGACTCGCCGTAGTAGGTGTAGAGGTCGACGTTGATGGCGGTGATTTCGAATACTGCCGTCGTGAAGGCCGTCAGGGCTCCCAACTTGAAGATCGTGAGCAGAGTCGTGCCCTTGGCGAGAGAGCGGTAGAGCAACAGCGCCGGCAGGCCGAAGACCATGACGTATGCCGGCATCACCCAGATGGGTTGTGGCAGCCCGAAGCTGGTGAACAGGGTCCACTGCTTGCCGTTGTCGAGCCAGTGCAGGTGGTAGGTGATGTCGTAGATCGGCTCGATGATGCTGCCGACGGCTACCGCGACCACGAGCGCTACCGGGAAGAGGGATCGCTCCTGACGGGCCATCCTGACGGCATACGCCAGCAGGGCCGCGGTGCCGGCCCAGAGCACGATCGTCGCCACGGTCTGCATCGTGGTGTTGAGCGGCAGGTCGTAGGGGGGTGCGGGCGGCGGGGTCGGATTGGCGTGCAGCATGTCGACCTCCGGTCGGCGTGTGGTCGCCGCAGCGTAGGTTTGCACTGCTGTTGCGCGGACCCCCCGGGATGAGCATTTCTCATCCCTAAGGGATGAGAAATGCCGGGATGTCGAGGGCGATGGCGATGGCCTGCGCGCGGTTGTTCGCCCCAAGCTTGGCCAGAACGTTCTTCACGTGGGTCTTAACCGTCGGAAGACTGATCACGAGGCGCTCCGCGATCTGCTGGTTGCTCGCCCCGGTGGCGAGTACTTCGAGCACCTCGCGTTCTCGGCGGGTGAGGGAGCCGACGGATGGCGCAGAAACTGATGCTTCGGCGTCGTCGAGCGTTCCGAGTGCGACTTCGGTCTCGTGGAGCCGTTGCAGCGTGAAGTCGACGACGAACAGGGCCTCCCTGGCCTTTTCGCGTTGCCGGTGCAGGCGTTCTACGAGCGTCGCACGCTCGTAGAGATGCGCGAACCCTTCGGCGAAGGCGCCGAGCGCCTCGCTGTCGACCTCGGTGCATGGTTGGCCGCCAATCCCGTGGTCGGCGTGAAAGAACCCGATGACCTTGCCCGCCGCGGCGACGGGGGCGACGACGTACGACTGCGAGTGCCCCGCCCGGATGATGGGGTGGATCCTGGGATCGGCGGTGTCATGTACGAGAAGAGGTCGGCCTGCACTGAGGAGTTCGGTCTCGAGGACGAACTCGCCGAGCGGGATTCGCCGTTCCGACCAGGCCGAGAACCACTCTTCGTCGAGGACGATCGCGTTGACCTTCCAAGGCTGCCAGGCACCGTCATCAACGCGGGACAGCAATACCCGCTCAAGGCCGCAGGAGCGAACCACCTCCTCACATGCACGATCTACCAGCTGAGCTGAAGAACTGACAGCTCGCAACCGGCGCAGGCCCTGTTCGACGTCGTCGATGCGGCGGACCCGCGCCGCAACCTCCTCCGTTGCCTGCCGGACACGGAGATCCTCAAGGTCGCAGAACAGCACTCGCAGCTCTGCGCTGGGACTCGCGACGAGCCGTAGGCGGCATAGGCGGCTGAGCTCGTCGACGTCCGCGCTGAGGTCCGGGTGCGGCGACAGCAGCCGTGCGGCTCTCTCTAGAAGGCGGTTCGTGCTCACGACCGCTTACCCAAGAATGTTGCGACCGCTTCGGCGCGCGAGCTGGCCCCGAGCTTGCGCATGACGCTCCTGAGATTGGACTTCACGGTCTCCCGGCTGACAAGGAGCCGGTCGGCTATCTCGCCGTTCCTCAACCCCCCGGCGACAAGTTCCATGAGTTCGGTCTCCCTGGCGGTGAGGACGGTCTTTCTCCGCGAAGACCTCTCCGGCCGGACGACACCAAAGACGGCCTCCGCGCGACCAGCAACGACCGCTACTGGATCCTCAGAGCGCACCAATCGGACCTGGTCGTGGGCGAGCTGCTCGATCTGTGCTTCGGCCTGCGCGAAGGCGCCGCGTGCGCGGTCCAGCTGCTGGCGCAGCCGGCCGAGAAGAACGGTCCGTTCGACCAGGGCACCGAAACCCTGCGCGAAGGCCCAAAGCATGTCTCTGTCATGGTCGGTCAGTGGTCGCCCGCTGACCAGGCAATCAGCCTGCAAGAAACCGATGACACGACTCGAGGGCATTATCGGGGAAGCAACGTAGGCCCGGCTGCGGGTGGCCGCCATGAGGGCCTTATCGGCACGCGGGTCGTCCGCCTGGATGACCTCGGCGGCACGCCGACGGATGAGGTCCGCCTCGAGCACACCGCGACTGAGCGGGATCCAGTCCGACGTGAGGTGCTTTGCGGTCGCGGTCGCGACATCGTGATCTACGTCCGGGTGCTGCCAGACCGCCTCAGCCCGCCATCCCGAGTCCCGCAGCTTCGAGATGACGGCGCGGTCGAAGTCACAGCACTCGGCGAGTACCTTCACCGCCGCAGGCAGCAGGGCATCAAGGACGGTGTGCTGCTGCAAAGACGCCAGGCCTTGGTGCACCCGCGCCAGCCCCTGAAGCCGGAGCCGCATGATCTGCTCAGCGATGTCACATCGCGCCACGCTCGCACGGGTCAGCAGCTCAGGTGCGTTCACGTCACCGGCCAGAACGGCGTCGCGCAAGCTTGTGCGTGCGTCGTCTAGAGCGGCCCGGATATTGCGAGCCGCATCTGGCGTCAACGAGCCACTGACGCGGGCACAGATACCGTCGACCTCCGCTGCCCTCACCATGAGCACCTCACGGGTCAGATCATGTCGCACACGGGTCAACCCATACTGCGCCGCCCACGTCTATGCCGTGGCCTCAGACCCCCCGCACAGATAGCCCTCAGGCACCGCGTCGTTTTCACCTCGCGGGCACGGGATGACTACACGTCCTGGGCCGACGACCGCAAAACGCTGCGCCGGATCAACCGCCTGATCGAGGAGTCAGTGCGCGATCCGGCCACCGGGATCGGTAAACCGGAGCCGCTGTCACAGAATCTGTCCGGGTACTGGCCACGACGGATCACCGACGAACACCGTCTGGTCTACCATATGCGCGGAGACGATCTGATCATTATTCAGGTTCGCTACCGCTACTGATCGGACTCGACACCACAAGCAACACGGCCGTGTCGCCGGGCCGCGACTGCGGCAGCACCCTGCTGATCCGGCTCACGCGGACAGGGAACCAGGAATGCGGATGTCAAGAATCCGTCCGTAGCGGCCACCGGCATCGACCGGTAGTCCGTGCGACCAGCCGTAGACCTCACCGGGAAGGCGCCTCACGATCTTGTAGGCGGCGCGGACGTCAGGCACCCGAATCTTCGCGTCAGAGGACGAGCGTTAGTGATCTATCTGGACACGAGTGCGATCGTCAAACTCCTCCGGCGCGAGGCGGAAACGCATGCGCTGGTCAAGCATCTCGACGCACACCCCGAGCACAATCTTCTCACGTCCGTACTGACCACCGTCGAGGTCGCACGGGCTCTGACAGCGCTTGGCGCGGTGGACATCGCGACCCGTGCTGTCCACCGGTCGGACCGGATCGAGATCGGCGACAGCACCATCCCCGCCGTCTCGGTGACGGCGACGGTCCTCGACCTTGCGCGCACTCTGCCCCCAGCGGTTCTCCGCTCGCTGGACGCCATCCACCTGGCCACCGCCCTCCTCGCCGGCGACAGCCTCCACCACCTCATCACCTACGACAAACGGATGACCGCCGCGGCAGAGGTTGCGGGCCTACGCACCTCAGCTGAACAGCTACCGGGCGCAAGCCGAGGCGCTCCTCCCCCGCCATTGCGGCGGCCATCGAACCGATGGGCCTTTGCCTGCCGGTGGAGAAGACGCTCGTCACCCACATTGACGAGGGGCTGGATTTCCTCGGGTGGCGCATCCAACGGCACCGCAAGAGAGGGACAGCCGAGCACTACGTCTACACCTATCCGTCCAAGAAAGCGCTCCGCGCGATCACGGCGAAGGTGAAGGCCACGTGCATGCATAACGTGAACCAGTCGCTGGCTGACCTGCTGCACCGGCTCAACCCGATGCTGCGGGGATGGACGGCCTACTTCCGGGCCGGGGTATCGAATGCTACCTTCGGATATCTGCGCTCCTACGTGTGGAGCCGGATCATGCGATGGCTGCACAAGAAGCATCGGCGGATCAACTGGAAGAAACTGCTACGCCGCTACTGCACCGATCCTCGGGACAGATGGTGGCCAGCGGACGGCAACGTGGTCTTGTTCAACCCGGGCTCGGTGAGCACCACGAGATACCGATATCGGGGAACAAAGATTCCGTCGCCGTGGCCAAGCGTCGCATGAGTGAACAGCACCGCCCAACGCGGTTTGTGGAGCGCCGGATGCGTTGAAATGCGCAGGTCCGGTGCGGGAGGCGGCCCGAGGAAACGGGTTGGGCGTGAGCCCAGCACCGCGCCTCGGGCCGACCTCACCCCGGCCTACTCCACGCCATGCAGACGACCGGGGCAAACGCCATCCGGACAGGCTCGCACGCGACCGGCGTCACGTGTGATCCGACGGTGACGGATCAGCCCACGGCGTCCGCGCCGGTCTGCCAGCCGCTCGGGGCCGGGCTGCGGTCGGCGGGGACTGCGCCCCATCGGGCCAGCGATAAGACGCGAGAGCAGGACCTGCTCCACCGGGCGCGTGCCGAGGACGTGCTCCACTGGCAGCGCCACCAGCGCCCGATCTCCGCCGAGACCCTCCGCAAGCGCCTCCACGTCGGCGCTGGCACCGCCCGCAGGCTGGTAGCCCAGCTGCGCAGCGACACGCACGTCACGCTCGACAGCCAGGTGCCACAGCCAGCCGCGCCATAGCCGCGTCGAACGGCCAGGATCGGTAGCCAGGAAGGCGCTGTAGTAGTGGCCTCCAGGACGAGGACGGCTCGGGTGAATGTAACCGACACGGCGGGGGCAGCGCCGACCACCTCGTCGAGGCCGGGCGGCTGCGGGGGCTCGATCCCAACCAGGCCGGGACCGAGCTCGTCCGGCTCGGCACGGCCGTCGAGCCGGCCCGGTCGGTGCACCCGGCCTGACCAGACCGACGGGGTGAATCGCTCGTCGGGATGCAAAATGGCCCGCGTCGGTCTGCCGTGTCGATCCGCGGCTGCCCCGTTCGACCTAGGAGTGAGAGGGTCGAGAGGCGACCCCGGTAGCAAGGAGATCGAAGATGGCGAAGTACATGCTGATCATGCGAGGCACGGACGACTCCGTCGCGAAGATGATGGAGACGCCCTTCGAGCAGATGCTCGAGACGGTGGGTCGCTTCAATGAGGAGACGATCCGGGCTGGCGTGCTCGTCGCCGCCGAGGGCCTAGACGACCCGGCCCAGGGTGTGGTGGTCGACTTCAGCGGCGAGACGCCGGTGGTCACCGACGGTCCGTACGGCGAGACGAAGGAGCTGTTCGGCGGCTTCTACGTGATCGATGTGGCCTCGAAGGAGGAGGCGGTCGAGTGGGCCAAGCGACTCCCGGCGGTTGCCGGCACGAAGTGCGAGATCCGCCGGGTGCCGAGCATCGACGAGTTCCCGCAGGACAATGAGTGGATCATCAAGGAGCGGGCGTGGCGCGAGCGGACCGGCCAGCTCTGATGCCCGCGGCTAC
>NZ_CAAAFO010000080.1:0-23588 GCF_900634715.1 Candidatus Protofrankia californiensis | reverse complement strand
CGGCGGGCCGTCGAGGCCGTCTGGCGGATCGAGTCCGCACGGATCGTCGGTGCGCTGGCCCGCTACACCGGGGACTTCGAGCTCGCCGAGGACGTCGCGCAGGAGGCGGTGGCGGAGGCGCTCGTCACCTGGTCGCGCGACGGTGGGCCGGCGAACCCGGTGGGCTGGCTGCTCGCGACCGCGCGGCGGCGCGCCATCGACAGCTTCCGCCGCCGGTCGGCACTCGACGCGCGATACGCCGTACTCGCCGGCCAGCTCGCGGAGGGTGAGGCGAGCTCGGGCGCGGTGGCCCTGCGGGACCGGTCGGAGGACCTGCCGTGGGATCCCGACCGGGTCGACGACGACGTCCTCGCGCTGATGTTCGTGGCCTGCCATCCGGTGCTCTCGCCCGAGGCCCGCGTGGCCCTGACGCTGCGCGTGGTCGGCGGCCTGGCGAGCGAGGAGATCGCCCGGGCGTTCCTCGTGCCCGTGCCGACGGTCCAGGCACGGATCACGCGGGCGAAGAAGACGATCGCCGCGGCGGGAGTGCCGTTCGAGCTGCCGCCGTCGGAGGAACGGCGCGAGCGGCTCGGCGGTGTCCTGAGCGTGCTGTACGTGATCTTCACGGAGGGCTCGACGGCGACGACCGGTGACCGCCTGCTGCGCCCCGATCTCGCGTACGAGGCGATCCGGCTGGCCCGGATGCTGGCCGCATTGTTGCCCGATGAGCCGGAGGTATACGGGCTGCTCGCCCTGTTCGAGCTCACGGCCGCGCGCTTTCCCGCACGCACCGGGCCCGATGGCGAGGCGGTGCTCTTGGAGGACCAGGACCGACGCCGGTGGGATCGGTCGGCGATCCGTCGCGGTCTGGCCGCGATCGGCCGGGCCTCGGCTGTCGGGCGCGGCCTCGGACCGTATGGGCTGCAGGCAGCGATCGCCGCCTGCCACGCGTCGGCATCCTCGGTGGCGGAGACCGACTGGGAGCGTGTCGTGCTCCTCTATGAGGCGCTCGGCCGTGTGGCTGCGTCACCCGTCGTCGAGCTCAATCGGGCCGTTGCCGTCGCGATGGCGAATGGACCACAGCAGGCGCTGGCTATTGTGGACGAGCTGGTCGCCTCTGACCGCCTGTCGGGGTCGTACCTGCTTCCGAGCGTGCGCGGCGAGCTGCTCGTCCGGCTCGGCCGGACCGCGGAGGCACGGGCCGAGCTGGAGCTCGCCGCCCGACTGTGCCGCAACGTCCGCGAGCGGTCGGTGCTGCTACGCAAGGCGGCTGCGCTGGCGTGATATCCGTCCGCCTCCCGCTGTCCGGGGAGGCGGACCGACCGGGCCAGACGGGCTGACCCTCAGCTGGCTGCGGCGGCCACAATGACCCAGCCGGCCGATCCGAGTCCGGTGATCAGGGGCAGCGCGACCAGCGGGCCCAGGACGCGGGCTAGGGAGATAGCTCATGCCGAACACTGCCTGGTACTCGCCCCGCTGGTCCGCCGGAGTGTTGCGCAGCGCGAGGTGCGACGCCGCGGGGCCGGCGGCGACCTCGCCGATGGTCAGCACCGCCTGCACATCGAGCCCTTCGACACCCAGACCGACGACACGCAGATCCGTACCCGGATGCTGGCGCCTGGGACCAGGTTTCCGCCGCCGACCCCGAGGTACGCGCGGTACTACGCGGTGCGCTCGCCGACCCCGCCGGCGAGTGGTTCGGACACGAACTCGTCATCGTGCTGTACGGAATCGAGACGCGTCACCACCGCGCCACCGCCGCCACGCGGGCCGACTGAGAGACCCGGGCCGACTGATGTCGCCCACCGCGGCCGTCGCGCTCGGCGACGCCACCACCGTCGTCGATCCAGCGGCAGCGCCAGGCGCTCCGTTCCCGGGTCGCTATGTCACAAGTGTGGCGTGGGCGATCGCTGAGGAGGCGCGCCATGAGACCATGGGGTGTGGCGGTGGACCGGAGCCGCGCAGCGGCACGGCTGCGGATCTGATTCCGCTCTCGTCCATCAGCCTGGGGGCTCACCGGAGAAGTTCGACTACGACCACCAGCGGACCCTGCGCCGCGCGCAGATCATCGCCCTGGGCACCCCGCACAGGTCGCCTGCTCATCTTCGCCAGCACCTTGACGCCGGCACTCAACGTCGCAGACCCCCGATCGCCTTGCCCGATCCGGCGGTCAGAGTCACCCGAACGAAACCTCCATCCCGTCCACTCCCAGCTGAACTGGGGCGGGCTGGACCGCCTCGCGCCGTCGAGCCCGCGGGGGACCTCGGCCATTTTGACCAGCCCCGATCCGTCTGGTCACCGCGCAGCCAATGCCGCCCGGACCGCCTCCGCACCACGCCGCACCACTGGACCCGCCGGCGATGCAGGCCGGGGCCAGCGCCTCCGCGACGGCAGCGGCTCGCCGTCTCCCCGGCCGCGGGAACGTTCACCCGCCTACAGGAGCCGTACCGTCTGGCCGCGATCAAAGCTGCCGTGACGCAGGCCGCCGGCCGCGCGCCGCAACACGGCCGACCGTCCGCCGGGCAGCCAGACGGTGTCGCCGAGCCCGTGCAGGCGTTGGCCTTAGCCCGAAATTACTTGATCTTGATCGTGCGGCAGGGCTGTGACCAGCGCGTTCGCTCGCCTGGGCGGCAGTCCTACTGGCTACTCAGTGTTTTGGGTATGGGGACCCCGATCAGTTGGAATATTTTCCTCTGTGTTTCAGTCGCGCTGGCGAGCAGTTGTACCGTGCCGCCGTGGACGCGGAGGTCGTTTCGGGTGAGGGTGGCCAGGTGTATGAGGAGGCCACGGAAGCTGTACAGCGGTGTTCCGTCGGGTTGTTGTTTGCGCGCGGCTTTCTGGTGGGCGGCGTCGGAGCGGCGGGCGGGGGCGACGGGGTCGATGCGGGTCGGCGGGTTTTCGTCGGTGAACGTGAGGGGGGCGAGTTTTTCCCGGAGGTGCCAGGTTATGTAGGCGGCGAGGGAGCAGATCAGGAGGTGGGCGCGGACCCGGTTTTCGAGGTGGTGGATCGGCCGCACCTCGAGGTCGGTGGTTTTGATGGTGCGGAAGACTCGTTCGACCTGGGCGAGGTTTTTGTAGGAGGTGACGATGCCGGCGCTGTCCATCCGGTTGTGGGTTTCCGAGGCGCGCACGACGTAGATCTCGTCGAATGCGGCCTCGGCGGAGATGGCCTCTTCCCGGCGGGTGACGGTGAGGCTGGTGTCCGTGATCGTGACCTCGAAGTGTTTCGCGACCTTGTGTTTGTTAACGACTTTCCCGACTTTGACGCCGATGGCGCCGGCCCCGGTGAGCCGGCCTTCCTCGACAGCCGTGATAATGGGGGCAAGTATCTTTTCGGTGGCGTCGAGGAGTTCGCCGCGCTTGCGGGCACGCTCGGCGGCGAGGAACGGGTTACGGCAGGCGACGAGCCGTTCTCCGGGGAAATTCGGGTGGCGGATTTCGGCGAGGTTGGTCTGGTCGAACAGGGTGGACTGCAGCGGGCCGCCGTCGGCCGCGAGCTGGGCGACTTGGGGCGCCCGCAGGGCGCTGATCCAGCCGATGTCGCCGGCTTCGCGGAGCGCGTCGATACGCGCCGACGTGATCATCCCGCGGTCGCCGACCATGACCACGTTATGAAGGTTGAATGTTTCTTGTACGGCGCGTACGGCTTCGATGAAAGCGGTCGGGTCGCCGGTGTTGCCGGGGAAGACACGGATGGCGAGGGGTCGGCCGGCGGTATCGGTGAGAACGCCGTACTCGATGTGTTCCAGTCCACGCTTGCCGTCTCGTGAGTAGCCACGTGAGGCCAGGGGGCAGCAATGTCCCTCCACCCAGGAAGACGAGAGGTCGAACAGCACCTGGCCGCCGTCGGTCAGGTGCTGGCCGACGAGTTGTTTCTCTATGTCGTCCTGCTGGTCCAGCAGCCAGTCCATTGCCGCGTACACCTCGTCGGTGGACGCGTCGTTGATACCGAGGTCGGCTCCGAGCGTGGTGTCCGCCCACCAGTTCTTCGTGGCGAGTTTCGAGCCGGGCTGGACGACCCGGGCGATGATCAGCGCCATGGCGATATCGCGCCGCCTGCTTGCTGGATCCAGGATGGAGGGGAATCCGAGCTGCCTGGCGACCGCCATGACCGCGGCGACATTTCCGTGTGGGAGGGACCGGGTTATTTCCACATCTTTTTCGGCATCGATCAGCGGTCGGCCCGCGAGCGCTTTCCTGAGTGTGTCGATGGCGGGGGGTGGGAGGTGTGAAACATTAGCCACGGTCTCGTGTTTAACTTTCCCGTCTTCCCGGTAGCTGCGCCGCACCAGGTGGGAAATGTATTCTTGGGTCTCGCCCGCCTTGTTCTTCTGCCGGCTGACGACTCGCGCCACGTGCATCGCGCCGACTTTTTTTGCCATTCCTGAATTATGGCAGCACTGAAGATCGTATGCAAGGGCTTTACTGGCTACATTTTGAGGGTCTGGGGATGAAAGCCCAGGTCATGACACATAACGATCTCTGAAGATCGCGTAACTTCGGCCTAGTATGAGTCTCGCGCTCTCGCGATAATCTGCGGGCATGGACCGATTGTGATTCGACGTCAGGGTTGTGGCGGCCGGTCAGACAACTCATAGTAGATCGACAAAGGCCTGCGAGGGAAGCTCAGAAGGAGTCCATCCATGCCGACCGCCGCCGCTGGAAAGTCCCACAGCTTCGGTGCATTCCAGCACTACCGGCGTCTCCAGTGGAAGATTTCCGACGTCGGGCTGGAGAACGTCCGACGCGACCTCGTCCAGCCCGACTACATCTCGCTCGTCAAGGGTGTCGTCATGGGCGAGGCGACGTCTCTCCCTGGACTGCACGGTTGGCCGGTGCCCAGCCCGCGCCGTACCCGCTCGACCCCCGCAACGGCTTCGCACTCGACATCGGCGCGCTTGCCTCGCGGGTCAACTCCCGCACCAGGCTGCTCGTCGTGAATTTTCCGCACAACCCGACCGGCGCCGTGCTGTCCCCGAGGGCGGCCCAAGCACTGGTCAGCTTGGCCCGGGAAGGTGACTTCCGCATCCTGCGGGACGCAGGCGTACCAGACGTTGAACTGGGCCGACCCGGACGCTACCGCAGCCGGCGTGCTGGCTGGGCTGCCACCGGAGCGCACCATCGTGATGGACACGCTCTCCAAGAGCCATGCCATGTGTGGCTGGCGTGCCGGTGTCGGCATCGTGCCACGGACACTCGCAGACGACATGACCGATCTCATCACCAACACCACCAGCTGCATGCCGGCGTTCATCCAGGACGTGATCCCGGAGGAGCTGCTGGGACGGGCGACGGCCGGATGGGTGGCGGCGTACCGGGACGAGTTGTGGACGCGCCGCGATCTGACCGTCTGTGCGATTCGGGACATGCCGGGGCTCGCACTGCATGCAAGTAGCGGCGGCGCCTTCTACGTGTTTCCTGACGTACGGGCCACCGGTCTATCCGAGGTGGACTTCGCGCATCGGCTGCTCACCGACGCCGGGGTCGCGGTGGTGCCAGGGCGCGTGTCCGGCCGGCAGGCGGAAGGGCACGTGCGGATCGCCTATACGCAGCCACCGCATCGGCTGCGTACGGCCTTCGACCGGATGCGGCTGTTCTGGAGGAGCTGCGGTGACTATCGTCGACTCGGCCCCGCGTACCGAGGACCGGCTATATCAGAGCCGGCTGGACGAGGCGGGCGTGCTCGACCAGCGGTACATCCTGGTCCACGCCGACAACGCCACCCTGTACCTGATCGACGAGGCAGGCAGACCGCACCGGTGCACCGACTTCATGTCGGCCTATGCCGCTGTCAACTTCGGCCACCGCAACCCGGCGATCGAGCGGGCGCTGGCCCGATCGTCCGACCTCACGGGTCTGTTCCACGGCCCGGAGGCGGACCGGGTGGCGCGGTGGTTGTGCGCCCGGCTGCCCGACCCGCACAGCCGGCGCGTCCTGTACCAGGTGGGTGGCAGCTTCGCGGTGGCGGCCGCACTGGCCCTGGCCCGCCGCACCCGTCCGGGCCGGGTGATGTCGATCGACGGTGCGTTCCACGGCCTCGGTGTCGACACGGCAGCGCTCACCAGCGTGCAGCGGCGGTTCTCGTTGCACGACACCGGCTTCGTTGACCTGCTTGCGCCCGACGTGATCCACCTGACTCCCGGCACCGTGCCACGGGACTGGGACGGCGTCTCATGCATGATCTACGAGCCGGTGCAGGGCGCCAACGGGTACGTGCCTCTCGACTGCGGGTGGCTGCGCGAGGTGACCGCCTCGGCAGCGTCGGCGGGCGTGGTCACAGTGGCCGACGAGATCCAGTGCGGGTTCTTCCGGCACGGCGTCTTCAGCCCGTCCGCGGCCTGGGGTCTAGACCCGGACATCGTCCTGTATAGCAAGTCGCTCACCAACGGCATGTACCCGCTGTCGGCCGTGGTGTACAAGCGCTTTCTGGAGGCGGGAGCGGATCCGGTGTATCTGGCGCACACCTTCCAGACCGGCACCCTGGGCACCGCCGCCGCGCATGAGGTGACCCGCTACATCGACGGCAACGACGTGGCGGGCATGGGCGCGGCCGTCGGCGCCCGGCTGAAGGAACTCGCCGACCGGCTTCAGGCGGCCGGCCTGGCGCGCGCGGTGTACGCGATCGGCCCTGCACTGTCCTTCGAGCCGACCGCGGTCGTCAGCCGGGAACTGGTGCGCCGAGCGTTCGCCAGCGGCGCGCTCGTGTTCAGCGGGGGCCGGCACGGTGAACGCATCCGCATGGCGCCCCCGCTGACCATTCCTGACGCGCAACTGGTCGAGGGTATCGAGCTGGTTTGGTCGGCCGCCGGTGGCCGCGCCAGCTGGACGTAACCGAAGGAGAAGCATGGACGAGCAGAGGACCGTGCCTTGGTGCCCGGCGGTCGTCGCCGGACGCTTCGGCACGAGCCCCCGCCGCACGTGACGCTGCGCTTCACCACATACCTCGGCGACGACACCAGTCGCTGGCCCAGCGCGCTGCCGCGCGGGCCAGGTGAGCGAAAGGACCGGACGGATAGGACGGGGAAGCAATGCGCCAAGACTTCGTGAGCCCGACGGCACACCCGCACCTGGACGGGCGGCCGGCGGCGTACGTCACCGGCGGGCCTGCGGCCGTGCCATCAAGTGCCCCGGCCGATCTCGGGGAGGCGTTGGCGGTGGTGCCCGCAGATGCGGGCACCACGTACGTGCGCGGCGACGAATCGGTGAGCTGGCAGAGCTACCGTGACCTGCACCGGGAAGCCGGGCGCCTGGCCCACGGCCTGCGCCTGACCGGCCTCGTCCCCGGCGACTCGGTTCTGCTGCAGTGCGACGACAATCGCAACCTGGTGACCGCGGTGTGGGCGTGCGTCCTGGGCGGGTTCGTGGCCACACCGGTCGCCACCGCGCCGGTCTACGACGACAACGCCATCACCCGTCGGCTGCGCTATGCGTGGGAACTGCTCGACCGGCCGCTCGTACTTACCGACACGAACCTCGTCGACCGGGTCCACCGGCTGCCCGGGGTCTGGGCGGTGGATCGGCTGCGGATCGCAACCGTCGAGGAGCTGTCCCAGTCTGACGTCGGGCCGGTGCCGCCACGGTACC
Source organism: Candidatus Protofrankia californiensis (assembly GCF_900634715.1). Classification (GTDB taxonomy): domain Bacteria; phylum Actinomycetota; class Actinomycetes; order Frankiales; family Frankiaceae; genus Protofrankia; species Protofrankia californiensis. The sequence goes on along the minus strand of NZ_CAAAFO010000080.1, from coordinate 16,025 downwards.
CGGCCCGGCCCGAGGACCCGGTGATCCAGCTGCTCACCTCCGGCAGCACCGGAATGCCGAAGTGCGTACGCCACGCGCACCGCAGTCTGGTGGCCCTGGCCTACGGTTCGGCGGCCGCCAACGGCTTTGGCCAGCGGGAGATCACCCTCAACTGGATGCCCCTGGACCACGTCGGCGGCATCGTGATGAGCAACATCCGAGACGTGCTGTTGGGCTGTGAACACGTGAACGCGCGGACCGAGGACTTCATGGCCGATCCGCTGCGCTGGCTGGACTGGATCGACCGGTTCCGCGCCACCAACACGTGGGCGCCCAACTTCGCCTTCGCCCTCGTCAACGAGCGGGCGGAGGAGATCGGGCGTCGTCGCTGGGACCTGTCCTCCATGCGCGTGATCAGCAACGGCGGCGAGGCCGTGGTCAGCCGGACCGCGCAGCGGTTCCTGCGGCTGCTGCGCCCACATAACCTGCCCCCTGACGCCATCCGGCCGATTTGGGGGATGTCTGAGACCGCCTCGGCGGTGACCTTCTCCGGCCTGTCCGGCGAGGACGAGCGGCTGGGCACCCACGCGGTGGACCCGAACAGCCTGGCCGGTGAAGTCAGGCTGGTCGAGCAGGCGCGAACCAGCCAGGGGACCGGTGCGACGACCTTGGTGGAGGTGGGCGCACCCATCCCGGGGATATCGTTGCGGATCGTCGACCAGACCGGTGCCGTGGTCCCGGAGGACCGGGTGGGCCGGCTCCAGGTGACCGGTGCGACCATGATGACCGGATACCACAACAACGCTGCGGCCAACCGGGAAGCCTTCACTGCGGACGGCTGGTTCGACACGGGTGATCTGGCGTTCCTGCGCGGCGGTCGGCTCACTATCACGGGCCGCGCCAAGGACGTGACCATCATTCGTGGCGCCAATTACCTCTGCCACGAGATCGAATCCGTAGTGTCCGAAGTGGACGGTGTGCTGCCGACGTACGCGGCCATGCTGGGCACGACTGCCACGAGGTGTGGTCGGGCGGGTAACGGGCGTCCGGTGGTCGCGGTGTTGTGTGCTGACCGATGCCCACTCGGCATGGAGATAGTCGAATCCAGCGCCGATGTCCGTTACACCACGGCCGAACGACTGCCCGAGGACCTGCGCGGAGCGGACGCGCTCTTCGTGTGGGACTTCCAGTCCACCGCGGTCAAGGCGGCCTGGCCGGCCGCGGACGCGCTGCAATGGGTGCACGTCGCCGGCGCCGGCGTGGACGCCGTGCTCTTCCCCGCGTTGCGAAACAGCGACGTGGTGCTGACGAATTCACGGGGTGTCTTCGAAGGCCCCATCGCCGAATATGTGCTCGGCCTCGTGCTCACCTTCGCCAAGGATTTCGCCGGCACGTTCGCGGCGCAGCGGGAACGCCGATGGCACCACAGGGAAACCGAGCGGATCGACGGGGGTGCCGTGGTGATCGTGGGCACCGGGCCCATTGGTCGCGCGGCCGCACGGACATTGCGTTCAGTGGGCATGCGCGTCGAGGGCATCGGGCGCACCCGTCGCGACCACGATCCGGACTTCGGCGTGGTACACGGCTTCGACCAGTTGACGCGGCGGCTGCCGCACGCGGATTTCGTGGTCACGGCGACTCCGTTGACCGAGCGGACCATAGGCATGTTCAACGCCTCGACGTTGGCCGCGATGAAGCCGTCCGCCCGGTTGATCAATGTCGGTCGGGGGGCGCTCGTGGTTACCGAGGACCTGGTTGCGGCCCTGCGCGACGGTGTCATCGCGGGCGCGGCGCTGGACGTCGTCGACACCGAACCCCTTCCCGCTTCCTCACCACTATGGTCGATGCCCACTGTGCTGGTGTCGCCGCACATGTCGGGCGACTTCGTCGGCTCTTTGCCCGCGCTCGCCGAGTTGTTCGTCGACAATTACCAGCGCTGGCTGTCCGGAAATCCCCTCCGTAACGTCGTGGACAAGCGACTGGGTTATGTGCCTACCCGGGCCTCGGGTGGCTGAGGAGGACAACATGGCCGACGGGGCGCACTGCTGACAGCGACCGGAATGGTCGCCGGCTATTCCACGGGTGGTCTCTCCCCGGTGGAGAGATCTTTCCGGGGCGATCCATATCTTAGTGGCATTGGTCTACCAACTCGACACCGACGTTCAGCCTGGCGCTGCCATGTGGCCCCACCACGATGCGAGAACCGTCCGGCAGGTGCTCAGGTCGTGGGTTCGCGCTCAGAAGACCGCACACAGCTCATGCAGCACCTCATGGCGGTCCAGCTCGATCGGGTTGTTCTCCACCCTGGCCCGGGAGCTCAGCCCCGCGTCCACGATAGACGGAAGCGCATCGCGGCTGATCCCGTAGTCCCTCAGCCGCGGCGACCAGCCGAATCCGGTGAAGTAGTCGGTGAAGTAGTCCGCCGGCTCCCTGTCCCCGAGGCCGAGCACCTCGATGATGGCCGCGAGCTGCTCGACGACCCGCGCCTCGACGCCGGGCCGTTCGGCCATCGCCAGGTTGTGGCGGAGCAGCCACCGTAGGTTCAGCAAGCAGGCCACGCCGTGCGGCACGTCGTACTGCGTGGTCAATCGGTACGCGAAGGCGTGCGCCGCTGTCGTCCTCGTGATGTCTATGGCTCGGCCCGCAGCGAGCGCCGCGGCCGCTAGCGTGCTCCGTTGCGCGGCGTCCGGCTCGGACACCGGTCGCCGCAACAAGGGTACGAGAGCGCGCAGCGCCTCGCTCGCGAACTCGCGGGAATGCGGGGTCGACCGCTTGCTCCACCACGACTCGACGGCGTGGCACAGCGCGTCGAAGCCACAACTTCCAACGAGGCTCGGTGGGCACGACGCCGCCAGGTCGGGATCGATGACGGCAACGTCGGCCAGCACCGACGGGTGGTCCAGCGACAGCTTGGTGTCGCCGTCGAAGACCGTCGCGAATCGGGTGACCTCGCTGCCCGGGCCGGCGGTCGTCGGCACGAGCACGAGCGGCCTTCGCTTTGCGGGTGGCTCGTACCGCGTCGCGTGCAGCGACACGCGAGCGTGCTCGACGTCGGCGGGCAGCAGGCGGACCAACTTCGCCATGTCGAGTGCGCTGCCGCCGCCGACACCGACGATCACCTCCGGCCGCCATTGGTCCCGCAACCGACACCCAGCGACCACATCGTCCAGGCGGGGGTTGGGGGTGAAGCCGGAGAACAACGCAACCTCGGTTCCCGCCAGCAACCCCTCGACCCCGGCCGCTCGAAACGCGCGGGCGCTGGCCACCACCAGCACGCGCCTGCCCGCACCCACTACCCGCGGTAGCACCGACACGGAGCCGGCCGCGCTGATCACGTCGGGCGGGCGCACGGTTTCTCCGCACGGCTGGATACCCAGGCACGAAAGCGCCGGTGCATCTCCGGTGCGCTCATCGCGGAGGTCGCCCGGGGAGGAGCGGTCCCGCGACCGGACGCCACGCGCACAACCAGCAGGTGTGGTCCAGGAGTGGACAGCATCATGCGCAGTGCGGACCGCACGTCCCCGAGCTCCGAGCACTCGCGCGCGCAGCGGTACCCGCAGGCCAGCCCGATCTGGATGAAGTCGGTCATCGGCGAGGTGGTCGCCTGCGAGCCAGTGGACTCGTAGGAGCCGTTGTCGAACAGGACGTGCACCAAGTTGGCCTGGGCGGTGAAACCGATGGTCGACATCGTGCCCAGGTGCATCAACGCGGCCCCGTCGCCGTCCAGGACGACCACCGGCTGCGCGTCGGACAACGTCCGCGAAAGCCCCAGGCCGAGCGCCGCCGCGTGCCCCATGGAGCCCTGCATGTAGAAATGGTTGTCCGCGTCGCCAAGCGTGAACAGCTCGCGCGAGGTGTAGCCGGTCGTGGAAATGATCGGCAGGTCACGCAGGTCGGGCAGGATCGCACGGAGTACCTGGGCCCGGGTGCACCGCGCGGGAAGGCCGCCCTCCCCACCCTCGACGACCCCGGTGATGGCTCCCTTCTCGACCAGGACGAACGCCGGACGTCCGCGGGCCAGTTCACGCTCTGCCTCGTCGAGGATGCCGTCGAGGTCACTCGCCGCGGCGGTCAACAACCACCTGGCCGCGCCGAGCGCGTCGAGCAGCCGTCCCGTGGCCTGCCCCATGACGGCGTGCTGTGGTTCGTCCTGCGACGGGTCGGGCCAGCCTCGCAGGCTCACGAACGCGAGAACCGGAATGTCATAGGTCATCTGCAACGAGGCGAGTGGGTTGATCAGGTTGCCCAGCCCGGAGTTCTGCGCGAAGACCGCGGTACGCGAGCCCGCGAGGGCCGCACCCGCGGCAATGGCCAGGGCAGCGCCCTCGTTCGCCGCGGGCACATACCGTTTGTCGCGCGACAGCCACTCGATCGGACCGGCGAAATACGAGCACGGCACACCGGTGGCGGAGGTGAAGCCACGCGCGATCAACCGCGAACAGAACCGGTCGGCGTTGATCACTGTTCCAGCTCCTGCCATTGCCGCAGCCGCTGAAGCTCGAACACGTCGTTCAACGACGCCAGGTCGGCCTCGAGGTCGACCGAACTCCCGTGCGTGATGATCGTGTGGAAGGTGGCCCGCAGCGCGTCGATCGTCGCCCGAAGTCCCTGGTTGGCGTAGATAATCATGGATGCACCCGCCTTGACCGCGTCGTCGAAGTGCCATTCGGGGTACGTGGTCGGCACCAGCACGACCGGCTTGCGGCCGTCCCACTGCTCGAGGAACGCCTGCACCTCGGCGCTGGTCCGCTGCTTGGAGTGGACCAGCAGCGCGTCCGCACCGGCTTCGGCATACGCGTAGCTGCGGTTCAGCGCTTCGTCGACGCCGAGGCCACTGATCAGGGCTTCGGTGCGGGCGATGACGAAGAAGTCGTCGCCGCTTTGGACCCGCTTCGCGATGGAGATCTTCCGCGCGAAAGCGGTGGTGTCGAGCAGGTCGTGATTGCCGGGAGCGAAGCTGTTCATCTTCGGATAGTGCTTGTCCTCGATGCAGATCGCGCTGATTCCCGCCGCTTCGTACTCGTGCACCAGATAGGCGATATTCAGGTTGTTGCCGAAACCCGTGTCGCAGTCGGCGACGACCGGGATGCTCACCCGACGCTGCATCTGTACCGCAGCTTGGAGGTACTCGGTCATTGTGAGCAGGCTCGCGTCGGGTACACAACGCGCCGCGGAGATTCCCAGGCTGGACGCCCAGACCGCGGCGAAGCCCGCCTGCTCGGCAAGCATTGCTCCCAGCGCGTCGTGAACCCCCGCGGCGCGCACGGCCCGACCCTCCGCCAGCACGTCCCGGAAGGTCCTGTTCGTGATTCTCCGCATCTCATGTCCTCCACATCGGCCACATCTCACTGGGGCACAGCAGGCTCAGGCGACCCGGCCTGAGGGCGGAGGTTGCCCCTCTCGCAGCACGTGCCGCACTCCGGCGGCGACCCGCTGCCGCAGGCTGATCTCCGACTCGGCGGACAGGAACGCCCGATGAGCGGTGACGATGACGTCCGGCCTGCACAACAACTCACGACCGGCCTCGTCGTCGTTGGGGTCCTCCGGCGAGAAGACGTCCGAGGCAAACCCGCCGAGGCGTCCGTCGCGAAGGGCGTCCAGCACCGCGGGGAGGTCGACGAGTTTGCCGCGGGCAGTGTTCACGAGCAACGCACCCGGCTTGCACGACCGGAGCACGGTCCGGTCGACCAGACGTTCGGTTTCGGCGGTCAGCTCCGGGTGCAGCACGATGACGTCCGACACGGCGAAGAGCTCGGCCGGCGACGCGCAGGGTGCCACGCCGTGGCTGGCCATCAGGTCCGCCGGAACGTAGGGGTCGTGGGCGACGATCCGCCCGTAGAAGGGGTGCAGCTTGCGGCTGGTGGCACGGCCGATCCTGCCGAAACCCACGATGCCCGCGGTCAACCCGGCGGTGCGCCGGGGAATCCGACCGGCGTGGATGTTCCACGAGCGGTTGCGCACCAGCTGGTCCTGCACACAGACGCCGCGTTCGAGGGCGAGTGCCAGGGCCAGGGTGTGTGTGCTGACCTCGTCGCCGCAGTAGTCGGGAACGTGGAAGCCCCACAGTCCCTGTGCACGCAGCAACTCGGCGTTGAGGTTGTCCAGCCCCACCCCCTGCCGTGCGACGACCCGACAGGACGGACCCACCGCGTCCAGCAGTCGCCGGGTCACCCGGGCACGGTAGACCACCAGCGCGTCCGCACCAGCGACGTGGTTCTCGAACTCCGCACCGTCGAGGAGGAACCGGCCGTCCCGACGGACGCCGAGCCCGAGCTCGACATCCTCCCCGTAGGTCTCGCGCTCGATCGTCGCCAGCGACGGATCGAGCTCACCGCGCCCGTCGACGGCCCACGCCGGGTCGGTGTACACCACCCGCATCAGCCCGGTGCCCCTTTCTGGGCGTCGTAACCCCAGCCGAGCCGATCGCGACGCCCTCGGCGCAGCACCCACTGCGCCTGGAACGTGTTGGACAGCTCGATGTAGTTCACATAGGACAAATGTTTCCCGCTGCCCAGCTTCACCACCGATCCGGAGCCGGACCAGCCGTGCGCGACGAACGGCGACACCCATGCGCTGCCGTCCTCGGTCAGCCGTGCGGAGCCGATCCCACCGCCGTCCTGCCGCCACCAGAGGGTGATCTCGCCGTCCAGCACGAGGTAGTGGGTCTCCGCGAAGTCGCAGAGATCGAGCACCGGCTTCGGCGTGCCGTTGTCGACGTGCACGTACAGCCCGGTCAGGTCGGGCAGGTGCGCTGCGGCAGCGAGGGAGGCGACCTCGTAGCTGCGAAACGGGCGGATGCTCGCCACGCTGCTCTCCACGGAGCAGAACGTCTTGCCGACCTTGTCGTGTTCGCGCATCGCGGGGAGCAGGACCCGGTAGTCCGTCGCGAGCACCCTGGCAACCGTGCGCACCTCGCCGAGCGTCAGGTCCGCGACGTCGGCGAGACGCTCTTCCGGGATACCGGTTTCCCTGGCCAGGCTGGTCATGTCGTGACCACGACGGCCAAGCGCGCTCCGCAGGATCGCCGCGGGCGAGCCGTCGGACACCGACTCCACCATCGCCTCGAAGGCGTGGTCGGCCCAGGAGTTCGTCTCCCCCACCAACGCCTGGAGCCCGGACATTCCGGTGTAGGAGATGATCCGAGCGGGCACGTCCGTCGCAAGGGAGTACGTGTGCGGGCAGAAGGAAGGCTCCACATAGGAATCGCCGGCCACCCACGGCACGGCTGAAGTCCCCGCGCGCATCCGCCGCCACGTCGCCTCCGTGAGCTCGGTTCCCCAGCGACCGTTGATGTCACCCGGGCCCAGGTTCACCGTGATCGCGGGCTCGAGGTGACCGTTGTTCAACGCGGGCAATCGGTCGGCGGGACACAGGATGTCGAGGACGACCGGCGCTACCTTTCCGGCCGGCGCCGCCATCGTGTAGTAGTTGTAGAAATGGATGCCGTCGCGCCGTACGGCACGGCATGTCGCCCGCATCTCGGCCGTCGTACGGATCACCACGAGGTTCTTCTTGGTACCCCTGGATATTTGCGGGAGTTCGATCTCGAGCTGCCTGACCAGCAACTCGGCAAAATCGTCCGCCACGTCGAACTCGTCCTTGGCGAGTAGCTGACCGAACTCCTCTTCGCCGATTGCCAGCCGAACCGCAAGCTCATGACTTGTGATCTTCCGGGCGTTCATCCAGTGAACGACCTTGAATGTATCCAACAGCAATTCTCGCCGCTCCTTCGTCAAGGAAGTTCGACTGTCCGGCCAACGGCCTAGGCGGAGTCCACCTGGTGAGCTCCGCCGGGACGACGGGAAGTCATACGGCGCCGCGGTGGCGGACGGCTGGCACACGGGGTTCACGATCGAGATCCACTGAACAGATTTTCGCCGGCCGGCCGATCGGCGGACCAATGTGCCCGGGGAACCTGCCACGCATTCCGCACGGCCGGAGCGAGCAGCCAACTGCCCGCACTCGTCGCGATAAGGCCACCCACAACAATCGTGAGGGCGAGTCCGGCTCGTTCACCGAACGCACCGACGAAAACCACGGAGAGCACGCCGCCCAGCAGCGATCCCAGCGGCAGGGTTCCCCAACCGATCGTCCGTATCGAAGCGAGCACGCGGCTTTGTAGCTGGACAGGTGCCAACACCTGGCGCGCGATGGCCACCTGGCTGTTCCAGATCGCCAGCCAGGGTGAGGCGAACGCGACGATCACCCCCAGGACCAGGGCCGGGTGACCGAGGAGGGCGAGCGGCACCAGCAGCCACATCACCCCTTCGGCGACCGTGAACAGCAGCGTCCTGCCGTAACCGAATCTCCGTACGGCGCGTCCCGCGACCGATGCGCCCAGCACCGCCGTGACTGCTCCGGTTGCCAGGATCACTCCCGTGGTGTCGACGGAGAGGTGGAGCGCTCGGTAGGCGTACAGGAAGATCACCGTCTTGGTCACCGTAATGCCCAGGTTTCGCACCGCGGCACAGAGCGTGAGAGGTCGCAGCAGGTCGTGGGTCAACACGAACACGAAGCCCTCCCGGAGCCTGCCGACCATGGTGTCCCGCGGTGAGTGCGGCTCGGGCGGTGGTTCGCACGTCCGCACGGACATCACGCCGAGAATGGAGCCGAGGAAGGACGTCGCGTTCAGGGCCACCGCATAGGTCGCCCCGAATGCGCTCGACAGCGCCCCGCCGAGCGCGGGTCCAATAACCTGCGAGGTGGTCCGCGAGACCTCCACCGCGGCGTTGCCTCGCGGCAGTTCGACGCCGGGTAGCAGAATGGGCAGATACCCCTGCAACGCCACGTCGTACAGCAGGGTGAAGCAGCCGCTCACCGCGACGACCAGGAGCAGCTGCTCGATCGTGAGCACACCGAACCGCTCCGCGACCGGAATACTCATAAACAACACGAGCCGCGCGGCACCGGCCACCACCATCATCCGCCGGCGGGTGAACCGATCGACGAGCAGCCCCGCACCAATACCGGCAACCGGGTACGCGATGTACGTGGCCATCGTCAACAGCCCGACATCGAACGTGGTCGCGTGCAGGGTCAGGATCGCTATGGTCGGCACGGCGAACGTGGCCACCCGGTCGCCGAGCAGGCTGATCGACTCACCGCACCACAAGACGCGGAAGTCGCGCATCCCGGTGTCGTCGGTCATGCCAGGCGGGTGAGTTGGAAAAGGAAGTCGTCGCCCTGGCCGGGCACCCGCAGGTGTGCGATCTCGTAACGGAAGCCGCGCAGCACATCCTGTGCGGCCAACTCGTCGAGTTCGCCTGTTCTGATCCGGTGTTCTCGTCCCCTGGCCACGTAGAAGTCGACCAGCACGTCCATCGGGATGTCCCCGTGCCGTGGCAACACCGTGCCGAGCCATTCCGCTACGGCGCTGTAGTCGACGTCGAACTCCGCCTCGTCGAAAACGGCGGACAGCACGCCGCGTCGAGCGGCCTCGGCGAGCACCGCTCTGTCCCGCTCATACAGCCCCAACCGGTAGCTCAGCCGTATCTTCCCGCCGGGGCGCACCGCGGCGGACAGGGTACACAGGGCGCTGCGCAGCTCGGCGCGGACGAACCTGTTGACAAGTCGATCGGCCACCACGAGATCGAACGCAGCGTCGAACCACGAGTCGGCGCGGGTGACGTCGACCCGAACGAACTCGGCCCTCCCCGGGATCAGGTTCTCCAGCTCGGCAAGCATCACCGCGGAGAAGTCCGCGACCACCAGCTCCGCGCCGGCGTCGAGCACCGCACGGGCGAGTGCAACGGTGCTGGCGCCCACTAGGAGCACCCGCTCACCAGCAGCGACACCTTCGAGGTACTGGGCACACGCTGCGGGGTTCGGACCGCCGTCGTAGTTGCGGTTCCAGTACGCGCTACCCAGCCGGTCCCAGGCGGCCGCCTTCGAGTTGGTGATCTCGCGGTCAGCGATCACGGGAGGTCCCCCGTGGGCGGCCGCGCCGGGCGGCGTTGGCACGGTCGGCGGTGCGGACGGTCACCTTTCCTCCTCGGTTCGAGAACGCCCGTGTTCTCGGGTTCGCGACGCTTTCTGATCCGGTAGAAGCACTAGATGACAAAGGTCTTGACCCTCGTCATCTCCTCGATCGCGTATCTCGCACCCTCGCGACCGATACCGCTGTCCTTCACCCCGCCGAACGGGATGTTGGGCGACTCGAACTGCGGTCCGCCGTTCACCACGACCGCACCCACGTCGAAAAGCTCGGCGGCCCGGCGCGCGTGGTCCAGGTTGTTGGTGAAGATCCCCGCCTGCAGGCCGTACCGAGTGTCGTTGACGACCTCCACCGCTTCGGAGAAGTCCTTCACCCTGATCACCGGCGCCGTCGGGCCGAAGGTCTCGAGGCGCACCAGATCCGCGTCCCGTGGCACGTGGTCGAGGACGGTCGGCCAGTACTGGGCGCCCACACGCCGGGCCCCGCACAACACCCGCGCGCCCGCGGCCACGGCACAAGCCACGCGGGCCTCCACTTCGCTGGCGGCGTCCCGGTCTATCAGCGTGCCGATGTCGGTCGCCGGGTCCCCCGGATCGCCGACCACCAGGTCCGACGCAGCGGCGGCGAGTTCCCTGGCGAACTCGTCGGCGACGTCCCCGTGCGCGATGATGCGTTTGACCCCGCGGCACGACTGCCCGGAGGTGGCGAATGCGCCCGCGGTGGCCGCCGCAACGGCCGCAGGAATGTCCGCATCCGCCATGATGACCAGCGCGCCACTGTCCCCGAGCTCGTAGGTTTGCCTGATCATCCCGGCCGACGCGGCGAGCAGCCGGCCCACTCTGGTGCTGCCGGTGAACGTCAACATGTCGATATGTCCGGAATGGACAAGCGCGTCCACGAGCTCGCCGGGTTCGCCGCACACCAACGCGATCATGTCGGGTGGCAAGCCGGATCTGAGGAGCGCGTCGACGAAGCGGATCGCGCTCAGCGGGGTCTTCTCCGACGGTTTGACGACCACCCTGTTGTTGGCGGCGATCGCGGGGGCGACCTTGGTGACGACCTGGTTGAGCGGTCGGTTGAACGGCGTGACGGCGCACACGACGCCGATCGGCTCCCGGGTCGTAATCGCGAGGCGTCGCTGCCGAGCGCTGGTGACGTCGGTTCGGATCGCCTCGCCGGTGATGCGCTTGCCCTCCTCCGCGCAGTACCGGAGTTGAGTGGTGGCGCGGTCCACCTCGCGCCGGGCGTCCATGATGGCGAGACCGGACTCCTGGGAGATCGTGCTCGCGAAATCGTCCCGTTCGCGGTGGAGAAGCTCCGCTGTCGCGGCGAGGATGTCGCTTCGGTCGTACGCGGTGAGCTCAGACCTGGCTCCGGCAAGCCCGCGCGCCGCCTCGAGCGCCTGCTCCGGGCTCGCGCGCACCACCGTCCCCACCACCTCGTCGGTGTAGGGGTTGCGCACCTCCGCGACGCCCACGCCGGGCGACCACCGGCCACCGGAGAACAGACCCTTTGTCGCGTTCATCGGCCGACCTCGTAGGCGACGGCGACGTTGTCGATCAGGCGTGCGCCACCCAGGCGCACCGCCCCGAAGACGCGCAGCTCCTCCACCGGTGTGCCCGCGACGGCCGGGCCGAGCGAACCGGTGTACACCTCGACGTACTCGACCAGGTCGAACCCGCGCGCTAGCAGGGTCTCCGCGATATGCTTCGTGGTCTCGCCGATGACGTCGATGCCGTGCTCGGCGATCCGACGCGCGCCGCGCCGCAACTCCGCGTACAGCCGCGGGGCGATCGCCCGCTGGCCCTCGTCCAGATACGTGTTGCGGCTGCTCAACGCCAGGCCGTCGACGTCGCGCACGGTCGGGCAGGGCACCACCTCCACCGGGAGCCCCTGATCCTCCACCATCGCCCGGATAACGGCGTACTGCTGGTAGTCCTTCTCACCCCAGTAGGTCCGATCGCAGTCGACAATGTGCAACATCTTGAGGACCTCGGTGGTGACCCCGTCGAAGTGCCCCGGGCGCTGCAGGCCGCACAGCACATCGGTCAACCCGCGCACGACGACCTTGGTGCGCACCTGGTCGATGCGCCGCTCACCCGAAGGGAAGATCGTCTCCGTGGCCGGCGCGAAGACCGCGTCACACTCCCGGTCGCGCAAGGCACGGAAATCCGCTTCCTCGGTCCTGGGATAGCGGGCGAAGTCCTCGGAAGGACCGAACTGAATCGGATTGACGAACAAGGTCAAAACCACCTTGTCGCATTCTCTCTGAGCGGCGTCGACAAGGCTCAGGTGCCCTTCGTGGAGAGCACCCATGGTCATGACACAGCCGATGGAGGAACCGGCGGCGCGCCATTCACGCGTCTGCTCACGCACATCCTCGATCGTGTGCAGGACTCTTAACAACGTGCCCCCTCCACAGCCGATTCAGGCATGATCGACCACACACCCGCGGCGTGACCAAGAATCCATTTAGTGAGGATCTAACCGGATCGCGGGGACATGTCAATAGGCAAGCTCAGCTGCCGCCCGCATCTCTATCGCTCGATCGAGATTTCCTCAATCGCCCTACATCGGCAGCGCAGGGCCGCCACACGGGCGTATCCTCGTGAGGCAACGACTCGCGGCTTCGAACCTATTCGATCAGTCAGCGCGAGATCTTGCCAGCCCACTCGGGATCTGGTATGAAGACCATAAAAGCTCATATCTTGCCGATGTTACCTTCTCCTACAAACGCGATCCGGGACAACACCGGCGACATCGAGCCGGGAGTCTCGTGCACCGGGAAACGCAGAAGTCGACGATACGCCGTGCGTCGCAACCAGGCGAACCGGCACTACTCGGGCCGCTCACGGTCGATTCAGTCCTGATAGGGGAGCAGGCATTCTCTCCAACGAAAAGGACCCCGGTGGAACCAGAAACGGATCTCGGTGACCGCACCACACCGGAAGAGGTCGGTCTGTCGTCCAGCAGGCTCGCCAGGATCGAACGGATGCTGTGGTCGCACGTGGACGACGGCCGGCTGCCCGGCGCGGTAGCGCTCGTGTACCGCCGGGGCCATGTCGCGTATACCGCGCAGGCCGGCACCGTGACGCCGTCAACCGGCACACCGATGCCGCTGGACGCGATCTTCCGCATCTACTCCATGACCAAGCCGATCACGAGCGTGGCCGCCATGTCCCTGCACGAGGAGGGACTCCTCGACCTCAGCGATCCCGTCGGGCGGTTTCTGCCCGAATTAGCCGACCTGCCGGTAGGCGAATCCACATCGGACGGTGGATACCGCCTCGTGGACGCGGAACGGGAGATCACTGTTATCGATCTGCTGCGGCACACGTCCGGCATCGTTGGCGGGTATTTCGGAACCCCCTGGATCCTGAAGCTGTACGAGAAGGCCGGTATCAGGGAGTTCGACCACACGGACGTCGCTTATACCACGTCCACACAGGACCTCGTCACCTCGTTCAGCAAGCTGCCCTTGGCCATGCAACCGGGCTCTCATTGGGAGTATGGTCGATCTGGCGATGTCGTGGGACGCCTCCTGGAGATGGCCAGCGGCCAGCCGCTGGACGCTCTGCTCGCCGATCGAGTGTTTACCCCACTCGGCATGGCCGACACGGGGTTCTTCGTCCCACCGGAGCGTGCCCACCTGATCGTGCAGCCGGCTGAGCCCTTCGCCGCGGACACGGTGATGCGCGACCTCACCTCGCGTCCAACCTTCCTCTCCGGCGGCAGCGGCGCTTTCTCAACCGTCCGGGACTATCTCCGGTTCACCAGGATGTTGCTGGGAATGGGTGAACTAGACGGACAGCGGGTGCTCAGCCGGAAGTCGGTCGAGCTGATGACCTCCGACCACCTCGGTTCGCTGTACGGCACCGGCCCCGACTACATGCCGCGCGACGGGTACACGTTCGGCTTGGGCGTGGCGGTGCGCAAGCAGTCGGGACTCTCCGAAGTCCTCGGCTCCGCGGGCGACTACTGGTGGCTCGGACGCGGGTCGACCAGCTTCTTCGTCGACCCGGCCGAGGATATGATCGGGCTGTTCATGACCCAGAAATACTGGCGGGCCAGGCACTACCAACGGGTTTTCAAGAACCTCGTGTACCAAGCCGTGATCGACTAGAAGGACGATGAGTCGTACGAATGGTGAGATGCGCCTGCCATGGCCGCTACATCTTGCCGAGCAGGCCGAGGAGTACCTGCTATCCACAAAGATCACCACAGTCACTGAGCTCGCCGTTAATGGCGACTGTTTCTGACGTCCTGAGCCCTGCTGATTCTTTCCTGAACTTTCATGGGCTGGTGGGTGATGCGTCGTTGATTCGGCTTGCCAGCCGGGTCGGGCTGGTTCGGGGCGACGAGAGCACGAGAAACAACAGCGTAACTCAACTATAACAGTCAGTGCAGGCAGATCGAGAGAGACCCTGCCCGAGACGGAACAGGTCCACCCGTTCACCCATGACGAGCCGATTGCCCGGGACAAGACGAACCTGGACATCAGCTGGCTGCGCGCCCCGGGCCTGGACGAGGGCGACACCCTGCTAACCCCAGAGGTGATCGCTCGCGAGACCGTCGCGGACCTGCAGACCGCGGTCGCCGAGTTCACCGCTGTCGCCGACGCCTCGCCGCCGGTGCGGAGCAGCGTCATCACCCACAGACACAGCCCACCGGGGGCCGGTTGGCCAGTGGACGGCAACGGACACATCCCTCCCCGCCCCAAGGGGACGGCCCGTAAGCTTCCGTACACGAAGTGGCGAAGGGGGCGTTCGGTCGGATGAGTGGCAAGGCAGGGAGATCGATCCCCGGGGCCGTCACGCTGGTCCGGCAGGCACTGCTGAATCAGTTCGAGGACTTGATCGACACCAGCGATGTCACCCATCCAGATCCGGCTGAGCGACACCGCAAGTTCCTCTCCCGAGCGTTGGCCGCCCTAGTGGCGCGGGACCGTGCCGACTGCGACGCATCCGAAGCCGCCGAGATGGTCATTGATGGACGCGCCGACTTCGGTATCGACGCGATCGCCGTGGCCAGGAGCGAACCGCGGCTCTGGCTCATCCAGTCGAAGTGGAGCGACCGCGGTGAGGCCGGTATCGGCGCCGGCGACGCGCTCAAGACGATCGAAGGACTTCGGCTGATCGACCAGCACCAGTTCGACCGCTTCAACGAACGATTCCAGGTGCTCGCGGAACGGGTACGTGCCGTGCTGCTCGACGCCGACCGGCGCATCACCGTGACGATCGCTCTGATGGGAAGCCAGCAGCCGTCAGCCGAGGTCCGACAGAAGTTCGACGACGCGGTGCGGGAGTTCAACCGGTTCGGCGAGGTCCTCGACGTCGAGTACTGCCTGGCCAGAGATATCAACAACGTGCTCGGTCGTAGTATCGCGCCGAAACCGGTCGACCTCGCCATCAGGATGCAGCAATGGTTTGATCTCCATCACCCCTTCGAGGCCTACTCGGGGATCGTGGCGGCGGGCGAGATCGCCGAATGGTACACGCGCCACGGGGATCGGCTCTTCAGCAAGAACATCCGCACCAACCTCGGAATTACCAAGGTCAACAGCGGTGTCGTCGAGACGTTGACGACGACGCCGGAGAATTTTTGGTACTACAACAACGGCATCACCGTGCTATGCAACAGCCTCAGCCTCAATCCCTTCAGTCGGAGCGCCGCACGCGGCCCGGCCGAACTGGTACTCGACGACGCGAGCGTCGTCAACGGCGCCCAGACTGTCGCTGCCATCGCCGAGGCGATGCGAAAGAGCCCGGAGATCGTCGGCGGAGCGCTCGTCGGGGTCCGAGTGATCGTTGTGGGACGGGCGCCCGCGGAGCTGGCAACCACGATTACGCAAACGACGAACACGCAGAACGATGTGGAGCTGCGCGACTTCGTGGCACTCGACCGAGTGCAGACGGACATCAAAGATGATTTCGCGCTGACCCTCGACAAGGTTTACGTCATCAAGCGCGGCGAGATTGACCCGCCGCCCGAGGGCGGATGCTCGATCGTTCACGCGGCCATCGCGCTCGCCTGCGCACATCCGGACGTCGAGCTGGCCGTTCGCGCGAAGAGGGACTCTTCTCTGCTATGGGAACGCGGCTCCAAAGGGGCC
>NZ_CAAAFO010000079.1:14741-15598 GCF_900634715.1 Candidatus Protofrankia californiensis | reverse complement strand
GGTGAGTTCCCCGTCGTTGCGGTGCAAGGAGGGTCCCGTCATCGGTTGGCGGTTACCAGGCGGGTGGCGACGTCGGGCAACTCGTCGAAACGGGCGCGTTGATCAGTGGTGACCAGCAGACGTCGGGTGGCGCGTGCCGTCGCCGCGATGATGAGATCATGAGCCCCACGCGGTGCGCCTGTACGGCGCGCATGGGCCAGGAGCTGGGCGTGATGATGGGCAACGTCCGGGGTGTAGTCCTCGACCGGGGTCACGGAGAGCACGTCGGCGAGGAACGCGCGTTGCGCGGCGCGAGCCGCCTCGTCTGAGGTCAGCAGCACCCCGACGGTGTATTCGGCGAGAGCTATGGCCGGTAGGACGACGTCGTCCTGGTCGCCCATCACGGCAAGATCCAGCAGGCCGCGGGCGCCGGCGACCAGCACACCCGTGTCCAGTATCAGTCGCGCCACGGGTCGGTGTCCCACTCGGCGGAGGCGGCCTCCCGCGCACCCACGACATCGGCTGCGAACCTGTCGTCGACGCCCGCGCGAGCGCCCCAGCGGCGGAGGACCTCCCGCAGCGCCTCGCCGTTGCCGTGCGGCGCCGGCATGATCACAGCGATGCGCCGACCGCTACGAGTAACCACAATCGTCTCGCCGTGTTCAGCCTCATCGAGAAGCGCACTGAAGTTCCGGGACGCCTCGGACGCTGTCATCACTCGCATGAGATTCATAATAGCTGATTCAGATCCTCTGATATCCTATCATGATCCAATTGGTGCGCGAGTGCGCCGGGTGGGAACAGGCCGGGCCACAGGAGGCGCCCATCAAAGACACCCGAGATGCTCGGTCACTGCTGCTTTCGGTGCCGGTCGGGGT
>NZ_CAAAFO010000079.1:12279-14098 GCF_900634715.1 Candidatus Protofrankia californiensis | reverse complement strand
TCTGGCCCCTGACGTCGCCGTCGAATGCGTGAAGGCATTCCTGGAACAGACCGAGCCCGACCCCGAGGAACTGCCGGTGATCCAGGGGCTGCGTGACATCGACGGCTGACCGCGCAACAGGTCGGGCACCCGGGCCGACCCGGCAGGGAGCGGCGGCGATGCCGACGAGGCAACCCACGATGATCGACAGCCACTGGCCGGGTGAGCGGGTGAGCGGCGATGCCGATGACGCCGCCCACGATCGCGGTCAGCACCGCCCGTACCGCCGTCCGCGCGGTGCCCGTCACACCCTGCGTCCGTATCACGGCCACAAGACCTCCAGCGCGACAGCACCACCTCGAACGGGTGACGCGCCCACACTGCCACAGGAGCCCGGCCGTTGTGCCCGTAGGACGCGGACCTGTCGGACGCTGCCCGACCTGGCCGTGGTTCAGGCGTGGCAGGCGGGTAGGCCGCCGTGGTACTCGGTCATCTCCTGGAAGGAGGACAGGATGTCCTCCGGGCCGAAGGCGCCGGCGCCCGCCGCGTCGGCGCGGGCCCGGTGCAGGTTGGACACCAGGCGTTCAGCGTCGAGCAGTTCGGCGAAGGGGCCGAGGTCGGTCTGGCGCGCGGCCTGCAGCGGTGTCAGGCCGGCGGCCGCCGACTCGGTGGCGAGGTCCCGCACCCAGCGCAGGTACGCCAGGTTCGTGTCGATGACCTCGGGCCCGGCGACCGGGCCGTGCCCGGGGACCACCACCCTCGGCCGCAGCGCGCGCAGCCGCTCCAGCGCGGTGAGCGAGCCCTCGACCGATCCCATCAGCGTGTACGGGGTCACGCCGGACATCACCACGTCTCCGGTGAACAGCACCCCGCGCTCGGGCACCCACACAACGGTGTCGTTGGTGGTGTGCGCGGGTCCGACGTGGATCAGCTCGACCCGCAGCGGGCCAAGGTGGAGGGTGAGCGCGTCCTGGTAGCCCAGGTCGGGCAGGCGTACGGACACCGCGCCCCATACCACGTCGGGCCACAGCGACTGAAGGCCCAGACCCGCGGCCCGGCTTTCCTCCCGCGTGTCGTGGTGCGCGACGACGAGGGTCCGCGGGCCGAACAGCGAGTTGCCGAAGGTGTGGTCGCTGTGGTGGTGGGTGTTCACCAGCACCTCGGGCTCTTCGCCCGCCACGGCAGCGAGCGAGTCGCGCAGCATCAGGGTGCGGCGCTCGGTCGCGGCCGTGTCGACCAGCAGGGTGCGGCCGCCGGCCACGAGGATTCCCGCGTTGTTCAGGCACCATCCGCCGTCCGGCTGGATGTGCGCGTAGACGTTGTCGGCCACCTCCTCCAGGCGGGGGCGGCCGGGCTCGGCCGGGGACCGGGCGGCGGGGCGGGCGGGGACGGACACCACGGTCGGCCTCCAGGCGGCGCGGGGGGTGGGACGGGGACGTGCCCAGGCTGGCAGGAGCGGGTTCAGGGGCACTGGAGCGGCGGTCCAGGAAAGCGCCGCGGGCGCCGGACCGGTCCTGCACGCGCGTTGGACCACGGCTCCAGGGGTGCGTGGCAGCGTCGGGCGCGCGGGCGCGGTCGCGCCCCCGGCCGGCGATGTGTACGGAGGACCGATGGCACCCACCCGATCCGCGACCCGTGTCCCCGTCCCGGTCGGTGCCGGGACGTATGTGGAGATCCAGGCGCTGTACGCGCGACAGGCGCAGAGCATGGACCTCGGCGACGCGGAGGCGTTCACCGCCACCTTCACCGAGGACGCGGTGTTCACGCACATCTCCAGCGGCGAGGTGCTGCGGGGGCGGGCCGCGATCGCCGAAGCCCTGCTGCGGACGGCGGAAAGACG
>NZ_CAAAFO010000079.1:10108-11943 GCF_900634715.1 Candidatus Protofrankia californiensis | reverse complement strand
CGCCCGGGGCGGTCAGCGGGTGCCCGGGACCGATGCGAGCAGTTCGCGGGTGTAGGGGTGCTCGGGGGTGTCGAAGACGCGGTCGAGGGGGCCCGCCTCCACCAGGCGGCCGCGGTGCATGACGGCCACGCGGTGGCACAGGTCACGGGCCACCGCGAGGTCGTGGGTGATGAACAGGTAGCAGAGGCCGAGTTCCTCCTGGAGCCGCACCAGCAGGTCGAGGATCTGGGCTTGGATGGAGACGTCGAGCGCGGAGACGGGTTCGTCGCAGACCAGGAGGTCGGGCCGCAGGGCGAGGGCGCGGGCGATCGCCACCCGCTGCACCTGGCCGCCGGACAGCTCCGCCGGACGGCGTTCCATGACGGACTGCGGCAGCGCGACGAGGTCGAGCAGCCGCGCGACTTCGGCGCGGCGCTCGGCGCGGTTGCCCGTCGGGAACGCCCGCAGGGGCTCCTCGACCAGGCGCCGCACCGGGAACCTGGGGTCCAAGGTGGCATACGGGTTCTGCTGGACGACCTGCATCCGGCGCCGAAGTCGCCGCAGTTCGCCGCCGGAGAGGCCGGCGAGGTCCACGCCGTCGACCCGGACCGCGCCGGCGGTCGGCCGCTCCAGGCGCAGCACCAGGCGGGCGGTGGTGGACTTGCCGGAGCCGGACTCGCCGACCAGGGCCAGCGCCTCGCCGCGGCCGACGGTGAAGCCGACGTCGTCGACGGCCCGCAGCGTGGCCGCGCCGCCGGCGCCGCGCGGCCGGGGGAAGTCCTTGGTCAGCCCTTTGACCTCCAGCAGCGGCCGGTCGGACGCGGGTCGCGGCGGCGCGAGCCTGACCGGGCGCCGGCCAGGCACCGCGGCGACCAAGCGCCGGGTGTATGGATGCTCGGGCCGGGCGAGGACCTGTGCGGCCGGGCCGGACTCGACGACGGTGCCGTGCGACATCACCAGGACCCGGTCGGCGCGGTCCGCGGCGATCCCGAGGTCGTGCGTGATCAGCAGCAGCCCGAGGTTCTCGCGGACGGTCAACTCCGCCAGGTGGTCGAGGACCTGGGCTTGAACGGTGGCGTCGAGCGCGCTGGTCGGCTCGTCCGCGACGACGAGGGCCGGGCCGGCGACCAGCGCCATGGCGATCAGGGCCCGCTGCCGCATGCCACCCGACAGCTCGTACGGGTACTGGCGGGCGCGTACCTCCGGATCGGGCAGCCCGGCCCGGTCCAGGGCGGCGAGCGCACGTTCCCATGCGGCGGCACCGGTCGCGATCCGGTGGATGCGCAGCACCTCGGCGACCTGGTCGCCGACCCGCCGCACCGGGTTGAGCGAGACGCCGGGGTCCTGCGGCACGAAGCCGACCGTACGGCCACGCAGCGCGCGCAGCTCGCGCTCGCCGAGGCTGACGGTGTCCCGGCCCAGGACCCGGACCCGGCCGTCGACGATCCTGGCCCCGGCCGGCAGCAGTCCGGTGACGGCCAGGGCCGTGGTGGACTTGCCCGAGCCGGACTCGCCGACGAGGGCGACGGTCTCACCCGCGCCGACCGTGAGGTCCACGCCGTCCACGGCTATGACCTGGCCGCCGCTGCTCTGGTAGCGGACCCGCAGGCCGCTGATCTCCAGCAGCGGGCCGTCATGTGCCGCCGCTGCGGCCGCTATGCCGCTCGTCATCGGTCCCCGCCCCTCGGTCGTCGCTGTCCTGGCCCCAGGTGTCCGGTCGTGTCCGGCCGTGTCCGGCCGTCGGCGTCCCGCCGCCGCGTCCACCGGACGCCGGCCGGCTTTCGGTGGATCGCCGACGCCCACCGGCGACCGGCCTGGTGCAGGCGACCGTAGCAGCGTGCAGCGCCGGCGCGACA
>NZ_CAAAFO010000079.1:8738-10072 GCF_900634715.1 Candidatus Protofrankia californiensis | reverse complement strand
TGTCGCGCCGGCGGGTCCCCGCGACCGCCGTGCTCCGGGCCGCTCAAGCGGAAGGATCAACCGAGGTGGCTGCAAGTGTGCAACGAAACGTCCTGGTCACCGGTGCCACCAGCGGCATCGGGCTGGCCGTCGCGGAAGCCCTGGCCGGGCTCGGCCACCGGGTCTTCCTCAGCGCCCGCACCGCGGCCGACGTGGCACGCACGGTGGACGAACTGACCGGGCGGGGACACGAAGTGGCCGGCGTCGCCGCGGACGTACGCCACCAGGAGAGCGTCAGCGCGCTGGTCGCGGCTGCCACCGAGCGCTTCGGCCCGGTCGACGTCCTGGTCAACAACGCCGGCCGCAGCGGAGGCGGACCGACCGCGCGGCTGACCGACGAGGTGTGGTTCGACGTGGTCGACACCAACCTGCACAGCGTCTTCCGGGTTACCAGGGAGGTGCTGGGCGCGGGCGGTCTAGCCGACCGGAAGTGGGGGCGGATCATCAACATCGCCTCCACCGCAGGCAAGCAGGGTGTGGTGCTGGCCGCGCCGTACTCCGCCTCGAAACATGGCGTCGTCGGGTTCACCAAGGCGCTCGGGCTCGAACTGGCCGGGACCGGCGTGACCGTCAACGCGGTGTGCCCGGGTTTCGTGGAGACGCCGATGGCCAAGCGGGTCAGGCAGGGCTACGCGGAGCTGTGGGAGACCACCGAGGATGACGTGCTCGGCCGGTTCGAGGCGCGGATACCGCTGGGCCGCTACACCACGCCGCAGGAAGTCGCGGGGCTGGTCGGCTACCTGACCACGGACGCGGCCGCGGCCATCACCGCACAGGCGATCAACGTGTGCGGCGGGCTCGGGAACTTCTGAGAGGCTTCCCAGGACGGGGAGCAGCAGGCGGGTCTTCGGGCCGGGGGACCCGGGGGCCCCGCCCCGCCGCCTGTCCGGAACGGCAACCATGGCAGCCGCGGGATGGGACGGCGGGGGCCGCGCGCACGACCGGCGCGGCCCCCGCCGTGTGCCGGTCATCGGGCAAACGCGGGCGCCACCCGCTCGGTGAACAGACGCAGCGAGCGGGCGGACACCTCCGCCGGAAGGTTGCCGGAGTGGATGGTGAAGCTGAGGACGACGTCGTCGCCGTACCACTCGGCGAGCTGCTCGATCTGCCGGGTGACCTCGGCGGGGTTCCCGGCGAGCACCTGGTTGTCCTTCAGGCGCTCGTCGAAGTGCAGGAGCTTGCCGGCCTCCTCCAGACGCTCGTAGCCGGGGTAGTCGGCGCTGCGGGCCCGACCCCAGGCGCTGGTGGCCTCGGCGATGCGGGCGCTGTAGAGCTCCTCGTCGGTACGACCCAGC
>NZ_CAAAFO010000079.1:1429-8433 GCF_900634715.1 Candidatus Protofrankia californiensis | reverse complement strand
CCCCGCGCGCCCGGCTGCTTCCGCGGAAGCCGGGCTGGTGGCGGTGGCGACGTAGATCGGCGGGTGCGGGTCCTGGTAGGGGCGCGGCAGCAGGGTGACCGGGCCGAACTGGTGGAAGGTGCCCTGCCACACCACGTCCTGCTCGCTCCACAGCCGTTCGACGGCGCGCACACCCTCCTCGAAGCGGGCTCTGCTCTCGTCCAGGGATACCTGGAAGGCGGCGAACTCGTCGGGCAGGAAGGCCCGCCCGAATCCGACGTCGAGCCGGCCGCGGCTGAGATTGTCCAGCACGGCCAGCCGCGCGGCCAGTTGGACCGGGTGGTTGAAGGCGGGGATGACGGCCCCGGTGGCGACCCGGATGCGCCGGGTGGCGCGGGCGATCGCGGTGAGCAGCGGCACGGGGTCGGGGCTGTAGCCACCGTAGGCGAAGAAGTAGTGCTCCACCGTCTTGACGTGGTGGTAGCCCAGTTCGTCGGCGAGGACGGCGAGGTTCACGGCGTCGTCGTACCAGTCGGCCGCGGCGGCCTGTTCCGGGCCGATGGTGGGGAAGAAGGTGATACCGAATCGCATGGCCATCCCTGGGTGCTCGGGGTTGGTGGCGGAAGGTGTGCGCGGAGTACGGGGGGCCGGTTGCCGCGGCGTAGGAAGGGACGGTGCGGCCGGCGGGTCAGCGGCGCACCACCAGGGCGGAGTTGAAGCCTCCGTAGCCACGGGCCAGCACCAGGGCGGTGCGCAGCCGCACCTCGCGGGGCTCGTCCAGGACGAGGTCGAGGGGCAGTTCGTGACTGGGCCGGACATGGACGGTGGGCGGGATCACCTGGTCGCGCAGCGCAAGCAGCGCCGCGGCCACGTCGACCGGAGGCCCGCCGGCGAGCAGCCGTCCCGTCCTCGTCTTGGGCGCCGTGACCGGCACCGCGCGGGGCCCGAACACCTCGGCCAGCGCCTCGGTCTCGACCCGGTCGAGCTCCGGGACCCCGGCCGCGTCGGCGAAGACCACGTCGATCTCGTCGGGCCGCACCCGCGCGTCGTCCAGGGCGCCGCGCAGGGCCCGCACGAGGGTGGGCGGCCGGCCAGATTCCGGGTGCGGGTCGAAGCTGGCGGCGTAACCGGCGAGCTCGCCGTAGCGGTGGGGCGCGCCGCGCTGTTCGGCCGTGCCGGCGTCCTCGACGACCAGCAACGCGCCGCCCTCGCCGGGCACGTACCCCTGCGCCTCCGGGTCGAAGGGCAGGTACGCGCGGTCGGGTCGGTGGGCCCGGCTGAGCCGGCCGTGAGCGAGCTGGGAGACCACGGCGTACGGGTTCAGCGGCGCCTCGAACCCGCCGGCCAGCGCGACCTTGAGGCCCTTGCGCAGCAGCCGGCGCGCCTGGCCCAGCACGTCGAGGCCCGCGGCCTGCTCGGCGACCAGGGCGCTGCCCGCGCCGCGTAGGTTGTTCCTGATGGAGATCTGGCCGGTGTTGACGGCGTAGAACCACGCGAAGCACTGGAAGGCGCTGACGTGCCGCGGGCCCAGCGTCCACAGCTTCTGGACCTCGTGCTGGGTGAACTCGAAACCGCCGGAGGCGTTCGCGGTGACCACCCCGGCCTCCAGCGGGTCGAGCTGGGCCAGGTCGATACCCGAGTCGGCCAGCGCCCAGTCGGCGGCGGCGACCGCGAAGCGGGTCACCGGGTCGGTCTGCGGGATGAGCCGGCTCGGCAGGTGCGCCGCCGGCTCGAACCCGTGGACCTGGCCGGCGAAGCGCGAGGCGTACCTGGAGGCGTCATAGCGGTCGATCGGCCCGATCGCGCTGCGGCCCTCCAAGGTGGCTGCCCAGAACTCGTCGGCACCGAGTCCACCGGGGGCGAGCACGCCCAGCCCGGTGACGACGGCGGTACCGGTACCCGCCCTGGAGCCGGCGCCGACGGTGGCCGTGCCGGTCGCCCGGCTCATCGCGAGCTCCCGGTGCCGGGCTTGCGCAGCAGCATCGCGCTCTGGAAGCCGCCGAAGCCGCTGCCGACGGTCAGGGCCACGTCGACGCGGTGCTCTCGGGCGGTCAGCGGGATGTAGTCGAGGTCGAGTTCGGGGTCCGGGCGGTGGAGGTTGGCGGTCGGCGGGATCACGTCGTGCTCGACGGCCAGGGCACAGGCGGCGATCTCGATCGCCCCGATGGCGCCCAGCGAGTGGCCGATCATGGACTTGATGGAGCTGACCGGGGTGGCGTAGGCGTGGGCGCCCAGGCTGCGTTTGAAGGCGGCGGTCTCGTGCCGGTCATTCTGCTTGGTACCCGAGCCGTGGGCGTTGATGTAGTCGACCTCGTCGGGGTCTGTGCGGGCCTCGTCGAGAGCGGCGGTGATGGCGTGCGCCATCTCGCGCCCGTCGGGCCGCAGTCCGGTCATGTGGTACGCGTTGCAGCGGCTGGCGTGGCCGGTGATCTCGGCGTAGACGTGGGCGCCTCGGCGCAGGGCGTGGCCCAGCTCCTCCAGGACGAGGCTGGCCGCGCCCTCGGCCAGGACGAAGCCGTCGCGGCTGAGGTCAAAGGGCCGCGAGGCGTGCTCGGGGTCGTCGTTGCGCGGTGAGGTCGCCTTGATCGCGTCGAAGCAGGCGACGGCGAGCGGGGAGACGGGGGCGTCGGTGCCGCCGGTGACGACGATGTCGGCGGCGCCGTCGCGGATCAGGTCCCGGGCGTGGCCGACCGCGTCGAGTCCGGAGGTGCAGCCCGAGGAGATCACCGCGGCCGGTCCCTCGGCGCCGACGCTCCAGGCCACCTCCGCGGCGATGGCGCTGGGCACCAGGTAGTCGTACAGGTGCGGGGTAGCGTGGTCGCTGTCCAGCACCCACTTGCGGCCGGTGTCGCTGAGCACCACGTACTCGTCCTCCAGGGCCGTGGTGGCGCCGACGGCGCTGCCAATGCTCACGGCGACCCGTCCGGGATCGAACGCGGTCAGCTCCAGGCCGGAGTCGGTGACGGCCTCTCGGGCGCTGACCACGGCCAGTTGCGAAGCGCGGTCCAGCCGCCGGGCCTGCCGGGCGGTCAGCCCGTGGGCGAGCGGGTCGAAGTCGCACTCCCCGGCGATCTGCGAGCGGAACGGGGCGGGGTCGAAGAAGGTGATGCGCCGGGTCGCGGTGCGCCCGGCGGTCAGCAGGTCCCAGAAGTCCTTGACGCCTGTCGCGCCCGGCACGACGGCGCCGATGCCGGTCACGACCACGCGCCGCTCCCGGCTGTCCTCGCTGTGCCTGTGTCGGCTTTCCACGGTGTGGTGTCCTCGCTGCTTGTCGTTGCGGTCGGAGGCGGCCCGGGCCGGGTGGGTCCACGGTCGCAACCGCCGCTCCACGGCCGGTCCAGAGCGCGTGGAGGGCGGCTCGGGGTTCACCGGCCGGGAAGTTCCACCGACAGCGGGTGGCGGAAGAAGTCCGTCGGGTCCCAGCGGGCCTTGACCTGCTGGAGCCGCGGGTAGTTGTCCTTGTGGTAGAGCTCGTGCCAGCTCAGCCCCGAGGTGTTGGCTTTCGGGTCGTCGAGCGGGGCGGTGTCGGGGTAGTTGATGTAGCAGCCGTCGGTGCGGTCATCGGGCACGGGTACGTTGCCGGTCCTGGCGTACACCTCGCGGTACAGGCCGGTGGCCCAGGCGATATTGGCGTCGTCGTCGGCCGGGGAGGTCCACAGGCTCTGGAAGAGCGCCTTGAGCACGGCGCCGCGCTGGGCGACGGCGGTGTCGTGCGGCCCGACCGCGCCGATCCGCCCGCCGACCGGGTTGAGCACCACCATCGCCTCGTGGTTGCTGACCCTGTCGCTGGTCAGGTAGCGATGGATGATCGAAATCTGGTCGTCGGTGAAGCCCTTGAGCAGGTAGGCGGAGTGGTTGTCGCTGCGGATGGCCGGGTTGTTGCCGATGGCCGATCCGGTGCCGAGCAGGATGGTGGCCCGTAGCCAGGGCAGGTGCAGCGGCGCGGGCAGCGCGGCCGGGTCGACACCGGTGCCGGCCAGCACCGAGGCCAGGTAGGAGTCGAGCAGTCCGCGCGCGTCGGGCGCTGCGGCGTCGACCTGCGTGAGCACGGTCACCGCGCCGGCCGACACGTGGTTGAGCGAGACCGAGCCGCTGAGCGCGGTGTACGGGGAGTCGGGCGCGCTGTTGGCCTCGTACCAGGTACCGACGTTGCGCACCAGCGCCGTGAAGCGGTCCGCGGTGAGCGCGCTCCATGGCACGCGCACGACGCTGACCAGCACCTCCTTGGGTGGGTTGACCAGTTGCCTGGACGGTTCGCTGCCGGTGGCTCCGGGGCTGCGGAACCAGTAGCGGGTGATCACGCCGAAGTTGCCGCCACCGCCGCCGGTGTAGCCCCACCACAGGTCGCGGTTTGGGTCGTCGGCCCTGCGGGTGGCGGTGACCACCCGTACCGAGCCGTTCGCGTCGACCACGACGACCTCGACGCCGTAGAGGTGGTCGACGGTCAGGCCATGCGCGCGTGAGAGCAGCCCGAAGCCGCCGCCCGAGACGTGGCCGCCGGCGCCCACCGAGTAGCAGAAGCCGCCGGGTATGGTCACGCCCCAGCGCTTGTACAGGGTTTGGTAGGCGTTCAGCAGGATCACGCCGGGCTGCACCTCGAAGGCGTTCAGGCCCTCGTCGTAGCCGATGCCGTTGAAGGTGGACAGGTCCAGGACGGACTCCACCTCCGGGTTGAAGACGAGGCCGGCCAGGCAGTGGCCGCCGCTGCGGATGGACAGCCGGCGGCTGGCCCGCACGGTCTCGGTGACCGCGGCGACGACGTCGTCGGTGCTGCGCGCGACGTAGATCCGGCCGGGGGTGCCGGTCCAGCGCTGGTTGACTCCGGTGATCAGCTCGCCGTAGCGCGGGTCGCCGGGGGTCACGGTGATCGAGGCGGTGTCGGCGGGGGCGGCCGGCTGCCCGCGGCGGCGCGCGGCGGCGCCCCGAGCGGGGGGTGCCGCGGCTGCCGGGGCGGCGATGCCGGTCGCGGTGACGGCGGCGCCGGCGGCGACGGCCGCCGTGGAGGCGAGCAGCCGCCGGCGGTCGAGGTCAGTGCTCATCGGGTTGTCCTCCTCGGGGTTCGGGAGTGGGTGGCGGGGCGGTGGCGGCGTCCGGCGTCGTGAGGATGTCGAGTACAGCGAGGGTCCAGGTGAATCCCGCGCCGACCCCGGCGAGCAGGACGCGCTGCCCGGGGCGCAGACGTCCGGTGCCGGCCAGGTACGCGAGGCTCGCGTACTGGTCGCCCGCGCCGAGGTGGCCCACGGTGCGGGCCCAGGGCCAGGTGCTGGACTCAGCGTCGATGCCCCAGCGCCGGAGGTAGCCGGTGGTCAGGCGGCGCAGCCCGAAGTGGGGCAGCACGAAGTGGTCGATGTCGTGCAGTTCGCAGCCGGCGTCGGCCAGCACCTGCTTGAGCACCTCGTTCTGGGCGGCGGTGACCCGCTCCAGGCTGAAGGACAGCCCGTACGCGGCCACGAAGTCCCGCTTGTGGGCGTCGAGGTCGACCCGGGGGCGGCGGCTGAACGGGGCCGTGCCGAACGGGTCGTCGCCGCGGTGCATGCTCTCCAGGTCGGAGTCGGCGACCGTGGCCAGGGCGCGCAGCACCGCGAAGCCGCCGCGGCGGGACAGCACCAGCGCGGTGCCGCCGTCCGCGTACAGGGTGCCGGCGTCGCTGCGCCACCGGTCGAACCCGGGCGCGGCGAACCGGTCACCGGTGGTCAGCAGCGCGGCGGTCCCACCGGTTCCGGACAGGTAGCCGGCCGCCAGCTCCAGTGCCACCATGCCGCCGTTGGACATCTGCCGCACCTCGACGGCGGGGCACCGGTTGCCGACCGCGACCCGCTGCACGTAGGCGGCGGGCGGCCACAGGTCCTGGCCCTGGTAGTAGACGTCGGCGTGGAGAATCAGGTCGATCTCGCCCGGGTCGTGCCCCGACGCCCGCAGCGCGGTGGCCGCCGCCCGGGCAGCCATCTCCGCGGGATGCTCCCCGTTGGCGACGGACACCGACACCAGGCCCGTGCTGCGGGCCACGCGCGCGTCGCACCGCCCGTCCGCGACGGCGTCGGCCACCGTCTCCCGGGCGGGCAGCCGACTGGCCGCGGCGGCGACGAACACCTCGTGGTACCTCATCACGTTCCCGTCCCGTCCGAAGGAGTCGTGTGCGGCACGCGCCCGCCCGCGGCTGCACGCGGAATCACGCGGAATCACGCGGTCGGCCGCCGGCCGGCCACAATCGGCCCGGCGTGCCACGGGCCATCGTGTGGGTCGGCGCTGGACGCGGCGTCCAGAGCGGGTCGAGCGGGGCCTGCCACGCTCCCGGCCACGGGCGCCCGCACCGGCGGCGCCGACCAGGAGGAGGGCAGGCGATGAGCGTGCGTGCGGTGGGCAACGCGGGGTCGGGCGAGGGCTCCGGCAACGGCTCCGGCGCGGGACGCGAACGGCCGCGGGTGGCGATGGTGTTCCCCGGCCAGGGCGCGCAGCAGACGGGCATGGCGGTCGGGCTGTACGAGGCGGACCCCGGGTTCCGAGCCCGTATGGACGAGGTGTTCGCGCTGTGGGGCGCCGAGGGGGACGCGGTACGCCGGGATTGGCTCGCGCCGCGGCCGGTGCTGCCGCTGGACGACCTGCGCCGGGCCCAGCCGCTGCTGTTCGCCGTCGGGTGGGCGCTGGGGCAGACGGTGTCGGACTGGGGGGTGCGTCCGGCTGCGGTGCTCGGCCACAGCGTCGGCGAGGTGGTCGCGGCGGTCTTCGCCGGGGTGCTGGCGCTTCCCGACGCGGCCGCGCTCCTCGCCGAGCGGGTACGGCACCTGGCGGACGCGCCGCCCGGCGGGATGGTGGCGGTTGCGGCCTCCGAGGAGCAGGTGCTGCCGTTGCTGGCCCCGGGGGTGGTGGTCGGCGCGGTCAACGGGCCCCGCCAGGTGGTGGTGGCCGGGGCGGAGGGGCCACTCGCCCGCACCGAGCAGGCGCTGAGCGCGAACGGCCTGCGCTTTCGGCGGGCGCGTACCACCAGCGCGTTCCACAGCCCCGTGGTGGCTGCCGCCAGCGCGCGG
>NZ_CAAAFO010000079.1:0-1017 GCF_900634715.1 Candidatus Protofrankia californiensis | reverse complement strand
TGCCGCCGCGATCAGCCTCCGGCGAGGACGCCCGTGGCCGCGGCCACCCTTGACGGGAGCTCCAGCGGGTTTCGAGATCCCGCTGACAGGGTCGAAGCCGCCCGGGTTCGCGCCGGGCATCCCGTAACGCCCCCGGAAGAAACCGAGGACCCGAGATGAGCCAGCTGACTCTGGACGACCTGAGGACGATTCTGCGCGAGGCTGCCGGCGAGGACGAGTCCGTCGACCTAGCCGGCGACATCCTGGACACAGCATTCACCGACCTGGGATACGACTCGCTCGCTCTGCTGGAGGCCGCCGCCGTGATCGACCGCAACTACGGGATCACTCTCGCGGACGATCTGTTCACCGGTGTGGAGACCCCTCGCCAGTTGCTGGCCGAGGTCAACGCGGCGCTGGAGAAAGCCGCCTGACGCCACGTCCGGGCTCTTAGTTGGTTTTGCTCAGCCAACTGCGTTAGCGTGGCCGCATGACCAGTACGGCTCAGACCGACCAAGCCATCACCGATGCCGCGGTGGCACTCAACACCGCCGGGTGCTGGCTGTTGTCACCGGCGACCAAGCGCCGCATCGCCGCCGAGGCGGCCCTGACCCTCCCCGCGGGCGACTACACGCTGCTGACGCAGATCGACCGCTGGCAGCCGGTGCGGCTGTCCACGATCGCCGAACGGCTGGAGGTGGACCGCTCCTCCCTCAGCCCGCAGACACAGCGGCTGGAGGGCGCGGGGCTGATCCGGCGACTGCCGGACCCGCTGGACCATCGCGCCCAACTGGTGGAGGTCACCGAGCAGGGCCACGCCGTGCTCGAACGGCTGTGGGCTGCCCGGTCCCGGGCGCTGGCGGAACTCGTCGCGGACTGGGCGCCCGAGGACGTGCACCGGCTGACCGCGAGCCTGACGAACCTCGCCACCAGCATCGGCTCCCGGGTGCACCGGGAGGGCGCCCGATGAGCACGGACCGCGCCCTGGAGCAGGCCGCCCTCCCCGAGTCCGCGGCGCCTGCCCCCGCCCCCACTTCC
>NZ_CAAAFO010000078.1:110731-119593 GCF_900634715.1 Candidatus Protofrankia californiensis | reverse complement strand
TCACGGCGCCGAGCAGGCGGACGCAGCGGACGGCAGGGCAGGCGGTCGTCGGGTTCTCCGTCTTCAGGCACCAGCCGGGGCTTGCCGCCCTGGGCACGCTGCTGCTGATGTGGCTGTCGCTGTCCCTGCTGTGGGCCGTCGACATCGGGGAGGCCGCCACCGACCTGTGGCACTGGTGGGCGCTGGGGCTGCTCTTCGTCGTGGTGAGCACGGCTATGGCCGAGGTGAGGGCCGTACGCCTGGCGAGCGGCGCGTTTCTCGCCGGCGCGGTGCTCTCGGTGACCGTCGGCCTGATCGGCGCTGGTCCGGACCCGAAGAACCCCGCAGGCTCAGCCGGAATCGCCCGCCTGCAGGGAGGGGCGGGCGATCCCAACTTCCTCGCCGCGTGGCTGCTGGCAGGATTGATCCTGGCGGTCGGTCTCATCGCGGCGACCAGGAACCGGAGGCTGCGGTGGGTCCTCGCCGCTGCTGTCGGCGTCGACGCCGTCGGCCTTGCCTCGACCCTGTCACGGGGTGCGTTCGTCGCCGCCCTTGCCAGCGCGCTCGCCGCGCTCGTCCTGCTGCGACGCCAGCGCCGTCAGGTGGCCGGGCTGATCCTGCTCGGCGCGGTCGTGGCCGCGGCCTGGCTGGCGGCGTCGCCCGCCGCATGGCAACGCATGACGGCGAACGACCGCGGGGACGGCCGGGTGGATCTGTGGACGGTTGCCTGGAGCATCATCCGGGACCATCCGATCCTGGGCGTGGGGCTGAACAACTACACCGTGGTCGAGAGCGACTACGTGCGCCGGGTCGGACCCATACCGTGGGTCGACATCATCGTCAGTCGTGCGCACGAGGTGCACAACTCCTACCTCCAGTTGTTCGCGGAGAACGGGATCGTCGGATCAGCCCTGTTCCTGACCTTTCTCGTCGCCTGCCTGCGGACGGCGTTCCTCGCCGCACGGCGTTTCGAAGCGCTCGGCGACCGACGAAACGCCGCCCTTGCGAACGCGGTCCTGCTGGCCACGTTCAGCATGACCGTTTCGGGTTTCTTCCTGTCCAACGCCGTGGACAAGCGTCTGTGGTTCCTGCTGGCGCTGGGGCCGGCGCTTCTCCAGGCAGCGGTTGACAGTCCGTCCCCGTCCGAAAAGCGTCCGTCCAAAAGAATTTCCGGAAAAAATTCGGATCCCGCAGATTTTCGGTTCTCCTGACAGATCAGTTGGTGGCCGATCATAGATCATGCTGCTCGGACCGGCGGCGTGATATCCAGGCCGCCGCAGTTGGCCCACCCGGCGGTCAGGATCGATTCGATCAGTGCCCAGCGTGCGTCGCACAGGCCCAAGCGATATGCGTGTCGCGGCTGCATGCCACTTGGCCTCCCGGCAGTTGTCGCTCCCCGAAAGCGGGCGCGGCCTGCCGTGGGCCTGACGTTGCCGGACGGATCGTCACCAACTCGCACCAGACGCTCTCCCAGAGGGCGTTTACGTAGTTTTAGCGAAGATAAGTCGCCTTTGAGATCGGCGGCTTTTGATACATTTCGTGCTGTAGGAGTGCATTCACGTGTCCCGAGGCCGCGATCGGAGTACCCGTTTAGTTCGTATATGCGACCCGGATTCCGTCTGGTTTGGCGATGGGATGAAAACTCCCTGCTGGTCGAAGGGGCACTTCCGGTCACGCGGTTTAGGGTCACGCGGTTTAGGTAGGAGCGTCTGTCATGAGCCAGCGCAAGCCGTACCCCAGCGACCTGTCGGACGCCCGATGGGCGCTGATCGCACCGACCCTGCAGGCCTGGCGGCAGGCCAGGCTCGATCGCAGGCCCACCGGCCAGCCGGCCTCGGTCGCACTGCGCGAGGTCTTCAACGCGATCCTGTATGTCACTGAGATTGAACTTGTGATGGCGGCTGGATCGATCATGTTAATTCGATGGTCAGACCGGTCTCGGCGAGGCAGCCGTGGAGCAGGTGCGGACGGTACTGGATCTTTTTCAGTTTGCGTTTCATGACGCGGACCAGGTGGTCGAGGTCGGCGGCGGCGAAGTTCTCCAGCGACCGTTTGACCAGCGACCACACCCCCTCGGTCGGGTTGAGGCCGGGGGCGTAGACGGGCAGGCGGAACACCGTCAGCCACTCGCTGTTCGCCGCGATGAAATCCGTGAGCTCACCGGTCAGGTGAACGTTGAGGTTGTCCCACACCCACACGACCGGGGCGCCGAGCTGCTGGTGGACCGCCACGATCAGGTCACGGTAGTCCTGCCAGGCGAAGCTCTCACGCTCGCCCGTGCGGCCCCGCCACAGATGCAGCCGGTAGAAGAAACGCGGCCGGCAGCCGGCCTTGACGCACACCACACCGGCCACCGAGACCCGGCCCCGGTTGCCCCCGCGCACCCGCATGACAGGGGTCCGGCCACGCGGACCCCAGGTACGTCCCTTCGGCGGCCTCAGGCCTTGTCCTGCTTCGTCCTCGAAGCAGAGGACGGCGCCCAGGTCCGCCGCGGTGCTTTTATCCGCGGCCACACCTCGGCCTTCCACACCTGCACCGCCTGCTCGTCCCGCTCGATCGCCCGGCGGACGGGCACCTGCGCGGACCAGCCGTGCCGGCGCAGCAGCTTCCACACGCCCTGGATGGTGTAGCCGAGGTGGAACATCCGCCCGATCAGCGTGGTGATCCGCACCAGTGTCCAGCCCTGCCCGTCGTCCCAGCCGTGTGCCAGCGGCCCGCGGCCCAGCTCCCGTTCCAGGCACTCCCACTGCGCGGGCGACAGCCGCTCGACCGACAGCGGGCCCTTCGAACGCAACGCGCCCAAGCCACCCTCACGCCAGGTCCGGCGCCACTTTCTCCACCTGCCGCTTACCCACACGTAACGCCGCGGCGATGTCGGCGGTCTTCTCACCCCGCTCGAACCGCGTACCGGCCTCCCACCGCACCCGCTCCCGGGCCTGTTGCTCCTTCGGTGTCAGCCCGCCACCCTGTGCGTACCTCATGAACTCGGCATACCGCAGGGATCATGAAACGTAACCGCCCACCGCCATCACAAGTTCAACCTCAGTAACCGGTATCTGTGGGGTAATTCAGATGTTCCTTTTACTTTTAGATGTTCCTTGTCTCCGCCCCGATCATCTGGAGTATTCGCCGATCCGGAACCGGCTCATGTTCGACTCGATCCATCTGATCGTCGCCAAGAGCCCGGCACCGAGATCGACCTTGGGATTCCAGCCGATGAGCTCATGGGCCAGCGCCGGATTCGACACCAACCGTCTGACCTCGCTGAGCGGGGGCCGCAGCCGGGCTTCGTCGACTTCGACGGCGAGCCGGCGACCCAGCAGTTCCCCGACCACGGCGACGAGCTCGGCCACCGAGACGTCGTTACCTGTCCCCAGATGTACGGTGCGGCCGACGGCGGCGTCGGATTCCGCCGCGGCGATGAAACCGGCGACGGTGTCCGAGACGAAGGTGAGGTCCCGACGGGTGTCGAGCTCCCCGAGCAGGAGCGTTTCCCCGGCCAGCGCCTGCGTGACGATGGTGGCCGTGACCGCGCGGGTCGACTGGTGCGGACCATATGTGTTGAAAGGTCTGAGAACGGTCACCGGCAGCCGGTGCGACCGGAAGAAGGCGTCCATCAGCTTGTCGCCGCCGATCTTGCTGGCGGCATAGGGGGAATGTGCTTCCAGGGGGTGCTCCTCGGTCATGGGGATGGTCCGGGCGGTGCCGTACACTTCGCTTGTCGAGGTGTGCACGACTCGGTGCACTCCCGCGCGCAGGGCGGCTTCGGCGACATTCAGCGTCCCGAGCACGTTCGTTTCGAAGAAGTCCCGGGCGTTGACGTAGGAATACGGGATGGCGATCTGCGCCCCGAGGTGAAAGACGACGTCTGCACCGGTGATTGCCCGCCCCACCGATTCGACGTCGCGTAGGTCGCCGAATATGACCTCCATATCACGCACGACGTGCTGATCGTGCCACTCCAGGCTGCCCTGATCGCCTCGGGAATTGTAACGGAGAAAGGCTCGGACGTGGCTGCCGCGGCGCACGAGCGCGGTGGCCAGGTGTCCGCCGATGAACCCTCCCGCCCCTGTGACGACAGCTGTCTCCGCCATTATCGGGAGGGCCCGATCGGCTGCCCATCCAGCGCATCTGCGGCGGGCGTCGAAGTCGAAGCCGGTGGCCTGGACATCAGGGCCACGCCGTCGGTTGTTCCTGATCCCGCCTTTGTTCCTGATGCTGCTGCCTCGAAGCTTTCCTGCTCAACGTTCTTCTGCGCGAAGCTTTTCTGCGTGGAGCTTTTCTGACCGTGGTGTGCGTGTGCGAATCGTTCGGTCGCGACGGCCGCTCCAGCCCCGAGGACGATGCCGGCCAGCGTGGTGATTGTCAGTACCAACCACGCCGGCGCGCCTGCGGCCGAGGTCGGAATCGAGGCGTCCTGCGACAGTGACACGGTGGGATCACCGCTGTTGCGGACCTGTTCCAGCTCGATCAGCCATTGCTCGAGCGCCGCGGCGGTCGCGCCCTGCTGGTCCGGGACGCCGTTTTGCTGGTTCTGCAACGCGTCGAGCCGAGTCCTGATCATGAGGATCGACGAATCGACGAGGCGCTGCAACGTTGCCTGCCGGACGTCGATCAGCGAATGCGCGTACGCGTTGGCGACATCCGCCGCGGTCTTTGCCTCGGGGGCGCTCGCCTTGACCTCGAGAATGTTGGTCTGTCCCTTCGGCATCACGTCGACGGCCCGCTGGACCCGCTCCGCCGTCCAGGGCACCCCGAGCCGCGTCGCCGCAACTTCCGCGATGTCGCGATTCTTCAAAGCGGCGGCGGCGGTCTGGATCGTCCTGATCGGATCACCCAGATCGCGCACGAGCGGTAGCCCGAGCAGGCTGCTGTCATCCTTTGTCAGCGGCGAGACGAGGAGTTCCGCCTTGGCATGGTAGGCCGTCGGCCGCAGGGCGAGCACCAGCAGGCCGCCGCCCAGCGCGGCGAGGACGACTACGACCACGAGTAGCCGGTGTGCTCGAAGAGCCCGGATATCGCTGTGACGCTCGTCGTCCCGCCCCTGCGACGGGTCGTCCCGCCGCAGCGCGGCGGACAGCGTTGTAGGTCTCCCCGCTGGTGGCTCCATGTCGTCACCTCACAGACGTCTCGTCACAGACATCTCGTCCTGGCGAGTGCCTTTTCCGTCGCACTCACCACGTGCTCCTGCTGCTCGTCCCGCATGCGGGAGAACATGGGAAGCGTGACCGTTCGTGCTGCATACCGGTCCGTTATCGGCAGCTCCTGCGGGGCTGAATGGACGGCTGTCCGATGGATCGGTGGATAGTGAACACTCGTCTGGATTCCCCGGTCGGACAGCTGTTCGCGAAAAGCGGCCCGGTCGACGTCCTCGGGCAGGACGACGGTGAACAGATGATGCGCGGAGACAAGTCCTTTCGCAGGAGGGAGCGGAATTACGATTTCGAGATCTCCCAGCGCCTCCCGGTACCGTGCGTCGAGCTGTGCCCGCCGATGGTTCTCCTCCGCCAGGCGCCCCAGCCGGCAGGAAGCCAGCGCGGCCCGCGGCTCGTCTATGCGGTAGTTGTAGCCGAGCGCGACGACGTCGTAGTCAAGTGCGCGGCCCTGGTGGCGATCCCAGGTGAGCGTGGTCATGCCGTGGGAACGCAGCAGCCGCACGCGGGAGGCAACCGCGGTGTCCTCGGTCACCACGACACCGCCCTCGCCGACCGCCAGGTTCTTGTTCGAGAACATGCTGAAGGCACCGGCGGTGCCGAAGGTGCCGAGATGGCGACCGTGCCACCACGATCCGGCGGCATGTGCCGCGTCCTCGAGAAGAATGAGGCCGCGGTGATCGCACAGGTCGCGCAATGCCGCGATCTCTCCGGCGTGCCCGCCGTAGTCGACGTACAGGACGGCTTTCGTCCGATTTGTGATCATTCGTTCGCAGGCTGTCGCGGACATCCATGGTCGCGCGAGTCCGGCGATGTCGGCGAAGACCGGTGTCGCGCCCGTGTAGCGGACGGCGTTGACGGTCGCCACAAATGTCAGTGACGGAACGATCACCTCGTCACCGGTGGTCAGTCCGACCGCGAGGCACATCAGGTGAAGCGCCGCGGTTCCGTTCGTGACCGCGACCGCGTGCTCCGTACCCACAAAGCTCGCGAAGAGGTCTTCGAACTCCCGGGTCCGCGGCCCCATGCTGAGCCATCCCGACCGGTAGGTGTCGGTCACCGCCCGAAGGTCGTCATCCTCGATCACGAGGTGTGACAACGGCACGGCCCAGTCCGTCATTGTCGGTCCGTCATTGTCGGCCGGCTCCTCGGGGAAGGTCCTCGACAAGATTCCTGACAAGGTTCTCGGTAAAAGTGTTCTCGGCAAAGGTTCTCGCCAGGACGTCACAGCTCGGTGAGCAGCGCGATGTCCTGCACCGCCCGCTCGTATTCCTGGGGAGTACCGATGTCGTACCAGGGGGCATCACTGGGATATGCCGCAACCTTCTCGCCGGCCGCGAGCAGTCGTTGGACCAGCTCCGGGAACTGGCATTCGCCGCCCGGCAGGTATTTCAGCGCCCGTGGCTCGTAGATGTAGACGCCCATGCTCACGTCATAGTGCAGCGTTGGTTTCTCACGGTAGGCGCTGACATAGCTGCCGACGGTCTCGAGAACGCCGAGATCGATGTTGACGGGATTCTTGTGGGTGGCGATGGTCAGGGCGGCGCCGGCCTCGAAATGGAAGTCGACCAGCTCGCGGTAGTCGAGGCCGGTCAGCACGTCGCCGTTCATGGCGATGAACGTCTGGTCGAGATCGGGGACCGCCTTCAACGCCCCGGCCGTGCCCAGTGGCCTTTCCTCCCAGTGCCAGTGAAGCTGTATTCCCGGTTCGATCCGGGTCTGGGAGAAATAGGCGGCGATGAGTCCCCCCAGATAGTTCACGCAGAGGTCGACCCTGGTCACCCCGACAGCTCGCAGCCGGTCGATTATGTGCTGCAGGATCGGACGTTCACCAACGGGTACGAGCGGTTTGGGTATGATTGTCGTGTACGGGCGCAGCCTGGTGCCGAGCCCCCCGGCAAGGATAACCGCCCTGATGTTCGACAAGCCGCTCATCGGTATCCCCATTTTCGGCCCCCCGGTTTTTTGGCCCCCAGTGGAAGTCCGCCCGGCTCGCGGGGCGTCGCGTGACATGACATCCGGCGCCGACGAGAAGTTCGGCGGTGCGCGGCAACACCAGCGATCTTGTCGCTGTTCCGTGGGTACCGCGGACGTCCGCCGTACCGGAGAAGGCCGTGTCGGGGGACGCCGGACCGAAGAATGCCGAACCAGCCGGAACTGCTTTTTTTGCCCGTCGTATTCGACGTCGAAGCGGCAGAACATCACAAGCGGCGTCCACAGCAGCAGCTTGAAGTCGGTGGTGAGTCGGCGGTCACCGGCGTACAGGCGGTCGAGTCGCACCTTCTCCGGGAGCAGGTCGTCGACATAACGACGCACCGGGTCCCCGTCGCCGATCAGTTTGCTCTCGTCCCGGAAGACGAGCTGCGTCCACCCCGACAAACCAGGACGAACCGCCAGGATATCCTGGTATGCGTCCTGGTGCAGGGCCACGAACCGGGGGTCCTCGGGCCTTGGGCCGACCAGACTCATCTGCCCTCGCAGGACGTGCCACAACTGGGGGATCTCATCGATCCGCCGACGCGCAAGAAAGGCACCGATACGCGTGAACCGTTCGTCGCCGGCCGCTGTCACCGGTGGCCCCGACGTCCCCACCCGCATCTTCCGGAATTTCAGGACGGTCAGCGGATCGCCCCGATGGCCCACCCGCAGGGCTCGATAACACACGGGCCCTCTTGATTCGATCTTGATGGCGAGCGCGACCAGAAGAAGCGCCGGCAGGGCTACCAGCAACAAAGCGACCGCCAGCAGCGCCTCGGCGAAAAGCTTTGTCCCGGCGACAAGCTTTTCCCTGGTAGTGAGCCCCGTCCTGGTGGATGTCCCGGCGGACGGACATCCCGCGAACAGGGCCTGGCGTTCTGCAACCGATCGTTCTGCAACCGATATGGTGACGAAAGCCTGCCGGATCCGGGGTTCCTGCCGGATCCGGGGTCCGGAAGCCGACCCGAGCGGTCCGGAAGACTCAATTCCCCGGTCGCCACCGGGCCTGGAAACCGCACGGCCACCGTACGTCCGCCCATGCCGCCGCCGGCTCCCCCGCCGGCACTAACTCTCCTACGCCATATGCAGGTGGTTGGAATCATGCAGACGGCATGCAGGCGGTTGGAAATCCGCACCGCGGATCATCGTCGTGCTTCCCGGAGTCGTTCCGGCCGCCGGGATCACTGTGCGCCTCCGGCGATGAAGCGGGCGACCCGGTCGGCCTCGGCCTCCAGGGTCGCGGCGCGCGCTATTTCAAGACCGCGGGCAACCAGACGGTCCCGCAGGTCACCGTCGTCGACGAGGCGGTTCACCGCGTCCACCAGCCCCTGGACGTCCGAGGGCGGCACGAGCAGGCCGGCGCGCCCGGCATCGAGCGCGGTGCGCACGCCGCCGACGTCGGTCGCCACGACGGGCGTGCCGCAGGCGAGGCTCTCGATCAGCACCTGCGGCACGCCCTCGGTGAGCGAGACGTGCACAAGGATGTGCGCACGCCGGTAGAGCTGGAGGAGAGCCGGGCCGAAGGGGACGTAACCTCCGAACACGATACGTCTGTCGACGCCGAGCCGGTGAGCATGTCGCCGAACCGCGTCCTCGAGCGGTCCACGGCCGACCAGCCGCAGCACATACCGGTCCGACCGCTCCCGCTGCAGCCGTGCAAGTGCCTCGACGAGCAGAAGAGGGTTCTTCTCCAGGTCGATACGGCCGACGGCGAGCAGCTCGACCGGCCCTGTCCAGTCACGCTGTGGCACGG
>NZ_CAAAFO010000078.1:109784-110445 GCF_900634715.1 Candidatus Protofrankia californiensis | reverse complement strand
GTACCGACGAGGTCCGTAACCACGGGCGAGTTCCTGCCCGACGACTGTCGTCGGCAGCCGCCGCGCCAGCAGGTGGTAGAGCCTGTCCATCCCCCAGACCGGCACGAGCGCCGGTGCCCACCGGCGGCTCGGCAGGCGGCTGCGGAAGTACGCGAGCGTGTCCTGGCGCACGCCGAGCACGACCCGCCTGCGCCGCAGGAGCGCGAGCGCGATCAGTACCGTTCCGAACGGGTTCGGCCCGAGCACCCACACGATGTCCACCCGTGCCAGCCCCCGCCACATCCCGGCAACGGTGCCGGCGGCCGCACGCACCAGCTCGCCCACCCGGCGCAGGCTGTCGTAGTACGGCAGCTCGACGAGCTCCACGCTGGGCGAGAGGACGTGATCCGCGGGCCTGTCCGCGTGGACCGTACGGCCGAACAGGACCAGTCCGTCAAAGCGTTGCCCGACCGCACAGGCGAAGAGGAGGAACGCCTGGTCGGAGGAGATCCGCCGCCCGGCAACGGTCTCCTCAAGCCAAACGGTCTCCTCAAGCCAGAAGACGTCGTCGGAGTAGATGCCCAGACGGCGGTACATATTCGGTCATCCAGATCGGCGCTCGGTGACAAGCATGGCCACGAGTAGTCATGAATAGTCAGCAGACAGTCCTGATCATAACCCG
>NZ_CAAAFO010000078.1:105603-109360 GCF_900634715.1 Candidatus Protofrankia californiensis | reverse complement strand
CTCTCCCTGTTGGGAGTGGAGCAGGCAAACGTCAACTTCGCCTCGGCCGAGCCCGAGCTGCGACCGGCACTGGCAACCAACTCGGTGCTGCTAGCCCTCCTCCTGGGGACAATCGCCGCTGGCGCCGTGAGCGGCCTGATCGCTATTTTCCCCCATATCGGCGGACATTCGTCGGGTGGCCTGCGCTGGCTCGTGCTCGCCTCGATCCCGATGCTGATCCTCCAGGTCTACCTGCTGTTCCTGGTGCAGGCCGACTACGCCTTCGGGTTCGCGAACGCGGCATACCTGCTCGCCCCGCTGGTGAACGTCAGCGTCAACGGCCTGCTTGCCGTGCTCGGTCTGATCAGCGTCGGCACCGCGGTCGCCGCATGCATGGGCGGCCAGGTGCTGGGCACATTGCTGATGGCCTGGTATGTGGCGTGTCGCTCGGCCGGGTTCGGCCGCCCCGACATGCGCCTGGCGAGGCGGTCGCTCGGCTTCGGGATGAAGGCGCACGTCGGGCAGACGATGCTGCTCGCCAACTACAAACTCGACCAGTGGCTCGTCGGCGCCATCGCAGGCGCCCACCAGCTGGGTGTCTACAGTGTGGCGGTCGCATGGGCCGAAGCACTCTTCTACCTGCCGACGGCACTGGCCGCTGTGCAGCGACCGGACCTGGTGCGCTCCAGGGGCGGCGACGCCGGCCACGAGGCGGCGGCCGTGTTCCGCGCGGCGGTTCTGATAACGCTCCTCCTCGGCGTCGCCCTGATCCTTGCCGCACCTTTTCTCTGCGTGACCGTCTTCGGTGTCGAGTTCCAGGGTTCGATCGTCCAGTTGCGCATTCTGACGGCGGGCGCGTTCGGTATCGTCGCGCTCAAGCTGCTGGGAAACGCGTTGACCGCGCGGGGAAAACCACTGCTGGAGACCGCGGCGGTGGGTGTCGCGTTCGTCGTCACGGTGGGGCTCGACATTGTTCTCATTCCCGGGCACGGAGGTGTCGGGGCGTCGGTTGCCTCGGTGCTGGCATACTCGGTCGGCGGAATGGTGGTCGGGATCATCTTCGCGCGGACGCTGGGAACCGGCCGGGTCAACCTCGTCCCGCGGTGGCGTGACGCGCTCGTGCTCGGGCGCGTCGGCCTGCGCTGTTCAGCGCGGCTGGTGCCATCCCGGGCGGCAGCGGCGAACACACTTCGAGGTGACGGCTGACCTGAACGGCTGACCTGACTCGTCAAAGCCTTTCAGAGCCCTTTTCAGGACTCGGCGGGTTTCAGGCGTGTTGCCGCGGACGGTCCAGGAGCCCCCGCAATGTGCCGAGACCATAGCCTGTGTGCAGCGCGCCGAAACAGACCGCGATTTTGGAGCAGGCCGTGACTTCAGCAGTCATCGCCGACCATTCGTCCGGACGGCCTCCGGCAACGACCACGTCAGGAGCAGGCCCGTCTCCGTGCGCGCGCCCCACCGCCGCAACCGCCGACGTCAACGCCGCGACCGTGTATGCCAGCGCAGCGACGGCGAGGGCCAGGCGCGCCCTCGGTACGAAGACCGACGCCCCCGCCAACCCCACAAACGCGAGCAGGAAAGACGCCGGAGCCAGGTGCCGTGGCCGGACCATGGTGTGGTGTGCCCGGCACACACGTACCCGGGCGCGACCATATCGGTAGTACTGGCGGAAGACGGCCCGCCAGGAAGGCCGTGTTATGTAGTGAAATCTGATCGAGGTGTCGAGGAGGATCCGGCAGCCCGCCTGCCGCAAGCGCCAGTTCAGCTCCTCGTCCTCACCATAGGCCATTGCGGGGTCGAAAAGTCCGACGTGCTCGAGCGCCGCGCGCCGGTAGACGCCGCACTGGACGGTGTCGACGAACTCGTGTTCCGTCCTGCCGGAATACACGCTGCCCCCGACGCCGAAGTGAGATGTACGGGCGAGCGCGACCGCCTCCCCGAAGCGGGTGTCGCCGTGTTGCTCCGGGCGGCCGCCCACGCAGGCGACATCGGACGGGCTGCGCCGCAGAACGTCGACGGCGCGGCTGAGGAAGTCGCGTTCCGGGTAGCCGTGCGCGTCCACCTTCGCGACCAGTTCGTTCGAGGAGCCTCTGGTGCCGAGGTTCAACGCTTCGGGAAGGTTGCGGCGGCGCCCGTCAGCAATCACCGTCAGGCGCCCGTCGGTGGCTGCCCGCTCGGAGGCGATCGCGACGGTGCGGTCCTGTGAACCGCCGTCGACCAGCCAGACCCGCACCAGCTCCGCCGGATAGTCCTGCGCCAGCACCTCGTCCAGGCAAC
Source organism: Candidatus Protofrankia californiensis (assembly GCF_900634715.1). Taxonomy (GTDB): domain Bacteria; phylum Actinomycetota; class Actinomycetes; order Frankiales; family Frankiaceae; genus Protofrankia; species Protofrankia californiensis. Next base: position 107,104 of record NZ_CAAAFO010000078.1, on the reverse strand, counting down.
GGCCGACATATCGTTCCTCGTCGTACGTGGAGATAACGACGTCGATCGTTTTCCGGTGGTCGGCCGACGTTGTGGCGCTGATTTTCCCGGTATCCTCGGCCGCTGTATCAGTGCGCCGCATGATATACCGTGTTCGGCGTACCGATTTCCTCGGGACGCTTTTCCCGGGGGCGCATCCCGGCGTTCTTGCGGACGATGCCGGTGATGATGTACCGCCAACCCTCCGGTGTGACCCGTTCGCACAGAGCCCGGTCGACGGCGCCGAGCGCCCGCCGCTGCCGTTCGGACCGCCCGAACCCGCCGAGTATCCCCAGTGTCGTGTAGTCGACCGTCCCGAAAGCGGACAACAACCCGACGGCATCCTCGGACGGAAGGTAACTGCACCCCTTCCTGCCCCAGCCGAAATGCGTGCGGAAGAAGTTGTGGATCCTGGTCCCCGCCGCGTTCTCCGCGAACCACAGCTCACCACCCGGCTTCAGCGCCCGGTGCATGTTCGAGATCGCGTTTCGTTGAGGGACGGGCCAGCTGTCACCACTGGTGGTCATTCCCGGGAGCAGCGACTTGAAGGCAACTATGTCGAAGGCCGCCACGTACGGGATACTCAGCACGTCGATCCTCTCGTACGTGATCGCATCACTGATTCCGTACTCCGCGTGCAGACGCCGGGCAGCCGATGACGGTTCCTCCAGGCCGGAACACACGACCTGGAATCCCTTTGTGGCCAGCCACAGTGAGAGACCTCCGTGCGTTCCACCGAAACCGATCTCGAGAACGCTCGGGGCGGCTGCGTCCACTCTTGCGTCCACTCTGCTGTGTTTTTCCCAGAACGACAGGCACCTCGACCAGTTCGCAACGTCCCAACCGATACTGTCGCGGATGAGGCTCGCTCGGTTCATGCCCTGTCACCTGCCCCCCGAAGGTATGAAGTAACCGGATCCGGACCCGCTGTCGGAGGATGCGCACAGGACGCGACACCGAACAGGATGATCAAGATATCCGCAAAGAGCCGCTAACTCAGCGTCGCGCAGCCGGTCGGCTCGACGTAGCCGGCGTTGTCGTACGGTCGGCCGAGCGTCAGCACACGCATGTGCGCGAGCAGGCTCTGCGGCAGGTCGACATACGTCTGCTCCCCCCAGGGATAGGGCACCGCGGTCGAGAGCGGATTCTGTGCGACAAGACCGACTCCCCCGCCCGTGTCGCCGAGGATCATCCCGTATCTCTGGAGCGCACGGGCAATGATCATTTCGTACGGGTTGAGGCCGAGTGTCGACAGGTCCACGCCCGGGTCGATCTGCAGGCGCGCGCCCTCGGGGATCGCTCCGGAGCCTGTGCTCCTCCCGTCGGCCTCGGTGGCCGGCAGGACAGGACCGCCGGCCCTCGTGTCCGGGTAAGCGAAGAACAGGGCGTGTTTGATCTCGCCTTCCCGCAGCTCCTCGGGCCGGATCAGGCCCGCGGCGCCCGCCGCGCCCGAGCCGGTTGCCGACAGGCCGTGGGGGTACCA
>NZ_CAAAFO010000078.1:100084-105462 GCF_900634715.1 Candidatus Protofrankia californiensis | reverse complement strand
ACGGGGCGGTCAGTGAGACGGTGTGGCGTGACGTCGTCGAGTCGGCGTAGTGCAGCGGCCGCGACCACTCCTTGACCGCGATCACGAAGCCCTGCGCCTGCGCCGCCGCGACGACCGTCCGCAGCATCGTGGCCGAGTTCACGTCGACGCTCGCGCTCCCCGGGACAGGGGCGTTCCAGGAGCTCGCCGGCGAGTAGAGCGTCGCCGACGTGGTCGGGGGAGGTGGTGGGACAGGCACCGGCAGCTGCGGATTCTGACAGGCTTCCAGGCCGGCGCTTGTCAGCAGTGTCAGCAGGGCTGACATCAACACGGCGGATCGGCGCCGAACCCGGGATCGCAGACTGATCGGCACAGACATATGATCTTTTGGCACGCTACTTCCTCGCGGCTACGACGCCCCCCCGGGCGGAGGTACCGTAGCAGTTCCTTCCCGGTACACCCAAACCCGAACAACAACGAATTGACGTCCACATCAGTGTCAACACGCTGGCGGGCCGGTAAAGCACGTGGAGTCAGCACAAATGAGCTGCTTGAGACCGCGGGAATCTCACTGCTCACGGTCCGTCGGGATACGTCGGTACGACCGATACCTACCCGGATCTCAGGTGATGCCGCCGCCACGCTTGACAGACATATGGCGCATCGCGCCGGCGTGGCCACCGCCGGCAGCGGTCACCGATAATCCCGCCGGCACGTAATGTCGCTTGATGCCGCTCAATGTGTCGCGGAGTGCATATGGCATACCGTCGCCGTGGCCGGGTAGGAGTCAATCGGTCCTCGTTGTCGAGCGAAGGTATGCGAAGGTATGGGGGAAGCATGACGGCGGCGCAGACCGATCCGCCCCGGGACACCCGCCGGGTTGCGTCGTGAGGGTGGTTCTCTGCGACGACCACCGGATGTTCGTCGAGGCCATGGCCGCGATGCTGACCGCACGGGGCTGGACGGTGTGCGCCGTGGCTTTCACCGCCGCCGACGCCGAGGGCGTGATCCGATGTCATCGACCCGACCTGGGGATGATCGACCAGGGTTTCCTGGACGGGGGTGGTCTGGAGCTGATCCGTTCCCTGGCCGACCTGACACCGGTGACAAAACTGCTGCTGCTCACCGGTTCCACCGACATCGCGGCGATCAATGCCGCCATCCGGGCCGGTGTCGGTGGATTCGCGTCCAAGATGCAGGACATCGAACGGGTCATCGCGATTGCGGAATGCGTCGGTCATGGAAAGACGATGACCGACGCGAACGTCGCCGTGCGGGCCGTGCACGCACCCCATTACTCCGGTGCGTCGGCCACTGTCGAGAACCTGCTGACCAACCGGGAGCGGGACGTGCTCGTCCGGCTCGGACGAGGGCAGAGCACCGCCATTCTCGCGGCAGAGCTCGGTATTACGGTGAACACGGCGCGCTCACACATCCAGAACGTGCTGAACAAACTCGGCGTACACAGCCGGATGGAGGCCGCCGCGCTGGCGGTCAGGGTCGGGCTGGTGGATCGCGCCGGCTGACCGCCCCCTTCCGCGGCCGGCTCTTCTACGGCTGACCCTGCCGAGGCCGGCCCTTCCGCGCGGCCGGCTCCCGGGCTGATCGGAGGTGTACTGAAAGCACGCGGCCGGTACATATCCAGCATGCAACCGAGTCGAATATTGATCGCCGATTCCCAGCGGGCGTTCAGCGGTGTTCTCGCTGCCGCCATGCGCGCCGAGCACGATTTCACGGTGGTGGACGTGGTGCACAACGCGGAGGCGGCCACCAGGGTTCTGGAAATGCGCGAGGTGGACATTCTTCTGCTGGACGTGGAACTGCTCGGGGAGGATGCGGCCGAGCTCGTCAGACGATTGCGGCGGCTGTGCGACCGGCTACCGACAGTCGTTGTGACCGACATGGACGACCCTCGCCTGGCCACCGCCGCGGTACGGTCCGGAGTGCGCTCGTGGGTGCCGAAACGGCTGGGTCTGCACCATCTGATGTCCGTGGTGCGAGGCACCCGCAACGGTGAGAGCTGGTTTCCGCCATCCCTGCTGGGGCCCGTTCTCACCGACCTGGCGCGGTCGGCACAGCCGTCCCCCGCGGAGAAGAAGATCTCGACCCTCACCTACCGCGAGCGGCAGATCCTGCAGTGCATGGTGAACGGGCTCGACCGCAACACCATCGCCGCGCGGCTGTTCCTCTCCTCGAACACTGTGCGTACCCATGTTCAGAACCTGCTCGGCAAGCTCGAGGTCCATTCCGGGCTGGAGGCGGTCGCCCTGGCCGCACGCGCCGGGATCGCCTTTGACGAAACGCCCGACGAGGCAGCCGACGAAGCACCCGTACCCTGGCCGCTGGCGAAGTTCAACCAACGCTGACGGACGCCGTGCCGTCGACCGCCGCGGCGTCCGCGGTGTCGTCGACCACAGTGGCGGCCCGTCGCCCGGGACGGGGTAGAGCCAGCGCGAGGAGCCCGCCAGCCAGGGAGATCGCGGCGATGAAATACCAGCCGCGCTGGAAGCCGAGCAGCCGCGACTGCGGCCCGTCCGGGGTGCCGAGCACAGCCACGAACACGGCGACGCCGACGGCGATACCGATCTGGCGGGCCATGCTGACCACGGCCGAGCCGGTGGCGAATCGCGCGGGTGGCAGTGAGGTGGCAGCGGTGGAGAACACAGTGGGCAGGGTCAGCCCGACACCGATACCGGTGAGCAGCATGCCGCCGAGCAGGTCGCGGAGGTAGTCGGGTTCCGGACCAACCGAGATCGCCCACCACAGCACGCCGGCGGAGAAGACCGTACAGCCGAGGGCGATGACCGCCCCAGGCCCCAGGCGCGGGATGAGCCGGCCGGCGGCCACTGACAGCAGCGGCACCATGGCCGGTCCTACGGCCACCGCAAGGCCGGTCCGAAGGGCGGACCAGCCCCACCCGTCCTGCGCCCACAGCACGACCGACAGCAACATGGCGCCAAACGCGGCGGAGAACAGTATTGCGCTACCCAACGTCACCGAAAAGCTGCGGCTGCGCAGCAGGGCGAGTTCGAGGACCGGGCTGCTGTGGCGCGCCGAACGGGCCAGGAATGCCACGACGAGTGCTGCGGTGGCGACGAGCAGGCCGATGACCCGCCAGGAACCCCAGCCCCAGTCGCCACTCTTGACCAGGCCGAACGTCAGCGCCCCGATTCCGATGGTGAGCAGGGCCGTTCCGGCGGCGTCCGGCAGCGGGCCGCGTTCCCCCGGCGGGTCGGGCAGAATACGGGCGCCTGCGACGAGGGCCGCGATCCCGACGGGGATGTTCACCAGGAACGCCCATCGCCAGCTGGCGCTGACCAGAAGACCCCCGGCAACTGGTCCGAAGGCTGCGGCCAGTCCGCCCATCGCGGTCCAGGTGCGCACTGCCGCGCTGCGGCGGGCGGGCGGGTAGGCGGCGAGCACCAGGCTCAGGGAGGTGGGCACCACAACAGCCGCGCCGACCGCCTGGATGCCACGGAAGGCGACGAGTGTCCAGACGCCGTTCGACACCGCGCAGCATGCGGAGGCGGCGGTGAACAGGCCAAGGCCGAGGAGGAAGCCGCTCTTCCGGCTGGCGCGGTCGGCGAGCCGTCCGGCTGGGACGAGCAGGGCGGCAAAGATGATCGCGTAGGCGTTGAGCACCCAGGACAGGTTGCTCAGGCTCGCGCCGTGGAAGTCGCCGGAGATCTGTGGCAGAGCGACGTTGACGATGAACAGGTCGAGGCTGGGCAGAACCACGCCGGCACACACGATTGCCAGCACGAGCCCCGGGCGATCCGCCGACCCCGGGTGATCATCTGCTTCCGCAGTAGGTCTTGTCATGCAACGCACGGTAGACACGTTGAGTTCTGTCATGCAACTCTTCAGTTCCGTCACGCAACTCTGTATCGTCCGGTCATGCGGCGGGTCAGCTTCGAGGATGTGAACTGCTCGATTGCCCAGTACCTGGAGGTCGTGGGCGAGTGGTGGACGCCACTGATCCTCCGGGACGCCTTTTTCGGGGTCTCTCGCTTCGACGACTTCCAGGAGCGACTCGGCATCGCCCGCAACGTCCTCGCCCAGCGGCTCGACCATCTCCTCGCCCACGGTGTCCTCGACCGCGTCCCCTACCAGGAACACCCGGTCCGTTACGACTACCGGCTCACCGACAAGGGACGCGATCTCTGGCAGGTGCTGACCGCGATGCGGCAGTGGGGCGACCGGTGGGCCACGCCCCCCGCCGGCCCGCCCGTCGAGCTCGTGCACGAGACCTGCGGACATGTGGCCGAGGCGGTCCCGGCCTGCTCGCAGTGCGGTGCTACGCTGCGCCTGGGAGAGGTACGGATAGTCGCCGGACCGGGTGCGGCCGACGGCAGGACCCTGCCGCCGGCCGAGCGAATTTGATCACCGTCGGTCTCTGCGGCCCCTCGACCGGCCTTGGTTAGGCCTGCCGATCGTCACGCCCACCCGCCGTCAGGCTCGTGAGACGGTACGGCGGCCCAGTGCGGTGGCGGGCCGGGCACCGGCGCTACAGCCCGGTTGCATAACTACCCGTAACCATATGTTCACTCTATTGCCGCCGGTCGTCCGCGGACGACCGGCAATGTTGTCGTCATGGCAGAGCCGCCGGTGGTCATATTCGGTCAAAGTACCGATAGTGACAGCTGGTGGGCGCTCCTGCCCTCCGCCGAGGTCCTACGCGCGCCGCGTTTCGACGATCTTCTCATCCATGTCGAGCGCGTGATGGCCGGGCAGGCGCCGGGCCGGCCGTTCACGCTCATGCTCGACCACCGCGGTACCCGCGAGCCGGGCGTCACACCGCGGGCGCGCCGGCGCAGACGCAGGCCGCCGCTGCCTTCCGAACGGCCACAAGATGATCATCGGGACGCCGACCCGCGGAGAGCCGTGAACCGCCGGACGTGATCAACAGGCCACCCCTTCCTATCTTTCCTGTCTTTTTCTGTCCGGATGGGACACCCGGACAATGTGCACCCGGCGGCCACCGGCCCGCTATTGCATTCTCTGATGGTTTGGTAGGGCTACGGCCACCGATCCCGGACGCGCTTCGAAGCCATTCACTGCGACGGGGGTGGGGTGGGGCGCCAATGTTAACGCCTGGCGGCCATGACCGCATCCGGCGCTGTCACTCCCCGTCAGAAAATCGCGTCAAGGTGACAATGTTTACCACTGCGCGGTGAACGGGAATGCTGGACCAGGGCGCCCAAGCTGTAGTCATCGGCTTACCGGCCAACCATGAAAGGGAGTGACATGACGCTCGCGAAAAAGCCCGTGTACCTGCTGCTCGCAGTAGGCGTTGCCCTCGCGGCCTTCCTGTTCGCCCCGACGGTCGCCCAGGCAGCCCCGTCGACGAGCCAGATCGAGAAGTCGTACGACAACAAGTACGATCACGACAAGTACGA
>NZ_CAAAFO010000078.1:98579-99461 GCF_900634715.1 Candidatus Protofrankia californiensis | reverse complement strand
CGACTGGGAAGGCCATGGGTTCCTACCTCCGGGGGAACAGCTGGAAGTCCGTGGTGGAGGTGATCCGGCCGGTGACCGTGGTCCAGCTGCCGCCGGGTGGGGCCACGACCCGCCAGTCCCCCCGCTCCCAGCGCAGCTCAACGCGCCCGGCGGCGTACACGGTGGTGCCGGTGGTGTCCTCGGCGGCGGTGGCCAGATACAGCACGACCCGGTCGGGGATGGCCACGTCGAAGCGGATCCCGACGTAGCGGTAGCCCGGTTCTGAGAACCGTCCGGTCAGCCGGGCGGGAACGGCTTGCTGGGCCGCGGTCGTGCGGGTCTGTTCCAGCAGGGCGGGCTGGTCAGTACCGGTGGCCTGCTCGGTGATGGTGGGTTCGAAGATGTAGGCGCCGACAGCGGCGTCCGTACGAACAGCGATGTGGATCGCGGCGAGGGCTGCACCCAGGGGGTGTGGGCGAACCCGGACACCCGGTCGTCGACCTGCGTGTGCGGGCCCGCGGTCGGCGACACCGGTAGGGCGAGGCCGTGGAAGTCCGCCCAGGCCAGGTCGGAGAAATCGAGGGTGGGCAGGCCCGGATCCGGGGTCACCGGCCCGCTGGTCGCCGGGACCGTGCCGGCCGCACCAGCGGTCGGAGACGGTGCCGGCGCCGGGGAGCCGCCCCGGCCTCCGAGCACCAGCCCGACGGCGATCCCGACCGCGACCAGCCCGGCGGCGACCAGGACCCGCACGCCGGTGGAGAAACGACGCTCGCCAGCCATCCCGGGCGCCTAGCCGGCGAGGTTGAGCACGGTGGACAGCAGGATCGGCCCCATCGCGATCAGGGAGACCCCCAACAGGGTCCAGGGAACCCCGAGCGCGCCGTCCGCGGACATCGATGCCGA
>NZ_CAAAFO010000078.1:94989-97899 GCF_900634715.1 Candidatus Protofrankia californiensis | reverse complement strand
ACAAGTCATCACCGTGCGGGGGACGTACGTCGGTGCGTCCGGATCTTATTTCACGGTGACGGTCTACTCCGAGCAGGCCCGCAGCGTCAGCTACTCCATCGAGTTGTTCTGCCGGTGAGCGAAGCCTGGCGCACTCATTGCCGAGATCACCGAACACGCGGAAGCCTGGGCACGATCCATCAGCTGGACTCCCGAACGGTAACCTTGAAGGCGATCCGCATCCGCTGATCATTTCGGCTCATTTCCGATGACGGGGACGATGATGCACCCGGAGAGGGAGACGACACGCCCAGAAGCCCAGCCGTGCCAGATTTTTTCTGGACACCGTCTGTGAGCGCCGAGTCCCGATCGGTGCGCGAATCCTGCTACCGGGGGGAGCCTTGTGGTGGCGCGGCGCGCACCTCGTCCGCGACGATCAGCGTCGTTCCTCCATCTCGACGAACTCCACAGCGCCCCAGCGGTCGAACGTCTCGACGCGCCGACCGGTCTCGGTGAAGCCGACGCGTTGGTAGACGCGGATCGCGCGCTCGTTGAACGCGGCGACGTCGAGCACGACCTGCCGCGGTGCGTGGCGTGCGCGGCCGAACTCGAGCCCGGCGCGCACGAACTGTTCCCCGAGCCCGCGCCCGGTAAGGTCGGGCCGCAGGCCGAACCCGTAGAAGAGCACGTCGCCGTTCTGCTCGAAGTAGTAGAAGCCGACCAGCGTGCCGTCGTCGTCACGCGCGGCGAAGAAGCGCTCCGGGTTCTTCACCGGCTGCCCGTCATCGTCGTAGAAGTCGTACGGCGGGTCGTAGCGCCACTGGTCGCGCTCACGGAACATGCCGTCGTCAGCAGGCTCGATCCTCACGGCAGCGCCTCGACCTGCGCGACGTAGCGCGCTACCACAGGGAGCCTTCTGGCGGTACCGGCCGGCGTTGGCGTTGGAGCCGGGTCATCAGGTCCGGTGGGGTGCGGATACCCGGCCCGGCAAGCGGATGCCCAGCTGGCCTCCCCGCACGTGGTGGCATATCCTGTCTTCCCGGTTGCTGTGATAACAACGGGATCGGCCCACTGCTGGCCCACCCGTCGTCGCAGCTCGGCGGGGGCCGTCGCCATGGTTTTCCTGTGACAAGGATACCTACCACAGGGTCGAGTTTTAGTTTCGCCCGGCGGGGACGGGCTCGTCCGGCGTTCACATGGTGCGGCAGGAGCAGTGGGAGCACGGCTCCTTGCCATCCGGTCCACCCGAATCAAGATTGCAATGGCGGCTTTCCGCCGTACTCCGAAACCGCCCCTTCACGGGCCGGATAGCGGGTCCCTACCGGCTCGGGGTTCGTGTGGAACCGAGAGGTTGTTTCCCGCTTCGTCGGAGCCTTCGAGATCGCCTTCTTGACCACCGCAGTACCCGAGAGCCGGGCACTGCACCGCGGGGACGCAGGCCGACATTGTCTTCTCGACCACTCGCAGGGTGAACATCCGGACACGGCCTCGCGGAGGAGCTGCAAACCGGGGATGTGGCGGTCATAGGCTCGGAGTCCTTCGCCGACTGGCGCGACCAACTGCAGTCCTGGGAGGAATGCTAGCCGCTGCTCGCCGACTACTACGCCAGATGGGTCTACCCGTTGGCGCACAGGCCTTCAATTCACCACGGCGGTGCCCGACACACTAACGGCGCCGCCCGGGTGGATGCCGGCTGTCCGGACAACGCCGACCTGCTCCTCGACGACGACAGCGCGTCTTAGGTGAAACAGTTGGTCGCCAGGGTGGAGGCTCCGTGCCGATCCCAACAGCAGCCAACCAACTCGAACTCCATCCTTTTTCTGTTTGGGTGGAACACCCGGACAATTTGTACCCAGCGACCACCAGTCCACCGATTAGGAGGCCGTTAGCCGCAATCCACGGACTCCGAGTCGAGCTCCGGGGCTGGCGATCGGCACGCTCGACCGGTTGGCGCTATGCTGAACTGGGCGCCCAAGTGGAAATCATTGACTTACCAGCTAATCATGAAAGGGAGCGGCGTGACGCTCACGAAAAGGCCTGTGTACCTGCTGCTCGCAGTAGGTGTTGCCCTCGTGGCCTTCCTATTCATCCCGGCAGTCGCCCAGGCAGCCCCGTTGGCGAGCCAGATCGAGAAGTCGTACGACGACAAGAAGTCGTATGACGACAAGAAGTCGTACGACGACAAGAAGTCGTACGACGACAAGAAGTCCTACGACGACAAGAAGTCCTATGACGACAAGAAGTCCTATGACGACAAGAAGTCCTACGACGACAAGAAGTCGTACGACGACAAGAAGTCGTACGACGACAAGAAGTCGTACGACGACAAGAAGTCGTACGACAAGTAGGATGCCGGCGAGGAACATCATCCGGCCATCGGACAGGTAGAGACCCCGCTGGCATGCCCTTTCAGGCCACAATGGCACCCGCAGCGCAGGAGCTCCCAGGCCCGGGCCTGGGCGTGAACGGGCGCCAGCACAGGCCCGACGGCATCCGGAGCGGGGGGCAGAAAAACCTACGGCCTGCTGGCCGCCCAGTTCGTGGGCGGCCAGCAGCTCTGGCTGTCCCGGACGTCCGCCCGCGGATAGCCGAACTCGCCAGTGGGAGGCGACCGTTGAAGCACGAGGTTCTCGAGGAACTCGAACCCGCCAGGACCGTCCGGAATCCGCGCACCGTCCTGGTCACCTCCGGCGTTGCCACGAGGATCAGTATTCGATATCGGCAGGACCCTCAGTCGACTGAGCTCCGGGCTTTCACGGGCCGGATAGCGGGTCCCTACCGGCTCGGGGTTCGTGTGGAACCGAGAGGTTGTTTCCCGCTTCGTCGGGGCCTTCGAGGTCGCCTTCGAGGTCGAGGTATGACTGGCGGAGGCTGTCGATGGTGGCGGCGTCCGGTTTCTCCCACAGACCGCGGTCGGCGGCCTCCAGCAGA
>NZ_CAAAFO010000078.1:92631-94964 GCF_900634715.1 Candidatus Protofrankia californiensis | reverse complement strand
CGTTCGGCAATGCCGCGCAGCGCCCACGGGTTGGACGCCCGCATGAAGTCGCGGGTTTCCGGGTCGAAGACGTAGGACGCGGCCAGCGACTCGTACATCCAGTCCTGGACGACACCGGCGGTGGCGTCGTAACCGAACAGGTAGTCGACGGTCGCGGCCAGTTCGAACGCGCCTTTGTAACCGTGGCGGCGCATCGCCGCGATCCACCGCGGGTTCACCACCCGGGCGCGGAACACCCGGTGGGTTTCCTCCTGCAGGGTGCGTGTCCTGACCGCGTCCGGTATGGCGCTGTCCCCGATGTAGGCGGCCGGGGACGCACCGGTGAGCGCCCGTACCGCCGCGACCATCCCGCCGTGATATTGGAAGTAGTCGTCGGAGTCGACAAGGTCGTGTTCGCGGGTGTCGGCGTTCTTCACGGCCACCTGAATGCGGCGGAACGCCTGTTCCATGTCGGCGCGCGCCTCCCGGCCGTCGAGGTCGCGGCCGTAGGCGTAGCCGCCCCAGACCGCGTACACCTCGGCGAGGTCCGCGTCCGACCGCCACTCCCGCGAATCGATCAGGGGCAGCAGCCCGGCGCCGTACGCTCCCGGTTTCGAGCCGAAGATCCGGGTGGTCGCCCGCCGCCGGTCACCGTGGGCGGCACCGTCGCGCGCGAGGTCGGCGCGGACGTGCGCGGCAAGCAGGTTGTCGGCGTCGGCCTCGTCGTCGAGGGCGGCGACGGTGGTCACCGCCTCGTCCAGCAGCGCGATCACGTGGGGGAAGGCGTCCCGGAAGAAACCGGAGATCCGCACCACCACGTCCACCCGGGGCCGGCCCAGCTCCGACAGGGGCACCACCTCGAAACCGGTCACCCGCCGGGAGGCGTCGTCCCAGGTAGGACGGCAGCCGAGCAGCGCCAGCACCTCCGCGATGTCATCACCCTGCGTGCGCATGGCGGAGGTGCCCCAGACGGTCAGGCCCACCGAGGCCGGGTAGGCGCCGGTGTCGGCGAGGTGGCGGGCGAGCAGCGAGTCGGCGAGCGCACGGCCGGTCTCCCAGGCCAGCCGGGACGGGATCGCCTTCGGGTCGACCGAGCAGAAGTTCCTCCCGGTCGGCAGCACGTTGACCAGCCCCCGGGTGGGCGAGCCCGACGGTCCGGGCGGCACGAACCCACCGGCCAGCGCCCGGAGCACATTGGTGATCTCGTCCGGTGTCCGGTCCAGGCGAGGCACCACCTCGGACGCGGCGAACGCGAGCACCCGCTCGACCTCGGCGTACCCGGTGCTGGCGGCACGGCCGACCCCGCCGCCAGCCGCCCCGGTGGCTCCTTCGATGGCGCTCCTGGTGGCTGTTCCGGTGGTTTCCCCGGCACCGGGCTGGAGGGTGCCGGACGGGAGAGCGCCGGACTGTAGAACGTCCGCGCACACCCTGGATGCCGCGTCAGGGTCCCAGCCGGCGGCATCCATGCCGGCGACGAGCGCGCGGGCGGTCGCCTCGAAGCCGTCGACTTCCGCGCGCGCGGCGCCGGCGCCCTCGACGTGGCCGAGCGCGGCCCGCAATCCCGGTAGCGCCCGCGCCGTGCCGCTCCACACCTGTGACGCCCGCAGGATCGCCAGGACCAGGTTCACCCGCGCCTCACCGGCCGGCGCGTCGCCGAGGATGTGCAAACCGTCACGGATCTGGGTGTCCTTCACCTCGCAGAGGTATCCGTCGACGTGCAGCAGGAAGTCGTCGAAGTCGTCGTCGCCGGGACGCTCGTCCAGCCCGAGATCATGATGGAGCTGGGCGGCCTGGATGAGCGTCCAGATCTGCGCCCGGACCGCCGGCAGCTTCGCCGGGTCCAGTGCGGCCAGGGTGGCGTGCTCGTCCAGGAGCTGTTCCAGCCTGGCCATATCACCGTAGGTGTCGGCGCGGGCCATCGGCGGCACCAGATGATCGACGATGACCGCGTGCGCCCGGCGCTTGGCCTGCGTGCCCTCCCCGGGGTCGTTGACCAGGAACGGGTAGATCAGCGGCAGGTCACCCGCGACCGCGTCCGGTGCGCACTCCGCCGACAGGCCCAGTCCCTTGCCGGGCAGCCACTCCAGGGTGCCGTGCTTGCCCAGGTGCACGATCGCGTCCGCGCCGAACTCCTCGTCCAGCCAGCGGTAGGCGGCCAGGTAATGGTGGGACGGCGGCAGGTCCGGGTCGTGGTAGATCGCCACCGGGTTCTCCCCGAACCCCCGCGGCGGCTGGATCATGAGCAGGATGTTGCCGAACCGCAATGCGGCCAGCACGATCGCGGGTTCCCGCGCATCAGCGAGCCGCGGCAGGCCGCCACCGCTGCCACGGCCGCCACCGGGAACGTTCCCGGG
>NZ_CAAAFO010000078.1:87405-92270 GCF_900634715.1 Candidatus Protofrankia californiensis | reverse complement strand
AACCTCCGTGGGGGCGTCGACGTAGAGGGTGCCGGGCGGATCACCCCAGTGCCGGACCATCCCCTCGCGCAGGGATTGCGGCAGCGCGTCGAACCAGCGCCGGTACACCTGCGCCGGCACCCGTGCCGGCGCGGCCGCGAGCTGCTGTTCGGTCAGCCATTCGACGTCGTGCCCGCCGGCGGCGATGAGCGTGTGGATGAGCGTGTCCCCGTCGGTGGGGACCGGCTGCCTCCCTGGCCGTCCGTCCACGCCGTCCACGCCGTCCAGACTGCGTGGGTCGTCCGAGTTGTCCTGGTCGTCCTCCCCCAGGTCGTAGCCGGCCGCACGCAGCGCGTCCAGCAGCCGGACGGCGGAGACTGGGGTGTCCAGGCCCACGGCGTTGCCGACCCGGGCGTGCTTGGTCGGGTACGACGACAGCACCAGCGCGATCTTCTTCTCGGCGTTCGGGACGTGCCGCAGCCGGGCCAGCCGGGCGGCGATCCCGGCAAGGCGGGTGGCGCGTTCGGGGTCGGCCACGTAGACGGGCACCCCGTCCGGCCCGGACTCCTTGAACGAGAACGGCACCGTGATGATCCGGCCGTCGAACTCGGGGATCGCGACCTGCATGGCCGCGTCCATCGGTGACAGCCCCGCGTCGCTGCCCGCCCACTGCGCACGGGACGACGTCAGGCACAGGCCCTGCAGCACGGGCACGTCGAGCGCGGCGAGCGCGCTGACGTCCCACGCCTCGTCGTCCCCGCCCGCCGAGGCGTCGGCCGGCCGGGTGCCGCCGGCCGCGAGCACCGTCACGATCAGTGCGTCCACCCCCGCCAGCAGCGAGAGCACACCGCCCGGGGCGGAGTCCAGCCCGCGCAGCGAGGTGGCGAACACCGGCCGGGCGTTGACCCCGCGCGCGTCCAGCGCGTCGCACAGCACGTCCACGAACCCGGTGTTCCCGGACGTCGCGTGCGCCCGGTAGAACACGACACCGACGGTCGGACGGTCCGTCTTGGCCGTCCGCTCGCCGTGCACTCCGGCCGCGGGCATCGCCGTGGGCGGCGCGAACCCGAACCCGGTCAGCAGCAGCGTGTCGGCGAGGAAGCGGTACAGCTCGGCGAGGTTGGTGGTGCCGCCCTCCACCAGGTATCCGAGCGCCTCGGTTGCGACACCGGCCGGCACGGTGGCGCGGCGCATCAGTTCGGCGTCGGGTACCGCTTCCCCACCGAGTACGACCGTGGGCAGCCCGGCGGCGAGCGTCGCGTCCAGACCGTCGGGCCATGTCCGGGCTCCCCCGAGCAGCCGGACGACCACCGCGTCCGCGCCCTGCACCAGGGCGGGGACGTCCGCGGCGGCGAGCCGGGCCGGATTCGCCACCCGCCAGTGCATCCCGCTGGCCCGGGCCGCCAGCAGCTCGGTGTCGGCGGTGGACAGCAGGACGATCACCGGTTCGGTGCCAGGGCGTGTCACGTCGATGCTCCCGATGGGGTGAAAGGATCAGCCGGTGAAGGGGTTCAACAGACGTACCCCGGTGTGGTCGAAATCCTTGGTGTTGCGGGTGACCAGCGTCCAGTCGTGCGTCTTGGCGGTGGCCGCGATGAGCGCGTCAACCGTGGGAACGGGGTGTGCTCCGCTGCGCGCTGCCCATGCCCGCGCGATGGTGAGGGTCACCGGCACGATCCGTTCGCCGAATTCTTCGATGACGTCGTCCAACCAGCCTTCGAAAACGGCTGCCTGTCGATGGTCACCCCGTTCGAGCAGGCGTGTGATGCCGTGTGTGATTTCCCCTATGGTCAGTACGGACAGGTACAGGCGGTCCACCGGCACAGTGGAGATCCATTCCGTATGCTGACACCTCACAACCCGGCGGACCAACGGCATACTCTAGTCAGTCTAGACAGATCGGAATCTGTTCCGCCGGACGCGGGCTCAGCCGCCCCCGTACGTCCCGCCAGCCGGTGACCGGAGGCGGGGGGTGTCGCCTCGGCGCTCCCGACGACGGGACGAAGGGAAGGTCGGCCGGTGTCCCCGCCCGGGCCTCCCGTTCTCCGACAGGTTCGTTCAAACGCATGGTTGGTTTATGACTGATTTCTCACCCTGATACATGAGGAACTCGATGGATGAGGGAGATGCGAACCGCGCATAGCCGGACCATGCCGGACTGCGCGTCGCACGATCAACATCTGTTGAGGACGCAGGCGTTCTTGTACCACCAGGAAGCCGCGGACGTAGCCGACTGGTCCTCCCGGATCGCCACGACGCGCTCCATGTTGAACGCCCAGTTGATCTGAAACTTACCGCTTTTCAGAAAAATACACACTTTGCGACCCAGGGTCGCGCTGGTAGGGGTGTGCCAGGTGCCGTTCATCTCCTGACCCTGGTTGCAGTCACCGAGGCCGTTGACGGACTTCGCGGCACGGTCCAGGTATGCCTCCATATCCGTGGAGGTTCGATACCGCAGGAACTGAACCTTGGAGGAGCCTTCGGCGGTCTCGCATGTGATCGCGGCCGAGGCATACCAGGGGGCGACCGACTCGAGGTCGGGGCGGCCGTGACAGGAGCTGCGGTCGATCTTGTTGGAGTTCAGCAGATCGCATATGTCCGTCTGGTCGCTCCTGATGGACGGTGACAATGTACTCGGCGTGCATGGCGGACGAGGTGTTCTCGTGATGATCGGAGTCGGTCTGGTGCTCACCACCGGCTTCGGCGGGGTGGTGACTGTCGGCTTTGCCGTGCCAGGCGACACGCTCGGGGTCGGCGGGGGCGGCGGAGGCTTCACCGTCCCACCACCGGCGATCGCCACAGCCACCAGCGGTCCTATCACCGCTGCCAGCAGAGCCACGACCGAAGGAACGACGATATGGGGATTCCGCCACCACGGGTCATCCGACAAGCTCAATGCCCCCTTTAGAGCCTGTTCTGAAGCTTTCTTCCGTCCGGGTGATCAGCGCCCGGACGGCCCCTGATCGCCCCCCATGACGCCGCCTCGCGATGCCACCGGATCCTGCTCGTTCTCGGTCAAACCGGTACAGACCATTCGACACCAAGATTCGAAACAGGTGTTTGGGTCCTCTTCCGACAGATTAATGGACATTCGGCCACCGATCGGGCGGGCCTGTCGGGTGAGGACGACGGCCAACCCGCATCATGCCAAGCTGGCCATAACGATCAGTTCCTCGGGAAGGCGGACGCCGGACGTCCGCACACCGGCCGGTGACCGGACACGGCGGTTCTTACCTCGGTGCCCCCGGTGGGACGAAGGGAAGGCCGGCCGGTGGACCGCCGTCGAGCAGCCTGCGCACGGCCGTGGTGTCGAGATGGTCCGCGACCAGGTCGCCGAGAGCATCGAGGCGGCGCCGGCGGACGTCGGCGAAGCAGGTGCGGGCCGGGACGAACGACCGTCCGGCGCGGGCCGCCACGTCGACGAGGAACTCCCGGCGGAACTCGTCGTTCTCCAGCAGGCCGTGCCAGCTCGTGCCGGCGACCGCGCCGGCACGCACACCGTCCGCGGCGAACGGCTCGGCGGCCGGCGTCCCGGCCGACCTCGCGGCCGGCCCGGTGTCGTGGACGGTGAGCCGGCCGTGGCGGATCTCGTAGCCGGTCACGGCCAGGCCGCCGGACGTCGTCCCGGCACGGCGGCCGAGCAGCTTGTCAGGGGCGAAAGTGGTGGTCACCGGCAGCAGGCCGAGGCCGTCCACCTCACCGGCGCCGGACTCGACCGGGTCGTCGATGTGCCGGCCGAGCATCTGGTAGCCGCCGCAGATCCCCAGCAGCGGCCGGCCCTGCGCGGCCCGCGCGCACAGGACGGCGTCCAGGCCGCGCCGGCGCAGCCACGCGAGGTCCTCGACGGTCGCCCGCGTCCCGGGAACGACCACCAGATCGGCGTCGGCGAGGTCATCGGGCCGGGTCGCGAATCCCACGACCACCCCGGGTTCGGCCCGTAACGCGTCGATGTCGGTGATGTTGGACAGCCGCGGCAGCCGGATCACCGCCACCCGCAGGACGTCGCCGGTGTCGCCGCCGCCACTGCCGACGCCGCTACCTGCACCGTCGCTGTCGGCGTCCGGGTAGGCGGTCGCCGGATAGGAGGCGAGATCGAGGGAGTCCTCGACATCGAGCCACAGCCCGGACCGCCACGGCAGTACCCCGTGCACCGGACGGCCGGTGAGCCGCTCGAGCTGGCGCAGCCCGGGTTCCAGCAGCCGGGGGTCGCCGCGGAACTTGTTGACGATCCAGCCGGCGACCAGCGCCTGGTCACCGGCGTCCAGCAGCGCGAGGGTGCCGAACAGCGCGGCGAACACCCCGCCGCGGTCGATGTCGCCGACGACCAGCACCGGCAGGTTCGCGGCCCGGGCCAGCCCCATGTTCGCGATGTCGGTGTCCCGCAGGTTGATCTCCGCGGGTGAGCCGGCGCCCTCGCAGATCACCGCGTCGAACCGGCTGCGCAGGTCGGCCAGGCAGTCCGTGACGATGCCGGCCAAGTGCGCCTTGTACGGACGGTAGCCCAGCGCGTCGACCTCGGCGACGGGCCGGCCCAGGACGACGAGCTGGCTGTGCCGGTCGCCGCCGGGTTTGAGCAGCACCGGGTTCATCGCCGCCTCCGGCTCGACCCCGGCGGCGGCGGCCTGCATCGCCTGGGCTCGGCCGATCTCCGCGCCGTCCGCGGTCACCACCGAGTTCAGCGCCATGTTCTGCGCCTTGAACGGCGCGACCCGGACACCTTCGCGGGCAAGCCAGCGGCACAGCCCGGCGGTGACCACGCTCTTGCCCGCGTCCGACGTCGTCCCGGCGACCAGCAGCGCTCCCCCGCTCACCGCCGGTCCTGCCGGGTCCGCCGGCGCAGACGTGCGGAGGTCCGTGCCGGCCCCAGCGCCGACCGGGCCGTCGCC
>NZ_CAAAFO010000078.1:86215-86915 GCF_900634715.1 Candidatus Protofrankia californiensis | reverse complement strand
AGGTCGGCGGGTACGGCTGGCCGGCCGTACCCCATGACCGGCCGGTGCTCCACCCCGTGGTGGTAACGCAGCGTCCCGCCGAGCCGCAGCCCGAGCGCGCCGGCGAACGCCGCCTCCACCTGACCGGCGTTCGGGCTCGGATGGCTGCGGCCGTCGCGGCGCATCACCCAGTAGGCGTCGACGGACGAGCCGCCCACGACCGGCGCGCACACGCAGGCCAGCAGCCCGGCGACCCGTGACGGCAGGAGGTTCGCGAGATCGTCCAGGCGGGCCGAGGCCCAGCCGAAACGGGCGTGACGGGTACTGCGGTAGCCGACCATCGCGTCCAGGGTGTTGATCGCCCGGTAGCCGAGCAGGCCCGGCACACCGCCGAGGGCCCCCCACACCAGCGGCCCGACGACCGCGTCCGAGGTGTTCTCGGCAAGTGACTCGACCCCCGCGCGGGACAGCCCGGCGCGGTCGAGGACGGCCGGGTCCCGACCGCACAGCGACGGCAGGCGGCTGCGGGCCGCGGCCAGGTCACCGCGGAGAAGTTCACCGCCGAGATGGCGGCCATGACGGCGCAGGGACGTCCCGCCCAGCACCGTCCACGTTGCCGCCGCGGTCAGCGCTACCGAGGTGGCGCCCTGGCAGCCGAACCGGCGTCCAGCTCTGGTCACACCGGATCGCACCAGCGTGCTGACGGCGACGGTGCCGCCGG
>NZ_CAAAFO010000078.1:79043-85905 GCF_900634715.1 Candidatus Protofrankia californiensis | reverse complement strand
CCGGCGGCCCGGCTGTCGCGGTAGAGCAGCCGTTCGGTGTGGTTGGCGACGGTCCCGAAGGCGGCCACCGGGTGCATCCGCGCCGGGTCGGCGAGGGCGGCGTCGAGCGCGGCGCCGGCCAGCAGCCCGACGGCACGGAACCATCCGGACATGGGAGTTCTCCCTGACACGAAGGTGGGGGTTGTGTAAGCCTTGCGGGCTCGGCGGCGTGGTCGGGTGCTCAGCGTGGAAAGCCGCGGCGCTGCGACGGACCCCTGCCGGAGGGGTGACGCCGGGCTCTGGAGCAGCGGGACGACCGGTCGACGTCAGGGGGGACTCCCACCGGCTTCCTCCGCGTCCATCATGTGTCCATCGGCTGGGCCCGGTGCATCGGCTGGGCATGACGAGCAGAACAGATCCCCCAGCTCCCGGTCAAGTACACCAACCTGCCACGGCTACCCCTTTCGCCCGCAGACGACCTCGCCCGGATGGTGGGCGGCGACAGTCGGTAGGGCTGACAGTGGTGACGTCCCGGTGCACCGATTGCCGGTCCGGGTAGTTCGATCAGCGTCTTGCGGGCGATGACGGGCAGGACGAGGCCGCTCTTGTAACACCAAAAATGTTACAGTGTCCGTGTGAGTACCCACGGCTACCCATTGGGCGAAGGTCCTTCTACCCGTTTGAGCCTGTCCCTCCCCCAGGGGACCGCTGACGCCGTACGCGAGATGATCGGTAAGCGCGAGTTCTCCGGCTTCGTCGCGGAGATGATCGAGGACCGTATCCGCCGAGAGCTCCTCGCCGAGGACATCCGTGTCTACCAGGAAGAACACAGCGAGTTCACGGACGACGAGCGGACCTGGGCGCATGAAGCGCTCACTGGTGAGGTCACGCAGCGACACGACGCTGCATGAGGCGTCCGGCCGCACCGGGGACCCTCGCCCTCGACTGCGCGGGATTGTCCGGCTTCATCGAACAGCAGCGGAGGGTCATGGCTGTCCTGGACGAGGCGCAGCGTCTGGAATGGAGGGTCAAGACCTGCGCTGCGACCATTATCGAAGCGACGCACCCCAAGGTAGATGCGGCGCGCACGACCTGGATCCTCTCCCGTGTCCAGGTGGAATCCGTCACCAAGGACGCTGCACGAGCTGCATCGGCGTTGCTGCGGGCCGCGAACCTGCACGG
Source organism: Candidatus Protofrankia californiensis (assembly GCF_900634715.1). Classification (GTDB taxonomy): domain Bacteria; phylum Actinomycetota; class Actinomycetes; order Frankiales; family Frankiaceae; genus Protofrankia; species Protofrankia californiensis. The sequence continues at coordinate 84,744 of NZ_CAAAFO010000078.1, read as the reverse complement.
GCACAAGTACGCCATCGATGCCATGGTCGCGGAGATGGCGCTGCGCCAGCGAGGACCGGTAGCCCTGATCACATCCGACCCGGACGACATGGCCCGACTATGCGGCCCCAGCGTCCGCCTGATTCCGCTTTGACGATAGAAGCCGCGACCGGCCACGGCTGGTGCAGGAGCCGCACGACCTGGGCGGCGCCAAGACCGAAGCGGTGATCGGGCGACAGCGTGAGCAGTGATAGCAGAGTGCTTGCTATGGGACTAGAATGCTTGCATGGCTGCCATCCATGTACGCGACGTCTCCGACGAGACCCTCACCGTCCTCAAAGTGCGTGCCATCCGGGCCGGGCAATCCCTGCAGGCGTATGTCCGGCAACTGCTCGACGGTGAGGCAGCCACGCTCACCGCGCAGGAAGCCGCAGAGGAAGCGCGCGTCATCGCGGCACGGGGTGCGGTGACCGCCGCCGACGTCGTGGATGCCATCACCGAGATGCGCGAGGCCCGTACGTGATCGTTCTGGACACGTCCGCCCTGGTTGAGTTCCTGGTCGGTTCGGACCCCGTTGCCGAGAAGGTGCGGGCCGTCGCAGCCGGCGAGCGACTGGCCGCACCCTATGCCGTCGATCTCGCATGCGCTTCGACGCTCCGCGGTTTGGTGCGTGGCAAGAAGCTGCCCGAGGACGAAGGGGGACGTGCCCTGGATCTGCTCGGTCGGATGAATCTGAGACGTTTCGACCACGTGCCGCTGCTCCCACGGATCTGGGAGCTTCGACACAACATGTGGCCGTACGACGCCTCGTACGTCGCACTGGCGGAGACGTTGGGCGCAGATCTGGTGACAGTGGACGGAAAGTTCGCGGGTGCACCCGGTCTGCGGTGCCCCGTCCGTAACCTCCGCAGCGGACGGTAGGCGTCTGGTACGTCGATCGCCTGTCCTTGCAGCAGGCGGCCGACCGATTCGGCTACACCCGCTGGGCAGCGGTGCATTTTCTTCATCGGGAGGTTGGGTGGATCAACATGAGCATCACCGCTACCGGGCCCGCTGCCACTGGGACGGCTCGACAGCCGCCGGCTACGAGGCGTACGACCGGGGCCATCGTGGCGAATGTCCGCCCGCGCCCGCAAGCGTCCAGCTCAGTGCGGACCCCGCCTTCCGCGGCTCACCCGAACATCCCAACCCCGAACAGCTCGTCCTGCTCGCAGCGTCGTCCTGTCAGCTCCTGTCCTTCCTGGCCGTGGCCGCCCGCGCGCGGGTAGATGTCCGCGGCTACTCCGACGACGCGGAGGCGGTCATGCCCCAGGCGCCTCGGACGGGTCTGAGCCACATCCGGCTGCGGCCACGGATCGTGGTTGCCGGGGACGTCCCGCTCGAGCGGCTTCATGCCCTGGTGGAGCAGGCCCACCAGGAGTGCTACATCGCGAACAGCCTGCGTTGCGAGGTCAGCGTGCAGCCCACCTTCGTCCGGATACCGGCCTACGCGTTCGGGGACTCGGGCCTCGCCGCCGGACGCCTCGTCCTGCTCGCGGACGTCTTCGACACCCCGTCCCGCGCCTTGATCACAGATGGGGCGCCCAGGGTGCCCCGGCTCGCGCTCGACCTCGGCTGCGGGCCGGGGCACAGCACCCGGATGCTCGCCGGGGCGTCGCAGGCGCGGCGCACGGTCGGGATCGACGCCTCTGTCGCACATGTCGAGGCGGCTCGTGGCGTCGCGCCCGAGCTCGAGTTCGTCGTCCACGACCTGACCCTGACGCCCTTTCCCCTTGAAAACGCGGATGTGGCCTATGCCCGGTGGGTGCTGGCCCATCTGCCCGATCCCGTCGGCAGGGCGAGAAGCTGGCTCACCCAGCTTGCCCCGGGAGGAGTTCTGCTCCTGGAGGAAACCGAGCGGATCGAAACCACCGAGCCGGTATTTGTCCGATATCTGGCGTTGGCACGTGACGTCGTCGCCGCCCGTGGCGCGAGCTTGGAAGCCGGCCCGCTTCTTGCCGCATTCGACCCCGCACCGGTGGGCGAGGTCATGCGTAACAGCGTCCGGCAGTGGCCGGTAGCCCTGCCGACCGCGGCGGCGTTGTTCGCGCTCAACCTGCGGGTGTGGGGCACCGACCCGGCGATGCCGCTGGCCGCGGATGACGTGGCCGCCCTGCAGGCGGCGCTGGACCGCCTGGCCGCATCCGACGATCGGCGGGTCGCCACCTGGCATATCCGTCAGATTATCCTGCGTTCTGCGATGTGATTGTGTAGCGCGGCAGGTCGCATCCGTGGAGGTGGCCGGGAACTTGGCCGGTGATTGACGGGATTCACGCCTTCTACGGGTCCTCGGCCGCCGGGGCGGGTGAAGCGGCGAAATACCGATGTCCAGCGGCGCGCGATCCGGCCGAATTTTCATCGTCGACGAGCGCGGACAACACTGATCTCATACTGTCGATGCCGTGACATGCGTGCGTGGCATGAGTGCGAGCAATCCTCGATAAGAGGACTACTCCGGAGACTACCGCTGTCGACCAACTAATCCATGACCGAACATCGTCGAATCATGAAACTAAAGGGACAAACGGTCGTGACAGCAGCCGTTTTCACCCTCAATTTTCTGATCGAACCGGGACGGGTGACCATCTGACCAGCGCGCCGGCGGGCTCAGGCGAAGCCGATCCGGTCAGATCCGGTGAGATCCGGAAGGCCCAGGTCCCCCATTACCGACAGGTTCATAACGAGATCCCCGGATCCGGGGCGTCGATGCGCCCGGTAGAAGCATCTAGCAGAAGGAACCCAGTATGAGCGAAGTCACGCAGGCAGTTCCCGCAGCCGAGCTGTTCACCCCGGAATTCCGCCTCGACCCGTACCCGACGTATGCCCGGATCAGGGAGAACTCGCCCGTCTGCCGGGTGCAGACACCCAGATTCGAGACCTGGCTCGTCACCCGGTATGCCGACGCCCGAGCGGTGCTGTCCGACCCTCGGCTGAGCAAGGACATCGACCGGGCCGGGGATCTCTATCTCCAGGTCTTCGGTGAGAAATCGGTCGCGCTGAACAGGAACATGCTGAACGCGGACCCGCCGGAACACACCCGGCTGCGGCGCCTGGTGTCCCAGGCGTTCACCCCACGCCGTATCGAGGCCCTGGCCCCCCGTGTCCAGCAGATCGTGGACCAGCTGCTGGACACGATAGTGCCCGCCGGCCGGGCCGAGCTGATAAGCGAGTTCGCCCTTCCGCTGCCCATGAACGTGATCTGTGAACTTCTCGGCGTCCCGGTCGAGGACCGCGAGCAGTTCTTCGGCGGCACACAGGTCATCCGGACCCAGGGCACGGCCGGGCGTAGCAACGAGGAGGACCGGGCGGCCATCCAGAAAGCGCAGCAGAACCTGTACAACTATCTCACCAAACTGGTCGGGAACAAGCGCGACCAGCCCGGTGACGATCTGATCAGCGCGTTGATCGCGGCCCGTGACGACGGGGGTAAACTCTCCGAGGAGGAGCTGGTCTCGACCGCGTTCCTCCTGCTTTTCGCCGGTCACCAGACGACGGCCGACTTCGTCGGAAACGCGGTCACCGCACTGCTGACGAACCCGGACCAGCTCGACCTGATAACGAAGAACCCGGAGCTCCTGCCGGGCGCGATCGAGGAACTTCTCCGTTTCAACGGGTCGGTTCCGGTGGCGAGCTTCCGGTTGGCGACGGAGGATGTCGAGTACAGCGGGGTACGCATTCCGAAAGGCTCGATCGTCACCGTGGTCCTCAATGCGGCGAACCACGACCCCCGGCACTTCCCGGATCCCGACAGCCTGAAGGTCGACCGGACGGAGAACCCGCACATGGCCTTCGGGTACGGCGTCCACTACTGTCTGGGTGTGTCGCTGGCCCGGATGGAGGCGCGGACCGCTATCGGCACATTGTTGCGCAGGCTGCCCAACCTGACTCTCGAGGTGGCGCCAGAAGAACTCCAGTGGCTGCCCGCCGCTTCTTCCTTCCGGGGCCTCCTCAAGCTCCCGGTCCGGTTCGAACCGTCAGGTCGACCACAGCACTGAGACGCTGACCCACGGAATGCCGGATTGGGCCGAAGAACACGCGACCATCATTTTTCGTGCGTTCGGAGGCCCCGAGGGGAACCCGGGTCGGGCGGGTCGGATAGTGGACGCGCTATATCGACATGAAACTATATCGACATGGAGTAGGCGACGACCCCGCGGCGGACGGCGTCGAGAGCGGCGCGGGCGGTGCCCCGTACGGTCGAATCCGCCGGCGCGACCTGGGTGATCTGGTCGAGCAGGTCGATGAGCTGGCGCATCCAGCGGACGAAATCGCCGGCGGTGAGGTCCAGACCGGAGTCGGTCAGGACCTTCTCCAGCGAGCGTCCGGACGCCCAGCCGAAAGCCACCCAGGCGAATCCGGGCTCGGGCGGGCGCAGGAAGTCCAACCCGTGGCCGGCCTCGACGTCGCGTAGCCGTCCGGCGAGGCGGGCCGTCGCTGCCAGCGCGTCCCGCAGCCCCGGATCACCAGGCATCTTCGGTGCCGTCGCCTCCTCACCGCGGGGTTCGTAGACGAGCGTGGAGACCGCCGCGGCAAGCGCGGCGGGTGACAGCCCCTCCCACACACCGTCGCGTAGGCATTCGGCGACGAGCAGGTCCTGCTCGGTGTAGACGCGGCCGAGCAGGGCGCCGACAGCGGTGACGGTGTCGCCGCGCAGGTAACCCAGTGTCTCCAGGGCGGTGCACACCCGGTCGAAGACCTTCGCGACCGTGTTCGTGCGGTTTTCGATGCGCCGCTGGAGAACATCGGTCTCCCTGCGCAGCTTCGCGTGACGGTCCACGACACGCAGGTGCGCCTCCCGGTCCGGGCAGCCGTGCACGGGGTGGGCGCGCAGCTCGCGGCGCAGCCGGGCGAGGTCGGCGTCGTCCGCGGCAGCCGCCCGGACGCGGGCACGCCGCCCGGACTCGGGCGGGACGTCGACCTGGCGCAGGGACGACGCCAGGTCACGGCGGGACTGCGGCGAACGCGGGTTGAACGTCCGCGGCACCCGGAGGCGGCCCAGCGGTTCGACGGCCACCGGAAAGTCGACCGGGGACAATCTGCGGACCTGTTTGTCCACGGTGAGGACGACCGGACGCGGGCCGTCACCGTAACCGTTCACGCCGGGGTCGAGAACGACCGCGAGGCCGCTACGCCGGCCGGCCGGGACGCGCACGACATCACCGACGCGCAGCTTGGACAGCGACTCGAGCGCTTCGGCCCGGCGGCGGTTGACGCCTTCCCGCGACAGTGCCGCCTCGCGGGCCCGGATCGCCTCCCGCAGGCGTGCGTACTGCGGGACCGAGCCCTGCTCGCATGCCAGACCGGCAGCCAGCTCGTCGAGCGCGCCGTTGTTGCGGCGGACCTGCCGGGCCAGACCGACGACCGCGCGGTCGGCCTGGAACTGTGCAAAGGACGACTCAAGAACGCTCCGGGCCTCGGTCCGCCCGAGTCGCCCGACGAGATTGACGGCCATATTGTACGACGGACGAAACGACGACCGAAGCGGATATGTGCGGGTCGACGCGAGTCCCGCGAGGGCCACCGGGTCGAAACCGGACTGCCACAGCACGACCGCGTGTCCCTCGATGTCGATGCCGCGCCGCCCGGCCCGTCCGGTGAGCTGGGTGTACTCCCCCGGGGTGATGTCGGCGCGGGTCTCGCCGTTGAACTTGCTCAGGCGTTCCAGGACGACCGTGCGTGCCGG
>NZ_CAAAFO010000078.1:77397-78557 GCF_900634715.1 Candidatus Protofrankia californiensis | reverse complement strand
GTCCCGGCGTGCAGGACGTCGTCCAGGGAGAGCGGACCACCGGCGACGAACAGATCGTGCAACTCCCGGTCGGCCAGCACGTGCTGCCACAGCGGCACCGGACGGTGCTCGGTGACGACGACACGGGTATGCCCGCGGACGGTGACCAACCAGTCCGCGAACTCCTCCGCGTTACTCACCGTTGCGGACAGCGACACCAGCCGGACGTGTTGCGGAAGATGAATGATCACCTCTTCCCACACGGCGCCACGCTGCCGGTCGGCAAGGTAGTGAACCTCGTCCATGACGACGAAGGCGAGGCGGTCGAGCCGCTCGCGTCCGGTCGGCTCCGCGTACAGCATGTTGCGCAGGACCTCGGTGGTCATGACGACCACCGGCGCGTCCGGGTTGCGGGAGATGTCACCGGTCAGCAGGCCGACCGCGTCGATCCCGTGACGGGCTACGAGGTCGGCGTACTTCTGGTTCGACAGCGCCTTGATCGGGGTCGTGTAGAAGCAGCGTTGACCCCGGGTGAGCCCAAGGTGGGCCGCGAACTCGCCGACGATCGTCTTACCGGCTCCGGTGGGCGCCGCGACCAGGACACCTTCGCCGGCGTCGAGAGCTGTGCACGCCTCGATCTGGAAGGGGTCAAGGCCGAACGGATAACCGCCCATGAAGTCGGCCAAAGCCGCGGGTATGGCCGTGGGGAGGGCCTCGGGGCCGGGCGAGCCCGCGGGCGCGGTGGACACTTCGTCAGCCTACGCCCACGCCTTCGGCTCGTTGCCGGATGGATGTTCCGGTGGGTCCGGTGGGTTCGGGCGGATGTTCCTTCAGGTGATGTCGAGGTGGGCGGCGTTCGACAAGGAACCCGGGGCGCCGGCCGCACCGACAGCGCTCCCCACCGGGTCAGCGGACGCTGCGGACGTCGCCGGTTCCCCCGTCGCGGGATGCGGCAGGTCGTCGAAGTCCAACGGTGACGCCTCGTCGTCATCGAGGTTGGCGTAGGGCGAGGTGTCGCCGCGGCGGGCCTTGCGCTTGTCGTTGAACCAACCGATCACGAGGGCGACCTCGTACAGCACGATCATCGGCAGACCGAGGGCGATCATGGTGAACGGGTCCTGGCTCGGTGTCACGATCGCCGCGAAGACGAAGACGAGGAAGATCTCGGCACGCCGCCACGA
>NZ_CAAAFO010000078.1:75047-77198 GCF_900634715.1 Candidatus Protofrankia californiensis | reverse complement strand
TCCGGCAGGGAGCAGTACGGGTCCTTGAGGAAGTTGAAGATGTGCGGCTCGAAGTAGAAACAGACTGCCGTGGCGACGGCGAGCACGATGAGTGCCTTTGCCAGCCGGTTGCGCAGCTCCCGCAGGTGCTCGGTGAGCGACATCCGGCTGTCCTCGACCGTCCTGGTGCGGCGGAACTGCACCGCGTGCGCTATCCGCCGCGGCGTGGGCAACCCGGGCACGGGCGGCTACTCCTGCTCGTGGAAAGGCGGTCGGTGGTCTTCGGCCGTGTCAGCGCCGGCTGGTGTCGCCCGTACCGGCGGACTGGCCGTTGACCCCGACAGCGCCGGTCGACGCCGGTTGCGGGCTCACGGCCGGCTGGCCGGACTCGATCGGCTGCGGTGCGGCCTGTGCCTGGGGCTGCGGCGGAGCGGCCGAGGATGCGGCTGGGGCCTGTTCGTCCTGGCTGAGCCCCTTGGTCTCAGCTTTGAAAATCCGCAACGAACGCCCGAACGAGCGCGCGGCATCGGGCAACTTCCTGGATCCGAACAGCAGGATGACGACGAACGCAATGATCAGAAGCTCGGTGGTACCGAGGTTGGGCATGGCATGCGTCCTTTGCTTCGGTGTCCGGTCCGTCGACCGGTGCGTGTTTGATGCTACGTCGGCCAGCCTTGCCACGTCAGACGACGGTCCGATGTCCTGCGCATGACGGGCCTGCGACAGGTCAGGCCGCCGTACGGAAGCCGATGTTGCCAGCGGAGCTGTCCGGGGTGTTCGAACTCCGTGCGGCGACACGGTACCGGTTGCAGTACGACGCATGACACATGTGCGACCCACCACGCATCACCTTGGCGTGACCGTCGGACGGCCCCGTCGGGTTCGTGCGCGGTCCGGTCGCGTGGAACGTGGCACTGAACCAGTCTGCGCACCATTCCCAGACGTTACCGACAACATTGTAGAGGCCGTAGCCGTTGGGCCGGTACGACTTCACCGGGGCAGTGCCGATGTACCCGTCCTCACCGGTGTCGAGGTTCGGGAAGTCGCCCTGCCAGATGTTGCACCGGTGCCGCCCACCGGGTGTCAGCTCGTCCCCCCACGGGTAACGGCGCTGTTCCAGCCCACCGCGCGCGGCGTACTCCCACTCGGCTTCGGTGAGTAGCCGGACGCCGGCCCAGGCGCAGTACGCCTGCGCGTCGTTCCACGAGACGTGCACGACGGGATGATTCTGCCGGGAGGTGACGGACGAGCCTGGCCCCTCGGGGTGCTTCCAGACCGCTCCGGACACCGCACACCACCAGGGAGTGGCGTGTACGGCCGGTGAGGCCCGGTTGAGATCCTCGGACAGGAAACCCTCGAAGACGAAGGAGAAGCCGTATCGCTCGGCGTCGGTGACGTACCCGGTCGCGTTGACGAACGTGGCGAACTGGGTGTTGGTCACCGTGGTGGGTTCGATCGAGAACGGGTTCAGCTCGATTTCCCGGACCGGGCCCTCACCGTCGGCGCGATAACCCTCGTCATCCTCGGTGCCCATCAGGAAGCGTCCGCCGGGAAGCTGGACCATACGCCCGGTTCGGGATATAGACGAGCGTACGACTGTGATGGTCCCGACACCGACGGGATCGCGGCCGGGGGTGCAGCAGGAACCAGACATGACATCTCTCTTTGTTCGGTCTTTGTCAGGTCTTTGTTCAGCCTGCATTCGACCGGGGACGGTGGTGGACGGGTGGTCCGCCCCCACGTGCGGGCGGGCGGACCACCGCAATCGGTTGTTCGGGGGGTCAGCTCGTGCGGTCGGCGGCGAGCTGGGCGGCCAGGGCCGGGATACCCAGGGCCTGCTCCTGTGCCGGAGTGGCGTTGTAGAGCTTGTTCACCAGCTGGTACGGGTCGTTGACCAGGTCGTAGTACTCCCGGAACAGCACCTGCCCGGTGCCGACCTGCTGACCGTTCGCGTCGGTGTGCAGGTCGTAGTACTCGACGTACTGCTTGGTGGTGCTGACGTAGGACGCCCAGGTGTCCGGACCGCCGGTGCCGGCGCCCTGCTTCCACCACTCGGTCAGTATGTGGTCGCGGCTGTACGTGGAGAGCAGTGAGTGGCCGTTCTGCGGCGTGGTCGGGGTGATCCCGGCCGCGTCGAGGATGGTCGGCGCGATGTCGATGTTGCCGACGATG
>NZ_CAAAFO010000078.1:73820-74709 GCF_900634715.1 Candidatus Protofrankia californiensis | reverse complement strand
CGGTTGTCGACCGTACCGGCGCCGAAGCCACCGCCCGGCCAGGACAGGTAGAACGGCACCTCGTGGGCTGGCGTGTAGGGCACCGACTTGGCGAGGCGGCCGTGGTCGGCCCAGAGGTAGCCGTTGTCCGGGATGTAGATGACCAGTGTGTTGCTCAGCTGGCCGAGGGCCACCAGCTTGTCCTTGAACGCCTGCACCGCGTCGTCGACGGACAGCAGGGTCCGCAACTGCCGCTCACGCAACGCCTGGCCGTCGGCCAAGGTGTTGTTCGAGTTCTGGACGTAGGCCGGCTTGTCGCTCTTGTCAGTCTCGAAAACCGACGGACGCCCGTTCCACGTCGGTACGACCGTGTCGGCGTACTGGGCCGCGGGGGTGTTGGGCTCGTGCGAGGCGTACGGAGTCACGTAGGCGAACCACGGCCGCGTGTCGGTGGCGGCCTTGTCCAGGAAGCTCAGTGTCCTGTTCTTGATGATGTTGGTGGTGTACCCGTTGATCGTCTGGACTGTGCCGTTGACGTTGTAGGTGCCGTTGGTGTAGCTCGGCTGCAGCAGCGCCCACTCCTCGAAGTGCGGCGGGTTGTCGTTGATGTTCCAGGAGTTGAGGTACTTGCCGAACAGCCCGGTGCGGTATCCCGCCTGCTTGAGGTAGCGCTGCACGGTGGTGTTCTGGTTCAGGTTGTAGGCGTGCCCGTTGTCCCGCACGCCGTGGTTGTGGGCGTAGCGACCGGAGAAGATCGACGACCGCGAGGGCGCGCACAGCGGCGTGGTGGAGTGGCCGTTGGTGAACCGCACGCCCTGCCCGGCGACCCAGTTCAGAATCTTCTGCGTCGCCCACTGGGTTTCCTTGGGCTGGTCGTCGCTGACGATGAGCAGGATGTTCGGCCGGGTGG
>NZ_CAAAFO010000078.1:72870-73517 GCF_900634715.1 Candidatus Protofrankia californiensis | reverse complement strand
CCGCCGAAGCCGGAGACACGAAGCCGGGGAGCGCCGAGAAGCCCGTCGCCGCAGCCGCCGTAACGGCCGCCGCCGCCGAGCCCGCGAGGAAGCCCCGCCGACTGGCCGGTCCCTGCTCTTGTTCCTCGCTCACCTGGTGTTCCTCACTCACTGGGTATCCTTCTGGGTTTCTTGGGCCGCCGGCGGCGCGAATGGAACCGCGCTCGCGCCGCTTTCGGCTGCTGGGTGTTCCCCGTCCATGCGGTCGGGGCTTCCGTCATGACCGCGGTCGCGGCATGACCGATCAACTTGTTTCGCTGTCCGGTCGGGCGTGCACACCCGAATAGACATGCGAATATGCCGGACCGCGCGAAAAGCTGCCGAGCAGCGCCACCGCACGGTCATGGGTGAGAAAAGGGAATCCGGAAAACGGCGACCCGCGCACGGCGGAGCGCCGAGAACATCCGGCGAAAAAGATGGATGGACGGCCGAAAAATCAGCGTGCGACAGAGGCTGCAGCCACGGTGGTCCACCTGCGTGTGCTGACGGACCATACGGAACTATGACTGGCCTATTCGAAACCGCGGCCTCGAAGACGTCGAACTGGCTTTGGTTTGTTCGGGGGTCAGCTCGTGCGGTCGGCGGCGAGCTGGGCGGCCAGGGCCGGG
>NZ_CAAAFO010000078.1:64044-72240 GCF_900634715.1 Candidatus Protofrankia californiensis | reverse complement strand
ATGCCCAGGGCCTGCTCCTGCGCCGGGGTTGCCTGGTAGAGCTTGTTCACCAACTGGTACTGGTCATTGACCAGGTCGTAGTACTCCCGGAACAGCACCTGCCCGGTGCCGACCGGGTTCCCGTTGGTGTCGAGGTGGAGGTCGTAGTACTCGGTGTACTGCTTGGTGGTGCTGACGTAGGACGCCCAGGTGTCCGGACCGCCCCCGCCGGTGCCTTGCTTGAACCACTCGGTCAGCAGGTGGTCGCGGCTGTAGGTGGACAGCAGTGAGTGGCCGTTCTGGGGAGTGGTCGGGGTGATCCCGGCCGCGTCGAGGATGGTCGGCGCGATGTCGATGTTGGCGGCGATCCGGTTGTCAGTCGTTCCGGCGCCCAGCCCGCCCGCGGGCCAGGACAGGTAGAACGGCACCTCGATCGACGGCGAGTAGGGCACCGACTTCTTGATCCAGCCGTGGTCGGCCCAGGCGAAGCCGTTGTCGCCGATGTAGATGACGAGCGTGTTGTCGAGCTGTCCGGTGGCCGCCAGCTTGTCGTGGATCGACTGCACCGCATCATCCACCGACAGCAGGGTGCGAAGCTGCGCCTTGCGCGTCGCCCGGCCGTCGGCGAGGGTCGCGTTCGCGGCCTGGATGTAGGCCGGCTTGTCGCTCTTGTCGGTCTCGAAGACCGACGGACGGCCGTCCCACGTCGGTACGGTCGTGTTGGCGTACTGGGGCTCCGGCGTGTTGGGACCGTGTGAGGCTTTGGGAGCAAGGTAGAGGAACCACGGCCGGGTGTCGGTCGTGCCTTTCTGGATGAAGGTGTTGGCGAAATCCCTGATGACGTGGGTGCTGTAGCCCGGGATCGTCCGGATCGTCCCGTTGACGTTGTACTGGCCGTCGTTGTAGACGACCGGGTCGAGGAGGGCGAAGTCCTCGAAGTGCGGCGGGGCGTCGGCGACGTTCCAGGAGTTGAGGTACTTGCCGAAGAACCCGTTGCGGTACCCGGCCTGCTTGAGGTAGCGCTGCACGGTGGTGTTCTGGTTCAGGTTGTAGGAGTGCCCGTTGCTCCGCACGCCGTGGTTGTGTGCGTAGCGACCCGAGAAGATCGACGACCGGGAAGGTGCGCACAACGGCGTGGTGACGTGGCCGTTGTTGAACTCCACGCCATTGGTCACGAGCCAGTTGCGGATCTTCTGGGTCGCCCAGTTGGTGTGCTTGGGCTGGTCGTCGGTAACGATGACCAGGACGTTCGGGCGAGTGGCCGCGGACGCGGGCTGGACGAAGCCCGGGAGTGCAGAGAAGCCCGTCGTTACCGCCGCCGTGGTGGCTGCCGCCAACGAGCCCGCGAGAAAGCCCCGGCGGCTGGCCTGACCTTGCTCTTCGTTCCCCTGGTGTTCCTCACTCACTCCAGTGTCCTCCTTTGTTTGTTTTTCGGGCCGCCGGCGAGGCGGATGAAAGCACGCTCGCGCCACCTTCGACTGCAGGGTTTTCCCCGCCCATGCGGTCGAGAACTCCGCCATGAGGCAGTTGCGCATGAGCGCGGTCGCGACATGACCGATGAACCTGTTGCGCCGTCCGGTCAGGTGCGCACGCTCGACCGGACATGCGAATATTCCGGGCCGTGCGAAAGGATGCCGGCAGGCACCACCACACGGTTACGGACGAGAAAAGGAAATCCGGAGAACGGCGTATCCGCACAGTGGGAACGCCGAGAGCATCCGGCGAAAAGGATGGACAGCCAAAAAATCAGCGCGCAACAGAGGGTGCGGCTTCGGCAGTCAGAAGAGGACGGGCAAACACAGCGCACTCGCCTTCCGCCCGTAGTCGACGTGCAGGCAGGCTATGAGGATCTCGCCCAGCTTCACGTGGGCAACAATAGAAGAAGATCCGCAATCCGGTCAATGTACTTGCGACCGAAACCGTCGATTACTTTGCGTCACACCAAACCAAGATCTACAATGGGTGAACCGTCCCACCGGACGCGTGCAGCTCGGGCCGGGCCGGTACGAAACGCCGAATCTCGATCGAACGTCTCGTCGACAGCGTCGGGACGAACGCCGAAGACTCCGAAAACCCCCGGGAACCCTGAAGGCCCTGGGAACACGCCAGGGCCGACGGGCCCCCGGGTGCGTGGTCGGGCGCGTCAGGCCGGGATCCGCTCGTTCAGCCGCGTGGCCACCTCGGTGGCGTCCAGCCGCGCGGCGAGCGTTGCGGTTTCCTCGGTGAGCGTGGACAGCCGGCCGCGTAGCTCGGCAACCTCGTGGTTGACCTGCCGCACCTTCCCCCATACCCGCAACGCCAACGCACCGAGCAGGGCGAACGTCAGCAGGACGAGACCGAGGTCGAGGAAGAACCAGCGCATGAGATCAACCTACCCGGCCGGCGGGGCTACCCGTGGCTGCGTACCGGTCACGGCCGGGCCGTAGGCCGCCAGCGCCCGCACGGCGGCATCGTGCATGCCCGCGGCGACGTCCGCGGGCTCCACCACCCTCGCCTGATCGCCGAGGCCCAGCACCAGCCGGCGCAGCCAGCCCGTCTCCCACACCCGCAGCTCCACCAGCAGGCGTCCGCCGTCGAGCTCCCGGCGGGACTCGACCGGGTAGTGGTCGGCGACCCAGCGCGCGGCCGGATGCAGCTCGAGGACGACCCGCATCTCCTCCGGCCCGGGCTGGAACAACCCGTCGGTGTCCCGCGGGCGTGCCTCGGGCGGCGGCGCGGCGGGTGTGTCGAGAACCGTGACGCCGTCCGGGCCGTCGATGCGGTCGAGCCGGAAGAGCCGGACCGCCTTCGACCGGTGGCACCAGCCCTCCAGGTACCAGCGGCCGTCCCGGGTCAGCACCCGCATCGGGTCGACGTCACGTTCGGTCAGTTCGTCGCGGGACCAGACCAGGTAGCGCAGGTGCAGCCGCCGGCCGCGGGTCACCGCGTCCTGGACGACCCGCAGAACCTCGTCCTGGGCGTCGAGCTCGACCCTGACCCGGTCGGACGGCAGGGTGCCGACGGCATCCTCCAGCTTGCCCAGCGCCCGGTCGAGCGCGTCGCGGGCGGACAGCCCCGGTACGTCGGCGAGCGTGCGGGCCGCGACGACCAGCGCCATGGCCTCGTCCGCGGACAGTTTGAGCGGGCGGTCCAGGGTCTGGGGGTCGAGGACGGTGATCTGGTCCGCGGAGTAGCTCAGGTCGATCAGGTCCCCCGGCGCGCCACCCGGCAGGCCGCAGACGAACAGCAGGTCCAGGTCGTCCCGCAGCTGGCGGACGGTGACCCCGAAGGTCGCGGCCGCGTCGTCGAGGCACACCCCCGGATGGGCGCGTAGCCACGGCACCAGGGCGAGCAGGCGGCTGAGACGGTCGGTGGAGGAGGAGGGCGCTGGCGGGCTCACAGCACGCTCCCCGGGACCGCCGCTGCCCCGGCCGGTGGGGCTACCGGGTCCTCGATCCGGAGGACTGCTTGACCCCCGGATTGGCCCCTGGACTTCGCCACCATGTGCGCCGGGCCGGCATCGGCATGTACACGGGCGGCATCGGCCAGCCGGCGCAGCACCTCGTTGCGCAGCTGCGGTGGTTGTTCCACCAGCACGTCATCGCCGTAGCCAGCCACCCATCTGGCCAGCTGTTCGGTGTCGGAGTAGTCGATCTCCACAAGATCCATCCCGGCCGATACGGACCCGGACGGGCTCTCGGCCGCCCCCGGTACGGAGTCGGACCGATGGTCAGCCGTCCCCCACGCGGAGCCGGGCCGTCTCTCGGGCGTCCCCGGCGTGGAGCCCGGCTGGCTGTCGGTCTCTCCCCGCGCGAAACGGCGCGGGCTGGGGAGCACCCGCGCGTGCCGGCGCAGGGCGTGGCCGGTCCCCGGGCGGACCCGCAGGAGGGCGGTACGGGTGTGATCAGGCGGTGCTGACGCGGACACCAGCGCCCGCAGGTCGACGCCGCCGGGAACGCGGACAGCGCCTGGCGGCCCGACCGCACGCACAGCACCGGTCACCCGCGACAGGCGGAAGACCCGGGCGGCCTGTCGATCACAGTCGTGACCGGCCAGGTACCAGCGCCCCCGCCACGAGACCACGCCCCACGGTTCGACGTGGCGTTCGCGGGGTTCGGTCTCCTCCGGTTTGCGGTAGGGGAAGCGGACGGCCTGCCCGACCTGCACGGCGGCGAGGCAGGGTGCGAACGCGGGCTCCGTGGTGGCGACCCGGGGCTCCAGACCGTCCGGACCGGGCAGGGTGCGGATGCCGCCGGCCGCGAGCTTGCGCAGCGCGCTGGCGGACGCATCCGCCAGCGCCGTGCTGGACCACAGCTGCGCGGCGAGCCCGAGGGCGGCGGCCTCGTCCGGGTCGAGGGAGATCTCCGGTAGCGCATAGTCGCTGCGCCGGATGCGGTAGCCGACCTCGTCGCTCCAGAACGAGTCCGACCCGGTCTCCAGAGGGATGCCGATGTCGCGCAGGTACTGCTTGTCCCGCTCGAACATGCGGCGGAACGCCTCCTGCTCGTCAGCGGTGCTGCCCGGGGCGTAACCCTCCACAAGCTCGCCGATTTCGGCCACGGAGAGAAACCGCGATGTGGCCATCAGGCACATCGTCAGGTTCAGCAGCCGTTCCAACCGACGACGGGACACCGTACGAGGCTAGAACACGACTCTTGGATCTTCAGCGGCGCCTGTGGCGACAACCGGTACGGTGCCAACCGGCCGCCGTCCGGACGACAAGCAGCTCGCGTCCGGACGCAGGTCAGCGGTCTGCCGCCTGGACGCCGAGGAGGTCGACGACGAAGACCAGGGTGTCATCGGCGGCGATCACGGGCGGCTGCCCGCCCTGTGGGCCGTAGCCGAGGTCGGGCGGAATCACGATCTCGCGCCGTCCACCGACCTTCATCCCGGCGATGCCCTGCTGGAAGCCGGGGATGACCTGGTCCAGCGGGAAGGGGACCGGCTGCCCACTCTGCCAGCTCGAGTCGAACTCCTTGCCGCCAGCCCACAACGCACCGACGTACTGGACCAACACGGTGCTGGTCCGCGCCGCGGCCGCTCCGGTACCGACCACGAGGTCCCGGGTCACCAGCGTCGCCGGAGGTGTGCCGGTCCCGGCGGCGATCGTCGGCTTGGTCGACAGGTCGCTCGCGCCCGTCACCGCGGGCACCTGCGCGCTCCCGGCCGGGAGCGTGAGGGTGTCGTCCGCGCGCACCGGCGCGGCCTTGGTCCCGTCGGGCGCGGTGGAGCCGCTGCAGGCGGCAAGCACGGCAATCATCGAACCGAGCAGGACGGCGGAGAGCAGAGCGGAGCAGACACCCCTGCCGGGGCGTGGGACGACGGTCACAGGTAGGTGGTCCTCACATGCTGGCGATGAGTTTGTCGACCCGGTCGTCGACGGAACGGAACGGATCCTTGCACAACACCGTGCGCTGGGCCTGATCGTTGAGCTTGAGGTGCACCCAGTCGACGGTGAAGTCACGCCGCTTCTCCTGGGCTCGTTTGATGAACTCGCCCCGCAGCCGGGCCCGGGTGGTCTGCGGCGGGACGGACTTCGCCTCGAAGATATCGAGGTCGCGGCTGACCCGTTCCACCAGCCCGGCCCGTTCCATCCGGTAGTACAGGCCCCGGTGGCGATGGATGTCGTGATACTTCAGGTCGATCTCGGCTACGCGAGGTGAAGCCAACGACAGACCGTGCCGGTGCCGGAACCGGTCGATCAGCACGTACTTGGTCACCCAGTCGATCTCGCGGGCGACCAGCTCCAGGTCCTCGGTCTCGATCGCGAGCAATGTCCGTCCCCACAGGTCCAGGACGCGTTTGGCGACCGCGTCCCCGCCGCGGCGCTCGACGAACTCCAGCGCCTTGGTGAAGTACTCACGCTGGATCTCCAGCGCGCTCGCCTCGCGCCCGTTCGCCAGTTTGATCTTGCGCTGGCAGGTCATGTCGTGGCTGACCTCGCGGATCGCCCGGATGGGGTTTTCCAGTGACATGTCCCGCAGCACCACGCCAGCCTCGATCATGCGCAGGACGAGGTCGGTAGAGCCGATCTTGAGCAGCGTCGTGGTCTCGCTCATGTTCGAGTCCCCGACGATCACGTGCAGGCGCCGGAAACGCTCGGCGTCGGCGTGCGGCTCGTCCCGGGTGTTGATGATCGGACGGGACCTGGTGGTCGCCGATGACACCGACTCCCAGATGTGCTCGGCGCGCTGCGAGATGCAGTACACCGCCCCGCGGGGGGTCTGCAGGACCTTGCCCGCCCCGCACAGGATCTGCCTGCTGACCAGGAACGGCACCAGGACGTCGGCGAGCCGGCTGAACTCGCCGTGCCGTCCCACCAGGTAGTTCTCATGGCAGCCGTAGCTGTTCCCGGCCGAGTCGGTGTTGTTCTTGAAAAGGTGGATGTCGCCGGCGATCCCCTCCTCACGCAGCCGTCTTTCCGCCTCGACCAGCAGCCCCTCCAGGATGCGCTCGCCGGCCTTGTCATGGGTGACGAGATCGGGAACGGAGTCGCACTCGGGGGTGGCGTACTCCGGATGGCTGCCCACGTCGAGATAGAGCCGGGCACCGTTCTTCAGGAAGACATTGCTGCTGCGACCCCAGGAGACAACCCGACGGAACAGGTAGCGCGCCACCTCGTCCGGGGACAGCCTGCGCTGGCCGCGGAAGACACAGGTGACCCCGTACTCGTTCTCCAGGCCAAAGATGCGGCGATCCACACTGACGACCCTATGCTTCACGCCCGCCGCGGTGTGGACGGACGCTCCTACCCGCCCCGGCCGCGGTCCCACCGGCCTCCCACCGGGCCTCCGGTCACCGCTGTACGGTTGCACACGGTTGCACGTGGTAGCGGACCGGATGCGCTTATCCGTGTCCGGTACCGTTCGCACCGGGATCCGCGTAGTGATACGGAGACTCGGGCCCCCGGCAACGCGCGAAAAGCATGTATTGCGCCGCCTTCGGTCCGCTGGGAAGGACGACCAGCATGACGTTGAAACCCAAGCATCCCGGGGTCGTCACAACCGTGGGGGGCACCACCCCGGCCACGGTGGTCGCACCGCGCACGGACGAGCCGATCCGCGGCGGGGTGATCGTGCTCCAGGACGCGCGGGGGATCACGCCCTACCTGGTGTCGGTCTGCGCGCGCCTGGCGGACGCCGGCTGGCTCACGGTCGCGCCGCATCTCTACCACCGGGACGGGATCACCGAGGTCGACCCGGCCGGCAGCTGGTCGTCCGCTCCGCAGCAGATGGGCACCCTGACCGCTGCCGGCATCACCACGGACGTCGACGCCGGCCTCGCCCACCTCGCCGACGCCGGCTTCGGCCCCGAGCGGACCGCGGTAATCGGGTTTTGTATGGGCGGGACCGCGACGCTGTTCACCGCTACCCGCCATGCCGTGGGTGCGGCCGTGTCGTTCTACGGCGGCGGTGTGAACACGCCGTACTGGGACGGCGTGCCACCGCTGGTGGAGCTCGCGCCGGCGCTACGCGCGCCGTGGCTCGGCCTGTACGGCGAGGAGGACGTACTGATCAGCGTTGACGAGATCATCGCGTTGCGGGCCGCTGCGGGCACCGCCGCGGCACCGACCGAGCTGATCAGCTACCCCGGCGCCGGGCACGCCTTCCACAGCGACGACCGCGCCGAGATTCACCGGCCGGCGGCAGCTGAGGACGCCTGGAACCGCACGCTCGCCTGGCTGCGCACCCACGTGGCTTCCGCCTGAACCAGCCGCCCTCCCCGGGCCTCCGGCGGCGCGCAGAGAACAGTTTCGCGCCGCCTTCGGCCGCAGGAAGGGGAACCGGCCGCCGGTCAGGTCGTGGCTTCGGCGGTTTCGGCCAGCAGCGAGTCCAGCTGCGGGCCGGGGATGCGCTTGAACAGCCGACGGTTACGGGTGCGGTCGAGCATGGCAACCTCAAGATTGGCCGATGACAGGACGCGGTCGCCGTTGCTGCCCGGGGGCGTGCCGGCTCGCAGCGCGTTCGCGGCGACCCGCAGAGCCGTGGCAAGTGTCTGTGAGTCGGCGTGGTGTTCCTTCAGGGAGATGGCCACCTGTTCGGACTGCCCACCGATGGCCACGAACCCGCGTTCGTCGGCGATCGACCCGTCGTAGGTGAGCCGGTAGATCTGGTCGGACCCGGCATCCTCGCCGACCTCCGCAACGACGATCTCCACCTCGTACGGCTTGATGCTGTCGGTGAAGATCGTGCCGAGGGTCTGGGCGTAGAAGTTGGCCAGCGCCCGCCCGGTCACGTC
>NZ_CAAAFO010000078.1:52795-63673 GCF_900634715.1 Candidatus Protofrankia californiensis | reverse complement strand
GCACGCCCGCCGTCCGCAGGTTCTCGAACTCGTTGTACTTGCCGACCGCCGCGAAGGCGACGCGGTCGTAGATCTCACTGATCTTGTGCAGGGTGGACGACGGGTTCTCGGCCACGAACAGGATGCCGTCGGAGTAGCTGCGCACGACCACACTGCGGCCGCGCGCGATCCCCTTACGGGCGTACTCGGACCTGTCCCGGACCTGCTGCTCCGGACTGGCATAGCCGAAGGGCATGGTCATGTCAGCCTCCCGGATTCGTCATGCGGTCGGCGACGACGGCTTCGACGATGGTGCCCACCTCGTCGTCGGCGAAGCGACGGAAGCCGTCCTCCGTCACCGAGGCGACCACCGGGTAAATGCGGCGGGTCAGGTCCGGACCACCGGTCGCCGAGTCGTCGTCGGCGGCGTCGTAGAGCGCGTCCACGCAGACCCGTACGGCCCCGTCCCGGGTGAGGTCCGGCCGGACCTTCTTTTTCAGCGCGCCGCGAGCGAAGACGGAACCGGAACCGATGGCCTGGAAGCCGCTTTCCTCGGCCCGGGAACCGGTGATGTCATAGGAGAAGATCCGTCCCCTGCCGGCGTCGAGGTCATAGCCCGCATACAGCGGAACGACCGCGAGCCCCTGCAATGCCATGCCGAGGTTGTTCTTAATCATGAAGGACAGCCGGTTGGCCTTGGCGTGCAGGCTGAGGGTGGAACCCTCGATCTTCTCGTAGTGCTCGAGCTCGACCTGGAACAGGCGGACGAGATCCGCGCCGATCCCGGCCGTGCCCGCGTACCCGACGCAGGAGTACTCGTCGGCGTGGAACACCTTCTCGACGTCCCGCTGCGCAATCACGTTCCCCATGGTCGCGCGACGGTCACCGGCCATGATCACGCCGCCGGGGTACGTCACCGCTACGATCGTCGTGCCATGAGCCACCTCGGTGACGGCGACCGGCAGACTGCCGCGTGCGCCTGGCAGCAGCTCGGGCGCGGCCATGGCCAGAAACTCGGTGAACGACGACGTTCCCGGTGTCATGAACACAGACGGTAGACGCCCGGCGACTCCCGCTGGATCAGCCACAAATCCCCCTTCAGATAGTCGATGGGTCGGGTGAGTGGTACCAGGTCGTCGGTGAGGTCCCCGAGACCCGTGTTGCAGCTGACGCACACAATGTCACTCTCGTCCTGCGCCGCCGATGCCGGGGCCGGCCTACCAGCGATTTCGCCCTGGGCCACGCACGGCTGCGACTGAGGTGGCCGTGCTTCACCCGCTAGCCGACAGTCGGCTGCGGGTCGAACACACGCGTCCCCTGCTCGTCGGCAGGCTCCGCCGCGTCCCACCCGGTGGCATCGGTATCCCGCCCGGTTTCCCGACCGCGGCCCCGGTATTTCTGCACAGCTTTCTCCGGGCGGTCGGCAGGATTATCTACTCACCCCCTTTCTGGACGTAGCCCTTGACGAACTCCTCCGCGTTCTCCTCGAGCACGTCGTCGATTTCGTCGAGCAGGGAGTCGACGTCCTCGGACAGCTTCTCGTGCCTTTCCTTGATGTCGTTGGCGCCGGACTCCTCGACCTCGACATCGTCGGTCTGGTCCGTCCGCCGGCCCGCGCGCTGCTGACCGCCGCCAGTGTCCTTCGTGGCCATGAGACCCTCCTTCGATCGTCTGGAGCGACACTATCTCCGGGCCCGGACATCCTGAGGCGTTCCTCGCGGCCCGCCGCCGACCTCACCACGCCGCTGCGGTGACCTCGCGCCCGGGTCGCCATGAGCACCTGGGCCTCCGGCAGCGCGAGAGAACATGATCGCACTGCCTTTGGCCCTGCTGGCCCAGAGACCTGAGCCTCCGGCAGCGCGAGAGAACATGATCGCACTGCCTTTGGCCCTCGGAGGACCACTCCATCACGATCCGGCCGGCGCGTCGCGACGTCCGCCCACGGCGCAATGTACGGACAGTCCCAGCTCGGCCACCCACCAAGAGCTGCGGGCAGGGGTTGGACGTCGGCGGTGGAGCCCGCCCAGGGTCCCGTACAGGCATCCAGCCCGTACGCCCATCCATCCCCTGTACGTCCCCCAGACAGCCGTCCGGTGGACGGCCACGAAGTTGTCCGTGGGCCGTGAGCCCGCGGACAGACAGCGGACCACAGGCCGGGTGGGCGGGCCGGAACCCGGTAGGCCTGCCGCTCTACCTGCCCGACCGACCTACCTGGCCCGTGTCCACCGGCCTGCCGGTCAGCCTCCGGCGAGCGCGTCCACGAGGTCCAGCGCGGTCGGGCACCGGGCGAGCAGCTCGCCCACGTGCGCCCGGGTCCCGCGCAGCGGCTCCAGGGTCGGTACCCGCTGCAGGGAGTCGCGGCCGATGTCGAAGATGACCGAGTCCCAGGAGGCGGCGGCCACCTGCTGCGGGTACAGCGCCAGGCAGCGACCCCGGAAGAACGCCCGGGTGTCGTGCGGCGGCTCGGTCATGGCCTGGACGATCTCGTCCTCGGCGAGCAGCAGGTCGATCCGCCCGCGCTCCACCAGGCGGTTGTACAGGCCACGCTCGGCCCGCACGTCGGAATACTGCAGGTCGACCAGCTGGAGGCGGGGAGCGTCCCAGCCCACCCCGTCCCGCGCCCGGTAGCCCTCGAGGATGGCGAGTTTGGCGACCCAGTCCAGTTCCCGGGAGCACGTCATCGGGTCGTCCTCAAGACGCACCAGGACCGACTCCCAGCGGGAGAGCACGTCCGCGGTCTGCGGGTCCGGATCGGTGCCGAAACGGTCCTCGACGTACTTGCGGGCCTGCTCGAGGTACTCCATCTGCAGCTGGATGGCGGTCATCTTCCGGCCGTCGGAGAGGGTCAGCAGGTGTCGCAGGGACGGGTCGTGGGAGACCGCCCGCAGGTTGCTCACCGGATTGTCGACGCTGAGGTCGACGTCGAGCCAGGAGTCCTCGATCATTGCGAGCACGAGCGAGGTGGTCCCGACCTTGAGGTAGGTCGAGATCTCGCTCATGTTCGCGTCACCGATGATCACATGGAGCCGGCGGTACTTCTCCGGGTCCGCGTGCGGCTCGTCCCGGGTGTTGATGATCGGACGCTTGAGGGTCGTCTCCAGACCGACCTCGACCTCGAAGAAGTCGGCCCGCTGGCTGAGCTGGAAGCCGGCCTCCCGGCCGTCCACTCCGATACCGACTCGGCCGGCGCCGCAGACGACCTGCCGGGAGACGAAGAACGGGATGAGATGGCGGACGATGTCGCCGAACGGCGTGGACCGGGCCATGAGGTAGTTCTCGTGGCAACCGTAGGAGACGCCCTTGTTGTCCGTGTTGTTCTTGTACAGGTGCACCGGCATGGTGCCCGGCACGGACAGCGCCCTGCGGGCGGCCTCGGCCATCACCCGCTCCCCCGCCTTGTCCCACAGCACCACGTCGCGAGGATTGGTCACCTCGGGCGTGGAGTACTCCGGGTGGGCGTGGTCGACGTAGAGACGTGCACCGTTGGTGAGGATGACGTTGGCCAGCCCCAGATCGTCCTCGTTGGCTGGCGCGGACGGATCGACCACCGGTTCGCGGGGAAGCTCGAAGCCCCGCGCGTCGCGCAGCGGTGATTCCTCCTCAAAATCCCACCGAGCCCGGCTGCCGCCGGTCGCCTGTCGGTTGGCGTAGGAGTTGACCACCAGCGACGAGGCAAGCATCTGGTTGGTGGTTGGCTGACCGGGCACCGAGACGCCGTACTCAGTCTCGGCTCCCATGATCCGGCGAACGCTCACACTGCCAGCGTAGGTGCTTTGAGCTCCCGCCGAGACCTGGACCGGATGGGTGACCCTCGGTGACTGCCTGACAAATGCCCGGAAACACGGACCAATCATCCCATCGATTGGGCCGTCGGTTGGGCGTTGGGGCTGCGCCGGAGACATTCCGGGTCGGCGAGCGGACATCGTCGGCGACGAGTAGACGTCGTCAGCGGACGGGTGTCTGCCAGTGAGCGGGTGCCGCCGGCGGACGGGCGGTCAGCACCCGGCCGGGCCCGCAGCCGGCTCATCGGCTCCGCCGACGGCCGGGAAACCTCGGTCCGGACGCGTACCCGCCTCAGCAGTGAGGGCGGGAGGGCGGGATGATCCCCGCTCTCCCGCCCTCGGCGGAACGTTCTGCGTGCACGAAGGAAGCTGCGATCATGCACCCCTGGGCCGACCGACCGGAGCAGCCGGGCCAGGGGTGCCGGCCCGGTGCCCTGGCTCGGGCTCCTCGATCCGACTCCCTGATCCGGCTCCTTGGTCCGATCAGCTACAGGTACTGACCCGTGTTGGCGATCGTGTCGATGGACCGGCCCGCTTCGGTGCCCTTGGTCCCGGTGATGAGTGTGCGGATGTAGACGATCCGCTCGCCCTTCTTGCCGGAGATCCGTGCCCAGTCGTCCGGGTTGGTCGTGTTGGGCAGGTCCTCGTTCTCCTTGAACTCGTCGATACAGGCGTTGAGCAGGTGCTGCATCCGCAGCCCCTTGACGCCCCCCTCGATGAGCTCCTTGACCGCCATCTTCTTCGCCCGGGCGACGATGTTCTCGATCATTGCGCCCGAGTTGAAGTCCTTGAAGTACAGGACCTCCTTGTCGCCGTTGGCGTAGGTGACCTCGAGGAAGCGGTTCTCCTCGGTCTCGGCGTACATCCGCTCGACAACCCGCTGGATCATGCCCTGGCAGGTCGCTTCCCGGTTGCCGCCGTTCTCGGTGAGGTCCTCCGGATGCAGCGGTAGATCCGGCGTGACGTACTTGGCGAAGATGTCCTTGGCCGCTTCGGCGTCCGGACGCTCGACCTTGATCTTGACGTCCAGTCGGCCCGGACGCAGGATCGCCGGGTCGATCATGTCCTCACGGTTGGACGCGCCGATCACGATCACGTTCTCGAGCTGCTCGACGCCGTCGATCTCGCTCAGCAGCTGTGGGACGATCGTGTTCTCGACGTCCGAGGACACCCCCGATCCGCGGGTCCGGAAGATCGAGTCCATCTCGTCGAAGAACACGATCACCGGCATGCCCTCGGACGCCTTCTCCCGCGCCCGCTGGAACACCAGCCGGATCTGCCGTTCGGTTTCGCCCACGTACTTGTTCAGCAGCTCCGGACCCTTGATGTTCAGGAAGAACGCCCGTCCGCTGCCCTGGCCGGTCTGGGCCTCGACCTTCTTCGCCAGCGAGTTGGCCACCGCCTTGGCGATGAGCGTCTTGCCGCAGCCGGGCGGGCCGTACAGCAGGACGCCCTTCGGCGGCTTCAGCTTGTGCTCAAGGAAGAGATCCTTGTAGAGGAACGGCAGCTCGACGGCGTCCCGGATCGACTCGATCTGACCCTTGAGACCACCGATCTGCTCGTAGCCGATGTCCGGCACCTCCTCGAGGACCAGTTCCTCCACCTCGGACTTGGGGATGCGCTCGAAGGCGTACCCCGACCGGGTCTCGATCAACAGTGAGTCCCCGGCCCGCAGGCGCCCGTCCAGCAGCGGCTGGGCGAGCATGACCACCCGCTCCTCGTCGGTGTGGCCGATGACCAGTGCCCGATCGCCGCTTTCGAGGATCTCCTTGAGCAGGACGATCTCACCGTGACGTTCGAACGCTCGTGCGTCGACGACATTGAGGGCCTCGTTGAGCATGACCTCCTGTCCGGGGCTCAGATCGCCGACGCCGACGTTCGGCGACACTGTCACCCGCAGCTTGCGGCCCTGGGTGAACACGTCGACCGTTCCGTCGTCGTACGACCCGATGAAGATCCCGTAGCCGCTGGGCGGCTGGGCGAGTCGATCGACTTCTTCCTTCAGGGCGATGATCTGATCGCGAGCTTCGCGCAGTGTGGCCACGAGCTTGTCGTTCTGCCCGCTGACACCGGCGAGATCCGCCTGTGCCTCGGCTAGGCGCTCCTCAAGAGCGCGGACCTGCCGCGGCGACTCGTTGAGCCTGCGCCGCAGCATCGCCACCTCCTCCTCGAGGAAAGCGACCTGAGTTGTGAGCTCGTGTACTTCTTTCTCGTACGCCGAAGCTCGTGGATCACCATCACCTGGACGGCCCGAACTCCCACCGGAGCCAGAGCCCGAACGGGGACCGGACACCGCGCCTCCACCTCCCCCGTGCTGACCGGGACGCACCCAACACTACCGTTGTGACCGCCGCTGGCACGCCGGTCTGACGACTACGGGCCTGCTTTGGCGTAAACAGCGAGTTACGGTGCCATGGTGACAGACGATCGGAGCCCTGTGGCAACGCCCACGAATTTCCCTGAGGCATCGACGCCCTCGACGTTGCGGGTACGCGTGGACCAGGACGCATGCACCGGCGACGGTCTCTGCGTCCAGCTCGCCCCCGGCGTGTTCGAGTTCGACGTTGACGGTCTGGCATACGTGAAGGGGTCCGACGGCGAGTTGCGTACGCAGGCCGGCGAATCGGTGCTGGTACCGCTGCCGCTGGTCAGCGACGTCGTGGCTGCCGCAGACGACTGCCCGGGCAACTGCATCTACGTCGAGCGCCCCGACGGGACCCTCGAGGCCGGTCCGGGTTCCTGAGCGCCTCGCCCGGGTTTCTGAACGTCTCGGATGCCCGGGCACACGCGGGAGCCTCGACATCCCGCCGTTCGGAGCCGGCCGGGATGTCGGGAATCCGACACCCGATGACGTCGATGTCAGGAATCCGACACCGCAGGAGGTTTCTGGGTCTTCCCGGGAATCTCTGTTTCGTCGGGATGCGCGCCCTTGGCGGGTCGCCTCCGCCGCGGCGGGGCGGTGACCCCGTCGGCCAGCCGCCGGGCCGTCACGAGGAAGCCGGTGTGGCCGACCATCCGGTGATCGGGGCGTACCGCCAGCCCGTCCACATGCCAGGTGCGCATCATCGACTCCCAGGCGACCGGTTCGGCGAACGTACCGTGGCCGCGCAGTTCCTCGACGACGCGTCCCAGCTGCGTGGTGGTGGCGACGTAGACGCAGACGACCCCGCCCGGCACCAGGGCCGCGCTGACCGTGCCCAGCACCTCCCAGGGGGCCAGCATGTCCAGGACCACCCGGTCGATGTCCCGTTCGGTCGCCTCGACCAGGTCCCCCACGTGCAGGACGTGGGCGGGATGCGGCCCACCGAAGAAGGTCTCGACGTTCCTGCGCGCGATCTCGGCGAAGTCGGCCCGCCGTTCGTAGGAGACCACCAGCCCGCGGTCACCGACGGCACGCAGTAACGAGCACGACAGCGCCCCCGAGCCCACGCCGGCCTCCAGCACACGCGCGCCGGGGAAGATGTCGGCGTAGGTCACGATCTGCGCGGCGTCCTTCGGATAGACCACGGCGGCACCACGCGGCATGGCCAGGACGAAGTCGGTCAGCAGCGGGCGCAGAGCCAGGTACGGCGTCCCTCCGGTGCTGGTCACGACCACACCCTCGCTGCGGCCGATCAGGTCGTCGTGCTCGATGGCGCCGGCGTGGGTGTGGAACTGGCGGCCGGGGTCCAGCATCACGGTGTGCCGCCGCCCCTTGGGGTCGGTGAGCTGGACGCGATCGCCCTTGGTGAACGTTCCGCGGCGATTGTCCGCGCCGATGGGTAGCCGGTTCACCGCTGGTTCACCAACCGGCCGATGCTCGCCGGATCGATGCGGGCAACCAGGTCGACCATGGCGAGAACACCCACCGGGCGCCCGCCCTGGGTCACCAGATACTCGGTCGCGGGTGTGCTGCGTACCGCCGCCAACAGATCCTCGCCTTCCAGTTCCGCTTCCAGCACCATGCCGGGGGAGATCGTGCGACTGACCTCGTCCACGGTCATCCACGGCCGGCGGTGCTCGGGCAGGGCGTCCACCGCGGAGCCGGTCATGACCTTGATGGGCGTGCCGTCGGAGTCGACGACGGCCACCGCGCTCGCACCGAGTTCCCGGGCGCGGCGAAGCGCCTCGGCCAGCGGCACGGACCCCTCCACCGGTAGGGTACGACGCGCCAACCGCCCGGCTGACACCCCCGGCAGGCGCATCCGGATCTGGGCCTGGCGCAGCGACTGGTGCGCCCCCACGGCGATGAACGCCGCCACCACCAGCAGATAGAGGCCGTCGAAGCGGCTACCCGGCGAGAGCAGGGCCCACAGGGCCAGCAGGCCGGCAACCACATAGCCGCCGTACGCGCCGGCTCGGGCACCGCGCAGCCTGTCCCTGGTGCCGCCCCAGACAGCGGCCACGACCAGCCGGCCACCGTCGAGCGGAAGACCGGGCAGCAGGTTGAACACGCAGAGGACAAGATTGGTCACGGTCAGGTCCAGAACGACCACGCCGGGCTGCGTGCCGCTGTCCACCACGGTCAGCAGGGCGAAACCTGCGCCGGCCAGCACACCGTTGACGGCCGGTCCCGCGGCGGCCACCAGGAACTCCCGGGCGGGGGTCTGCGGCTCGGGTTCGATCTCGGTGAATCCCACGAACCCGTGCACGGTCACCGCACGGACCCGCAGGCGGAAGCCGAGGGCCGTCAGGCAGTGGCCGATCTCGTGCATGACCAGGGACGCGATGAATCCGGCGGAGGTGATCGCAACCAGCAGGTACAACTGCCCCTCCGTCACGTGGGGCAGGCGCTCACGATTGGGCTCGAGCAGCAGCACGCCGATGATGAGGCCGAACAGCAGCGCCAGCGGGGACAGGTACACCGGTACACCGCGAACCCGTCCGACCAGCATGCCGGGCGGTCGGCGACCGTGTCCGCCCCCCTGTTCGCCTCCGCCCGCGCGGGGGGAGGCGTGACGCGGTACCTGGTCAGGCTGATCTGCCATGTCTGCGATGCTACGGAGTCTTTCAGGTGGCGGGACACCCGTGACCGCGGTGGACGCCGACGGCGCCGCCGAAGGCCGAGGGTCCGAGGCCGGGTGGCCGGATTGTCGGAGCAGCCGCCTATGGTCCGAAGGCATGAGCCCGTCCATGGACCAGCCTCCTGCGCCCGGTGGGGACGCTCCGCATCCCGCGGGCCGGATTCGCGTTGTCGGGTCGCTCTCGCCGTCGCGAGCGGGCGACTTCATGAGCTGTCCGCTGCGCTACCGCTTCCGGGTAATCGACCGCCTGCCCGAGCCGCCGAGTTCCGCTGCGGTGCGTGGGACGGTCGTCCACACCGTCCTGGAACGACTTTTCGATCATCCACCGCCGGAACGCACGATTGCCGGCGCCGAGGCACTGCTGGAGCCGGCATGGCGTGACCTGCTCTCCCGGGAGCCGGACCTGGCCGCGCTGTTCGAGAACGAAGCCGAGCGGACCGTGTGGATGGATTCGGCTCGTTCTCTGCTCGCCGGCTACTTCAGCCTGGAGAATCCGGCCAGGCTCGCCCCGGCGGCCCGGGAGCTGTATGTCGAGCACGTGCTCGAGTCCGGAGTGCGGCTGCGTGGCTACATCGACCGTCTCGACGAGGCGACGACCCGCGACGGCCCGGCGTTGCGGGTCGTCGACTACAAGACGGGGCGGGCGCCCGGCCCCGCGTTCGAGGGCCAGGCGCTGTTCCAGATGAAGTTCTACGCCTACCTGATCTGGCGGATCCGTGGGGTGGTTCCCCGTGAGCTGCGGCTGTACTACCTGGCTGACCGGACCTGGTTACGGGTGCAGCCCGACGAGGGGGATCTGCGTGCCACCGAACGGAAGATCGACGCCGTGTGGTCGGCCATCAGCCGGGCCCGGCACACGGGCGACTGGCGGGCGACCCCGAGCAGATTGTGCGACTGGTGCGATCACAAGATCCGATGCCCGGCGTTCGGCGGAACACCGCCGCCGCTGCCCACATCCGACCGTCCGGACACGGATGCCGACGCGGTGACCGATCATCCTGCACCGGCAGCACACCAGACAGATGCGCACCAGACAGATGGCTGACAGTCGGTTGACGACAACCCGGCAAGGTGTGCGTCCGAACCCCGTGTCCAGCATTGCCGGTCGCTCCACATCCAAATTTCGGCAGGTATTCGGATCGCCTCCGGGCCGGGCGACGTTAGGAAGTCGAGGACGACGTCAGGAAAATCGAGGGCGATGCTCGGACAAGGGTGGGGCAGTACCAGGAGCCACATGGATCTGATCCGATGAATGGTTCGCCGCCGCGGGGTCGGTCATCGCCGGGATGAGTGCCTCCGGCGGAGACGATATTGATCCATTCCAGCCGGCACCGGCTCGAAGATAACCAACAAGATGTCAACATTTGTTGAGCGTCCGGACAGATTGTGTCAGCACATTGTTCGAAAGGAGCTTATTCCATGAGCCGAGCGGGCCGGATCTCCGGTGCCGATCCCTACGCGCCGGTTGGGTCCCCGGATTCGGCCGCCTCCGGCCACGGGGCGGCAAGTACCGCTCCCGCCGCCCGGGCCGCGGGCCTGGTCAAGATCTACGGATCGGGGCAGACCGCGGTCACCGCCTTGCGGAACATCGACGTCTCCTTCCCCCGCGGCCGCTTCACCGCGATCATGGGACCGTCCGGGTCGGGGAAGTCGACCCTGATGCACTGCCTGGCCGCCCTGGACACGGTGACCAGCGGCCGGGTCTACGTCGGTGACGTGGACCTGTCCAGATTGTCGGACAAGCAGCTCACCCAGCTCCGGCGTGACCGCATCGGGTTCGTGTTCCAGCAGTTCAACCTCCTGCCGACGCTGACCGCCGCGGAGAACATCACCCTTCCCCTCGACATCGCCGGGCGCAAACCCGACCGGGAGTGGATGCGTGCGGTGGTCGACGCCGTCGGACTCGCCCCGCGGCTGGGACACCGCCCCTCGGAGCTCTCCGGCGGACAGCAGCAGCGGGTCGCGTGCGCCCGCGCTCTGGTCACCCGGCCGGACATCGTGTTCGCCGACGAGCCCACCGGCAACCTCGACTCCAGGTCGGGCTCGGAGGTGCTGGCGTTCCTCCAACGGTCGGTTCGCGAGTTCGACCAGACCGTCGTCATGGTCACCCACGA
>NZ_CAAAFO010000078.1:51432-52395 GCF_900634715.1 Candidatus Protofrankia californiensis | reverse complement strand
TGAACGTGTCGGTCCGGGCGACCAACGCGGTGGACGACAGCTCCGGGACCAGCAGCAGACAACCCCTTCCCGCGTCCGTGCTGGAAACCGTGCGGGGCGTTGACGGCGTACGCGCGGTGTTCGGCAACGTCGACGGATCGGCGGTCGTGGTCAACCCCCGTACCGGCAAGGCCTTCGACACCGGCGGCGGGCCCGCCCTCGGCACCAACTGGGACGGTGACAGCCCGGTGTCCGCGGCGGAGATCGCCACGGGTCGCGCGCCACAAGGTTCGGAGATCGCCGTGGACAAGGCCACCGCGGACAAGGCGGACCTGCGGCTTGGGGAGCGGATAACCGTCCTCACCAACGGCGGACCGGGCGTCTACACCCTGGTCGGGACGTTCCGGATCGCCGGACAGGACAGTCTCGGCGGCGCCGCGGTAACCGTGTTCGACACCGCCACCGCACAACGCGTACTGCTCGCCCCGGGCCAGTACACGTCGATCAGCATCGCCGCCGCCGACGGCATCTCCCAGAGCGAGCTTCGCGACCGGATCGCCCGGATGCTCCCCACCGGCGTCGAGGCGGTCACCGGGAAGCAGCTGACCGACGAGAACGCCAACACCGTCCAGCAGGCCATCGGAGGCTTCTCGACGTTTCTTCTCGTCTTCGCGGGCATCGCGGTCTTCGTCGGCGCCTTCATCATCTTCAACACCTTCACGATGCTGGTAGCCCAACGGGTGCGGGAGCTGGCCCTGCTGCGCGCGCTGGGTGCCAGCAGACGGCAGGTGCAGCTCGCGGTCCAGCTCGAGGCGGGGATCGTCGGATTCGTCGGAGCCACCATAGGACTGGTGCTCGGTGCCGCTCTGGCAGTGCTGCTGCGGGCTGCGACCGCCGCGGTGGGGGTGTCCCTACCCGAGGGGGGCCTGGTCTTCGCACCACGGACGATCATCGTCGCCTACGCCGTCGGGATCGTCGTCACGG
>NZ_CAAAFO010000078.1:49910-51369 GCF_900634715.1 Candidatus Protofrankia californiensis | reverse complement strand
TACCCCCGATAGCGGCGATGCGAGAAACCTTCGTCCTCCCTGCGCGTTCGTTGCGCAGCCGCGGGATCGCCGGTGGCGCTCTGGCGCTCATCGGCGCCGCGCTGCTGGTGTTCGGCCTGGCAGCAGCCACGGGCAAGGGCGCAGCAGCCGTGGTCGGCGTCGGGGCGGGTCTGGCCTTCCTCGGTGTGGCCACCCTCTCGCCGCTGCTGGCAAGGCCCGTCACCAGGGCCATCGGCAGCCCGCTGCCGGCCCTGTTCGGTGCGACCGGGCGACTCGGGCGTGAGAACGCCATGCGCAACCCACGGCGCAGCGCGTCGACGGCGTCGGCACTGATGATCGGCCTTGCGCTTGTGAGCGCGTTTTCGGTACTTGGTCAGTCCATCAAGAAGTCGGTGACGGAGACGGTCAGTAACAGCCTGGGCGCGGACTTCTACCTCACCTCGACCAGTTTCGCGCAGGGCTTCAGCGCCGATGTTGCCCGTTCGCTACGGGGCAAACCCGACATCGAGCTCGTCACGGGGCTGCGGTCAGACACGGTGAAAATCAACGACAAGAAGAAATCGGTCACCGCCGGTGATCCAGCAGCGCTACCGACGTTGCTGGCTCTCAAGACCGCAGCCGGTGATCTCCGGGCACTGGGCAAGGGCTCGATCCTGATCGACGCGGACACCGCGAAGGAGCAGAAGCTGTCCGTGGGGCAGGCGGTTCCGGTCGTGTTCCCCGACGGGCCCACGACGCTGCGTCTGGTCGGCACGTTCGACAAGAGCCAGGTGGCCGGGCAGTACCTGATCTCGCTCGACGAGTTCAACCAGCGCTTTCCCACCAACACCCTGGACTTTTTCGTTCTCGTCAAGACGGAGAAGAACGCGGACCTCGCCCAGGTACGTCAGGAGATCGACGCCACGGTCAAACCCCATCCGAACGTGGAGGTCCGGGACCAGTCCGAGTTCATCAGGCAGCAGGAAAAGCAGATCGATCAACTGCTGGGCTTCGTCTACGTCCTGCTCGCGCTGGCCGTCGTCATCGCCCTGTTCGGGATCGTCAACACGCTGGCCCTGTCGGTCATCGAGCGGACGCGGGAGATCGGGCTGCTGCGCGCAGTCGGCATGAACAGACGGCAACTACGCAGGATGGTCCGGCTTGAAGCGGTTGTGATCGCGGTGTTCGGAGCGGTGCTCGGGGTCGCGGTCGGCAGCTTCCTCGGCTGGGCGTTGACCATCGCGCTGAAGGAGCAGGGCATCAACACCTTCGCCTACCCGACAGCGACGATCATCGCCGTTGTGATCGTCGGCGGTCTCCTCGGCGTCCTCGCCGCGATCTTCCCGGCACGCCGGGCCGCGAAGATGGACATCCTGCGGGCGATCGCGACCACCTGACCCCTCCCGCGTGCCCTGATCACGCATACCAACGCTCGATCAGGCCGCCGCCGAGGCCCTGGACACCGCCACCTTTCACCCGA
>NZ_CAAAFO010000078.1:48140-49630 GCF_900634715.1 Candidatus Protofrankia californiensis | reverse complement strand
TGCGCGAGGCGGGGCGTGTCGTCGCGCAGGCGCTTGCGGCGGTCCGTGCCACCGCGCAGGTGGGGTCGAGCCTGCTGGAGCTGGACGAAGTCGCCGCGACGGCGATTCGCGAGGCCGGCGCCCAGCCGGCGTTCCTGCACTACCTGCCGTCCTTCGCGCCGACTCCGTTCCCGGCGGTGATCTGTACGTCGATCAACGACGTGATCGTGCACGGCATCCCGGACGGCTACCGTCTGCGTGACGGTGACCTGGTCAGTATCGACTGCGGCGCGCAGCTCGACGGCTGGACCGGTGACGCCGCGGTCAGCTTCGTCGTGGGCACACCACGCCCGGCCGATCTGCGGCTCATCGCCACGGCCGAGCAGGCCCTGGCCGCAGGTATCGCCGCGGCCCGGGTCGGCGCCCGCATCGGGGACATCTCCCACGCGATCGGCTCCGTATGCCGGGCGGCGGGCCTTGGTATCCCGGACGGCTTCGGCGGGCATGGCATCGGCCGGCACATGCACGAAGACCCCCACGTCCCGAACGACGGCCGACCCGGCCGAGGCCTGCGGCTGCAGCCAGGGCTCGTCCTCGCGATCGAGCCGATGGTCGCCACCGGGGGCGACGACCGGTACCGCACCGCCGCGGACGGATGGGCGCTGCACACCACCGACGGTGATCGTGCTGCTCATACTGAGCACACCGTCGCCATTACCGAGGACGGCCCCCGCATCCTCACCCTGCCCTGAGCGCAATCCATACAGGGTTAGGGGAGGTCGCTGGTGCCGCCCAGGTTGGCGATCATGCGACGCAGGACGTTGAGCGCCGCCACGTACTCGGCCGTTCCGATGCCTTCATGCATCTGTTCATGGGCGCGTGCGTTGCGATCCCTGGCCCGCAGCAGCCCGGCCTCCCCGGCCGCGGTCAGTGCCAGAGCCCCGGCGTCTTCCTTCATCCATCCGCGGGCGACCAGGTCGTCGAAGACAGCATCAAAATCGATCCCGAGGTCGTCGAACGGGACCAGCCGTTCGACGAGCTTCGCGCGGCTCCACATGCCGGGGGTGCCGGCGACATGGTTGAGCGTCCACCAGTGCGGCTGGGTGAGGTCTTCCGTGGCCAGCTCCGCGCGGATACGTCCGACCACTCTGCGGTATGCCTCGCCACTCCAGTAGCCGATGGGCTGGGAGGCAAGCTCCTGCTGGGAGTACTCCTTCATGATCAGACGGTAAAAGTTCAACTGAACTTGAGGTCAAGGTATAACAGCCGATTCACAGGGGTAGCCGGGCCCGTTGTCCCTTTACTGCTTATCTCGGTGGTCGTCTGGATGCCCACCGCAGTGGCGGGCATCCAGACGACCACCACCGACGAGCCCGCTGGGGTTCGGGAGCATCGGCGGAACATGCCCCCGCCCCCGCCCCCGCCTTCTCCTTCAGTTGCTAATTTTTGCAATTGCTAAGGTAATCGTGTCGTGTGCTGGGAACGGCCTGCAGTTCGACAGACGGACCGGA
>NZ_CAAAFO010000078.1:45419-47552 GCF_900634715.1 Candidatus Protofrankia californiensis | reverse complement strand
GTGGACGGCGGCGAAGTGGAGTGGATGGGACGCACGATGAGTGGACCGGTGACGCGGCGGCGGGCTGCAGGGCGGCGCCGGTGAGCGCGCCTCTGTACCAACTGAAGGCAGAGTTCTTCAAGACGCTGGGGCACCCGGTGCGCATCAGGGTGCTGGAACTGTTGAGCCAGCGTGAACACGCGGTGGCGGAGATGCTGCCGCAGGTGAGCGTGGAGACGGCGCATCTGTCCCAGCAGTTGGCGGTGCTGCGCCGGGCGAACGGGGTCGCCGTAGTACCCGCCGAAAATCGGGCGGATATGGGTGTCCGGCTGGTGAGCGGACAGAGTGTAACTGTGTCTGGGGCTGGCTCCGATGGAGGGTGCGGTACACGGTGGGGCGGGACACGGTGAACAGCTCGGCGAGGTCAGTGATCGAGTAGTCGCCAGAAGCATGCATGCGCCGCAGCTCGGCCTGTTGCTTGGGCGACAGCTTCGGCTGTCGGCCGCGCAGGCGGCCCTTGGCTCGGGCCACGGCCATTCCCTCGCGGGTGCGTAGCCGCAGCAGGTCGACCTCGACCTCGGCGAAGGTGGCGAGGATGTTGAAGAACATCTTGCCCATCGGATCGGTGGGGTCGTAAACCTGCCCGCCGAGGGAAAGCTTGATCCCCCGGGCTGCGAGGTCGTCGCCGATCGCGCGAGCGTCGGGCACCGACCGGGCGAGCCGGTCGAGTTTGGGCACCACGAGCGTGTCACCGTCACGGACGGCTGCCAGGGCCTGATCGAGGCCGGGCCGCTTCCGGTTGGTACCGGTCAGGCCGTGGTCGAGGTAGATCCGTTTCTCACTGACACCGAGTTCGCGAAGCCGGTCCCGTTGGGCGGTGAGGTCCTGGTCGTCGGTGGAGCACCGGGCGTAGCCGATCAAGGTTCCGGACATGATCCGGAATGTAACGGATAGCCACCGCTCACTGAGAAACAATTCATACCATCTATGTGAGACACCGCTGGTCGAGGTCCCGGGTTCTGCTCACGTGTCCATCGCTGTGTCCGTTGAGGGTTCCCCTACCGGACGCATCTCGATGACGTCACCGGCCCCGCATCCATGCCCCGTACCCGGCCGGATGACATCCCGCCAGGTCATGCTCCTGGCCCCTCGCCGGCGTCACGGATCATTAACGGAGCGCATAAAATAGTGATCTATGAGCCGCACGCGTTCCGGTCCTCCGCGCGCCGTGACCCGCCGCGCGGAGGACCGGCCGGCTGGTCGGGTGCGGGCCGCGCAGAAGTTCTGGCAGCTCCCCGACCATGAGCTCAACGATCTGATCATGCTGACCCGTCAAACCGACCGGGTGGAACTCAAACTGATCGTGCCCGCCACGGCGCACCGGACGACACGCGCCGCACTCGGCATCGACTTCACCCGCGCCCCCGCCCGCCGCGTCTACTACCTCGACACCCCGGACCGGACATTGCACCACCACGGCGTCATCGCCCGCGTCCGCAGCATCGAGGACAAGCCCGATGACGCGGTCGTCAAACTCCGCCCGGTCGTCCCCGCCAGCCTGTCCGACGCCCTACGCCGATCCAAAGACCTCATCGTCGAGATCGACGGGATGCCCGGCACCTACGTCTGCTCCGCCGCACTGAAAACCCGCCTCGGCCCCCACGACGTCGACCAGGCCATAGCCCACCGACGCCCCCTGCACGCCCTGTTCTCCCCACCCCAACGCACGCTGCTCGCCACCTGGCTACCCCGACACACCAACATCGACGATCTTATGGTTCTCGGCCCCGTCGACGTCCGGCGACGCAAGGTCGTGCCGGATGGCTACGGCCGCACGCTGCTCGCCGAGCGGTGGACCTTCCCCGACGGCTCCCGCATCCTCGAACTGTCCACCCGCTGCGCACCCGACGCGGCCCTGCACGTCGCCGCGCACACCGCCGCCGTCCTGCGCCGCCACGGCGTCGCCCTCACCGGACCGCAACAAACCAAAACCCGCACCACCCTCGACTTCTTCACCCCGCCCCCGGCCGACCGATAAACCGCCACGCGACCGTGGCCGGTCGCAGATGTGCCGGATCCGGCCGTCTCCCGCTCTGCCTGGCCGATGCCAGGCCGCCCACCGCAGCGCTTGCAGGGCGACGCCGCGTTCGGTCC
>NZ_CAAAFO010000078.1:29885-45286 GCF_900634715.1 Candidatus Protofrankia californiensis | reverse complement strand
GTCGCCCCTTTCTGCCGGTGTGGCCCCCCAGCTCAACAGACGCGATCAACCCTTATAGCGGCTGGTGACAGCAGCGTTAAAGGCACCCCGGTGTCCAAATTGTTGTTGTCGCGGGCACTGTGCTATCGATGTCGGTGTCGGTTCCCGAAACACATGATCTATTCACATCAGCTTGATCCTTAAGCTGGCGCGGCATCGGTAGAGATGATCAGAACAGGGTGTCGGTCGAGCGCAGCGGCCGGTAGCCGGTGGGCCGAGCTGGGCGAGTTCGGCGTCGATGTCGACGTCGATGGAGCCGAAGAAGTTGATGTTCTCGCTGTGCGCCGGGGAGATATGGGCCAGGACCTCGTCATCGACACGCCGCCCGGCGGCGCGCATCGCCTCCACCGCCAGGCCGTAGTACTCGGTCGTCCAGGCCACCACGGCGTTGGTGACCAGCGTGAGGCACCACGCCTGCTCGGTCTGCTGTTCCAGGTGGCGGGAGCGGACAGCGCCTTCGTGAGCGTAGAGCAGGTCGCGTTTGAGTGCGTGCAGCGACTCGCCCTTGTTGAGCTGGCGGGAGATCTTGCGCCGATACGCCGGGTCCGACAAATATCGGGCGGCGTAGATCGTGCGGCGCAGCGCTCCGTACTCCTTCAGCGCCGCGGCCAGGGTGTTCTGCCTGCTTGACGCCGAGAGCTTCCCGACCAGCAGGGACGCGGTCGCGTGCCCGAACTTCAGCGAGCCGGCCAGGCGCAGCAGATCGTCCCAGTGCTCGGTGTTCAACCGGCGGGTCAGCAGCGGCCCGGCGAGCGGGAAAGCCGCCTCCACCCGCGACTTGGGTCCTGCCCGGCAGAGGGTGATCTTGCCGAGGTCCCGGATGCGCGGCGAGAGTTGCAACCCCAGCAGGTCGAACAGTCCGAAGTTGACCAGTGTCACCCCGTGGGTGTCCGTCGCGTGCTCGGTGACGGGAATGTCGGTCGCGTTCCCCAAAATTTCGTCGAGGACGTAGTGGGCTTCGCGCTTGGTGGCGACGATGACCTTCGTGCCGTAGGTGGTGTGCTGGTCGGTCACATGCGTGTAGGTGCTCAGGCCCTCATGCGCGAAATACCGGCTCAGCGCCCGTGCGGTCACCGACTTGCCCCGGGTGGGGAACCGCTGCCCGTCGGAGGAGGACAGGGTGCCGGCGCCGAACACCGGGGTGAGCGGCAACTTCTGGTGGTAGCCGATTATCGCCAGGTTCGCCGCGCGCAACGTCTCCTCCCGCACATACCACTCCGCGGTCCAGGCCAGGATGTCGTAGGAGATGCCGCAGGCGTCGGCCATCCTGGTCAGCCCCAGATTGGTCGCGTGGCTGATCAGCACCGCGATCAGGTTCCGCTTCACCTCGCTGGTGCGGGCCTGTTTGCCGCCGGCGTGAGTGAAGCAGTCCAGGAACCCGGTGTGCTTGTCCAGCTCGATCAGCAGCGACACGATCGGTGCGAACGGCAGCATCTCGGTCAGCTCGGCTTTGAGGACCGTCGCCTCCGCCGGCACGTCCTCCGCGGTCAGCGGGGAGATCACCAGGTCACCGGCGTCGTCGAGGCGGACCGGCCCATCGCCGCCGGCCAGCGTGTGTTCCAGCTCGCCGAGCGCCTCACCCCACTCGTCCTCGGCCGCAGCCAGAGCCGCGGCGGCGTCAGCGGGTTTACCGACCAGCTGGCAGAACTCCACCCGCTGGTCGGCCCACTTGCCCGGGGTGAGCAGGTAGGCGGCCGGGTCGCAGTAGCGGCGTGAGCCGGGCACGAACACGTCGCCGGTGCGCAGCCCATCACGTAAGGCCAGCAGCGTGCACAGTTCCCAGTAGTGGCGGTAGCCGGTGACGTCACCGGCCTTGGACGCGGTGTCGAGGTAGCCACGCCAGCGAGCCGGGACGAACCCCGACGGCGCGGTGTCGGGGACCTTGCGGGCACCGGTGGCGTTGAGTTCCCGCAGGATCTCCACCGCTTCCAGCAGCTCGGCCGCCGCGGTGCCGCCGTCGAACCGCACGGCGTCCAGCACCTGCGGGTGAACTGCCGCAGATAGCCGTAGGATCCGTCCAAGGCCGCCAGATGCCCGTGATCGCGCGGCAACGGCGGTAGCGCGGTGGCTTGCGCTGCCCGTAACCGCTCCCATCCGACCTTCTCCCCGCGGATCAGGCCGCCGATCTCCTCGTCCGGGATCGTCGTGTCGGCCACGATCGCCAGCACCTCATCCAACAATGCCTGGCGGTCCTCCCCGGCGCGGCCGCGCTCGGCCAGCGCGTCCCGCATCTTGTGCGCCGCCTTACTCTCCCGTGCCGAGACCGCCTGGTCGAACAACTGCACGACCTCGTCCAGCACCTCGGTCGCGGACTGCGCCAGCAGCGTCAGCAGGATCGGGTACCGGCGCTGCGGCTCGCGGCGGGCCAACGCCTGCGCGGTCAACCGCCGTCCCACCGTGGCCAGAAATCGCCGCCGCTCAGCCGGCAGCACCGACAGATCCAGGGTGTGCGCGTCCATCCCGCGCAGGAACTCCAACTTCGCGACCTCGGCCTTCACCGCCGCCGGCGACGCCTCCACCGGCCCCTTATCCAGCCACCGCAACCGCGTCATCCCGACCGCCGGGTCCACCACCAGCAACCCATCCAAACCAGCGCACCGCTGCCCGGTGAACTCCTGCTCCAGCCGCTCGAACGTCTCCCGCCGCGCCTCCTCCCGCGCGTGCGCGACCCGCTCCACCACCGTCACCGGCCCCGGACGGATCACCCTCGCCGAGATCAGGTACTCGCACGCCAACCGGAACAGCAACAGCGGCGAGTCATGCTCCAACGCCCGCGCCAGCAGAAACTCATCCAGCTCCTTCAACTCCAGCGATCCCGCCGCCCGCCACCCCAGATACCGCGCCGCCAGCCGAAGATGCTCCGTCCGCGTCTTCACCCGACGCCCGTACGACCGGATCCCGTCCGGATCAACCTCGAGCCGCTCCGCCAGCCGCTCCACCGCCACCCACGGCACCGACGCCACGTCATCCGGCACGAACCCCAGCCACGGCAACGAACACAACGCCACCGCAAGCCCCAGACGGTCAGCCGGACCCCGACCCCGCCCAGGATCCACGAACGCCACATCCGCCGGAGTCAACGTGAAGAACCGGAACAGCTCCTCCCGGCCGATCTCCGGGAACCTCCGCAGCGCCTCCAGCTCCTCGTCCGCGAACACCTGCGTGGCCACGCTGCACCCCCAGCCAGCAACCCGAAGATCCCCAGCTCAGGAGCCTACCGAGACATATCCGCCCGATTTCCGCGAGTACTACCGGGACCCCCGAACCTGGTGGTGACCCGCAAGGAAGGCTCCACTGTTCATTACTCGCTGACAAGCCCTCACGTTGCCGAACTGTTGGCGGTCGCGCGGACGATCCTGACCGGGGTGCTGACCGGCCAGGCCGAACTGCTGCAGGACCTGCGCACCGTCGCGCCGGGGGCCGAGCCGCCACAGCTGTCGTAATCCCGCACCACACGGCACTTGCCCCATGCCGAACCCCACCCTGGTCGGGGCGACAGCTTCCGATCATCGCGAAGGAAACCATCGCTGACGTGTAGGAGCATGTGGTGAATCTGCTGCGCAAGATCCGCAACACTGGGCGGGTGGCCGAAGACGCCCCACCACGGCCGCAGGAGGAGTGTCCACCCGCAGCCCGCGAGCTCGCCGGCTCGGTACAGGTGCGATGTGTGGACGCCGGGTCGTGCAACGGGTGCGAGATCGAAATCGCCGCTGCGTTCGGCCCGGTCTACGACGCCGAGCGGTACGGGGCACGCGTGGTGGCCTCACCACGACACGCAGACGTGCTGCTGGTCACCGGGCCGGTGACACGCAATATGGCCGAGCCGCTGCGGCGCACGGTAGAGGCGACACCGCAGCCGCGGCTGGTGATGGCGGTGGGCGACTGCGCCCTGAATTGCGGCGAGTTCGCCGGGGGCTACGGCGTGCAGGGATCAGTGGCCGATGTGGTGCCGGTGGACATGCAGGTGCCGGGCTGTCCGCCGGAGCCGGGCGTAATCGTGGCTGCGCTGCGCACCGTGACCCGCCGATGAGCCTGGTCGGGACGGGTGCGGTCAGCCGACTGCGTCGGAGTAGCGTCCGGTGTTGCCGGTCTGCGTGACCAGGAGGTCGAGCAGGTCGACGGTGACCTCGTGCAGGCTCGGCCGGACGGTCGCCTCGGCGACCACCGGATGGACCGCCGTGGCCGGGAACGACGGGACGAGGATCGTCGGGCAGCCGGCGTCGAGGCCGGCTCGAGCACCGGCCTCGCTGTCCTCCAGGACCACGCACTGCGCCGGGTCGACCCCGAGCATCCTCGCCGCTGTCAGGTACGGCTCCGGATGCGGCTTGCGCCGGCTCACCTCGTCCCCGGCAACCGTCACCGCGAACCGCTCGGGTCCGATCGCGGCGAGGACGGGATCCATCAGGACCCGGAACGACGACGACACCAGAGCGGTCGCGATCCCGGCGGCGGCCAGGGCGTCCAGCAGCGCGACGGCACCCGGCATGGGGATGATCCGTCCGGGTTCGCCGAACAGCTCGGCGGTCCGCTCGATCAGGAACCGGGCGGCGGCGTGCGGGTCGGCGTCGGGCACCCCGAGCATCGACAGCATCAGCGGCAGGGCGGTGTCGACGCCGTGGCCGATCATTGCGGCCTTGATGTCGGGGGTGAAGCGGGCACCGAGGCTCGCCGCCAGTTCGTGCTCGGCCACCGTCCACAGCGGTTCGGTGTCGACGAGCAGGCCGTCCATGTCGAACAGGACCGCGGCAACACCCTCTCGACCGTCGCGCCCGCGCGGAGGACTCACCGGCTGTGTGCCGTCGCCGGGCCCGTGGGCGTCGAACAGGGGCGCATCCACGAGATCCACAAGGGCCTGCTCTCCTCGGGAGACGAGCCGGCTCCCTGGCAACAGCCGGATCCCTGCCAGACAACCAGCTGCGGCGAACCGGCACCAGAACACGTGATGCGGATCATCCGCAGCCCGTGGGCCTCCGGTAGCGCGAAAAATCATGATC
This sequence comes from Candidatus Protofrankia californiensis, assembly GCF_900634715.1. Classification (GTDB taxonomy): domain Bacteria; phylum Actinomycetota; class Actinomycetes; order Frankiales; family Frankiaceae; genus Protofrankia; species Protofrankia californiensis. Next base: position 40,253 of record NZ_CAAAFO010000078.1, on the reverse strand, counting down.
GCGCCGCCTTCGGCCTGCGACCCGGATCAGTCGGATAGCCGGATAGCCGGATGTCAGGTGGCGAAGTACTTCGCCTCGGGGTGATGGGCGATGATCGCTGACGTGGACTGTTCCGGCACGAGCTGGAACTCCTCGGACAGTTCCACGCCGACCCGCTCGGGGTGCAGCAGATCGAACACGCCGACCTGCTGCTCAAGATCGGGGCAGGCCGGGTAGCCGAAGGAGTAGCGGGAGCCCCGGTATCCCTGGCGGAAGACTGCGGCCAGATCGCCGGAGTCGGCGACGCCGGTGGGTGTGCCGTCCGGCAGCACCAGTTCGGAGCGGACCCGCTTGTGCCAGTACTCCGTGAGCGCCTCGGTGAGCTGGACCGACAGTCCGTGCAGCTCCAGGTACTCCCGGTAGGAGTTGGCCGCGAACAGCTCGGCGGTGACCTCGCTGATCCGCCTACCCATCGTGACGACCATGAACGGTACGACGTCGACCTGGCCGGACTCCTCCGACCGGTAGAAGTCGGCCAGGCACAGCCGGCGGTCCCGGCGCTGGCGCGGGAAGGTGAAACGGGCCCGCTCCGAACCGTCCCCGGACAGGACGATCAGGTCCTCACCCTTGCTCACGCAGGGGAAGTAGCCGTAGACGACGGCGGCCTCCAACATCCGCTCGGAGGCGATGCGGTCGAGCCACATCCGCAGCCGCGGGCGTCCCTCGGTCTCCACCAGTTCCTCGTACGACGGCCCCTCTCCCCCGCGGGCACCGCGCAGCCCCCACTGGCCGAGGAAGGTCGCCCGTTCGTCCAGGAAGGACGCGTAGTCGGCCAACGGGATGCCCTTGACGATCCGCTCCCCCCAGAACGGCGGCACCGGCACCGGGTTGTCGGTGGCTACGTCCGAGCGCGGCGGCAGCTCCGTGGGGATCTGCTCGCCCCGGGCCGTGGCCTGGGCGGCCCGGGTAGCCTTGATCCGCTCGGTTCGTTCCCGGCGGGCGCGGCGCGCCGCGGCGCGCGGGTCGTCGGCGAGCGGCGGCGCCTCACCCCGCTTGGCCCCCATCACCGCGTCCATGAGCGCCAGCCCCTCGAAGGCGTCCCGGGCGTAGCGGACATCACCCTGGTACAGCTCGGCGAGGTCCCCCTCGACGTAGGCGCGGGTGAGCGCGGCGCCACCGAGCAGCACCGGCCAGGTGGCGGCCACCCCGCGGGTGTTCATCTCCGCGAGGTTCTCCTTCATGACCACGGTCGACTTGACCAGCAGCCCCGACATGCCGATCGCATCGGCGTCGTGCTCCGCCGCCGCGGTCAGGATCGCGTTGATCGGCTGCTTGATCCCGAGGTTGACGACGGTGTAGCCGTTGTTGGACAGGATGATGTCGACGAGATTCTTGCCGATGTCATGGACGTCACCCTTGACCGTGGCAAGCACCAGCGTGCCCTTGCCGCGGGCGTCGGTCCTCTCCATGTGCGGTTCGAGGTAGGCGACCGCGGCCTTCATGACCTCGGCGGACTGCAGCACGAACGGCAGCTGCATCTGTCCCGAGCCGAACAGGTCACCGACGACCTTCATGCCGTCCAGCAGGGTGTCGTTGATGATCGCCAGCGGGTCGCGGGAACGCATCGCCTCGTCGAGGTCGGCCTCCAGACCGGTCCGCTCCCCGTCGACGATCCGCCGCTTGAGGCGTTCGTCCAGGGGCAGGGCCGCCAGTTCCTGCGCGCGGGTCGGCCCGCCGCCGCTGCCCTCCACACCCTCGAACAGGTCCAGGAACCGCGTCAGGGGGTCGTAGCCGTCGCGACGGCGGTCATAGACGAGGTCGAGGGCGACCTCGCGCTGCTCCTCCGGGATGCGCGACATCGGCAGGATCTTGGAAGCGTGGACGATGGCCGCGTCCAGGCCGGCCTGCACGCACTCGGCCAGGAACACCGAGTTGAGCACCACCCGGGCCGCGGGCTTGAGGCCAAAGGAGATGTTGGACAGCCCGAGGATGGTCTGGACGTCGGGATGCCGGCGTTTGATCTCGCGGATGGCTCCGATGGTGGCGACGCCGTCACCGCGGGACTCCTCCTGGCCGGTGCCGAGGGTGAAGGTCAGCGTGTCGATGAAGATGTCGGACTCCCGCATACCCCACTGGCCGGTGAGGTAGTCGATCATCCGCTCGGCGATCCGCACCTTCCACTCGACCGTGCGGGCCTGCCCCTCCTCGTCGATGCACATCACCACGACGGCGGCGCCGTGCTCGGCGATGATCGGCATCACGTGGGCGATCCGGGAGTCCGGCCCGTCGCCGTCCTCGAAGTTGACCGAGTTCACCACCGAACGCCCGCCGAGGCACTCCAGACCCGCCTCGATCACCGGCGGCTCGGTGGAGTCGAGCATGACCGGCAGTGTGGACGCGGTCGCGTAGCGGCTGGCGACCTCGCGCATGTCGACCCGACCGTCCCGACCGACGTAGTCCACACACACGTCGATCATGTGCGCACCCTCGCGGGTGGCGGTACGGGCGATCTCGACGACGTCGTCCCACCGGCTGTCGATCAGCGCGTCGCGGAACGCCCTGGATCCGTTGGTGTTGGTACGCTCCCCGATCATCAGGATCGAGGTGTCCTGCCGGAACGGCACGGACTGGTAGAGCGAGGCCGCGGCGGCCTGCTCAGCTGCCGCAGACTGCTCGGCCGCCGACGACGCGGCCACGGAAGTGACTGCGGATGTGGCCGGGGAGCCCGCATGGGAGGCCGCGCGCCGCGAGGCGAGGCCACGGCCGGCGACCCGCTCCACGACCTGGCGCAGATGCTCAGGTGTGGTTCCGCAGCAGCCGCCGACCAGCACCGCACCGTAGTCGCGGGTGAAGGCGTCCTGGGCGTCGGCGAGTTCTGCCGGGGTCAGCGGATAGGTGGCGCCGTCCCTGCCCAGCACGGGCAGGCCGGCGTTCGGCATGACCGACAGCCCGACCCGGGCATGCTGGGACAGATAGCGCAGGTGCTCGTTCATCTCGGCCGGGCCGGTGGCGCAGTTCAGGCCGATCAGGTCGATACCGAGTGGCTCCAGCGCCGTGAGCGCGGCGCCTATCTCCGAGCCGAGCAGCATCGTGCCGGTCAGCTCCACGGTGACCTGCGCGATCAGGGCCACCTTCCGGCCGGTCGCGGCCATCGCGCGCCGCGCTCCGATGATCGCGGCCTTGGCCTGCAGGAGATCCTGGGCGGTCTCGACCAGGATGGCGTCGACGCCACCGGCAAGCAGGCCGGCGACCTCCTGCTGGTAGGCGTCCCGCAGCGGCTGGTAGGTGATGTGGCCGAGGCTGGGCAGCTTCGTACCGGGGCCCACCGAACCGATGACAAAACGGGGCTGGCCGGGCCCGCTCCAGAAGTCGGCAGCCTCACGGGCTATCCGGGCGCCCGCCTCGGCCAGTTCCCCGATACGGTCAGCGATGCCGTACTCTCCGAGATTGGCGAGGTTAGCCCCGAACGTGTTCGTCTCGACTGCGTCACACCCGACAGCGAAGTAGGCGTCGTGTACTGCCCGCACCACGTCTGGACGCGTCACGTTCAGGATCTCGTTGCAGCCTTCATGGCCCTCGAAGTCGTCAAGAGTCAGGTCGGCAGCCTGCAGCATCGTTCCCATGGCGCCGTCGGCTACCACAACGCGCTCGGCCAGGACGGAAAGCAGATCTCCTCGCACGTCGGAAGCGTACCGGTAGCATCACCGCCGCCCGCAGTAGCAGCTTGTGGTCACCGCCGGGTTTGCCCTGTTTACAGCCCTTCCGACCGGCAATATTTTCGTCGGCTGGACGGCAGAGCGGGGCGGGCCGGGTCAGTCTCGCGGTATTTCTCCGACAGTGGGTCACAAGGATCCACCGGCACGCACGAACGTAGGACGTACCGTTGCACTGTCATAGGGGCAGTGAACCGCCAGGGGGCGGCAGGAGGTGGCAGGTGATCGAGTTCTCCGATGTCGGTCAGCTACGGTCGCCGATCGTAGTGGCTGCCTTCGAAGGCTGGAACGATGCCGCGGACGCGTCGTCCGCGGCTGTCGAGCATCTGGAGTCGATGTTCGAGGCAAAGGTCATCGGTGCCATCGATCCGGACGACTACTACGACTTCCAGGTGAACCGGCCGACGGTGAGTGGAACCGACAGCGCTCGTAAGATCGCCTGGCCGACGACCCGGCTGTCGGTGGCGCATCCGGCGAACGGCGAGAACGACCTGGTTCTCATCCGCGGTCTCGAGCCGAACATGCGCTGGCGTGGCTTCACCGACGAACTGATCGAAGCCGTGCACGCCCTCGGCAGTGACACGGTGGTCAGCCTCGGCGCCCTGCTCGCGGACTCGCCGCACACCCGGCCAGTGCCGATCAGCGGCACTGCCGGGGATGCCGCCAGTGCCGCCCGCTTCCGCCTGGACCCGTCGAAGTACGAGGGTCCGACCGGCATCGTCGGGGTGTTCGCGGACGCGTGCTCCCGCGCCGGGCTCGCGTCGGTGTCCTTCTGGGCGGCCGTCCCCCACTATGTGGCCAACCCGCCCTGTCCGAAGGCGACGCTGGCGTTGCTGCGGCGGGTCGAGGATCTGCTGGACATCGAGATTCCCCTTGGTGACCTGGCCGAGCGGGCCCGGGCCTGGGAACGCCAGGTGGACGAACTCGCCGCCGGTGACACGGAGGTCGCCGAGTACGTCCGTGCGCTGGAGTCGAGGGAACCGGAAACCGAGCTGCCGGAAGCCAGCGGGGACGCGATCGCCCGCGAATTCGAACGCTACCTGCGCCGCCGCGGGCAGTGATCACATGATCCCCGTGTGGCGTCCTGGGCGCGACACGGGGACCTCCACATCGCACCGCTCCTCGACAGCTGCTATTCCTCGACGACCTCGGCGTCGATGATGTCCTCGTCGTCACGATAACGTGGCGGGCTCCCGGCCATCTTCGCCGGCCGGGAGAAGAAGCTGGCGTCGGCGACGCCCTGGTCGGCTTCTGCCGCCGTCTGCACAGGTGTGGATGCCTGCGGGCGGTATGCCGCGGTCCGCTCGTGCTCCTCGGCATCCCCGGTGCCGGTCGCGGTGCCGGCTCGGGCCAGTTCCGTGACGGCCCGGTCGATCTCCTCGGTGTTCATCAGGCTCCGCAGCCGCAGCAACGCACCGAGCACCTCGCCCTGCTGGTGACGCAACGTCTCCAAGCTGCCGGACAGCTGCGCGATCTGCGTCTCGATGTCGGCGTGGCGCTGCGCCGCATCCAGTCGGGACTGCTCGATCGCGTCGAAGAGCAGCTTGTCGGCCTGCTCGCGCGCCTTGCGCACGATGGGATGGTTGGCGGCGGAGTCTTCGATCACCTCCTCCAGGGCCCGCTCGGCAATGCTGCGGGCACCCGCGACGATCTCGTCGGCCTCCTGCTGCGCAATCGCCAACATGATGCCGATCCGTCCACCTGCCTGCGCGGATGACCTGGTGGGCAGGTGCGACTCGGCGTCCTGGCGGTGGCGTTCGCTTTCCAACGCCGCCTCGGCGGCGGCCGCTCGCACCGTGACCTGGCTTGCGTACCGCCACAGCGCGTCCAGATACTCCTCGACCTGCTGGGGGTCGTAACCACGCGCCACCTCGTCGAACGTCGGCCGTTCACTGAACGTCGGTCGTTCGCTGTAGGTTCCAGCGTCTGCCCGCTGGTAGTGGGCGCCCATCAAACTGAACATCCTCCAGGCACAACAGGATCAGGGCACGACGGGATCAAGGTCTATCCCAAGTAGCGAGTCGATGATGGCACGCGCCAATCCGGGGGCATCGGGGTCCTGACCGCCCACGGTCACAGCCGTGGTCGCCCAGCGGTCGACCGCGGCGACAGCGCCCAGGGCGTCGAGATTGTCCGCAAGGTGCCGGCGGACATCGTCGAGCAGCGGCCGGGCGTCCGGACCCCGCTCACGGGCGGTTGCCGCCTGCCAACGGGCCAGCCGTTCACCGGCGGTGTCAATCACAGCTGGTGTCCATTCCCAGCCCACAGTGTAATGATGGTCGAGCAGGGCGAGCCGGATTGCCGCCGGTTGGATGCCGCCGCGCAACAGACGGGAGACGAACTCCAGGTTCCCCCTCGACTTCGACATCTTGTGGCCGTCGAGGGAAACCATGGCGGTATGCACATAGGCACGGGCGAACGGCCACACGCCGCTGGCGACCTCTGCGTGGGCAACGCCACACTCGTGGTGGGGAAACACGAGGTCGGTGCCGCCGCCCTGAATGTCGATGCTGTCACCCAAATGAGCCAGGGCGATAGCAGCGCATTCGATGTGCCAGCCTGGCCGACCCGGTCCGAACGGAGAAGGCCATGCCGGTTCCCCGGCACGTTCCGCGCGCCACAGCAGAGGGTCGAGCGGGTCCTTCTTGCCGAGGCGCTGCGGATCACCGCCGCCACCCGCGGCCCGGGTGACCATTTCGGCATGGCTGAGATGGGAGACCTCACCAAACCGGGGAGCCGCGCCGATTGGGAAATAGATGTCCTGCTCGACCTGATAGGCGGCGCCGCGGGCGCGCAGCTGCTCGATCATCTCGATGACGAGCGGAATCGACTCGACCGCTCCGGCGTACACCGCTGGAGGCAGGATGCGTAACGCGGCCATGTCAGCGCGGAACAGGTCGGTCTGGCTGCGGGCAATCTCCCGCCAGTCCAGGCCGTCCCGCCGGGCACGCTCGAACAACGGGTCGTCGACGTCGGTGACGTTCTGGACGTAGACGACGTCGTGCCCGGCATCCAGCAGGACCCGGTGCGCCAAGTCGTAGGTGAGATAGGTGAACGCATGCCCAAGATGCGTGGCATCATACGGGGTGATCCCGCAGACGTACATTCGGACTGTCTGCCCCGCGGCGAGCGGGCGCACCGAACGGGTGGCCGTGTCGGAAACCCGAAGGGGTAATCCCCGGCCAGGCAGCCGGGAGCGGGTGGGAGCCGGCCAGGATTGCATGCAGTCAGCGTAGCTGTGTCCGCGGACGGAACATGCCTTTCCCCCGATAGTCGCTTCGCGACGATCGGGGGACCCCTGGCTCGAGGGCTGGCCACCGTTCGTGGCTTGCCGATCATCTGGCGATGATCGGCAAGAAAAAGGATTGGAACGCGGAGTCGCTTCGCGACGATCTGCTGGACTCCTGCGCCTGCCCTGTTGTTCAGAAGGGTGGCCAGGGGATTGCGGGCCAGTCACCGGAAGGTGTCGGAAAGCGGCATTCGGTCAACAGTCGGACTACCCGGGCCCGCAAACCGTTGATCTCCGCGTCGGTGAGAAGGCCGGCGAGCGTCCCCGCGAGAGAGCCATCGAGTGCCTCCCGCAGGCACGTCAGCAGTTCCACCTCGTCGGCGTGCAGACGCTGCCCCCGCCACGTCCACAGCACTGTCCGCAGTTTGTTCTCGACGTGAAAGGTCACCCCGTGGTCGACGCCGTAGATGCGCCCGGACGGGGCGGGCAGCAGGTGACCACCTTTGCGGTCGGCATTGTTGACCACGGCGTCGAACAGGGCGATCGTCCGCAACTGAGGATCGTCGGAGCGGGTGAGGGCGAACAGGTCGACGGTCTCGTCGACGTCGATCCACAGCTGGACCATGCCCACGCCGAAAGGGCCGCCCCGCAGCACCGTCGGCGGCACGATCCCCACGCCGGTCTCCTCGGAGACCAGGTAGGCCGCGCGTTCGCGGCCGGCCAGCGTTCCGTCGGGGAAGTCCCACAACGCACGCTCGCCGCGAACCGGCTTGTAGACGCACCGGCCGCTGACACCGTCCAGGCTGATCTCGCAGTACAGGGTCGCGTTGCTGGCCTCTACCAGGCGTCCGGTGACGGTGATCTCACCGTCACCGAGCAGTGTGAGAGCGTCGGACGCGTCGAGACCTCCGGCGTCGGCTGGGTCGAGTGCCGGACGTCCGGGCGGCGTGACGTTGGAAGCGTGCTCACTCACGCCCCTAAGTCTGGCTGCCCGTACGTGCACCCGTCCCTCCCTCTCCGGCCAAAAGCAGCCTCTCCGACCAAAGGCGGCCGATCATTGTTGATGCGCCGCTAGAGGAGAGCACAATCACCCTTGGCTATGACCCGCCGCCGACGATGGCGTCACCGTCGTCGGCGGCGGGCGTTCGCGGTGCTGGTAGCAGGTCTGCGACGGCACCGCCCCGGTCGTTCACCCGGATCACGAACGGTCGCCGTTCGGTGTAACGGATGACGGTGAGTGAACAGGGATCCACCGAAATTCGCTGGAACAGGTCGAGGTGCATGCCCATGGCGTCCGCGACGATCGCCTTGATGACATCGCCGTGGGAGCAGGCCAACCAGACCGCGTCCGGTCCCAGCCGGGCGTTCCAGTCCCGCACCGCCGCAACGGCCCGGTACTGGGTGTCGCGCAGGGCCTCCCCCTCGGGGCCGGGGAAGACCACCGCGCTGGGGTGTTCCTGGACGGTCCGCCACAGCGGGTCGGCGGTCAGCGCCTTCATCTCCTGACCGGTCCAGTCGCCGTAGTGGCACTCCCCCAGCCGGTCATCGATGGCGACGGCATCCCTTCCCTCGGCAGCGGAAACCGGCACGACACCGGGGATGCGCCCGACTTGCTCGGCGTCATCGACCCGCTCGCCCTGGTGCGAAGCGATCGCCTCGGCGGTCTCGCGGCAGCGTTGCAGGGGACTTGAGACAATGACGGTGAGCGGGATGGACGCCAGACGCTGGGCCAACGCCTGAGCCTGAGCTCGGCCTCTGTCATCCAGACCGACTCCCGGCGTCCAGCCGAGGAGGATGGAGCCGGTCACCGCGGTCAGCCCGTGGCGTACGAGCAGGACGGTGGTCACCGGGCCTGCCGGACGCCGGCTGCCGCGCCTGCTGTCACACCAACGGTGCCCAGCACGACTGCTTCCAGGGCATTCAATGCCAGTCCCTTCTGTACGTGGCGCCGCATGGTTAACGCCGGACATGGTTGTCATCACCGCCATCGGCACGATGAGACCGGCGCCGATGATCGGGATACAGACCGCCGCCACGAGACCTGCTCAGGGTAGCCAGCCTTGCGCTCTGCACTCATTTGCCTCGGACTTCAATGGATGGAGTCCGACGAGTCGCATCGACCTTAGCGGTCCACTCTCCGAGAGCTTCGTTCGAGGCTCGTCAACACCGCCGCTGCTGTTCCGTCGGCCGTTCGTCGAGCGTTGCGTCAACGCCGGGACGAGGACGGGGACGACCAGGACATCACCAAATATCACCGTCAGTCACTATCGGCGGCACTCCGGATTCGGCGTGGAACAACATGCCTGCCGGTCGCTCTAAACTGCCGGCATGCCGGCCGAGACCATCTCCACCGACGCACTGCCCAACCTGACCAGGGACGGGGTGCCAACGGTCGACCCGGCCGTCGACCCGGCCGTGGTGTTCGGTGCCTTTTGCGCGGCGGGGCTGTGGCCGGGGCTCGGCCGGACGACCGCGGCGCGCCTGCCCGAAGCCGGGATCCGCACGCCCTCCGACGTCGACGCGACCCGGCTGGCGACCGTCCCGGGTGTCTCCCCCGCCCGGGCCCGGCGGTTGGCGGATTCCTTTTCCGCCGCCGGGAACGCTTATGCCGCGGCCGAGTTGCTGGTCCTGGCCGATCTGCCGGTCCGCCTGATCCGCAGGTTGGTCGACGAGCTCGGGCCGGGTGTGGCCGACGCCCTGCGCGCCGATCCGTGGGCGCTGCTCGCCGCGGGCGAGGCGGAACTCGCCCAGGCCGACCGGCTGGCCCGCGCGATGGGTGCGGGCCGCGACGACGGCCGGCGCGGCCCCGCGGTGGTCGCGCACCTGCTGCGCCGCGCCGCGTTGCGGTCCGGGGATACCGCGGCGCCGGTGGACACGCTCCTGCGGGCCGCCGCCCGCGACGGGGTCGTGGACCCGGCGGCGGCGCTGGGTACCGCGGTCGAGGAAGGCCGGATGGTCGTCACCGACGGGCTGGTCGCGCTCGAGCGGTACGTCACGGCGGAACAGGCCCTGGCCGAAGGGGTCGCGCGGCTGCTGGCCATTGCCGAGCCGCTGCGTCCCGGGTCCGTACGGCCCAGGACGCCTGCCGCACCGGCACGTCCGACGGCCGCGACCGAAAACGACGATCTTCCTGACATGTTCGACGACTTCGACGGCGAAGACCCTGAGGACGACCCCGGGGAGCCCGCGGACCCTGAACCCGTCGCCGCCGAGGAAGCGGAGGACGAGGACGTCGCCGCGGTCCTGGCCGGTCTGGACGAGACCCAGCTGCATGCCGCCCGCACCGCCCTCGACGTCGGTGTGAGCGTGCTCACCGGCGGGCCGGGAACGGGCAAAAGCCGAACAGTCGCCGCGGTCGTGCGTCTGGCCCGCGCCGCCGGCGCGCAGGTGGCTCTGGCGGCTCCGACCGGTCGGGCCGCCAAACGCCTGGAGGAGCTGTGCGGGTGG
>NZ_CAAAFO010000078.1:28468-29282 GCF_900634715.1 Candidatus Protofrankia californiensis | reverse complement strand
CGGCCCTGCTCGACGCCTGCGCGGACGGCACCCATCTGCTGCTCGTCGGGGATCCGGCACAGCTGCCCAGCATCGGCCCGGGCCGGGTGCTGGCGGACCTGCTCGCGGCCGGGGTGGCGCCCGTGACCGAGCTGCAACGCCTCTACCGGCAGTCTGAGGGCGGGGGGATCGCGACGCTGGCGATGGCCGTCCGCGCCGGTGAGCTGCCCGCGCCTCCGTCCGGACCGGACCGCGAGGTGGTGGTGGTACCCACCCGCGGCGCGGGCGAGGCGGCGCACCGGGTCGTCCAGCTTGTCACCGACTCCATCCCGCGGGCGCTGGGCATACCTGTCGCGGACGTCCAGGTGGTGACTCCCGTCCACGGCGGCCCCGCGGGGACGGAGGCGCTGAACGCCGCGCTCAAGCAGGTGCTCAACCCCGGGGGCGGGAGCAACGGCGGGTTCGACGTCGGGGACCGGGTCGTGGCCACCGCGAACCATCTCGACGACGGGTTCGCCAACGGCGAGATCGGCGTGGTGACCGCTGCCGGTGACAAGGGCGCTCTCACGGTGGCGTTTCCCGGTGGGGACGTGGAAGTCCCCGGTGGGGCTGTCGGGGATCTGCGACACGGCTGGGCGGTCACGGTCCACCGTGCCCAGGGCAGCGAGTGGCCGGCGGTGGTGGCCGTATTCCCCCCGGAGGCGGGCCGGATGCTGACCCGTCCCCTGATCTACACCGCGTTGACCCGGGCGCAGCGGCATCTGTCGGTGGTGTCCGTGAACGGCCCGGGACTGCGGGCCGCGGTGCACCAGTCCGGTGGTCGGCAGCGCTGCAC
>NZ_CAAAFO010000078.1:25410-28391 GCF_900634715.1 Candidatus Protofrankia californiensis | reverse complement strand
ACTGCTGCCGGCCCTGCTCGCCCAGGAGATCCAGCCTGAGGCGGCCGACGAGGAAGGACGATAGCCCGGACCATGGGCCCATCCGAACTTTCCCCCGCCCCGGAAAGGGGCGCGGGACGTCGACCGGCCGACACCGACGATCGGCAGGCTGGCACTGTGAGTACCGTCTCGCTGGTGAGTGCCGACTTTTCCGGGAGCCCGGTGGTGGATCTGCCCGCATCGGGTGCGGTGTCCCTCGCACCGACGGCGGTGTCCGTCGCACCAACGGCGCCGGCGCCGGCTGTGGTACCAATTGTGGTACCAATTGTGGTACCGGATGTGGCTCCAGCGATGGCACCCTCCCCGGATGCGGCACGCACCCCGCAGGCGGCCGATTCCAGCGGAGTCGGGCGGCGGCCGGACGCCCGCGGGTGGGCGGTGCACGAGGAGCGCTGGGTGCGCCGGCTGCTGCTCGTCGCCACCGTCGCCGCGATCGTGACCGGGGCCTTCCTGCGCTTCGCGACCCCGAGTCACCTGTGGCTGGACGAGTCGCTGACGGTGGAGATCGCCCGCAGACCGGCCGGCGGACTGCTCGACGCACTGCGGCGTGACGGCTCACCGCCGTTGTACTACCTCTCGCTGCACGTGTGGATCATGATGTTCGGGACCGGTGACGTTGCCGTCCGCGCGCTGTCGGGCATCCTGTCGCTGGTCACCCTGCCGGTCGCCTGGGTCGCCGGTCGCCGGGTCGGGCGGGTGGCTGCGATGTTCGGCAGCGGTGACGCCAACACCCCGCGGCGGGCGGGCATCGCGGCCCTGCTGCTGTTCGCCTGTTCGCCCTACGCGATCCGCTACGGCAGCGAGACCAGGATGTACTCGCTGGTCGTCCTGCTGGTTCTGCTGTTCGGGTTGGCCCTGGTGCGGGCGTTGGAGCAGCCGACCCGCCGCCGGCTGGTGGTGCTGACCGCGGCCACCTCGGCGCTGGTCTACACCCACTACTGGACGTTCCTGCTGCTCACCACGGTTGCGGTGTTCCTTGCGGTGCAGGCGCTGCGCAGGGTGAACTACCGCCGCTCGGCGCTGTCGGCCCTGGTGGCGATGCTCGCCTCAGCGGTGGTGTTCGCGCCGTGGATGCCGTCCTTCCTGTTCCAGATGTTGCACACGGGCACGCCGTGGGCGGCCCGGGTGCAGGCGCAGATCCTGCTGGACACGGTGTTCGACTGGGCCGGTCCCACCTCGACCGGCGCGCTGCTCGGGGTGGTGCTGCTCGGTGCGGCACTGCTCGGCCTTACCGGGAGACCTCAGGACGACGGGTTGCACATCGTCCCGACCGGGCGTGTGCCAGGACGCTATCTGGCCGCATTGTGGCTCGTCCCACTCGCCCTCGCCTATCTGGTCAACACCACAGGCGGTAGCGCCTATACGGAGCGCTACACCGGGATCTCGCTGCCGGCCTTCCTGCTGCTCGCCGCGCTCGGCATCGGTCTCCTGCCCGGACGGGTACGCGCCACGATCCTGGTCATCGTCTGCGTGACCGGACTGTTCGGTGGTTGGCACATGACCCGGCAGGAACGCACCCAGGCCGCCGAGATCGCGAACCGGATCTCGGCGCTGGCCCGGCCGGGTGACGTGGTCGCCTACTGCCCCGACCAGTTGGGTCCGGCGGTGTACCGGGCCATCGAGCGCCGCGGTGACCTCGACGTCAGGCAGATCGTCTACGCCGACACCAGCGGGCCGGCGCTGGTCGACTGGGTCGACTACGCGGTCCGGATGCGACGGGCCAGCGGCGCGGACTTCGCCGCCCGGGTGAACACCATGGCCGGACCCGGCCATGCGGTGTTCCTGGTCCGGGCGGACGGCTACAAGACCCTGGAAGGAGCCTGCGCGGTCGTCTCGGACCAGCTGGCCGCCCTGCGCGACCGCACCTTCCAGGTTGACCGCCGCATGGTCTACGAGGGTGCCTCGCTCGAACGGTTCTCAACTCTGCGCTGATCGACTCTGTATTCCTGTATCCCCTGGGGGCCGATCGACGGCATGCAGGCTCAGCGTCATCACCAGGAGCGCCATCGGTAGCGTGTAGTGGTTGAAGTACGACTGTTTGTTCATGACGTCGAGGGTCAGCAGCACCACGGCGGCGCCCATGCAGAACCCGGCCGCGTCCGAGCGCGCCCGCCAGGCCAGCCAGTAGGCGCCTGCCAGCGCGAGGAGCATCGGGACGAATCCGGTCCTGACACCGGCGTGGACCAGCACGCCGGGTATGGACAGCGAGTCACCCCGGACGGGGTAACGCAGGTTGGTCATCACCGCGTCCGCCCAGAAGTCCGCCGGCCCGGCCAGCACCCAGGGCGCGACCAGCGCCGCCGCGGCGGCGACCGCCACGAGCACCCGCCTCGGCCCGAATGCCGGCCACACCGCCGCGACCGGAACCAGCAGCGCCAGATGCTGCTTGCTGGCGAGGGCGAGGGCGAACGCGGCGACCGCCCAGCCCGTCCGGCCCGCGCGCACCGCCCACACCATCCCGGCCAGACAGGCGACGAGCAGCGGTTCGGTCCAGGACTGCTGCAGCGCGTACATGGACCCGGGGAAGACCAGCACCACCAGTGGCAGCGCCGCCGGGACGTCGGTCTCCGCGTCCCCGTCCCCGTCGGGGGCTATCGCACCGGCGATCCGGCGGATCGCGACGGCGGCGAGCACGAGCGCGAACAACAGGCCGTAACGGACGTCCCCGAGCAGCAACCGGAACGGTGCGAGCAGCAGCGTCGTGCCGGGCAGGTAGGGGTAGACGTCGAACAGCCCGTAAACCGGGTACTCGGCGCGGCTGGGCGCCCACTGCTGCCGGTACATGTCCGCGCCGTCGAGCAGGCCGCGTCCGGAGACCTGCAGCAGGTGGAAGACGTCGATCCGGGGCGCCGGCGAGGCGAGGATCATCGCGACGCCGGCGCCCACGACCAGGCCGACCACCGGCCAGAAGCATGCCGGCGAGGCGAGCCGGCGGGCTGCCC
>NZ_CAAAFO010000078.1:21799-25184 GCF_900634715.1 Candidatus Protofrankia californiensis | reverse complement strand
GCAGCCCGGCGGCCACCCCGAGCGCGTCGGAGACGTCCGCCCACCTCCCGGCCGCGTAGTAGCGGGGCCGCAGCGCCACACCGACCGCGAGCACCCCGGCCAGCCCCGTCCATGCGGCGCCATGCCAGTGCCACGCACGCCGCCGCAATCGGTCGGCGAGGCCGGCCGCCGCCAGCAGTACGGCGATCCAGCCGGCGAGCACGAAAACCAGCGGCCAGGGGCCTCGCCCGTCGCCCGCGCCGATGCCCACCGCGACGGCGCTCCAGCCGACCAGCAGCAGGGCCGCTGTCCCCCGATCCGGGTGGCCCGGGGACACCCGCCCGGGTGTGGTGGCCGGATTTTTCGCCCTGGCGGGTAGGGGCACTGCCATGACGTGCACCATGCCAGAGTGCGCGTGGGCGGCCGCCGGGCGGAGCCGAACCCGTTCGCCGGGGTCGTGTTGTCGCAGCCGCCAGGGGTCGCGGACAGGCGCCCGTCCGGGTCATGCCAGACTGAGAAGCAGGGCCGGATTATTGTCCACCGGCTTCTTGGTGTGTCGCGCGGATGACCATCGCGTGCGAAGTTGAGGAGAGGTCAGGCACAGTGGCCGAAAAGCCCGAGGTCGTCGTTATCGGAGCTGGACCGGCAGGTCTTACAGCTGGCTGGGAGCTGGTGAAACGGGACGTACCCGTGACGGTCCTCGAGGGTGACTCGGTAGTGGGGGGTATCAGCCGCACCGCGCAGCGTGAAGGCTGGCGGTTCGACATCGGCGGGCACCGCTTCTTCACCAAGGTGCCCGAGGTCGAGGCGCTCTGGCACGAGATTCTGCCCGACGAGGATTTCTTGATGCGCCCGCGGTCGAGCCGCATCATGTACAGCGGAAAGCTGTTCGATTATCCGCTGCGCGCCGGCAACGCCCTGCGCGGCCTGGGTGTCCTCGAGGCCGCGCGCTGCATCTTCTCCTATTTCTGGGCGAGGGTCCGCCCGCCGAAGGACCAGACGAAATTCGAGGGCTGGGTTGCGTCCCGTTTCGGCTGGCGCCTCTACCGGATCTTCTTCAAGACCTACACCGAGAAGGTGTGGGGGGTGCCGGCCAGCACGATCGAGGCTGACTGGGCCGCGCAGCGCATCAAGAACCTCTCGCTGTTCAACGCCATTGTGAACGCGGTCATGCCGAGGCGGAACCAGAAGGACATCGCCTCTCTCATCGAGGAATTCCAGTACCCGAAGCACGGGCCCGGAATGATGTGGGAGACCGCCGCAAACAAGATCACCGAACGTGGCGGAAAGATCGTCTTTGAGGAGAAGGTCCGCACGATCCACCATGAGGACGGCCGGGCCACCGGGGTGACCACGGTGGTCACCGGTGGGTACGGTCCGGCCGCGGGCGCGCCGGAGGCGTCCCGGACCGACATCGGCAGCGAGCACCACTACGACGCGGACGAGATCGTGTCGTCGATGTCGTTCTCCTCTCTGATACGTACGATGGATCCCCCGGCCCCGGCCCACGTCCTGGCGGCCGCAAACGCGCTGCGCTACCGGGACTTCCTCACCGTCGCGCTCGTGGTGCCCGAATCCGCCGGTTTCCCGGACAACTGGATTTACATCCATTCCCCCGAACTGCTGGTCGGGCGCATCCAGAACTTCGCGTCGTGGTCGCCGTTCCTCGTGAAAGAGGGACGTACCTGCCTCGGGATGGAGTACTTCGTCTTCGAGGGTGACGAGACCTGGTCGATGCCCGACGACGACCTGATCGCACTCGCATCCAAGGAACTCGCCGCCCTGGGTCTCGTTCCGGTGGACCAGGTGGAGCGCGGTTTCGTGGTGCGCATGCCGAAGGCCTACCCGTTCTACGACGCGGACTACAAGAAGAACGTGGAAATCATGCGCGGATGGCTTGCCGAAGCCGCACCGAACGTTCACCCGGTCGGCCGCAACGGCATGCACCGTTACAACAACCAGGACCACTCGATGTACACCGCTCTGCTGAGTGTGCAGAACATGGTGGACGGTGCCAACCACGACGTGTGGAGCGTCAACGTCGAGGAGGACTACCACGAGGAAGTCTCCCCCGGTTACACCAGCAAGACATCGCGTTAACCTGAGTCGGCGGGACTGGAGGATCTGACCGTGACCGACGTCGCGGTTCGGCCGGTGGAGAACATCCCCGATCCGGCCGGAGCGGGCCTGAACCGCCCTGACCGGGCGGTTCTCCTCTTCAAGGCAGCACTGTTCGTTGTTGTTGTCGGGGCAGTGGCGGTACGTTTTTCCGCCCGCCAGGCGTTGTGGCTGGACGAGGCCCAGAGCGTGGCAATTGCGCGGCTTCCGTTGACCGGGCCGGGCACGACGCTGTTCGACGGGCTTCGCCAGGATGGCTCACCACCGCTGTACTACCTGCTGTTGCACGGTTGGATCGAGCTGTTCGGAACCGGCACGTCCGCGGTGCGGGCCCTGTCGGCGTTGGTGAACCTGGCCGCCGCCGCGCCGCTGTACCTGCTGGCCCGGCGGGTGGTCGGCGCACGCGCCGCGCAGGTGGCGGTGGTGCTGTACCTCACCTCGCCGTTCGCGCTGTACTTCGCGACCGAGACCCGGATGTACAGCCTGGTGGTGTTCCTGACCGCAGCCGGCGGACTGGCGCTGGAGAGCACGCTGCGCCGGCGGTCGGCAGGTTCGGTCGTGGCGTTGGCGCTGTGCGCCGGCATGCTGGCGCTGACCCACTACTGGTGCTTCTACCTGCTGTTCACGGTGGCGGGGTGGCTGTTTCTGATCGTGCTGCGACCGCGGCCGGGATGGGGCAGGCAGGCACCGCTGGCGGGTCTAGGTGGCATCGCCGCTGGTGGCCTGGTGTTCGCCCCCTGGCTGGGGGGCTTCTTCTACCAGTTGGCGCACACCGGGACGCCGTGGGGAGAGCCGGCCACGTTCGCGGCGATCGCGCACGCCTACGGGCAGTGGGCGGGCGGTCCCACCACCGGCGGGAGGACGCTGCTGTTCCTCGTCACCGGGCTCGCCGCGGCCGGGATGGCGGGCCGGGCGATCGACGGCCGGTATGTGATGATCGACCTGAAGGGCCTCGAACCGGGGCGGACGCTGTTCTTCCTGGCCACCGTCACCCTTGTGGTGGCCGTTGCCGCGGGCAAGGTGGTGGGCAACGCCTGGGCCGATCGCTATACCGCCACGGCGTTCGTCCCGTTCCTTCTGGTGATCGGTCTTGGGCTGACCGTCATCGTCGACAGCCGGATGTTCCGGGGAATCGTCCTGGCGTGCGCGCTGCTGGGACTCGTCGGTGGCTACACCGACCTGTCCCGCACCCGTACCCAGGCCAGCGGGACCGCGAGCGTACTCGAACGCCTCGGGCATCCCGGCGACGTGCTGCTGGTCTGCCCGGACCAGCTCGGCCCAGGGCTGG
>NZ_CAAAFO010000078.1:20247-21179 GCF_900634715.1 Candidatus Protofrankia californiensis | reverse complement strand
GCCGTCCTGCCCGAGCGCCCACCCGGCCGGGCTCCCCGGCTCGCCACGATCAGACACCGGTGGCACCGGTGGCACGGCTGGCATGGCTGGCATGAGCTGCCTCTGCGTGAGGTCGCCCTCGCCTGGCTGGCCGCACGCATCGTGACAGGCGCCGCGTACGCGCTGGCCCACTACGTCAGCGGACAACTGGACGGTGCCCGTCCCGCCAGCGGCACCGGCATGGGCAGCGGCAGCGGCGCGGACACCGGCATGGGGCTGACGCTGACCGGCCTGCTCGGCTGGGACGCGGGCTGGTACTCGGGTATCGCCGAGCACGGATACGCCGGGTCCGGCGAGCAGAGCCTGCGGTTCTTTCCCCTGTTGCCGCTGCTCGTGCGCGCCGTCACGGTGCTGCCCGGGCTCGGCGGGCACACCGGCACCGGTGTCGCCCTGGTCGTGCTGGTGAACCTGATCGCGTTCGCCTTTGTGACGGCGCTTGCCCGGCTGGCTCGTCACGAGGGCTTCGACCCCGCGGCGGTTTCCCGTGTGATCTGGCTGGCCTCGCTGGCTCCGCCCGCGTTCGTGCTGGTCATGGGCTACACCGAGGCGTTGTGGGGGCTGCTGGCCGTCGGTGTGTTCGCCGGGATCCGTACCCGGCGATGGGAACTCGCCGCCGCCTGTGGGCTGTTCGCCGGGTTGTGCCGGCCCGTGGGCATCCTGCTGATCGCCCCGGTGGCCCTCGAAGCGGCCCGCGGGATCACAGCGGCCGGCGCCACCGACCGGCTGCGCCGCGCGGTGGCCGTTGTGGCGCCGGCCGCGGGTCTGGGCGGGTACCTGCTGTGGGCCCGGATCGCCTACGGGGACGCACTTGCGCCGATCCGGCTGCAGCGACAGCAGTCGCTGCACGGCAGCTCCTCGAACCCCGCAGAGGTGATCTGGAATGCGGCCCGGGG
>NZ_CAAAFO010000078.1:15311-20138 GCF_900634715.1 Candidatus Protofrankia californiensis | reverse complement strand
CTTGTCATCGCGCTGCTCGTGGTCATGATACGGACACTCCCGGCTTCCTACCCGGCGTGGGCCGCGCTGACTGTCGCCGCGGTACTCACCGGCAGCAACCTGGACTCCAGTGAACGATACGCCTACGGCGCGTTCCCGTTCCTGCTCGTCGCGGCCGCTGTGACCCTGCGTGACGAAGTGTTCCGCATTGTGTTGACGGCATGCGCCGCGATGATGGTGGTGTACGCCTCCCTGGCCTTCCTCGGCCTCTACGTACCGTAGCCCTCACTACCCGAAGTGACTGAAGTGACTGGAAAGAGGCTCTGCCCCTGTCCCCGGGCACTCTTACGGGTTCGTCACACCGCCAGTCCACCTCGTCGTTACGGTGGCGTCATGGACGTGGAGTATCAGCGGTTGTACCTACCGCCTGGAACGGACCGCCTGCAGGCGCTGGCAGTGCTCACCCTGCACGCCGAGTTCGGTGACTGGGAGCTCGAGCGGCTGCTCCTGTTCCCGGACGGATCCCGGCGTGTGGTGTTACGCCGCCCGCACGAGCGGGGTGGACTGCCCGGCTACCTGCCCACCTGACTGACCGCCTCGGCCCCGTCCTTGTGGCAGCTCCGGTGGCCGGACCGCGATCGCACGTACCCGACCGGTAACCAGCCCGATCACCGGATCAGCGCTGGTCGGTCGCGATGAGACATCCCCCGTGGGTGGGCAACCCGGACGGGCAGACAGGCGTCAGGATGACTGGTAAACGGTAGAAGCCGCACTAACCCGTCAGCAGGGGGACCTGGCCTCCCGGACCTGTCAGATCGGCTTCCGGAGCCCGGGCGCGAGAAGAACCATGATCGCGCGGCCGTTGGCCCTCCAGCCCAAGGACCTGGGCCTCCGGCAGCGCGAAAAGAACATGATCGCGCTGCCTTTGGCCCTCCAGGAAGGACCTGCCGCGATGGTCGACAGCGGATCCGTGCCGCCCGGCGGTCAACCCGGGCCGAGCGAACCCGAACCAGGCGGAACCGGGCCAGGCGGAACCGGGCCACGGGCTGAGCGGGCCATCCAGGCGACCACCATCGTCGCGGTGGTCGCGGTCGCGGCGGTGGCCGCTTTCGTCTCCTACCGGCATATGCGGGGAGTAGCCCTCGAGCAGGGAGAAGATCGTATCGCCGCGACGGTCATCCCGTTCAGCGTCGACGGCTTGATCGTTGCCGCGTCCATGACGATGCTGCGTGACCGGCGCGCCGGGCGACCCCGCTCCTGGCTGTCCTACACGCTGCTGACGTTGGGCGCGTGCGCGTCATTGGCGGCGAACGTCATGCACGCCGAGGCCACTCTGGCTGCCCGGATCATCGCCGGCTGGCCGCCGCTGGCGCTGCTCGGTTCCTACGAGCTGCTCATGCGCCAGATCCACACCAGCCACCGCACGACGGGCGGCCGGCAGGCCGGAGGCGTCGCGATCACGGTTCCGGCTCAGCGCGGCGAACAGCCGGCGGCATCATCGGCCGTCTCCGCGTTACCGGCGGCGCCGGCGGCCGGGTCGGTTCCTCCGGGCCCCACCGGTCCGGTCAGCAGCGACACCGTCAGCAGCGATCCGGTCGACAGTGATCCGGCCAATGGTCCGATCGACAGCGGCCCAGCCGGCACGATCGGCACGGTCGACAACGATACGACCGACACGGTTGACAACGGCGTCCACACGGACACACGGACGGACATCAAAGCGCTCGAAGACGGTGTGCGCCCCAACGAGGCCGGCCCGATATCCGAGGTGTCCGCGTCACTTCCTGCCACGCTGACTCCACTGGATGCAGCCGGAAAACGGGACGCCATCGTCCGTGCACTCGAACAGACCGGAGGCGCCGCCACCGAGGCCGTTGCCCTGCTGGCCGCGCAGGGGGTGAAAGTCAGCAGGAGCTGGGTTTATCAAGTCCGAAAAGATACCCACCACGGCGACGTCGACACCGCCGCGCCCGTGTTGGTGTCCGTCACAAAATCCGGCTGACCGGTACGCCGGCCGGGACGGGCGAAGATGACGAACGAGGATGACGTGATCGGGCCCGAACAGGTTTTTCTGTCGGGTCCGGGCGCCATGGGTTCCCGGGCCCGACAGCCTCGCCCTCTCCGAGCAGGCGAAGGGCGCGGACTCAGGCTCAGACCGTGGCGCCAGCCATCGTCTGGCAGGAGGCGGCGCACGCACGGCACGCTTCTGCCAGCTTCATCATCTGGGCGTCGCCGGGCATCTTCATGGCCATCTCCGCGCACATGGTACATATACGTGCGCACATGCCGCACATTTCCCGATGCATCGACGACATGCGACACATCATGTCCGCGCAGACCTTGGTGACGGCCGCGCAGTCCATCAGGACACGCATGTTCGCCGCGTCCATCATCGTCCCCGGCATGTCCATGCAGTAGGCAATCGTCTCCTCGCACATGGTCGAGCAGGACATGCAGTTGTCGATCGCTTTACGCATTTCGTTACTGATCGTCTCGGCGTGCTGCACGATGACCCTCCTGACAGCCACGCGGCGCGGACCGCCGCATCCGGTGATCCCTCTCGAACCGCTCGCGTGGAATGTTCCACGAGGGGCTCGGACCAACGATAGGCCCTATACGGCGAACGCGCATCAGCATCGCGACGGACAGCGCGCCACGGGCCCATTTCCAGGCTATTCACGAAACGAGGAGAGAAGTAAAATCGACGTATTCGCGAGTTTTGTGAAGTTCTTTTCTGTTCTCGATTCACTGGCGGGTGCGGTGCCGGCAGCGGTTAGGTCAGTGCCGGCACCAGTTAGTTAGCAGGTCGGGTCAGGGTGCCGCGGGATTCGCTGCGGGCAGGTCGCCGGCGGGGTCGCATACCAGAGACGGCCGAACAGCATCGCGTATCTGTGCGGTCATAGCCGCGGGCAGGCGAGTATGCGG
Source organism: Candidatus Protofrankia californiensis (assembly GCF_900634715.1). Classification (GTDB taxonomy): domain Bacteria; phylum Actinomycetota; class Actinomycetes; order Frankiales; family Frankiaceae; genus Protofrankia; species Protofrankia californiensis. Next base: position 17,234 of record NZ_CAAAFO010000078.1, on the reverse strand, counting down.
TACGACGGGAACACCGCCGAGAAAGACCCCGGTCACCGAATCGGGACGTTCGAACAGCGACAGGTCACCCGGATCCTCGTCGAGCAGGATGGCGTCGAATTCATAGCGTGGGGCAATACGACCGACACTTTCCGAGATACCGCACAGCCGTGCGCCGTTGGCTGTCGCCGCGAGCAGGGCATCGGATACCGACAGTCCGTCACGGTGCAACCGGGTGATCTCGGCGAGGTTGGTGCCGTGGCGGTCACGGTGACGGCAGTCGCTGCCAAGGGCGATCCTGACCCCGGCGTCACGGGCCACGGCGATCGTGTCGGCCAGCATGGCCTGGGTCGCGTGAGCGCGGTCGGCGGCCCACTGGGGCAGGTGGCCGGTGTCGGCCAGGTGCCCCAGTTCGTGGTAGGGCGACAGGGTGGGGACGAGCGTGACGCCGTGCTGAGTCATCAGGGCGGCTTCGCGTTCCGTGAGGCCGATCCCGTGCTCGATCGAGCGGACGCCGGCCGACACCGCCGCACCGACGGCGGACGCCCCCAGCGCGTGCGCCATGACCCCGCGTCCGAAGGCGGCTGCCTCCGAGACCACCACAGCAAGCTCAGAAGCGGTGAACTCCGGCAGCGGCTCACCCGGCCGGACCGACATGATGCCGCCACTGGCAAAGATGTTGACCCAGTCGGCGCCCGCGCGCAGAACCGCGCGGACAGCTGCGCGCATGCCGTCCGGCTCCTGGACGACATGCTGGGGCCGTCCGGGATAGTCCAGTGCCGTGACGGCCGCCGGCGCCTCCAGACCGGGGCCGAGCAGGGCCCCGTCGCCGTGACCTTCCGACCGGGTCAGCCCGACCACCGAGACCGCCAGCCGTGGCCCGGGAATGTGCCCGGCGATCAGTGAGTCACGCACACCCGCGTCCGCCCCCCCGGCGTCCCGGACGTATGTCACCCCGGCGGCCAGCGTGCGGTGCAGCATCGACGCCGTCTGGAAGAAGCGCTCCGACAGCGGCGTCGTCATCAGCTCCAGCGGATCATACGTGCAGAGCGTGACGTGAGAATGGCAGTCGATGACGCCGGGCATCAGCCACAGCCCGTGTGCGTCGACATCGACCGCGGTGGCGTCCAGGGGAAGGTGCGGACGGACATCGGTGATCCGCCGACTTCGTACCGCGACATCCACCGGGCCGCCGAAGTAACCGTGTTCGTCGAGCGCGTGCACACCCCGCAGGACAAAGCCGTTGGACAAGGGGGTGCCGCGCCGCGTCGGAATACCGGTGCTGGTGATCGTCATCGTGCCGTTCCTGCCGATACAGTCCGGCGTCCACCGGTCAGTAGATCAGTGCCCTGGGCACGGGGACGCCATGGAGATCACGTAGGGTATGCGGAGTACCGCGCTTGGCCCGCTCGTCCGGGGCCGCGCGCCGAATCACCGGTTCTACTGACGAAGAGGTGTCGGACGGGCCGCCCGGCGACTGCGATATCCGAGCGAGTACTCAGATCACGGTCAACAGGCCGTGGTCGACACGCGGCATGTGTCGATATACCGGCGGACGGTGAAGTTGCGGGCCTGCGCAACATGGCCGGCCGCAACACCCGCCGCTGGCTCCAACCTGGCGCTACGCACCCATACCTCCATTGTCGGCACCCGTGAGTGTGCCGTTATCGGCCGAACCCCCCGGCCTGGTTATTACGCAACCCCCACCCGGGTGCCCCCAGCCGACGGCGGTGTCTGCCGGTGAGCGGATGCTGTAGCCGGCACTTCCAGCCTGCTCATGAACGTAACTGACCGTCATTGGCAGGGTCAAGCGTCGGCGATACGAAGTCGTCCGAATATCAGGCGTTCCGACGGCGGTCATCCGGATGTCACGGCGGCGGACGCCGGGCCCGCCGGGTGAGCGGACGCCGGGCCCGCCGATGCCGCCATGCCTGTCGACACGGA
>NZ_CAAAFO010000078.1:10337-14817 GCF_900634715.1 Candidatus Protofrankia californiensis | reverse complement strand
GGGCCAGGGCGGAGTCGCGGGCGGCGGTGGCGGCGGCGACCGCCTGGGTGGCGTCCTGCCGTGCCTGGGCGAGCGCTGAGGCGGCGTCGTCACGCGCGGTCCTGACGGCGGTGTCCGCGGCCTGGTGCGCTTTGCGGATGTCCGCGGTCGCCTCGGCGCGGACCGCGTCCAGGCGTGCTTCGGCGTCCCGCCGGGCCGCGTCCAATGCGGCGGCGGCCTCAGCGCGGGCCTGTTCGAGCGCCGCCTGGACCTGGGCCTGAGCCTCGGACTGCGCGTCGAGTTCGGCTTCCAGGCCGGTGATCCGCTCGTCCAGCTTGTCGACCGCGATGACCGCCTCGGCCGCGACAGCCTCCGCCTCGTGCCGGGCGGTCTGCGCCTCCCGGGCGGCCTGCTCGGCGCGAACCGCACGGGCGATCGCCTCGGCGACGCGCTCGGCCGCCTCCGCCTCGACCGTTTCCACGTGCGCTTCGGTTGCGGCTATGTCACCGAGAGCCGCCATCTCCCGGACGAAGGCGTCCAGCGCGCGGGTGAGCCCGCCGGCCAGCGTGGTGATCTGTTCGGCCAGCGCGTCGGCCCGCCCGCGCGCGCCACCCGCGGTGCGCTCCGACCCGGCCTTCCCAGCAGTCGCCCCCGGCCCTGCCGCCCCCGGCCCGGACTGCCCGGAAAGCTCCCGCCTGCGGCGATAGGCCGACAGCCGGTTGTGGGCGGGATCGTCACAGTATGCGGGTGGACGTCCCGGTCCGGCGGGTGCGCTCGGCGGCTGGAGGCATCCCGGGTATGCGCACGTCACCGGCTCGGTCCCGTCGACCGCCACGTCCTCGGTCATGCTCATCGCTGTCCGTTCTCACTCCCGGAATCCCACCGTCACCGACCTGACAAGAATGCACCAGGGAGCGAGAACGGGGGACCAGCGGTCACCACGGTCGTACCTGTTGATCCGGACGGCATGTCGCCACAGTGCGCCACCTGGCCGGCATCTGGGAGCATCTGACCGACCGGCTGCTCGGATTCTGCACCCTTCCCGTTTCTAGTCTTCATTTGTGACGTTCAGTATTGGAACGTAACGTATTTTTCGGCGTGAAAGCGGATGATGCAGACTCCTGCTGGGCACGTTCAGTCACAATCAGTTACTGTCACGCTCCGTGATTGACGAATTGCGCGCCGCCAGGCGTACAGGTATGGGAGGCAGACCGCCAGGAGAGCCAGGCGTCCGGCTGCGCGCTCCTGCTCGGGCGCGGCGCCATGCACGACGCGTCCTGTCGACAGGCGTGCTGGTGCTGCTCCTTGGCGCGGTGACCACGGGGTCTGCGGCGGGCGCGCCGACCGGTGCCCATGACACACCCGGCACCCACAGCGCGCCCGACGCCCACGACATGGCAGGTATGCCCGGGACGGACGTGCCGGCTGCTTCGGGCGGGTCGTACTGGAACGAGGTCGGCGGAGAGGCCTTCCACCCGACCGGGCGCGTACGCACCTACTACATCGGCGCCGACGAGGTCGTGTGGAACTATGCCCCGGACGGCCGCAACGACATCACCAACCAACCTTTCAGCCCGCAGGAGAAAAGCTTTCTCGAATCCGGCCCGGGTCGGGTCGGGATGAATTATCTGAAATGCCTCTACCGCGGTTACACCGACGCCGGTTTCACGACACTGGCACCGCGCCCGCCGCAGGACGCGTACCTGGGCCTGCTGGGGCCGGTGATCCGCGCCGAGGTCGGCGACACCATCAAGATTGTTTTCCGCAACGGGTGCCGGATTCCTGACAGTGTGCACCCACACGGGGTCTTCTACACGAAAGCCAGCGAAGGGGCGCCGTACGCCGACAACACCTCCGGCGAGGACAAGCTCGACGACGCCGTTCCCACCGGCGGCAAGCACACCTACACCTGGCTGGTACCCGACCGCGCCGGCCCCGGTCCGCACGACGGCAGCTCTGTCATGTGGATGTATCACTCCCACACCCAGGAGGTCGGCGACACCGCCGCCGGGTTGATGGGCCCTATGGTCATCACCGGTAAGGGACTGGCCCGGCCGGACGGCAGCCCCAAGGACGTCGACCGCGAGATCGTCGCACTGTTCGAGATCATGGACGAGAACCGCAGCCCGTACCTGGAGGAGAATCTCCGCCGTTTCGCCCAGCCGCCGTATCCGCCGCGGGACGACGTGAACTTCACCAGGTCCAACCTGAGACTCGCCATCAACGGCTACATCTTCGGCAACGAACCGATGATCACCATGCGAAAGGGTGAGCACGTCCGCTGGTACGTCATGGGTATGGGCGGCGAGCAGGACCTGCACACACCGCACTGGCACGGAAACAGCGTGCTCTGGGGTGGCATGCGCATGGACACCGTCCCCCTGCTGCCCGCCTCCATGGGCGTGGCGGACATGGTGCCCGACGACGTGGGGATCTGGCTCTTCCACTGCCATGTCAACGAACATCTCCTGGGCGGCATGATAACCCGCTACCAGGTCCTCACCGCCGACGGAAAACCCGGGCCGTCCTCCGGCTCCGACTCCGGCTCCGGGTCGTCATCGAGGTCGTCGGGATCCGCATCGGGGTCGTCGAGGTCGGCAGGGCAGTCCGCGGGATCCGCCTCCTCGTCCGGATCCTCGTCGGCTGGGTCCTCGTCGTCGGCGGGCTCATCAGCCACGACGATGCCGGTGCCGGCAGGAGGGGTTCCGGCCGGCGAAGGCGGGGTCGCCCGATCCTCGTCGTTCCCGGTCGTCCCAGCATTGATCATTTTCCTGGCGGCGCTGGTCGGCCGCAGGATCATCTCCCGCCGCCGTCGGGCCACCCGTTGAGCCCGGCCCCGCGGGCCGCCTGAACCCAGCGGTTCAGCCCAGCGCGGAACGGCCGGTGTCTCGGAACAGCTCCACCCCGAGACACCGGCCAATCCGCATTCGATCCGGATCGTCATCCTGGCGACGGGGACTCCCCCACGGACCCGCAGCCGGCTTGTGGAACGGCGGTCAGGTGTCGGCGACGCCGTCGGAGTTCACCGCCGAGTACGCCCGGCCCTTCCAGGCCGCTCCCCGGCCACGCCAGTGCGCCACGGCCGAGTCCACGGTCATCAGCAGGTAGAGGAAGGCCACCGCGGGCAGGGCCACGGCGGTCCAGGCCGGCTGGCGGTAGTAGCGGAGCATCGGGACGTAGGTGGCGGTCATGATCGACCACGCGCCGAGTCCGGCGACACCGGCAATCACCGTGGCCGTGTCACCAGCGCCGGCACCGGTCACGAGCCCTGCCAGCCACACCACGGCTGCTGCAGGCGGCAGCAGGTAGGTGAGAGCCAGGCCGGCGACGGTACCGGCGAGCAGCACGGGCGAGTGCCGCAGCTGGGTGTACGCACTACGGGAGATCATCTTCCACAGGTCCGCGAGTCCGGGATACGGCCGGACGCTGCGGACGCCCCCGGGGCCGTGGTCGGCCAGGCCCAACCAGATCCGTCCCCCACTGCGCTTGACGGCCCTGGCCAGCGAACAGTCGTCGATGACCGCACCACGGATGGCGGCGATCCCACCGGCGCGTTCCAGCGCGGCACGGCGCAGCAGGACGCAGCCACCGGCGGCCGCCGACGTCCGCGCCGTCGGCCTGTTGGCCCGGCGGAACGGGTAGAGCTGGGCGAAGAAGTAGACGAACGCGGGGATGACAAGCCGCTCCCAGCGGTTGCTCGTGCGCAGGACGGCCATCAGCGACGTGAGGTCGAGCCCGCGGCGGGTGGCGTGGCTGACCAGCCGGGTCACCGCGTGCGGACCGTGGGCGATGTCGGCGTCGGTGAACAGCAGCCATTCCGCGTCGGGTGGGGCTGCGCGCATACCCTGCTCCATGGCCCACACCTTGCCGGCCCAGCCGGCCGGGCGAGCCTGGCCGGCGACGACCGTCAGCGTGTTGCCGTTGCCGTTGCCGTTGCCGTTGCCGGCGTCGGCACCGGTGGCCCGGCCGATGGCGCGGGCGACGTCGCCGGTGCCATCGTCGCTGGAGTCGTCGACCAGCACGACCCGCAGCTGTCCGGGGTAGTCCTGCCCGAGCAGGGTCGGCAGGGTCTTCGGCAGCATCTCGGCCTCGTCCCGAGCAGGAACGATCATGGTGATCGCAGGCCAGCCCCCTGGCGGCGCGGCTCCGCCCGTCGCGCCGGAATCGTGGGTGTCAAGTCGGGTATCGGTTCGCCAGAACATTCCGTGCCCGCCTGCGAGGACCAGCCAGACCAGCATCGAGAGCACCGCGCACGCCGCCAGCGTCATCATGTTGGTCAGCGTCGCAAATTACCCGGCTCCACGCGCCAGCCGGGCGGGCGGTGTGTTCAGTTCTTCCCACCTGCCCGGAACTCGACGTGGCCGCGTCCCGCGCTGTCCCCGTCGAGGACGGGAGCCCACCTCTCAGCCGAGGCCCGGCGGTAGCCCGTCCGAACGGCGGATGCGCGAGACGGCGCTGTGGGCCGCTTCCCCGCCGCCGCGACGCGCGGTGCACTGCGGAC
>NZ_CAAAFO010000078.1:1537-9993 GCF_900634715.1 Candidatus Protofrankia californiensis | reverse complement strand
GGTGCTCATCGTCGTTCCGGGAATGCGACCTCCGGTGTCTGGAAGAGGTTCCGGCGCCTGAATGACGTTCCGGGGCAGGGCTTACGCCGACGAGAGACATCGAATTCCCCGGTCTCCTTCCGGGTAGCAGGTCCGGTGCGCACGAGTGCTGAAGGTGCCACGGACAGGCCCGACACGATACACGCGTTCGGGACCGCCACCGGTTTCTCCACGCTTCTCCACGCAGCACGTCCAGGCATTCGACGACCACGAATTCGATCCGGTCGCCCACGCCATGCACAGTCGAAATGACTACCCGAGAGCGTGGCAATATCGCTACAATTCTCCGGCAGATCGGATCTGATTAGATGATGAGTGCGCGTGCGCGCGCGTTACCCGGTGGCCGGGGCAGCCATCAACATCAGAATACAGTGTGCTCATGTTCACGGCCGCCTGCCTGCCCTTGCTTTCCGGGTCGGCACCGTGCGTATGGTCTGCGCCGTGCCTTCGCGAAGAAGGTGCACGTCGGGCGGCACGCCGAATCCTGCCCCGGCCGACGGAAATCAAACCAATGGCAGGATCGGGGGAACCACTTTCGGGCGTCGCGTATCAGACGTCCTCGGGGTGAAGCCGCAGAACGCGGCCGGGCAGTCCCAGCCCGAACCCGACAGCTAACCTCGCAGGCGTGGGGAAGGGCATCACCATGTCCCAGGCACGTACTCGCGATCGCGGAGCCAGGCACGCCGAGAGGCGTATCCGCGCAGGAATCACGACGCGTACCCGCGCAATGATCGCCGTCCCGGCCGTTGTCGCCGCCGTCGGCAGCAGCATCGCGATGTCCCAGCCGGCAAGCGCGGCACCGTCCGCGGACCGGGTTCTGTCCGCCATTGTGCAGTGTGAATCCAACGGCAATCCGCGCGTTGTCAACGAGATCGGCGCGGGGGGGCTGTTCCAGTTCCTGCCCCCCACCTGGCGCGGTGTCGGCGGGTCCGGCCTGCCGCAGAATGCCAGTGCCGAGGAGCAGTGGAAACGCGCTCGCATCCTCTACGCGCAGCAGGGCACGGGTCCGTGGTACGCATCCAAGCACTGCTGGGCCGGAAAGATCGGCTAACTGGTTCGTTCCCGGGTAGCCGGCGATATCCCGGTGGAGATCGGACTCCGGTCGGATCTCCACCGGGCGCCCGGGCACCAGCCGCCTGATCGGAAATCCGAAACATCCCCTATTGATCAGCATCTGGGCTGCGGATTTTCCCTCGTCGCAGCGGACCCGGATGCTAATTCCGAACTCGTGTCCGAACCCGTGCCGGACGACGTACTGCAGGCCGGCCGGTGACCATCCAGAATCCCGGATGGATCATTCCGGATGGATTCAGAGCCGGGAGCGATCCCGATCCACCCGGCCGAGCGGCGGGCGCGTCCGTTCGAGTTCCAATGCGATGTCGACCAGATCGATCCGGTCGAGGGCGTGGACCTGATCGAGATCAACCCACGCGGCCTGGTCGGTCGAACCGCCGACCTCGTGTCGGAGCTCGCCGGCGACCACCCGGGCCGCGTAAATGACCCGCAGAGTGTGCTGGTCGGCTTCGATACCCCCGTTACGCTGGAAACAGCGACGTATCGAGTCCAGGCCGAGCAGGGATTCGATCACGACGTCGTATCCCGTTTCCTCCTCGGCCTCGCGGATCGCCGCAGCAGCGGGATCCTCCCCGTGATCGAGCCCGCCGCCGGGCAGCGTCCAGAACGTGTCGTCCGCCCCGGCGAAGCGCGCGAGCAGCACCTGCCCGTCCCGGATGCAGACCACGTATGCCGCGAGCCTCAGCTCCCGCGTGAGAACCGGTTGCGCCTCCGCGTCCTCCAACAACCCACTCACCCTTCCGGCAGCGACAACCGACCTGGTCCACTCCCACGCCCAGCCGTTATGACTGTATTCGCACGCAGCGTGGACGATCCGCGTTCGCAGGCGGAGAGCCACCGGAGCGAGCCGCCGGTATGCCGGGCCGGTTGCGAACCAGATCAGCCATCCAGGTCAGCCCGCCAAGCCGCCAGGTCAGCCCTGCGGATCAGCCCGCACGTGTGTTGAGGCCGACGAGCAGATCGGTCGTTGTCGTCTGTTCCTGCGCCGACCCGATCGGCAGCGCCACCAGTTCAGTGACACCGGCGCTCGCCAGCCGCCGGATCTGGCGTTCGACGGAAGCCTCGTCGCCGAGGATGACCGTGTCCCCCGGACCGTCCACGCCCTCCCGGTCGAATACAGCGCGGTAGCTGGGCAGCTGCCCGACCATGGCGAACCGTTGGGCAACCCACCCCCGGCGCGCGTCGGCGTCCGAGGTCACGCATACGAAGGTGAGGGCCACCACACGGGGATCCGGCCGGCCCGCCGCCCGTGCGGCCCGGGTGATCGTCGGCACGATATGGTCGGCGAGGGTCGCCGGGCCCGTCCAGGTGGTGACTGTGCCGTCAGCGAGCTCGCCGGCTGTCCGGAGCATCGCGGGGCCGAGCGCGCCGATCAGTAGCGACGGCGGCTTGGTACCCGGCGCGTCGACAGCGCCGACGGCTGTGAGGGTTGCGCCCCGGTGGGAGACGCTTTCCCCACGCAGGAGCGGGCCCAGCACGGACAGGTACTCCCGAAGGTGGTCGACGGGCCGGTCGAACGAGTAGCCGAACTGCTCTTCGACGATGACACGGTGGCTCACGCCGATACCCAGAGTGAGCCGGTTGCCCACGGCCGCCTGAACCGTGAGCGCCTGGCTGGCAAGCACCAGGGGATGACGGGGATAGGTTGGTACCACCGCCGTTCCAAGTTCGATACCAGGCGCATCCCGGCCTACGACCGCCAACGCGGTGAGCGCGTCCCAACCGGCGAACTGGGTCAGCCAGGCGCTGGCGAAGCCGGCCTTCGCCCCGTCGCGGGCCGCCTCCACGACCACGTCCAGCGACCGTCCCTGATCGTCCAGATATATTCCGACACGCATCGGTCCTGCCTTCACTCGTAGACCTTCACCCGTGGACCCGGCATGACCGGACACGGTGGATATAGTTGCTTTCAGTGACGTCTCGGATGCCTACGTCGCGACGAGGTGTACGTGCTCGTAGGCGCCAGCCCCGGCTGCAAACACACCGGAGGGTGTCGGCTGAGGGACCCGCTCCGCGTTCCAGGCGTCCAGCCATGATCGAAAAGCTGGAACCCGCGTGCGGGGAGCGCGGAAGATTCACATAAAGTGAGTGTCCCTCCAGGTACCGGTCGGCTCCGTCATTTCGACCGTTGCCCCGCTGTGGTCCTCACAACGGTTCGGCTACCGAGACGCCGGCCACCGACCTTGTGGCTACCGACCCCGTGGCAGCGGACACGACAGCCGACCGAAAAAGGAGTGGACAGGCTCCGCCCCGGAACGTGACATGGATCCGGCGCCCGGCACGGAGGGATGCGTCATCGGTCGGTCCCCGCACGGTTGCGGCGTCCGTGCCGCGCCGCTGATCCGCCTTCGCCGCAGGTTGAGAAGTTGGGGAGATGCCGATGTCCGCCGGGAGGATGCACGTCGACGAGGTGGACATCGACGCACAGCTTGTGAGCCGGCTGCTCGCGGCGCAGTTCCCCCAGTGGGGGGACCTTCCCGTCGAGCCGGTCCACTCAGCCGGCACCGACAACGCGATCTATCGACTGGGCGAGGACATGGCCGTGCGGCTCCCCCGCATCCGCAGAGCTGCCGGGCAGGTGGGCAAGGAGCACCGGTGGCTGCCGCTACTGGCCCCGCTCCTCCCGCTCGCCATCCCGGTCCCGCTCGGCAAGGGAAGGCCCGCCGAGGGCTATCCCTGGTCCTGGTCGGTCTACCGGTGGCTCGACGGCGAGAACGCGACCACCGAACGCATCGCCGATCCACACCATGCGGCTACCGAGCTGGGAGGCTTTGTCGCTGCCCTGCACCGGATCGACCTCGACGGCGGACCGCCCCCGGGGGAGCACAACTTCTTGCGCGGCGTGCCGCTGGCCATGCGCGACGCCCAGACTCGCGCCGCGATCGGCTCCCTGTGCGGGACGCTCGATACCGGCGCGGTGACCGCGGCGTGGGAGGCAGCCCTGCGGGCACCGGCGTGGCAGGGTCCGCCCCGCTGGATCCACGGCGATCTCCTCGCGGGGAACCTGCTGGCTCGCCACGGCCGGCTGAGCGCCGTCATCGACTTCGGCGGTCTGGGTGTGGGCGACCCGGCGTGTGACGTGATGGCCGCGTGGACGTTCCTGCCCGCCGCAGTCCGGGAGATGTTCCGAGCGGCGGTAGGGGTCGATGACGCGACCTGGGCGCGGGGTCGCGGCTGGGCGCTGTCCGTCGGGCTCATCGCCCTGCCCTACTACCGGGTCAGCAACCCCGTGCTCGCCGGCATCGCCCGGCGTGCGATCGACGAAGCCCTCGCCGATCACCAGCACACCGCATGACACCGTTCGCAAACCTCGGAGAACGAGGTCGCGACTGCTCACCGCTCATCCGAACAGTGAGCAGCAGGAACCACCGGAAAGCTCTCCAGGAATGATCAGAGCTGTTCCAGTCGATCGGTTGCCCGGCCCAGCGTTCTCGGCACCCGCCGCCCCAGCCGTAGGTGGAAAGTGTCGTCCGCACAGCGGAAACCACCTACAGCGGAAGGAAGCGTAGGTGGAAAAAGCTGTCGGGACGACCGAAAGCACCTACGCCTCCTTGTAACGGCAGTTACGAACAGGCCACAAGGGGAGAGCCGGACGCTCGGCCTGCTCTGCCAGGAGCCTGGCCTGAAGCTCGGCGATGTCGTCAGGATAGACGTCGAGGGCTTCGGCCAGACGGCGAAACGTCAGGTAGTCGATGCCTCTGGCGCGGGCCGCAGCGATGTGGGCGTCGGCATCGCGGCACAGGTCCTCGGCGAAACGCCGACGGTGCCGAAAGCGAGGGCTGGACAGCCGCTGGGCCTTCTCGCGTTCGTAATCGATTTCCGAGATGCCGCAGACACGACGGATGACATCCTCGGCCTGGGCGAGCGTGCCGGTATCGGCGAGGGACGCGACATGCCGGGTGCTGGGGACGAGGGCAGCCAGATCGACACCGTAGATGTCGGCGCTGTGGTCGGTGAGTTCGACCGGAGTGCCGTTGTCGCGAATCTCGACGGTGCCACGGGCTCCGAGTGCGGCTGCGATGAGCAGGGCGGTTGCTTCGGTGGGGTGCCAGGCAAGGACGTCGAGTGCTGGCTGTACCTCGTCACTGTGCAGCCGGTGAAGGATCCGTCCGCCGAGTGCCTCGACGCGGGAGAGAACCTCGGACTCGGACAGCTCGCCGTCGAGTCCGGGACCGGCGGTGAGGATCTCGACCGGGACGGGCAGACCCGTGCATGCGGCGAGGGCCAGTCCGTCGGCAAGCGGGCTTCGGAGTCCGGGCTCGTCGCCACGGGCCACGACGTCACCACCGACGTCGACAACCCATACCCGGTCTGCGCCGGTGATCTCGACCAGTTCGGTGACTTGGCGGCGGATACCGCCCGCCCCGCCGCTCGGATCGATGAGATGAAGGCGGGCATCTGTCTGGCCGGCCAGACGCGGGAGAGTGGATCGACCTGGCGGCACCGTGTCCGTTTTCGGCGTGATCTGCCAGTTGAACCGTCCAACGGGAACGAGAGCTGTGAAGCCGTCGGGACCGCGTGGCCCAGGTAGCGGATCGATGCGCAGGCGTTCCCACGCGTAGGTGAGGACGAGTGGCAAGGCTGCGGACGGCCGAAGGATGCTGTGGATGATCGTTGCGGCCAAGGCGTCACCTCCGCCACCGGCCGCTACCAGGAGAACGCCCACGACCAACAGCCTACGAATCACGCCCTTTTTGGTTCATGGCAAAATTGGCGTATGGTGCGACTGGACTTGACCACTAGCCAAAGGTCGCCAGTGATGCCGGAGATCCAACAGGCCCTCCCGAAGTACCTCCAGATCGCCAACCACATCCGGGACAAGATCCTGGCCGGTGACCTGCGTCCCGGGGACGAGGTTCCGTCGGAACGTGCCCTTGCCGCGGACTGGAAGGTCAGCCGGCCGACGACGACGAAGGCGTTGGAAGCGCTGCGTACCCAGGGACTGGTGGGCTCACGGCAGGGGGCGGGCACGTTCGTGCTGGACCAGATACGCCTACACCGGCGTGCCCGGGACCGCTACCGGCACTCACGCGAGACCGGGAAGGTCTATGCAACCGACGAGTGGGCGGAAATCGCCGCTGCGGAGATCACGGATCTGACGGAGTATGCGGCGGAGGCTTTGGAGCTGCCGTATCCGGGGCAGGGCATCCGCCGTCGCCGGATCACGAACTCCGAGGGCGGTCCTCGTTCGGAGGTGTCGACATCCTGGTACTCCCCGGCGCTGGCGGAGGTCGCGCCGCTGCTCCTCCAGCGGGAGCGAATCCGACAAGGCACCCTCGCCTACGTCGAGGAGAAGACCGGCCGGCGAGGCAAATATGCACGGGACACCATCGCCGCGCGGCTCGCTACCGACACCGAGCGTATGGAACTGGAGCTTGGCAACGGGCCGTCAGCTGTGCTTATGGTCCACCACACGGTGTACGACGCCCAGCAGCGCCCGATCGAGTTCGCCGAGGCCGTATACCCACCGGACAAGTGGACCTTCGAACAGGGCTACTCAATGATCGACTAGCTCAGCACCGTTCCCGCTCCATATGTAGGCGAGCAGCCCGTGTGCCCTGCACCTAACCGTCCCACCGAGAGAGGAGATCGCAGGTGGCTGTATCCGATCACGAGATGGTGTTAGAGCTGGGAATGAGTAAACAGGAACTGATCCGTACGGTCGAAGCCGGTGTGCCTCCGCGTGCACGGTTGGCAAGCGTTGACGGTGACGTCGACCTCACGCTGATTTGGCGAGTCCGCGACGGAGCCGCCTGGCCGGACGCCGACGCGGCAGCGGCGGCAGAGGAACGCGCATGGCGTGTCTGGATAGAGGCGGACGCCCGGGCGCAGGAGCTGGCCCGGGCCGAACGCGCCGCGTTCGAACAGGTGGCGGCGGCACGGGATGCCTGGCGTGAGGCTGTCCGGGTACTGGCCCAGGTCGCCCCGGCCCAGGCAGTTGACCCGTACGGTCTTCCCGTCGCACCGGACGATGGCGATACTCCACCCGACGGCAAGCGTGAGGAGGGACAGCGTGTTTGACGATCAACGCACCAGTCCGGCCCTCTACGCCTTGGTCCATCTCCCGGACGCCGACCCGATCCCGTCAGTCGCGGAAGTCGTGCTGATGTTCTCGTCACCTGCCGAAGCCGATGCGCACGCTACGTACCATGGCTACTCCAGCTACCGGGTCGCCTCGGTGACCTTCGCTATCCCGGCCCAGCCGCCCAGACGATAGCCAGCATAAAGAGATCTTCGTAAGCGATTTTTGCAAGCCAACTGGCATATACCACTCTTCTGGCCAGTTAATTAGTCCACTGGCCAGAAGAGTGGCTTGGCGGGAAAGAGTCGAGCCGGTACGGGACAGGGAATGATCGTCATAGGACCGCATCGGATGCCAGTCCGCTTTGAAGACATGTTTCCGCACAGCGCGTTCATGCTCTCTCGACCAGCCCTGCGGGTGAGGACGACCCTGCCGATGATGGCGCGGGTCTCGTCCGGACTGGCCACGATCCTCGCTGGCAGCTCATAGCAGGACAGGGCCGCGCCGGAGAAGCGCGATCAGATCGTTCCGAGGGCGCCTGTGTCTCAAGCTTGTGCCTGCTCCTGACCTTCTGGCCCCTCTATGCCACCACTCAGCGTCGTTTGGCAGCTGGTGACGCAGGCCCGAGTCCTGCAACAGGACGCCGAGTCAGGACGAGAGCTACGCGGCTCCGCCAGCGGTCCCTTCGCCGTCCAGCGTCAATCAGTATCGTTTCGTATTTTTGTTTCGAATCAAAACGTAACAATCGAAATGAAACTTCTATGGCTCTGACGCCCGATAAGCTTTACTTCCCGGGCGTCAGACTGGCACCGGGAGGGGAGGGTCGGAGATTGAGTGGCGACGGCGCAGAGGTTGCAGTTCGTCGAGATGGTGATTACGCCGTGCTTTCGTCCGACCTGGTGGAGCGGGTGGCCGACTATGCCCGTGCTGCCAGGGCTGCTTCGACGTGGCGCGCCTATGAAACAGACCTGCGCCACTTCGCCGCCTGGTGTGCCGAGCACTCCCCGCAGCTGGTGGCGCTGCCGGCGTCACCGGCAACCGTGGCCGGCTACCTGACGGCGCTGGCCGACTCCGGTTACAAGCCGGCCACCGTCCGCCGGAGACTGGCCGCCATCTCCGTGGCCCACCAGCTCGGTCGTCATCCCAATCCCGCGGCCTCGCCCGAGGTCGCGACCGTCTGGGACGGCATCCGCCGCGTCCACGGCACCGCCGTGAAGCGCAAGAACGCGCTGGAGACCCGCCTGCTCACCCAGGTGCTCGCCGAACTGGACGACTCCCGACTCGCCGACCTGCGCGACCGGGCGCTGCTGCTGGTCGGTTT
>NZ_CAAAFO010000078.1:0-1092 GCF_900634715.1 Candidatus Protofrankia californiensis | reverse complement strand
ACCGACCAGGAGCAGACCGGAGCGCTCGTCGGGCTCACCTTTGGCTCCTACCGGCCGACCTGCCCGGTCCGGTCATGGATCGCCTGGCGAGAGGCTGCGGGCCTGACCGACGGGCCCGCCTTCCGCTCGATCAACCGCCATGGCGGGGTGGGTTCGGGCCGGCTCTACCCGGGCTCGGTCGCCCGCATCGTCCAACGCCGGGTTGCCACGGCGGGTCTGTCCCCCACCGACTTCGCCGGCCACTCCCTGCGGTCCGGGTTCGCCACAGCTGCCTCCCGCGCCGGCGTGCCCGACCGGGCGATCATGCGACAGGGACGCTGGCGATCGTCGGCCTCCCTGGACAGCTATGTGCGGGCAGGTCGCCTGTTCGACCGCGACAACCCCTCGGGCAAGGTCGGCCTGTAGACAGGCCAACCCCGCTCGGGGTCCGCGTGCGCCTCACGTGACAGGTCAATGATGGATCCTGCCGGCCGTCGGACATACGGAGCAAGGCCTTACTGGACTGGTTGACTGCACTGGTTGGCTGCCGGTTGGACTGCCGGTTGACTCCCGCCCGGGACCAGGCAGACCCTCACGGTCAGGTGGGTCCGGAAGATGCCGGAACGGTCTGCGTGCTCGACATCAACACGCGGCCTGTGCTATCTGACCTGCATGGCAGCCTGCGACGTCCAGGCCCGCCGCCCCCGTTCACGCAGGCAATTCCGGAGGTAGCAGCCCATCCCATGGCCGAACACACCCCCCGTCGCAACATCGAGACCTGGGCGCACGAGCTGCCCGCCAGTTTCATCGAGTGCCGCACCATGGGACACCGCTGGGAACCCCACAGCGCAGTCTGGGACAAACAGGCCCGCGCCTACCATGTCATCCACGAGTGTGACCGCTGCCACACCCAGCGCAAGGCCTGGTGGAACCGTAACGGTGAGATCACCTCTGCGGGCTACAGCTACCCCGAGGGCTACCTGACCAAGGACGTCGGCTACATCGGCGCCGACGGCCGCGGTGTGCTGCGCACCGAGTACCTCGCCCGCATCTTCGCCACCACCGCCCGCGGCAACGGCAGCACGCCACAAGCCTCCTGAGTCAGCGCCGCGG
>NZ_CAAAFO010000077.1 GCF_900634715.1 Candidatus Protofrankia californiensis | reverse complement strand
TATCGTCGGCAACATCGACATCGCGCCGACCATCCTCGACGCGGCCGGGATCACCCCGACCACGCCGCAGAACGGCCACTCGCTGCTGTCCACGTACAGCCGCGACCACATACTGACCGAGTGGTGGAAGCAGGGCACCGGCACCGGCGGTGTGCCCACCTGGGCGTCCTACGTCAGCACCACCAAGCAGTACGTCGAGTACTACGACCTTCACACCGACGCGAACGGCCAGGAGGTCGGCACCGGGCAGGTGCTGTTCCGGGAGTACTACGACCTGGTCAACGACCCCTACCAGCTGGTGAACAAGCTGTACAACGCAACCCCGGCGCAGGAGCAGGCCCTGGGCATCCCGGCCCTGGCCGCCCAGCTCGCCGCCGACCGCACGAGCTGACCCCGAACAGTCGATTGCGGTGGTCCGCCCGCCCGCACGCACGCGGGGGCGAGCGGGCGGACCATCCGTCCACCACCATCCCGGTCGAACACAGGCTGAACAAAGGCCGAACAAAGAGAGACGTCATGTCTGGTTCCTGCTGCACCCCCGGCCGCGAGCCCGTCGGCATCGGGACCATCGCACCTGTACGCTCATCCGTACCCCGGACCAGGCGGATGGTCCAGCTTCCCGGCGGACGCTTCCTGATGGGCACCGAAGACGACGAAGGCTACAGCGCCGACGGCGAGGGTCCGATCCGGGAGATCGAGCTGAGCCCGTTCTCGATCGAGCCCACCACGGTGACCAACGCCCAGTTCGCCACGTTCGTGAACGCGACCGGGTACGTCACGGACGCCGAGCGCTACGACTTCTCCTTCGTCTTCGAGGGCTTCCTTTCCGAAGAATTCGATCAAGCCTCGCCGGCCGTGCACGAGACTCCCTGGTGGCGTGCCGTGTCCGGAGCGGTCTGGAAGCACCCCGAGGGACCGGGCTCGTCCGTCACCTCCCGGCAGAACCATCCGGTCGTGCACGTCTCGTGGAACGACGCGCAGGCATACTGCGCCTGGGCCGGCGTCCGGCTACCCACCGAAGCGGAGTGGGAGTACGCCGCGCGGGGCGGACTGGAACAGCACCGTTACCCGTGGGGCGACGAGCTGACACCCGGCGGGCGGCACCAGTGCAACACATGGCAGGGCGACTTCCCGAACCTCGACACCGGCGAGGACGGGTACGTCGGTACCGCCCCGGTGAAGTCCTACCGGCCCAACGGCTACGGTCTCTACAATGTCGTCGGCAACGTCTGGGAATGGTGCGCCGACTGGTTCAGCGTCAAGTTCCACGCCACCGGTCCGCGCACGAACCCGACCGGGCCGCCCGACGGTCGCGCCAAGGTGATGCGCGGCGGCTCACACATGTGCCATGCGTCGTACTGCAACCGGTACCGTGTCGCCGCGCGGAGCTCGAACACCCCCGACAGCTCCGCCGGCAACATCGGATTCCGCGCGACGGCCTGACCCTTCGCAGGCCCGTCATGTGCAGGACATCGGACCGTCGTCCGACGCGGCAAAGCTGACCGACGTAGCATCAAACACGCACCGGTCGACGGACCGGACACCGAAGCAAAGGACGCATGCCATGCCCAACCTCGGTCCCACCGAGCTTCTGATCATCGCGTTCGTCGTCATCCTGCTGTTCGGATCAAGGAAGCTGCCCGATGCCGCGCGCTCGTTCGGGCGCTCGTTGCGGATCTTCAAGGCCGAGACCAAGGGGCTCAGCCAGGACGAGCAGGCCGCGTCCTCGGCTGCTCCGGCGCAGCAACAGGAGCAGGCGGC
Source organism: Candidatus Protofrankia californiensis (assembly GCF_900634715.1). Taxonomy (GTDB): domain Bacteria; phylum Actinomycetota; class Actinomycetes; order Frankiales; family Frankiaceae; genus Protofrankia; species Protofrankia californiensis. The sequence continues at coordinate 830 of NZ_CAAAFO010000077.1, read as the reverse complement.
ACCGCGTCCCATCGAAGCCGGCCAGCCGGCCGTGAGCCCACAGTCCGCGTCGACCGGCACGGCCCACACCGCCCCGGCCGGCACCGTTGGGGTCAACGGCCAGTCCGTCGGCACGGGCGACACCAGCCGGCACTGACAGGCTGAAGACCACCGACCGCCTCTTCCACGAGCAGGAGTAGCCACCCGTGTCCGGGTTGCCCACGCCGCGACGGATCGTGCAGGCGGTGCAGCTCCGCCGCACCAGGACGGTCGAGGACAGCCGGATGTCGCTCACCGAGCACCTGCGGGAGCTGCGCAACCGGCTGGCAAAAGCACTCATCGCGCTCGCCGTCGCCACGGTGATCTGCTTCTACTTCGAGCCGCAGATTTTCGATGTCCTGAAAGAGCCATACTGCGCGTTGCCGGAGAGCACCCGCGCCGGCGGGGGTACCTGCCAGCTGTACTTCTTCGGCATCCTCGACGCCTTCATGATCCGGCTGAAGATCTCACTGATCGCCGGAGCGGTCCTGTCCGCCCCCGTCTGGCTCTACCAGTTGTGGTCGTTCATCACGCCGGGTCTGCACCGGCACGAACGCCGGTGGTCGCTGACGTTCGTCGGTTTCTCTCTCATTCTGTTCGCCCTCGGGGGCTTCTTCGCCTACCTGACGTTGAGCAAGGGCCTCGAGCTGCTGCTCGGTTTCAGCGGTGATGGGCTCGTCAGCCTTCTCGACGTCAACAAGTACCTGAGCTACGTCATCGCCATGCTGGTCGTGTTCGGGCTGTCGTTCGAGATCCCGCTTCTGGTGGCGATGCTGAACCTGGCGGGTGTGATCAGTACGGCCAAGCTGCGC
>NZ_CAAAFO010000076.1:81561-97978 GCF_900634715.1 Candidatus Protofrankia californiensis | reverse complement strand
GGGATGCGAGCGTCGGCGGACGCCAAGCCTGTTGCGCCTGACACCGCCGCGAGCACGACTGCGGGAAGCCCAAGGACGATGTGCATTGCGCCCCAGAACCGTGCCCACGCGCGGGCCTGCTGGGCCTGGCGTCCGGCTTCGAGAGTGATGTTCTGGAGTTCGGCTCGCAGGTGGGCGATCTGCGGGCTGTTGGTGGTGGACGGCGGATCGCCGGTGTCGGTGCTGTGTGCGTAACGGGCGAACCAGCTGTCCTCCTCGCCGGGAGGCATATCGGGTTCATGTAGGTTGCCCATGCCCGAATGATGCCGTAGCCGACCAGGCGCATCAGGCGCTCGTCTGATGCTGCCGGTAGGCGGGGCACTCCACCCGTTGCGCCCCGGCGGCCCGCCCGACCGCCGGGGCGTTGCCGAAACGACGTTTCATTCAGACGAACGGCATAGGTGGGACACGGCTGGCGCCGGTGACGACGGCCAGGAGCACGAGTACACCGGCATTGCCGAAACCTCGTGTCACGTGCGAAAGCGCCCCAGCTATGAGCCGGGCCGTTCCGACGTGGCCGACACCCTGGTGACACGGACGGTGCGGGCACTGCGGACGGGCGTTGACGTACACCGGCCCCGGGGATCAATGGAACCGTGGTTGGCGCTGAGATTGATCTTGCTGGCTACTCGTCCTCTGGGCGCTGGAGGACCTGGGCCTGGAGGCGTTCGCGAAGGTCGGCTTCCTCGGGCGTCAGCGGGTCGTCGGGGTGCCGGATACGGACGGGCTTGGGCCGGATCGGCAGGCCGTCGTCCGCGGCGGCCTGCTCGGCTTCGGCGAGCGCCCGGTAGAGGGAGGCGACGGACGGGGACTTGCCCGCGTTCTTCCCGGTCTTGATGGTGAGCTTCTTCGCGATGTCCGGGACGGGGACGCCCTTGTCCTTCAGTGCGAGGGCGAAGGTGAGTGAGTCGTCGTCGATGACCTTCGGCCGTCCGCCGTGGTTGCCCTTGGCGGCGGCGATGACCTGGCCTTCGAGGGTCTTCTCCCGGATGTAGTTGCGCTCGATCTGCCCGGCGACGGCGAGCACGGCGAAGAACATGGCGCCCATGCCGTTGGGGTCGTAGATGCCGGTGAGCGGGCCGGTGAGGAGTTCGAGCTGGATGCCGCCGGCCTGGAGCTCGGCGGACAGCGTCATCAGCTCGGCGGCGTTGCGGGCGAGGCGCTTGAGTTCGTGGACGGTGAAGATGACGGGCGTCTCGGGCGCGGCCTCCTTGAACTGGTGGGCCAACGCGAGCGCCTTCTCCAGCTCGGGCCGGACCTTGACGCGGGTGCTGATCTGCTCGTGAAAGATCTTGTGGCACTCCGCCCGGCGGAGGGCTTCGAGTTGGCTCGCCAGCTCCTGGCGGGCGGTCGACGTCCTCGCGTACCCGATCCGCACCGGCCGCTCGGTCCGCGGCGCCGGGACCACGGCGAGCGCGGGGCCCTGCTTCCACGTCCGGCCGGGGCCACGGTCGGCGGGCACCGGCACTTCGAGTTCCTCGCGCAGCGCGGGCACGAGGACGAAGCGCGGGGTGTGGTACTTCGCGGCAGTCTTCCCGCCCCGGGTGCGGCAGGCGCTGCCGGCGGGCGCGTCACAGTTCGGGCAGTCGTGACGTTCTACCGCCAATGCGGCCTGCTCGGGCGTCAAGTTCATGACGGCAGTCTCTCAGAAGTGCCTCGCACAACATGCGGGTTTCGAGAGGACTTTTGCGAACGGCGACCTGCGGAAACGTGATCGCCTCCTGGTCTCTCGCAGAACTCTCGCATCTGTTCATTTATGAGAATCGCGGAACGTGACAGCCGTGGCCGGAGGTCGCCCGGTGGTGTGAGCGACAGGTGGTGGCGGGCCACGAAGACGCCGAGCGCCGCCGCCCTGTACCGAGGGATCGAGGTCCCCGGAAATCCCAAGGAATCCGCCCGGCGCCCACGCGGCCGCCACCACCCCAAGCACCAGGACCAGATGTCACGATCCGGTACTCGAACATCCCGGGAAGCACCCGCTACCTCGGAACGTCCTTAACTACGGATTAGGAAATCCCGATGAGGTTGATCTTGCTGGGGTCGGCGTACTTCGCGGGGGCTTCGAGCTGGCGGGGTACGGCACCGGACCGCGCCGAACTCGGCCGGAGATAGGTCCCGCCCTTTCGAGCCACAACTGCGCGCTCAGCTGACGGCAGCGCCGAACCACTTGGGCAGCTGGCTGAGCAGATCCTGCTGGTCTTCACCGACCCACGCCACGTGGCCGTCCGGCCGCAGCAGCGCCGCGGGCACGTCCAGTTCCTCGCTGACGTCGACGACGTGGTCGACCCGCTCTGCCCAGCCCGCCACCGAGAGCCGGCCGGTCTGGTCGAGCAGTAGCCCGCGGCCGCCGTGCATCAGCTCGTAGAGGCGCCCCCGCTTCAGCCCCACGTCCCGCATCCGCTGGCCGAGCAGTTCATGCCCCTCGCCGAAGTCGTAGCGGACCCCGATCGCAGTGATCTTCTCGATCAGGTACCGGTTCACCTCCTCGAAGTCCATCAGTTCCGACACCAGCCGGCGCACTGACCGGGGACCCGGCTCGGGGGACAGCAGCACGGTCTGTGCGCGGGTGTTGTCCAGCACGTCCGCGGCCACCGGGTGCCGTTCGGTGTGGTAGCTGTCCAGCAGCCCCTCCGGCGCCCAGCCGCCGACCTCGGCGGCCAGTTTCCAGCCGAGGTTGAAGGCGTCCTGGATGCCGAGGTTGAGGCCCTGTCCGCCCATCGGCGGGTGGATGTGCGCCGCGTCGCCGGCCAGCAGCACCCGGCCGGTCCGGTAGCGCTCGGCCTGCCGGGTGGCGTCGCCGAAGCGGGAGAGCCAGCGCGGTGAGTGCGCACCGAAGTCGGTGCCGGCAATCGCCCGCAGCCGCTGCTTGAACTCCTCGAGGGTCAGCGGGACCGTGCGGTCCTCGGCCACCCCCTCGGCGCGCGCGACGAAGCGGTACACCCCGTCCTCGTGGGGTGCGGGGCCGAACCGCAGATGGGTGGTGCGGACTTCGGCCGCCACGGCGGCCAGCGTCTCCGGTGGCACGGCCACCTCCACCTCGCCCAGCAGCCACTCGACCCTGGCGGGCTCACCGGGGAAGCCGACGCCGAGCAGCGTGCGCACCGTGCTGCGTCCGCCGTCGCAGCCGACGAGGTAGCGCGAGCGCAGCCGCGTGCCGTCGGCCAGCGCGGCGGTCACCCCGTGTTCGTCCTGGCTCAGTCCGACCAATTCAGTGCCGCGCCGGATCTCGGCGCCGAGCTCGATGGCGTGCTCGGCCAGCAGACGCTCGGTGATGTTCTGCGGGATGCCGAGGACGTACGAATGCGCGGTGTCCAGCCGGTCAGGCCACGGCTTGTCGATGCCGGCGAAGAAACCGCCGACCGCGTACTGCTTGCCGAGCGCGAGGAACCGCTCCAGCAGACCGCGCTGGTCCATCACCTCGATGCTGCGCACGTGCAGGCCCAGCGCACGGGCGTGCCCGGTCGGCTCCGCCTCCCTCTCCAACACGAGCGCGTGCACGCCGTGCAGCCGCAACTCACTGGCCAGCATCAAGCCGGTCGGTCCGCCGCCGGCAACGATCATGTCAATCATGAAAACCCCCCATTCAACAAGGTTGCATTTCGGCCAGCTGTTCCGCGCAGTCCGGCGGCGCGCACACCCGCACCTCCGCGCCGAGTGCCCGCAACCGCACCGCGAGTCCCACCGGCGGTTCGACGTCCCGCGAGACCCACACGTCGACAAAAGCACACGTACTTCGCGAATCACTGATTTCTACAGGTTCTGGCTTCGGCTGGAGATTCTGCAGCACGACCCGGGTCTTGCCGCAAGGCCCCCGGTGCGCTATACATTGAGAAAGGCAAGGAGTGGGTAACCTCCTTGCCTTTGCCTTTTGTCGTCCGCTGTGGACGGACAAGCTCCTCCCGAAGCGGTGACGCGCCGCGTAGGTCCGGTACTCGGGTCCACGTCATGAAGTGACAAGTAGCTCTCGGTAACCACTGCCGAGCAGGTGTGGGCTTGATGCTGGCATCGGAACAGGTTCGTCCGATCTCACCGACGATGGCCGGGGTCCACTCAAAGCGAGAGGTGGCGACGGATCGCCTCGACATCAGACGGCCGCTGCCGCCGAAGGCGTCCGCGGCTGTCACTCGTGAGATCGGACGGGCGGATGACGACCAGGCGTAGCCCGTGCGCGGGGATCAGCTCGTCGCGCCGCCGGTCGTAGATCGCCCGCTGCTTCCCCCGGTGCACACCGCTGACCGTCAGCCGATCCGGTTTGTCGAAATGCGCGATGGGCTGGTCATGCTGCAGCTCGCGGTACTCGACCACGAGCCCGTGCCCGGACCAATAGCCGTCGACCGGTAGGCCTCCCCGTAGTTTCCAGCGCAAAAACAACGATTAGTTTGATCTTCGCTGTGTGGCGTTACGGGGTCGCGCGTTGGCGGGTGGTCGCGTAGCGTGCCGGGGGTCTCGACGGACCGATCTTGAGGCGGACTTCCCCCCGGTGGCGACTCGTGATGTGTTCTCCGAAGAGGAGTTGGATCAGCTTCGGGGGTTCCCGGAGATCAACCGTGCGGAGCTGATCCGGTATTTCACCCTGACCCAGGCCGACGAGATGTTCGTGCGTAAGTTCCGTGGTCAGGGCAACGTCTTCGGCGCTGCCGTGCAGTTGTGCACGCTGCCGTGGCTGGGGTTCGTGCCGGACGAGGTGGCCTCGGCGCCGGTCGCCGCGGTAGCCCGGTTGTCGGACCGGCTCGGGATCGCGGTCGGGGAGCTGGACGGCTACGGAGTGCGGGATCAGACCCGCACCGACCATCTACGCGAGATCGCCCGGTACGCGGGCTGGCGGGCGATGGACGAGCTGGAGTGGAAGCAGCTCCAGGAGTTCCTGTTCTCCCGGGCGATGGAGCACGATTCCCCGAAGCTGCTGTTCCGGCTGGCGTGTGAGTACCTGGTCTCGGTGCGGGTGATCCGCCCTGGTGCGGTCAACGTGCTGGAGCGGGTGGCCACCGCCCGGGACCGGGCGCGGGCCGAGACGTGGGCGCGGGTTGAGCACCTGCTGCATCCGCGGCGCCGCGCCGAGCTCGACGAGCTGTTGGTGGTGGATCCGCTGCTGGGTCGTACCCCGCTGGCGTGGTTGGGGATCGGGCCGACGCAGGCCAGCCCTGCGGCGGTGAAGGCCGAGCTGGAGAAGCTGGCCTACCTGCGGCGGCTCGACGCGCACACCCTGGACCTGTCGGCGTTGCCGGCCGAGCGGCGCCGGTTCCTGGCCGGGGTGGGCCGCCGGCTAACCGCGCAGGCCCTATCGCGGCGGGAAGAGCAACGCCGCTACCCGATCCTGCTGACGCTGGTGGCGCAGTCGGCGGTCGACGTGCTGGATGAGTCGCTGCTGCTGTTCGACCAGGCGCTGTCGGGCCGGGAGGCCGCGGCGAAGGCGAAGATGACTGAGGCCCTGGCCGAGCGGGGAAAGGTCGGGGAGGACCGGCAGGCGCTGCTGGACGAGATCCTGACCATCGTGCTCGACCCTGGTGTGGAGGACCCGGCGGTGGGGCCGCTGCTGCGTGAGGGCGTCGGGCTGGACCGGATGCGCGCGGCGTGGGCTGCCCGGCAGGAACGCCCACCACGCGATCACGGGCATCTGGCCATGTTGGACGCGTCGATGGGCTACTTGCGCCAGTTCGCCCCGAACGTGTTGGCCGCGGTGCGCTTCGCTGGTGGGGTCGGCACGGATGAGCTGCTGCGGGCGGTGTCGATCCTGGCCGAGTTGTACGCCACCGGGGCGCGGAAGGTGCCGTCCGGGGCGCCGGTCGGGTTCGTGCCGGCGAAGTGGGCCGGGTACCTGGCCGCCCCCGCGGAGGCCGGCGACGTCACCGGCTATCGGCACTACTGGGAGTTGTGCGTGCTGGTGGCGCTGCGCGACGGGCTACGTTCCGGGGACGTGTTCGTGCCGGGCTCACGCCGCTACGCCGATCCGGCGTCGTTCCTGCTCACCCCCGAGCAGTGGGTGCCGCAGCGGGTGGAGTTCTGCACGCTGGTCGGCAAGCCCGCCGCGGCGGCCGATGCCCTCGCCCTGGCCGACGACGAGCTGCACACGGCCCTCGCGGACGTCGAGACCCTCCTCGCGCGGGGCGGCTCCACCGGCGATGTTCGGCTGACCGACGACGGCGAGCTGATCATCCCGCAGCTTTCGGCCGAGGACATCCCGGCCGAGGCGGAGGAGTTGCGCGGCGAGATGGCCGCCCTGCTGCCGAGGGTGCCGTTCGCCTCGCTGCTGGTCGAGGTCGACGCCCGTACCGGGTTCCTGGACCACCTGGTGCACGCTGGCGGGAAGGTCAACCGGCCGGCCGAGCTGAAACGCAACCTGATTTACGTGATCGTCGCGGAGGCCACCAACATGGGGCTGACCGCGATGGCGGAGTCCTGCGGCGTGCCGTACGACGTGCTCGCGTGGACCGCTGAGTGGTATTTCCGCCCGGAAATGCTGGAGGCGGCCAACGCCGCGACGGTGAACTACCACCACCGGTTGCCGCTGACCCAGGCGTTCGGGCCGGGCACCCTGTCCTCGTCGGACGGGCAGCGGTTCCCGACCAAGGGCAAGTCCATCACCGCGCGGGCGATGTCGCGGTACTTCGCCCGTGGGCAGGGCGTCTCCGTCTACACCCACGTCTCCGACCAGCACTCCACCTACGACACGAAGGTCATCGTGGCCAGCGCGCCGGAGGGCCACTACGTGCTCGACGGGATCATGGGCAACGACACCGACCTGCCGATCGTGGAGCACGCCACCGACACCCACGGCGCGAGCCTGGCCAACTTCGCCCTGTTCGACCTGGTCGGCAAGCAGCTCTCGCCGCGGATCCGGGACCTGGGGAAGATCACCCTGTACCGGACGGGTGCGAAGGCCGACTTCGTCGCCCGGTACCCGCACGCCGGGCCGTTGCTGACCCGCCGTCTGAACACCGAGCTGATCACCGCCACCTGGGATGACCTGCTGCGGGTGGCTGCGTCGGTGAAGTACGGCCACGCCACCGCCGCCCTGGTCGTGGGCAAGCTGTGTTCCTCCAAACGGCAGCAGAACGCGCTGACCTCGGCGATCAAGGAGTACGGGGCGCTGCGGCGCACCGTCTACGCCGCCCGGTACCTGGCTGATGAGACCTACCGGCGCAGGATCGCCCGGCAGCTCAACAAGGGCGAGAATCTGCACTCGCTGCGCCGGGAGCTGGCCTACGCCGGTGAAGGCGCGGTACGCCGCCGGCATCACGAGCAGCAGACCGAGCAGATGTGGTGCCTGACCCTGGCCACCAACGCAATCGTCACCTGGACCACCGAGTACTACGGCCTGGCGGTGGCCGCGCTGCGACGTGCCGGCCGGCACGTCGACGACGAAGTCCTCGCCCACATCTGGCCCAGCCACCACGCCAACGTCAACTTCTACGGCACCCACAGCGTTGACATCGACGGTGAGCTGGCCAAGCTCGACTCCGACGGCTACCGGCCGTTGCGGGCACAGGCGTCCCCGATCCACCTCGAAGGAGACACCCATGCCGAGCACCGGTAACCCCCGTGTCGACGCCGCGGTGGTCGACATCGCGGCGGCGTTCGCCGAATGGATTCGCTCTGTGGAGGAAATCCGCGCCGAGATCCGCGCGGAGATCACCGCCGCTGGTGGCGACCCGGACGGGCCGAGACCGCCGTCCGGGTCCGCGAGGTGGTCGCCGCCGCCCGCGACGAGTTGCCCCCACGCGCCCGCGACGCCTACGACTGGCTGATGAGCGGGCTACCCGCCCACCTCGCCCGGACGCAGCCTTAGCGATCAGTAGGGTGCGCGGGAGGGCGAGGCCGGTTTGATGGGGCCGAGGAGACGTTCGAGCAGGCGCGGCTCGCCGGGCCATGCCGCGAGCAGCACCTCGCGGGGTACCTGGCGGCCGGCGTAGCGCAGTGCCAGGGCGACCACGACGATGTCGTCGAGTGGGCCGATGATGGGGATGAACTCGGGGATCAGGTCGATCGGGCTGGCTACCCAGATCCCGGCGATGATGATGGCGATCCTGACGCGGCGCGGTACCCGCGGGTCTTTGCGGAGTCGCCGTACGGTGGTGACGCAGTCGGGGATGAACGCGGCGAGGTCGCGCAGGATGCCGGGCGGCAGCCGGCGGGCGAGGACCAGGAGCACAGCCCAACTCGCGATCAAGCAGGCCAGGGCGATGCCGAGGCCGATCAGCCAGGTCCGCATCAGGAACGTGCCGCTGTGACCGTGGCGGCGCGCTCGATCGCCCGGTAGACCGTCGAGCGGGCCACCCCGAACAGCTCTGCCAGTTCCGAGGTCGTGTGCTCCCCGGCATGGTGCAGCGTCACCGGTGCGCCTCCTGCTTCGGGTTGAGCTTCGGCTTCTTGCCCCGCAGACGGCGATGACCAATGAGGTCGGGCCCGCTTGGCCATGGCTGGGCGCGAGATCAGCGGTCGGACGACTCTGCCCGGTAGCGCTCGATCCACTGGCGGTTGAGTTCATCGGCTTGGCGCTGGTGCCGGGGGACGATAGCGCGGCCGTCGGGTGGGACGAGGCCGAGGAAGTCCAGGATGCCGTGGGTGGCGCCGACCATGTCTTCGTCGAGTTCCTCGTAGCGCACTACGTGCGGCTGGATGTCGAATGAGGAGAACCACGCCTCCCACGCGGCGTTTTGCTCCGTGATCGCCTGGATGAAGTGATCAATCCCGTCCGCGTCGAAGGTCGGTACCTGCCCGGTGCCGTTGTTGCCGCTGATCTCGTCGTTGCCGCCGATGTACCAGGTGTAGGTCTGCTCGGCGCGTAGCCAGGACACCGCTTGTGCCAGCACTTCGTCGCGCCGTAAGTAGACGAAGCGCGTGCGACCGAACGCCCGGTTCAACAGGGTGACGTCCTGGCCGGCGAGGTCGGGGTGGACCGTGCCAAGCTTGTCGACCACCTCGTCGAGCGTTCCCCACATGAGCTTCGCACCGAACACGCCGTTGTCGGTCCGGCCGGCGGCGAGCGCCGCTTGCACGTAGTCCGCGTAGTCGAACCCGCCCTGAGGAGTGCGGGGGACCTGCCACCGGTCTGCCCACAGCGGCTCGTCGGGTGCGCGGAAGTACGCCTGCGGACGGCCTGCGACGCCCGTGGACTCCAACAACCCGAGGAGCAGGGAGCTGCCGGTGCGAGGGGTGGCGCAGATGAAGTACGAGTCGACACGGTCCGTAGCGTCCGTCGGCATGATCACGACGTAATCACACCGGAGCCACGACACGCAAGCTGAGATTGAGGCTCAGCGAGTCACCAATGGCGCCAGACGCGAACATGGCACTACTACTGGCAGCCAGGACGTAGCGGCTGGCCTTGACTGCGGTTGCGGGCAGCATCGGAAGACCTCAGCTGCCGGTACGTGCGGCATCCTTGGCGTCGACGCGAATGTTGCGGTAGATGGTCATGGGTGTGACGCGGCAGGAGGTGGCGATCTCGGCCATGGTGAACTGTCGCGAGTCGTACATCCGTTGCGCCTTGTCGATCAGGGCAGGGGTCATTTTGGGCTTGCGTCCGCCGGTGCGGCCTCGGGCACGGGCAGCGGCCAGCCCGGCGATGGTGCGTTCCTTGATGAGTGCGGCTTCGTACTCCGCCATGAGGGCGAACATGCCGAAGACGAGCTTGCCGTGCGCGGTGGTGGTGTCGACGATGCCGTTCGTTAGCGACTTGACCCCGACGCCGCGCTGTTCGAGGGTGGCCACGATGTCGACCAGGTCGCGCAGATTGCGGCCGAGCCGGTCGATCTTCCAGATGATCAGGGTGTCACCGGGCCGGAGGTCGGCGAGGCATGCCTTCCACTTGGGCCGGTCGGCCTTCGTGCCGGTCGCGGTGTCGGTGTAGATCTTCAGGCAGTTCTCCGCGGCCAGGGCGTCGAGCTGCAACTGAGGATCTTGGTCGGCGGTGCTGACCCGGGCGTATCCGATCTTGTGTGCCACGGCCGAACTCTATCGGAACTTGTGTCCGAGTGGGTGTTGTGATGGCTTGTTTTTGTTATGGCTTTTGTGAGAGGTGGGTGCTGGGACGACGCCCGGCCGCGATTGTGCCGGCGAGGGTCTATCGCAAATGATCGTCTGCGATAGACCCGCCGCTACGGAAAACCCGGGGCTCACGCGAAAATCTCTTCATAGGTTGGAAGGAACTGCTCGGGTAACGCCCGCACCGATCAGATCACCGCGTGTCTGCTGGAAGTACGCCGGGCGGCGTGGCTGAACGCGGTGAACATCGTCAGCAGTTGCCGGGCGGCAACGGGGTCGGTTCGGGCGGCGGTGATCGTTTCCTGGAGCGCGTTCATCGACTCCTGCCAGAGGTACGCCGCCCTGTCGCCTGGCTGGTCGAGCGGATCGGGGCGTGCCGGGCGGGCGCCGTTCTCGGCTGGTGATCCCATGCTGCTCGCAGCCACGCCGCCCACCAGGCTGACCTGGCTAATCGTTGTTTTTGCGCTGGAAACTACGGGGAGGCCCGGTAGCCGCACTCGGCGGCCAGCGTCGTTCGGGTCACCGAGCAGCCAGTCGAACCGGTGCTGACGTCGCCCTTCCTCACCCAACACTTCATCGCAGAGGCCCATGACGTACGACTCGTCGCTGTTGTCCCGTCCCATGTGAGGATCATGCTGGCGCGCGTCTACCGGAGGCGGGCAGCAGTGCCCCCTTCACAGCTGCTCGACGTAGCCGGCGGCGATGTCCTCGGGTGGGTTGGTGTACCGGTCGATGTAGCGCTGGGACTGGTGGCCGAGGCGACGCTGCAGCTCGTAGGCGTCCGAGCCTGTTTCGGTGGCAAGCCGGAACGCGAACGAGTGCCGTAGATCATGCGGGCGTAGCGGGGACAGCTGCCGGGCGGGGTCGGTGTGCTCGGCGTCGTGCCAGCGGCCGATCTGCTCGCAGATCAGGTTGACCGAGCGGGGCGAGAGCCGCCCGTCGGGCCGGCGGGAGCCGATGGAGGCGGCCGACAGGAACAGGGCGGTGGTGGTCTCGCCGCTGTCGCGGGGTCGTTCGTGCTCGAGGTAGTCGGCGAGTGCCGTGCGGGCGTCGGCGGACAGGAAGACGTGCCGGGTAGTGCGGCCCTTGCCGCGTACCCCGGTGACCCGGGCCCGTTTCGCCGCCCATAGCCCTTCCGGTGTGGCGGGGTCAACCTGGTCGAGGTCGAGGCGGACGAGTTCCTCACGGCGCAGCCCGGTGGACAGCAGGACGTAGACGATGGCCCGGTCGCGCAGCGGCCGGCCGTGGGAGTGCGTACTCCGGTCAGCCCGGCGTCTGCGGCCCTTGTGCTGGTGGAAGCCGTTCGAGCCGGTCGAGGACGTTCTTCAAGGAGCGGACCTGCGCCTCGGACAGAGCTCGGGGTTCTAGGGGCGGCAGCGGCAGGTCGGTGACCTTGGCGCACGGGTTGCCGTGCGCCAGCGCGGCCGGGGTGTGCGCGACGACCCAGGTGGCGAACCCGGACAGCGAGGCGAGGTGGGCGTTGACGGTCGCCGGGGCCAGGCCGAGCCCGCCGTCGGCCGGCTCGCCGGCGAGATGGTCGCGCCAGGCGACGACCTCGCGGCGGACGACGGCGGACAGCCGGTCGTGGCCGTGGACGGTGTGGAAGTAGTCGGCGAACCGGCCGAGATGAAGCGCGATCTTATCGGTGACCTCGGGCGAGCGGACCCCGCGCACGGCTGCTTCGAGGTACCGGCCGGCCCATGCCTCGATCGCGTCCGCGGCATCCAAGCCGCCGACCGGGAGCGGGACAACCTTTCGGGAAGGCAATCTGCGGCAATCCGGCCGGGTGGCAGCGGGGGTGGTCACGGATCGATTGTACGTTTCCCTTCCCAGAAGGGACCTTCTGGGAAGGGAAACGACCTTACTTCGATCGGCCCGCGTCGGCTTTACCGCGTCGGAAGAGGAGGACCTGCTGGTTCACCGTGGCGCTCCCACAGCTGTGGTCGCTGCCGGTCGTCGGCGTCGACGTCCAAGACATGCCCGGTGAGCAGCGACTCGATGATGAAGGCAGTCCCGTCGGGGGGTCCTGTGTAGCAGCCAGAGCTGTTGCGGCTCGCCGTGGCGCGTCTACGTGAGCAGCCCCGGGAACCTGGGTCATGCCGCGGTTGTGCTTGTGCTAATCTCAAATCTTTAAAGTCCACGGCATTACACTTGCGCGAGCTGGGTCAGTTGTGCGATCAGTTCCTCGCCGTCCCGACAATGAGGATCAAGTCTCGCTACAAGGTCCTGTCGTGTTGCGGTCTCGGGTTGTTCTATTCTCTCCTGAACGACTAGAAGACTGTGGGCCAGTTGGTCGCGTCTGCCAGCGAGGATCGCGATTGCTCGCCCAATAATTTCGCTACCCGCGAGGCCCGCCGCCGCCGCAAAGAGGCGCTCGACCTCCGATGCGATCTCATCCAGCTCTGCGATCCACTCCCGGCGCAACAGATCCAAGGAAGTTGCATTCTTCTTTCTGTAGGTGATACCTGCATAGGCTAGCGTGGCGGCAACGGTTACGCCGGCGGGTATTAAGAGGAGCGGTCCCGCCAAGACACCGAAAGCTGTGGCAACGCCAGCTCCGATGGGCGTGAGTGCGCCCACGACGGCCACCGCTCTTTGTACAACGTCTTGCGTGTCCGAATTTGATCGCTGCGATTTAGGCGCAGTTAGCTCATCTATATCGATCACCTGGCTCGACCTGAACTCGCTCAGGGGGTGGCTAGCGAGTACTGCCGTTCGGACCTCGGTCAACACCTCACTAGTGAACGCCTCCAGCTCCCAGTTCCATATTTGGAGCGGTCCAGTTGGAGAAGTCATCCACTCCCGGATAACCCGAGTCCTGTGAACCTCGATCTGATTGGCTTGTCTAGGCTTTCGCAAATCAGCGGAAAGAATTTCGCTTTCTAGACTCTCACGGAGGTGCGGGGCTAGTCTCCTGAACCCTTGGCGAGCGCTCTTTATTCGCCGGTCGAGTATGTCCCCGAGGCGCGCGTCCGTAGTATCTACGGCGAGTGTGAGATCACGCAGCTGGTTTCCTAGATCCCTCAGTTGCGAGCGGAGCTGATCTACCGGCAGGCGCTCGGTCTCCAGTCGTTCACTCAGCGCGCGCTGGTACGGGAAAAGGAGCGCTCGGGACTCGCTCGCTATTGCCGCAACATGGCGACGGCCGGTATCCCGCTCGATCATCGTCGAGAGAGTTCGACGCAATGCATCCATCCTACTCTCTGCAAGTAGTCGCCTGCCAGCGGCCTCGTTACCTTCGCTGATCGAGAACTTGCCGCGGGCCTCCGACGCTGGAGAGACTGCTATGAACCCATCGCCGATGAATCCCCGATCGGGCTTCCCGTCAAGGAGGGTGCAGTTGTCCTCGAGATACCTGTTGTTGCGCGCGACCGTCGCCGTCCAAGCCGGACGGTTATCGAGCCCGAGTTCCATCGCCCTATCGATTGCTGTTACAACCCACACAACCCGTTTCCCCGTGTTCACGTGATGGCGATGGAGATACCCAATAAGCTCAAGATCCGCATCCGACAGGGACACTGAGGCCGTAGAAACATAAATGAAGCAGTCGGCATCCGCCATTGCTTCGCGAATAATCTGATCATGTATAGGGTCCGGTGAGCCGTGGCCGGGCAAGTCGTACAACTTGGCGGGAAGCAAGGATTCGGAGACGAGGATTTCGATCTCGGCTACAATTCGGTTCCAGTGTTCCTCCTTTCGCGACAGCTTGACGTCAGAGTCGTCGCCCATTGCATACGCAGCCACTACCGGCGGAAGTACGGAGGTCCCTATATCTTCCCACTGATCCGTATCGGAGAAGCGCACTCGGAGGAATCCGCGTCCGGAAGCGTCTACTTGCGGGGACGCGTCTACAGGAACGACACTTGCCGGACAAGCCGTGGTAGGTATAGGTGCCGATGGCAACAAACCAATGAACTTGTCGGATACGTCGTCGTCGCTCATTACCCGTGTAAGCGCCAGGCCGCCCTGAAGGCCGCTGACCAAGAAACTCTTGCCCGAAGAGAAGCCCCCGAGAAGTGCGACATTAATCAGTGACGAAGCTGCACGCGTCCGCAACCTCCTAACTGCTTCCAAATCCTTGCCAACCGTCGGGGGAAGACCCAGGTCCATGTCCGCCAACGAGGGCATGGCACCAAGCCATTTCTCCGCATCGCCAAGTACAAGCTGGATATCCATCTTTAAGCGTTCAATTTCATTCATGTCGCATCTACACTTCCGCGAAGGCTGTTACTCGCTGGCCACTGGGCGTATCTCGATGGGGATGGTGTCGCTTATCGTCCCCCACTTTGATCTCACGATATCCCACCATCAGACAGATGTCGTCCTGCGGCGGTTCGAATCTGGTGACTTCGTCGTAGGCGTGGACGGTAATGCCGTCATACTCCGGGTAGCTGAAGCGTATTATCTCATGGCCTCTTTGATCTCCATCTCTCGCGATAAGAGTGAATGAATATTCGGTACCGGCTGGGGACGTGTCGGGTGGGAATGGGCTCTGGATATCGGCGATATTCCGGTACTTTCGGATGAGTTCGTTGCGCTGGCTTTCATCCAGCGTTCTCAGCAGGACGGTGTGGCAACTGATCCTGGTGAAAGGGATCCCGATCCTCGGCCGAGGGCTCATGACGCCGTCTCGATGTGGGGCATGGGCCGAAGGGCATCAAGGTGGGTGGACAGATCAAGCTCGAAACGGCCGTAAAGGTTGATATGCGTCCAGAAAAGGGCTGACAGGCCGCGGCGGTCGGCGTCGGTGAGCCGGCCCGCCCAGGCGGGATCGGCCAGGACGCGCTGGAGAAGGATGGTGTTGACGTAGGTGACCGCGGATTGGAGCAGGTGCAGCGCCAAGGCGGAGATCTCAACACTTTCGCGGTCGGCGCCAGTGAGCTGGCCGTCTTTGCCGTAGCAGAAGTCGGTGTTGGCCGAGTTCCAGTTCTCCACCACCTGCAGGCCCTCGTGGATCTCCGTTCTGAGTGCCGGGCTCGACAGATATTCACAGATGAAGATCGTACGGATGACCCGGCCGAGTTCTTCCAACGCATGGTAGGTGGGGTGTTTCGGGCCGCCGCGGGTGAACCGGCGCAGTACCTGCTCGGCCTCGGCGGTACCGAGACGCAGCGCGGTGGCGTACTTGACCATCTGGTCGTACTGCTGGGCGATCAGGTCCCAGTCGATCGTCTTGGTCGACAGCACCGGCGCGAGCTGAGGCCAGGTGTCGTCCTCCCCGATGCCGGGCCGGTACAGCCGGGCGGAACCGATGTTCTTCAGCCGAGGCAGGAGCTGGAAGTCGAGCAGGTGGGCGAAGGCGAACCCGATCACGCTGGCGCCGTGCGTGTCGACGTACTGACGGTCGATGTCGGCGGAGGTCAGGTGCCGCATCAGACCTTCGATCATGGACGCGACCTCGGACGCCGAACAGGTTTTCACCTGCGAATAGATACACACGCTGCGCCGCTCAACGTGCCAATAAATCATGACTCCGGGGCCGCCGTAACGCTGGTGCCACTCGGTCATCAGATTCGACGACCACGAGCCGAACTTCTTCGAGTCCGACGCACACGCGGTGCCCTCACCCCACAGGGCGGTGTCGCGCACGGCGAACGTCTCGTTGACCAGGCGGCGGATCGCGGCCCGCAGGTTGTCGCGGTTGATGAACAGCCGCCGGATCCGGCGCAGCGCCGCCTCGGTGTCGAGCAGCGTCTCATCGCTGCCGGCACCGGCGACCACCCCGTCCGCGACCCGTTTGATCCCCATGTTCGTACCCAGGCCGAATAAGGCGAGGAGCAGCCGCCGGCGGATGACCTCTCGGTCGGTGATTTCCCGGGAGGCGACCGAGGTGAACTCGTCGGTGAACCCCGTGACGTAGTCGGCGTCCTTGAACAGGTTGAGCAGGTCCAGCACCCCCCAGCGGCGCACCAGCTCCTCTTTGAGCGCTGCGAGCGTCGTGGGCTCGGCCTGCTTGGCTTGCGGCGGCACGGTGATCCACGGTTCGCCGCGCCGGGTGGTGATCCGTACCCCGCCGGTCGTGCCCGTCTTCAGGGCGTCGTTGAGCTGGCACAACGCTGTGACGTGCCGCTCCTTCAGACCTGCGACGAAGGAGCCCGCGTCCTGCGGCTTCCGCAGGGCGGCGTAGTGGATGTCGCGGTTGTCGGCGAAGTCGGCCGGCAGGTCGTCCTCCGGGTTACGCCACCGGCTGGCCCCCGTTACCCAGATCTCGCGGCGGCGTAGCGCCGCCCGCAGCACCACCAGCACGCACAGCTCGTACGGGATCCGCTCGACCTGACTTTTGTCGTCCTGGTTTTTCTCGTCGACGACCGCGGCCCGCCAGTCCTTGGGCACGACGTCGTCGAGCGGCACCCGGTCGGCGGCAGCGTAGAACTGGGCCTTCGATTCCGCGGCC
>NZ_CAAAFO010000076.1:80519-81300 GCF_900634715.1 Candidatus Protofrankia californiensis | reverse complement strand
GTATCGGCCGAGCAGGTCCAGGGCGTCCATCACCGGCCGGTAGGCGGTGTTGTTGCTACGGAAGGTCAACGCGGCCAGCAGCTTCGACAGCATCTGCCGGTAATGGTGGGAGTATGACGAGCGCAGCTGCACCCTCACCCGGTGGGCGAACGTCCGCTCGACCGCCTTCGCTTCGGCGACCAGGTCCTGTAACGTCTCCTCGCTCACCACCGGGAACAGGGCCTGGCGGACGGTGTCGTCTGGATGCTCCACCGCCGCACTGGCGAGCGCGAACAGGATCCCGGCCTTGCCGGTCACCGTGCGGTACTCGGCGGTCATCTCCTTCTCGGCCCGCCGCTCGGCCCGGGCGTTGATCGTGTGAACAAGCTGGATCAGCAGATCCACCAGGCCGTCGACCAGCTCCGTGGTCCGGGCCCAGCACAACGCGGCCAGCAGCGTGAGGCGGATCGGGGCCGGGCGGTCCCGAAAGTCCGACGGGTACAGCTTCGCCCGCCCGGCGCCCGCCAGCCGCCGACGAATTTGTCCGACCAGCCGTCGAACAGGTCCTTCGGCAGGCCCATGGCGCGGACCCCCTCCAGCTTGGAGATCTCCTTCAGCAGCGTCTCCAGGCTGAGCTTGCCCGGGTCGGCCTTCAACTCCGCGAGGAACGCCGACCCGCCGCCAGCTGACGCATCGTCGTCCCCGGCAACGGCCACCAGCTCCTCCAGCCGCGCAATCGCCCCGGGTGACAGTCGGTCGGCGACCTGCACGGTGAATCGCTGCTCGCACCCCGCCCGGGCCG
>NZ_CAAAFO010000076.1:77219-80214 GCF_900634715.1 Candidatus Protofrankia californiensis | reverse complement strand
CGGCCCGGGCGGTTCGATCCGCTCCTTCCGGCAACGGGCCAGCAGCGCCTGACGTTGCCGGTCGTCGGTCAGCTCGACCGGGCACACCTCCGCGGCCATCCAGGCGGCCAGCTTGTCCTCGTCGGCGACCGTGCACTCCCGGAACCCGAGCTCCTCGCGGATCTCCATCCGATGGCGTTTGGTCTGCCGGCTGGACCAGTCGTACCCGGCGAGCGTCGCGACTTCGACGGCAACCTGCTGGGCGACATACGTCACGGCGGCCCTCGGGACCTCCCCGACGTACCGGGGGAACCGGGCATCCAACTCGAAGAACTTCAGCAACAAGGCGAAGGCCAGCCGAGACGCCCCCGACTTGTTCCGCAGCAACCGCCGGTCGTCCTCCAGCAGCGTCCAGCACTCGATCAACTCTTCGGCAGTCCACTCGCGCCGCACCAAACGCCCCCGTTGTCACGCAGTCACGCGATCAGCCAACAGGTTACGACCACAACGGACACGACCGTGACATTTTGAGCAACTACCGAGAGCTACTTGTCACTTCATGACGTGGACCCGAGTACCGGGCCGATACCCCGGATTCGCTACGATTTCGGCGAAGCAGGCTGGTGCGGGGCGTGAGGGTCTTGATGCCCTCCGGTGGGCTGTGCAACGGGGGAAACGGGGGCGCCAGTGGGCGTTGGTGAGCGGGATGTCCCGGCCGACGTGATGCGCCTGCGGCTGGTCGTGACACCGGACCCGGAGCTCGACGTCGAGGCGGGCGAGCGGCTGACCCGGCGGCTGCGCGCGGAGATCGCCGAGCTGGACGTCGAGGCGGTCGGCCTGGCGTCGGGCGGGAGTGTCCCGGACGGCGCGAAGGCAGCCGACCCGGTCACGGTGGGGGCGATCGTGGTCGCGGTGAGCGCGTCGGGTGGGGTGTTGCCCACGGTCGTCGAGACGGTACGCGACTGGCTCGCCCGCCAGGGCCGGGCGCACCGGATCTCGATGACCATCGACGGGGACAGCATCGAGATCGAGCGGGCATCGGCCGAGCAGCAGCGGGCGCTGGTCGACGCCTTTGTGCGCCGGCATGCGGCGGAGTAGCCGATGGGCCGGCGGCTGGCGCTGCTGATCGCCACCTACGAGTATCAGGATGCCGGGCTGCGGCGGTTGACCGCCCCGGCGCACGACGCCCAGGCCCTCGCCGACGTCCTGGAAGATCCGCGGATCGCCGGGTTCGAGGTCACGGTTTTGGTCAACGAGCCGCACCACCGGGTCGGGAAGGCGGTCGGGGCGTTCTACCGGGACCGGCGCCGGGACGACCTGACGCTGTTGTATTTCACCGGCCACGGGTTGAAGGACGACGACGGCCGGCTGTACCTGGCGATGGCGGACACCCTCCGGGACAGCCTGCTGTTCACCGGCCTGGCCGCGGAGGCCGTCGACCAGGCCATGGAGAGCTGCCTGTCGCAGCAGAAGCTGCTGATCCTCGACTGCTGCTACAGCGGGGCGTATCCGGCCGGCCGGCTGGCGAAGGCCGACACGGCCGTGCACACCCTGGACCGATTCCGGGGCCGGGGCCGTACGGTGCTGACCGCCTCGGACGCCACCCAGTACGCGTTCGAGGGCGACCAGTCGCATGGGGAGGCGGCGCGGTCGGTGTTCACCCGCTACCTCGTTGAAGGCCTGCGCGACGGTAGTGCCGACCTCGACGGGGACGGCGACATCACGGTCGACGAGCTGTACACCTACGTCCACGACCGGGTCGTGGCCGAGATGCCGCAGCAGCGGCCGAAGAAACAGGACACCGTCGAGGGGCGGATCGTCGTCGCGAGGAACGTCCACTGGACGCTGCCGTCCTACCTGCGGCATGGGGTGGACAGTCCCCTCGCCGCGGACCGTCTCGCCGCGCTCGACGGCCTGGACCATCTGCACCAGGTCGGGAACGAGCTGGTGCGTGGGAAGGTCCGCGCCGAGTTTGTACGTCTCGCCGCCGACGACAGCAAAGCGGTGTCGGCCGCGGCGACCGCGCGGCTGTGCTCCCTCGCCCCCGACCCCGGCGTCCCGGGGTCGGCGCCGCCCGCTCCACCTGAGCCGCCGCCGGCCGGATTACCGGCACGCGACACTGCCCGCTCTCCAGCGCAGGCGCCGCCGGTCACCGCCCGGACACCCCCGCCGGCAGCCGTCCCCCCACCGCGGGTGGAGGCGCCGCCGGCAGCCGTCCCCCCGTCCGCCGGCGCGGGCAGCGGCGACCCTCCCATCCCCAAGCGCACCACGCCTGGTCGCCGCATCCTCGGCTGGCCGCGGCGCCGCCTATTCGCCGCCGTCATCCTGCTCCTTGCCGTCACCGGCATCGTCCTCACCGTCCTGGGGAGGGAGAATCCGAGCGGATCCAGTGCCCACCCCCCGGCGCCGGCCACCTCCACTCCGCCGACGCCGGCTCCCGACCGCCCCTTGCCGAGCCAGCCGCCGACCACCCACACCGGCCCCGCGTCGTCGGCTCCTTCTGCACCGCCCACCGCCACCCGGCAGTCGCCGGCTCCCACCCCCCGCTTGCTGGGCCAGCCGCTGACCGGCCACGACGGCCCCGTGTCGGCGATGGTGTTCTCCCCGGACGGGAAGATCCTGGCCACCGCCGGTGGCAGCGACAAGACGGCGCGGCTGTGGGATGTGACCGACCGGGCCAAGCCCCGTCTGCTGGGTGCGCCGCTGACCGGCCACACCGGCGACGTGACCGCGGTGGTGTTCGCCCCGGACGGGAAGATCCTGGCCAGCGCTGGCGGGACGGTGCGGCTGTGGGACGTGGCCGACCCGGTCCACCCCCGCCTGCTCGGCAAACCGCTGACCGGCCACAACGGCTGGGTGAAAGATGCGGTGTTCTCCCCGGACGGGAAGATCCTGGCCACCGCCGGTAAGATCGATAAGACGGTGCTGCTGTGGGACGTGGCCGACCCGGCCGTCCCCCGTCTCCTCGGCCGGTTCCTGACCGGCCACACCGGCGACGTGACCGCGGTGGCGTTCT
>NZ_CAAAFO010000076.1:71665-76836 GCF_900634715.1 Candidatus Protofrankia californiensis | reverse complement strand
AGCAACGGGACGGTGCGGCTGTGGGACGTGGCCGACCCGGCCGTCCCCCGTCTCCTCGGCGCGCCGCTGGACCACACCGGCCAGGTGTGGTCGGTGGCGTTCGCCCCGAACGGCCGCACCCTGGCCAGCGCCGGCGCCGGCGCTCCCGGCAGCAACGGGACGGTGCGGCTGTGGGATGTCACCGACCGGACCGCCCCCCGCCTGCTGGGCGCGCCGCTGACCGGCCACACCGACACCGTGGACTCGGTGGCGTTCGCCCCGGACGGCTGGACCCTGGCCAGCGGCGGCTACGTCGGCGACCGGACGGTGCGGCTGTGGGCGGTGGACTGACCCGCCGTCGCCGGTCCAGGATCTCCGGGTCTGGGGCCCGGTAACCCGCTCCCTTACCAGGCCCCAGCAAACTAGACATAGCTGGATATTCTGCCCGCCGGGGTGGGAGCACCCGACCCCTCCGATGATGTTGCAAAAGGGGAACCGCCGGGCAGACGACCAGAGTGGTTCTGATCAATAAGTGTGGTCCGAACTGACCGACATCTGCGGTCACAACTCACCGCCAAAGCCACCCAGCCTGTCCGTTGACACTGGATCTTGCTCGTGTGTCATTCAATCTTGCTCACTGCGCGTCTGTGCCACCGAAGTCGGCCCGCCGCGTAGATGATCTGGCCTGTAGATGGTGTATCAGGCTGCTGACGCGATCGTCTGTCCTGACTGCTCCGGGTTTGGAGTCCTACCCACGGCACCCACCCGAGCGAGGCGGCAGACCCGGACCGAATTGACTGGCACAGACGATCAATCTTCCGGCACCGAGCCTCGCCCCGATCGACGACGCCGTGCCACTCAAACATGTCCAGCCTGGTCACAGCGCTACGGCCGGGCAATCTTCGCTGTCAACGGACACACCCGACCGAATCGGCCGCGCTCGCGGCGTAGCCCTCGCACGCTTTGTCCCGGTCTCCTGGTTGCCGCTCCGACGTTGCTCACGGTGGCGTGCGACGGCGTCGTTGTTGGCGCAGCGCACCGAGCAGTAGGTGCGTCGGCCGTTGCGGGATGTGTCAACAAAGGACCGATCGCAGGCACGGCGAGCGCATCGTCCAAGTCGGGTAGCACCGGCGAAGCACACGACGTAGGCGATTCCGGCGATGGTGACGGTGCGGATGTGGGTGTCGGCGTCGGCGTCGGCGTCGCTGTAGTGCAAGTGGGGGTGACCGTCATGCAGGGAGATGTGGGGCTGGCTGAAGGCGTCGGCCAGGAGCTTGTTGATCCTCTGGCAGCGCAGTTCCAAATCTTGCGGACCGAAGCAGGGAGCGAGTCGTCGACTCCATGCCCAGGTCCCCCTCGCCTGTGCGGCCGTCAGAGAGCGCTCCACTATCCCGTGCGAGGCCAGGACGGGTTCCAGCTCAGCCGCTGTCAACGGAGCAGACACATTGACCAGGTCGGCGGCCAGTTGCGCGCCCTCGCCCCCGTAATGGTTGAACTGCATAAGACTATTGCACCACTCTTGAGGAGGCTGCTGTCTGGCATATGCCTGAACAGCATCAGGTGTAGCCCAGGCCACCCTGCGTGGTTCGTGCATGTCTCAACGGAGAATGAGGTGTAGATCCACCAATGTCTGTTATCGCACCGGAACGCAGCTGCTCCACGATCGACCAGCACGTGAACGATCTGGCCGCCTCAGTCCACAAGCACGAGGCGCTGAACAACGAGTTCTACACGCGCTGGATAGGTGGGCCGCTGTCCTACCTGGAAGTCCGGGTCTTCGTCGAGCAGTACCTCGCACGCACCGTGAACACCAGCGTCATGGTGGCGCTTTCGGTGCTCAACACCGCTGATCTGAACGCCCGTGTGGAGTGCGTGAAGAACCTGTACTCCGAGTACGGCAATGGCAACCCCGAGAAGGCCCACCTGGTGCTGTTGGAGTCCTTCCTCAGCGACCTGCTCACGCGGCTGAAGGGTGCTTCCGTACCGATCGAGGACATCAGAGCAGCGCCCCCGCTGCCGACCACGACAGCCTTCAGCACGGGGCAACGGGAGCTGTTCACCTCAGACGATCAGCGGGTGGTGCAGGGCGCCCTGCTCGCTCAGGAACACCTGGCGTACTCGATGCTCACCCGCCTGTACGAAGGGGTGCGCAACTACAAGAGCGTCTATGACAGCGACGACGAGTTCCACGAGGCCTGCGAATACTTCTACATCCACATCGGCGAGGCGGAGAAGGACCACGAGGCTGAGGCCGTGATCTCCGCGGCGGCGGTCTGTGGGAACGAGGAAGATCTCAAGGCCGTGACGGAGGGGTTCACCCGGTTCCTGGACCTGACAGTCGACTACTGGCAGGGCGTGGCCGACGAGATGCGTCGGCGACGTTGATCGCAGGTTCCTGAGAGCGACGAGAAGGCCGGGAGCAAAGTCGGTGAGAACCGTCCGTCCGTCCCGGGAGGGCACCGCTGTAGCTCCCGTGCTGGTGCTGGCTCAGATCACCAGCCTGCAGGTGGGATCGGCCGTGGCCAAGGGAGCCTATGACCATGTCAGTCCCACGGCCCTGGCCGGTATGCGCCTCACCTTCTCGGCAATGATCATGTGGGTGTTGGTCCGTCCGCGCCTGCGGCAGATCACGGCCCGCCAATGGCGGGCCGTGATCTCGCTCGGCCTCGTCTTCGCGGCCATGAACATGGCGTACTTCCAGGCAATCAGCCACCTGCAGATCGGCGTGGCCGCCACCTTGGAGTTACTCGGCCCGTTGGTGTTGTCGATCGTCTTGTCCCACCGGCTGGAACACCTCGCAGCGGCGTTGCTGGCCCTGACCGGTGTGCTGCTGCTGACCACTTCGGGTGCATCGCTCTCCCCCCTCGGGATCCTCCTGGGCGTGCTGGCCGCGCTGTGCCGAGCCGGGTACGTGGTCCTCAATCAGCAGGTCGGGCGCCTGTTCCCCGACTGGAGCGGCCTCGCGGTGGCGTTGGCCGTCGGGGCCTGCATCCTCGCGCCAGTCGCTGCCGTCACCGATGGAGGCGCCATAGCAGAGCACCCAGCCGTCCTCGAGACCGGTCTTGGGGTGGCCCTGCTGTCCTCCCTGATCCCGTACTCACTGGACATGGCCGTCCTGCGACGCATCGACACGCGTGCCTTCGGAGTGCTGCTCGCGCTAAGCCCCGCCGTTGGAGCAGGCGTTGGGTTCGCTGTACTCCATGAACACCTCGCCGTACGCCAAGCCTGCGCGATTGCCCTGGTGGTCCTCGCCAGCGCCTGGTCGGTGAGCCGCTCCCCGCGCAGCGCCCCCATCCTTTCCCCCGCACCGGTATCGGCCGGCGACGGCCCGCCGATCAAGGACACCGAGCATTAGGCGCAAGCCTGAGGAACAGGTCGCGTTCCCGCCGACCACGCCCGCTCGCCCTCACGACGTTCGCTCCAGGGCCAGTGCCGACCCGATCTCTCGGTACGGCCTGGTCAGATCTCCCGCCCCTCACAACCGCTGCTGGTACCGCAGCGACAGAAAGAAAAAGACGAGGCCATGGATGTCATGACGGCAGTACTGACCCGCCGCAGCGAGCACCACCTGAGCGAACCGGCCCCCAGCAACGAGGAGTTCGCCCACCTGCTGCAAGCGGCCGCCACAGCACCCGATCACGGCATGCTCCGGCCATGGCGGTGGATCCTGGTCCGCGATACGGGGCGTCACGCCCTCGGCGCGTGCTTCGCCGACAACGCTGATCACGAGCGACGTGATCAGACAGCTGCCAAGGCCCTACGGGCACCGCTGCTGGCCACCTTGGTGTTCGCACCGCGACTCGACCACAAGATCCCCGAATGGGAGCAGCTGGCCGCCACCAGAGCCATGGCCCACTCCCTGATGCTGCTGCTGCACTCTCGCGGCTTCGGCAGCATTTGGCGCGCCGGCGCATTCACCAGCTCCCCTCGTGTCCGCCAGATGTTCGGTCTACAGGAGAGCGAACGCCTGCTGGGCTGGGTCTATATCGGCACTCCGGAGCGGACCAAAGCCCTGCGACGGCGCACTCCTGACGACATCACCGGCCGGCTCTCCGCGTTCGTCCCTGGCAGGTAAGCCTGGCTAGCGGTAGTTTGTTGGATCAGGGTGGGAGGTAGAGATACAGGCCCCGACGCCGAGCTGTCAACACTGCCCACCGGCGGGCCGGCAACCGGCCCGCCGCCGGTGCCGCCCGGACCAAGGCAGAAGCATCGTGAGCGCCGAACTGATCAGCCGGACCACCCGCGGCCTGTTCCGCGACCTCATGACCGACAGCACGCTCGGCAGGATCGGCGCGGCGTTCCAGGACGAGGGCTTCGCCCCAAACCCTGGCTGCACCTACGAGGACTCGAGCTCCCGCCGCACCCTCACTCAGGAGTACCTCGAAGCCGTCGACTGGACCGACCCCACCCACCTCGCGCGGGCGCTGCGGGTCTTCGAGCGCCTGCTCGACGACTTCACCGCCGACGACGTCGGCCGGGTCAGGGTCCTGACCTCCCTGCGGCGCGACGGCTACGTCCTCGACGAGGACACCGGCCACCTGGCCCCGATCGGCCCCCGCCTGCCCGACATCGCCCTGAGCGCCCTGAAGGACCCGTCCGCGATCCGCGAGCACCTCGACCGGATCCAGCGCGCGGTCGTCGACGACCCGGCGCTCGCGATCGGCAGCGCGAAGGAGCTGATCGAGAGCACCGCGAAGGTCGTCCTGACCGAACGCGGCCTGCCGGTCAACGACAAGGACGACGTCCCCGCGCTCATCCGCCAGGCCCAGCAGGCGCTCGGCCTGCACCCCTCAGCCGTCACGCCCGGACCCGACGGCAGCGAGGCGGTGAAGAAGATCCTCGGAGCGGTCTCCGGAATCGCGGTCGGCGTCGCAGAGCTCCGCAACCGTGCCGGCACCGGCCACGGCCCGGCAGTCACCCGGGCAGGCCTCGGCCCGCGCCACGCCCACCTCGCGGTCAACGCCGCTCTCACCTGGTGCCAGCTCGTCCTCGACACCCTCGCCGACCCCGACGCCCCCTGGCACAAGAACCCCTGATCATCGCTAGCGCCTACGGCTGTATGGACTCTCCGACTTCTACGTGGCGGCTGGTGGCACGGACCCGGCACTGGGTGTGGTCAGCGCCACGGCCGTCCGAAGCGGTCCTCGGTGTGGGCCTGGGCGACCGCGCGCCGCTCGAGCTCACCGGCGAGC
>NZ_CAAAFO010000076.1:70636-71379 GCF_900634715.1 Candidatus Protofrankia californiensis | reverse complement strand
GCTCGCCGAAGCGGTCGGGGTAGCCGGCGGCTGCCGCGGCGCCGGGCCAGGTCAGGCTGCCGAGGTTGTCGGCGTAGGTCTCGATCACGACCAGCTCGTCGGGCTTGAGCATCCGGGCGACGTGGCCGAGCCGGTCGTCGGCGTACTCCCCAGGCGTGAGGTCGACGTCGACGAGCGTGTCCGCCGAGGACGCGGGTAGCTCGTCGAAGGTCTGCACGGCGCGGCCGCCGCGCACGTGACGCCACGTCGGCTGGAAGCCGGCCAGCTGGCCGCGGACCAGCCCGCCGAGCTCGTCGAGGACCACCAGCCCGTCGGCCTCCTCGTCGTCCGGCAGCGGCGGCAGGCACAGCAGCGCCAAGACCACCGCGGTCACCGCCTCGGCGCGCCGGTAGTCGTGCCCGGCGACCGCGCCGCGTTCGAACTGGCCCAGCCGGGCCAGGTAGGCCTCCACCTCGTCGTCGAGGTAGATCTCGATGAACCGTTCGACCTCGCGCAGGCGGCCCGCGAGGGCCGCGCGGCGGGCCCGCCGGACCGCGCCGAGCGCGCGCCGGGCCCAGGCACGGGCCAGGCCGGGCCCGGAGTCGAAGTCGGCCAGCCAGGTGTGGACCTGGTCGAACAGCGTCGAGGTCCACAGGTCGCCGAGCGACCCGAGGATCGTGTTGATGTTGAAGGTGAACGACTGGGCCAGCAGGGCGCCCGCGTCGAGCATCGGCATGGCCATCTTGATGCTGTCGAACGTGTTG
>NZ_CAAAFO010000076.1:63762-70074 GCF_900634715.1 Candidatus Protofrankia californiensis | reverse complement strand
GCGCGGGCGAGAACGACTTCGCCAGGAGGGTGCTGGCGTCGATCAGCGGCTTCGCCGTGGCCTTCTGGAGGTCGGCGATCCAGGAGTCGCCGAGCAGCCGGGTGGCCGGAAACGTCTTCCCCAGGCCGACCTCGTACAGCGACGCCGACAGCGACCCGCGGACGTCGGCCGTGACGGCGGCGACGGCATCCTGCATCGTGCGGGTCAGCGGCTGGAGGTCGAGCGTGTCCAGGAGCTCGCCGACGGACAGGCCGCCCGGGGCCTGCTCCAGCGCCGCGTCGAGGTCCAGGTCGACGTCGACAAGTGCAGGGTCAGGAGCGGGTCCGGGCTCCGCGGCAGCGCCGGACTCGGGGTCGGGAACGGTGCTCTCGGTCATGGGTCGGAGGGCTTCCTTCCTGGCGGTCGGGATGACCGCCTCACCCCTAGCCGCCGGCGAGCACCCAGAACGACAAAAAATCTTGAAACGAATTTGCGGTCCGGGCCACGCATGATCATCGCTGGCGCCAACGGCTGTACCAAATCCTCCTCGACCCCGTATTCGGTTCCTACCCCAGATAGCGCACGGATGGACCCCGCGCCGGCTGGCGTGAGGCCTACGCCTCCTTCGGGCGGCGGGCCAGTAGCTGTGCCTGCTGACCTCGTTCTTCCTCCACAGGTGCTCGCACCAGCCGGGCCACCTCGACGAGCCCTGCCTGGCTCACCAGCGTGGCCAGATGATCGGGCGACCACCGGTAGGCGACCGTCACTCGATGGTCGTAGGCCTGCACCTCGGCCGCGGGCTCGTCCGCGGCAAGAAAGGCGAGCAGCAGGTGGCCGCCGGGCGCCAAGACGCGGTAGACCTCGGCGAGGACCGCGGGGACATCGGCGGGCGGGATGTGGATGAGCGAGTAGCGGGAGACGGCACCGCTGAGCGTGCGGTCCGGTAGGTCCAGCGCGGTCATCGTGCCTACGTCGAACCGCAGCCCTGGATGAGCGCTCCGGGCCAGCGCGACCATCGCCGGTGACAGGTCAACACCGAACACGTCCAGCCCCAGCCTGTGCAGGTAGGCCGTCGCATAGCCAGGCCCACAGCCGAGGTCTGCGACCGGGCCGGCGAGGTCACGCACGACGTCGGCGAACGCGGCGAGCAGCGCACGCTCCAGCGGCTGACGGTCGAGAACGGCGGCGAAATGCTCGGCGTAGACGTCGGCGACACTGTCGTACGCCGCCGCGACGGTGGCCAGATAGGTCGGGGCAGGTTCAGCCATGGCCGATCACCATAACCCCGCAGCCGTGCCACCCTGCCGACCTCCGGGGGCGGTCACAACATCGCCCAGTGGCCCACGACCTCGAGCTGAACCCCTCGGTCATCGACCCTGCCAAACAGCGCGGCCGGAACCCTGCCAGTTACCGGGGCCGGTCACAGATCCTGTTTGTCCTGGTTTATAACGCCCGGGAAAACGCGTTCCCGGGCGGCAGACCCCCAAGGACACGCCGGGGGATGCCATCCCACAGGAAGATTTGCAGCGAAGATCGTTCGTCCCGCGTCAACGCAACAGTGCCCTCCGGTCGCGCCGACGGAAGGGACGACACGACGCTTCTTCAAGGCGCGGAGGGGGTGGACGGCGGCGGGACGGCGATCCAGCACGGGCAGTTCGGCGACGGCGTGGTATGCGCGCGGCGCCGCCGCATGGTCGCCCACCCGGTCGGCGAGGACTGACCCACGCGGCGTCATACCCTCCCCACGGTCAGCGTCTCCATCATGCAGAAGTAGAAGTCCTCGCGGTCCAGAACCCCGGATACCGGGTCGAACGCGCTCTCCCACTGTTGACGCTCCTGTTCGGACAGGTACGGCTCGGCGGTGGCCGCCAGCCATGTCGCGTTCGCGATCAGGTACCGTTTCGCCGCTGCGGACAGCGGGTAGGTCATCTGGACCACATACGGTCGTGTCGTCACCTGTTGGAACCCGACGGAGCGGAAGGCCCCGTGCATCTTGCGGGCGGTGAAGGTGTCAAATGGCGGTTCCGGCGGATTCTCCGTCACCGCCCGTGCGGCCGCCTCCAGCATCCTCGCCATCAGGTGTTCGCCCACCGGATAGAAGATCATCGCACCGTCGTCGAAATCCTTCGAGACCACACGTTCCCGCGACACGCGTTTCGCTTCTTTCAGGACGACCGGCAGATCGGCGGCGTAGCAGCAGCAGTTCCCGAGGAAAACGGTGTCGAAAGCGGCATCATCGAACGGCGTCGCCTCGAAGGTCCCCACCTCGAACTGCATGCTGTTACGCAGCGGATGACCCGTGAGGTGGGTGACAGCGTAGTCGATCAGCTCCTGCGATATGTCGAACCCGACGACGGTCCCGCCCGGCGCGACTTTCTCGGCAAACATCGACGTCCACAGGCCTGGGCCGCATCCCTGGTCAAGGACCGCGTCTCCCGGCCTGAGCGCCAGGTCGTCTACCATCCGACGCCGGTCGAGGTATTTCGCCTCGTGGTGGTCCAGAAGCCACGGCAGGGTAGAGAGCTGGAGGTCACGGTCGGTCATCGCACGGGTCCTTTCCTGAACGCCATTGGCGTTGTTTGTGCGCTGCTTTGCTACCGGCGCTGTCGTGACGGACGCCAGGGACGGCCCGCGGCTCCCCCGCGACGGTGGGAGCGGTCAAGGATCCTTGCCGTCCCGCCAGCGGGGAGCCCCGCGCCGCGCCTCGGCGGGGTGCGACGTGTGCTGGGTCAGGCCGCGTCGCCGGTGGGGACGCCGGCCCGGAGCGCGCGGACCTCGGCTTCCGGGTAGCGGCGGTGGCCGCCGAGAGTGCGGATCGAGGTCAGTTTCCCGGCCTTGGCCCAGCGGGTCACGGTCTTGGGGTCCACCCGGAACATGGTGGCTACCTCGGCGGGTGTCAGCAGCGGTGCGATTTGTGGTATTCGTGCCGATGTCATAAGGTCTCCTATCACAGAGTGTTGACGTCTAATATACAAACGGTTTTTCTTTCGGGGGCAATTCGGGCACGGCCCGGCAGGGTCATGTCCCGACGAGTCCGGTCACGTCCATCGGGGTGGCGCTACGGTCCGTGGCGAGTCACTCGTCGGGCATCGCCGGCGCGACAGCCGACCGGGCGCAGCAATCATGTTATTTAACGATTGCTTTTCAACAGTTACCCAGAGTGATATCTGGTTAGGTGGGTGGAGAGCGGGAGAAAGTGTGGGAAGAGCCAGGCAGCAGGGACAACCGGCTGAGCAGAAACGGTGAAGTCAGCGCTCCCACAGGAGACCGCATCAACCGTGCCTGAGGCAGCCTCCCACACTTTCTCCCGCTCTCCCATCACTGATCAGAACGCTGGAACTCCGCCCGCCACGACCGCTGGCCCCGTTGGGTTCCCTGCCGCCGCGGCCAAGCCGAACGAGGATGTCCAGATCGCCCTGACCGTGTTGGGCCGGCTCCCCATCCGGGACGAGGTGTCTTCTCGCGCGGACCTCACCGGCGCACAGCTGGCTGGTGCCCAGCTCGAGAGAGCGAACCTGTCCAGGGCTGTCCTGGTCGAGACGGACCTCACCGGTGCCCGGCTCCGCGAGGCGAACCTGACCAGTGTCGTGCTGGGCAGAGCGAATCTCGGAGTCCAGTAGGAACGGAGCAGAGAGCCGGGGTTGCTGTCACATCTGTTGACACCATCGGTGGGTAGGCCGCTACGATCACGGCATCGTTTCGGGGGCAATGGGCGGGGTCGTGGCAGTGGAATCGCAGGTCATCGGCACGCAGTACCCATGTCATGATCGTCGATCGGGCGCAGGTGGCCGCCGCGCTGCCCGGTTACGAGTTGGGCGCCCAGCTCGGCGCCGGTGCGTACGGGCTGGTCTTGGCCGGTCGGCATCGCCGCCTGAACCGCCAGGTCGCGATCAAGGTTCTGACTGCGGACCACGACGCCGCGGCCGGCAGCTTTGACGCCGAAGCGCGGCTCCTCGCCAGCATGGATCATCCGCACATCGTCCGGGTTCACGACTACACCGAGGACCATGACCTGTGCCTGATCGTCATGGAGCTGCTGGCCGGGGGGACGCTGACCCGCCGCCGCAAGGGGACGTCCCCGGAGGGGGCCTGCGCCGTCGGCCTGGCGGTGGCCTCAGCGCTGTCCCACGCACACGGCCAAGGGGTGTTACACCGCGACATCAAGACCGACAACATGCTCTTCGATGCCACTGGTCTGTTGAAGGTGACCGACTTCGGCATCGCGAAAATCGTCGAGGGGTCGGCGGCCACTGCCAGCGCGATGATCGGCACCCCGACCTACATGGCACCCGAACAGATCCGTGGCGGCCGGCTGGGACCGGCCACCGACCTGTACGCGCTCGGGGTCAGCTGCTGACCGGAGCACCGCCGTTCGACCCGACACTGCCGCTGCGCTCGCTGTGGCAGCACCACCTCGACACCCTCCCGACCCCACCCGCCGGAGTCCCCACACCGGTGGCCGAGGTGGTCCTGCGAGCCCTGGCCAAGGACCCGGCCGACCGCCAGCCCTCTGCCCACGCCCTCGCGGTGGACCTCGCCGACGCCGCCGGCCGTAGCTACGGCCCTCGCTGGATCTCCCGGTCCGGCGTCGTGGTACGTCTCGACGACGACGTCCGCAACGCCGCCGACCAGCCCGCCGAACCGGCCCAGCTGGCCGCAGACGAGAATCAGCAGCTCCAGGCAGCACTGCAGGAGGCCGGCAGTAAACTTGCCGAGACAGCCGCGGCACAGGAAACAGCCCGAACCGAGCACCGCCCGGCCATCGACGCCCTCGAGCAGACCACGCCAGATCGTCCCCCACCATCGGCTCCAGCTCCGCCTTTGCCCGTCACGCCGCCCGACGGCTCCGACAAGGCGGCCGGCGCACACACTCACGTGCGGGATCCGCTCGGCCCGGCCGGCCTGCGGGAGCACCTCCACGCCCCTGCGGTCCCGACGGCCGTGTCGCCGGTAAAGCCCGCACGATCGGGTGGTGGCGCGATCGGCCGGTTCCTGGCCGCCTGGGGCGGCGGTGAGCTCGCCTCCGCCGACGGGCTGCGGTTCGTCGTTCCCGTCCGCACGATCAATGCCGGGCCCAACCCGAAGTACTTCGGCAAGGGTGCGAGGGGGGTGACGTACTACAACTTCGCCTCGGACCAGTTCACCGGCTTCCACGGCATCGTCATCCCCGGCACCCCGAAGGACTGGTACTACCTGCTCGAAGGCCTCCTGGAGCAGGAGACGTCGCTGTGCCCCGTCGAGGTCACCTCCGACACTGCCGGCGCCTCCGAAATGGGCTTCGGGATCTTCCGGCTGCTCGGCTGGCAGTTCTCCCCGCGTCTCGCCGGCGCCGGCAGCGCCACCCTCTACCGAGTCGACCCGGCCGCCGCCTACGGCCCGCTGCACAACCTCATCCGGACCCGCGTCAACACCGGGATCATCGTCGACAACTGGGACGACCTGCTACGGGTCGCCGGATCCCTGCTCACCGGCGCGGTCCGCCCCGCCGAACTGTTCCGCTACCTGGCCGGCGGCGGCACCCCCATCCCGGTCGGCCCGGCGCTGATCGAGCTCGGCAAACTCGACCGCTCCGCCTACTTCGCCGGCTACTTCGACGACGAGCTGCTGCGCCGGCGGGTGAACACCCAACTTAACCGGCAGGAATCCCGCCACCAGCTGTGCCGCAAGATCTGCCACGGGCAGAAAGGCGAGCTCCGGCAGAAGTACCGGGAAGGCCAGGAAGATCAGCTCGGGGCGCTGGGATTCCTCACGAATGTCTGTGTTCTGTGGAACACGGTCTACACCGCCCGAGCGCTCGACCAGATCCGCGCCGAAGGCAAGCCCGCCGCCGCCGACGTCGCTCGCCTCTCCCCACTCGGCTTTGATCATCTTAAGATGCTGGGCCGCTACAACTTCTCGCTGCCCGACATCGTCCGCGACGGCCAGCTCCGCCCCCTGCGGACACCCGCGCCCGGCCAGTAGGGCCCCGCTACTCTCGCGTGGCGGGCGGGGACGCCGCGAGCGTCCGGCGGACCTGCTCGTGTGACACGCCGACGAACGCCGCGATCCGCCGCAGCCCCCAGCCCTCCTGCTGGGCGGCGACCATCGCCGACGCCAACGCAACCGACGTCACCTCGTACACCGTCGCCCGCAGTTCCGCCAGCGCTCGCAGCCGGACGGCCGGAGCCAGGTCCACCAGTTCCCCGCAGAACCGCTCCACATCAGCCCGCAGGAACGCCACACCGTCAGAGCCCACCGGGCGAGCCTGACCCGCCACCGCAAGAGGTGTCAACAGATGTGACAGCAACCCCGGTTCTCTGCTCCGTTCCTACCGGACCCCGAGGTCCTGGCCGA
>NZ_CAAAFO010000076.1:58460-63456 GCF_900634715.1 Candidatus Protofrankia californiensis | reverse complement strand
ACGGCGCTGACGGTGGCCACCGAGTCCTGGCCGCCGAACATCGCGAAAGCTGCCGCCCTGCTGCGTCCGCGGGGGGTGGCGGTCGTGGCTGCCGGCGACGCGCCGCCGCTCCCTTTCGCCGAAAACACCTTCGATCTGGTGGCCAGCCGGCATCCGGTGACCACCTGGTGGGAGGAGATCGCCCGGGTGCTGCGGCCGGGCGGGGTGTACTTCTCCCAGCAGGTCGGCCCAGCGAGCGTGTTCGAACTGGTCGAGTACTTCCTTGGAGCGCAGCCGCTCGAGGTGCGACACAGGCGTCACCCCGACAGGGCCAGGGCTTCGGCCGAAGCCGCCGGGTTGGAAGTGGTCGACTTGCGGACGGAGTCGTTGCGCACCGAGTTCTTCGACGTCGGCGCGGTGATCTATTTTCTACGCAAAGTGATCTGGATGGTTCCGGGGTTCACCGTCGCCCGCTACCGGCCACAGCTCAAGGCTCTGCACGATCGTATCCAGGTCGACGGCCCCTTTGTCGCGCACACGACGCGGTTCCTGATCGAAGCCCGCAAGCCCTCCTGAGACTGCGTCCACCGTCGGAATGCGGTGTCGGCCCGGACTTCCAAGAATCTTGGTGACGCATTCCTTACAGATACATCGGCTCCGCCGCCCACGCACTGTAGCCTCCGTGAGGACCATCGGGGATGGTGGCCGAATTTTGACGCCACGGGGGCGGGTCATGCATCGGTCGTTCGGTCCTGGGAAAATGATCGTGTCGGCTCTCGTGCTGGCCCTGGTCCTCCTCGGCTGCGACCTGGAGGGCAAATACCATCCACCGCTTCTCCCGATCGAGTTCACACTGTCCGGCGACGGGACCATCATCGTAAATGCTTCACGGCAGATCGTGACCCCGCTGGGGACTTTCTCCGTCGAGGCGTCCGAGTCGAAAAAAATTCAAGCTCCTGCGGACGGTACCCTGCTCGTTGTCCGGCGGACGGTCCTCGGCAAGGCAAGGGACAGCCTGTACGGCATCCATGTTGCGGATAAGCTCCGCTTCTTGCTGGACGGTACGTCCGACATGACGACCGAGCAGAACGTCGTGACCCTGAACCTGAGAGGCGAGGTTCACGGTATCCGGATCCAGAATGTTCAGCAGGTGAAGTCCGCGCCGAAGTATGCGACCAAGAAGGTCAAGAAGCTGCCGCCCACGCCGAAGACCGATCCTTCCGTGTCGGCGACGGCCGGGCCATGCCAGTCGATATCCGCCACTCCGTCCAGAACTCCATCCAAGACGCCGTCCGCGGTACCGTCCAGGCTGCCGTCCGCGACGCCGCCGTCCAAGGCGCTGACCACGCCATCCACGCCTGCGCCGGACGCCTCCTCGACAACGCCCTGCGCATCGCCGGGGAGAACGCCGTCCGGGACACCGTCGGGAACCCGGTCACCAAAGGGGACACCATTCGCGACACCGTCGGGAACTCCGACCAGAACACCGTCGCGCAACCCGAGCCCGTCTCCGTTCGCATCCCCGTGACATCTATCCGGAGCCGCAGCAGACGTCTGCCGTCAAGCCGCCAGCCCAGAAGCACAAGTTATGGGTTGCTGAGGCCGGGGACGGTGATCGAACCGTCTGCCGCGAGCGGGAAACCGGGGTTATGCGCAATCTCCCAGGCGTGGCCGTCGAGGTCGGTGAAGACCCCCGCATAGCCGCCGTAGAACGTTTCGGCCGGAGGGCGGGTGACCGTGGCCCCCGCCCGTTCGGCAGCCGCGATGACGTCGTCGACCGCCGCCTTGGAGCGGACGTTGTGCGCGAGGGCGACGCCGCTGAAGCCACCTGCCTGCCCCTCGGTGATGCCGCAGTCGCGCGCGAGCTTGTCACGTCCCCAGAGGACCAGCACGATGCCGCCGGTCTGAAAGAACACGGTCTCCTCGACCTCCTGGCCCTGCCAGCCCAACCGTTCATAAAACGCCCGAGCGCGCCGTACGTCGCCGACGCCCAGTGTGATCAAGCTGACCCGCTGCTCCATGACCGGAAGGTACTTCACCACATGATCAGGCGGAAGTTGGATGCTTACGGCCTACAGTCCTGGCGGATCGACGACAGCGGATTCGGTCAGCCGTGGGCCACGGGACGACCCTGCACCAGCCTTGCCTTCAACCACGACCGGTCGACCGTGATCATAGTTCCGGACACGAAATGACGTACCCGCCGCAACAGATCTGCGCTGCTTGCCCGACGCTCTAGGGGTTCGCGGTCAGTGTGCCTGAGAGGTTGCCGTGCATTTCGGCGCTGGGCCGGTTAAGGCCGATGATTTCCACCTTCTTGCCTCGGGCGGCGTACTTCGTCGTGACGGCGTCCAGAGCCGCGACGGACGAGGCGTCCCAGATGTGGGCATCAGTGAGGTCGATGACCACATGGTCAGGGTCGTTGGGATAGTCGAACTGCCGGACGAGGTCGTTGCTGGAGGCGAAGAACAACTCGCCGGTGACAGCGTAGACGATCTTGCCGCCGTCGGGATCGGTGACCGGTGAGACCTCGACGAGATGGGCGACGCGACGGGCAAAGATGACCATGGCGATGAGGGTGCCGACGACGACACCGATGGCGAGATCGTGGGTGGCGACCACCGCGGCCACGGTGGCGGCCATTACGGCGGTCTCACCCAGGGGCATGCGTCTGAGGGTGGCAGGCCGGATACTGTGCCAGTCGAACGTGGCGACCGAGATCAAGATCATCACTGCCACCAGCACGGCCATCGGGATGTCGGAGACGACGGGGCCGAACACGACACACAGCACCATCAGGAACACCCCGGCGAGGAGCGTCGACAGCCGGGTACGTGCCCCGCTCCTGACGTTGACCATTGTCTGACCGATCATCGCACAGCCTCCCATGCCGCCGAAGAAGCCTGTGACGATGTTGGCGATGCCCTGGCCGACCGACTCGCGGGTCTTGTTGGAATGCGTGTCGGTGAGCTCATCGACGAACTTGGCGGTCATCAGCGACTCCATCAGCCCCACAAGGGCGAAGCCGACCGCGTAGGGGGCGATCAGGGACACGGTGTCCCAGGTGAAGGGCACATCGGGCAGACCCGGAGTGGGCAGGGAGGAAGGCAGCGCGCCCTTGTCGCCGACCGTGGGAACGGTGATGCCGGCGCTGATGGTGAACGCGGTCAACACCACGATCGACACCAGCGGCGCTGGTATGGCCGTGGTGAGGCGTGGGAGGCCGACCAGGAGCACCAGTGCGCCAGCTAGCAGCGGATAGACCGGCCAGGGGACGCCTCGTAGCTCGGTCGTCTGAGCGAAAAAGATCAAAATGGCTAGGGCGTTGACAAAACCGACCATTACCGATCGGGGGACGAAGCGCATCAACCTGGCCACCCCGAGTGCTCCCAGGACGACCTGACAGATCCCGCCGAGGATCACGGTGGCGATCAGATAGCCCAGACCGTGCTCACGGGAGATCGGGGCGACGACCAAGGCGATGGCACCGGTGGCGGCAGAGATCATTGCGGGACGACCGCCGGCGACAGAGATCACTACAGCCATGGTGAAGCAGGTGGACAGGGCGATACCGGGGTCGACCCCGGCTATCACGGAGAAGGAGATGGCCTCGGGAATCAGCGCAAGAGCTACCACCAGGCCAGCCAGAATCTCGGTGCGGGCCGTCCTCGGCGACAGCCAGGCCGGGCGGAAGCCGCGTACCCGGGCAAATGATGGCAATAGGGACAAGGGAGGCAGCGGAGGCAACGGGGGCATGGTCGGGCTCTGCAAGGAAGGGGAACCTGTCGTGCTCGGGGCACGCCCCGGTGAGGGCGCGCGCGGGAGCGCAGGGGCCACGGCGGCCACCTGCGGATCACTCGTTCCAGCAGCAATCAGCGGTAAGCGGGGTTTCGGCAAGGAACACCCGGTGGCATCCCGGGCATCGGGTGCCGTGCTCCAGGAGCGGTACGTCACAGCAAGGAGAGCACCGAACCCGTATAACGATCATACGTCATGAAAGGCAACCACCGCCGGAACCCCCGGGGTATGCAGCGGCCGGCCAGGACGGTGTCGGGAACGGCGGCGGCCATCGCGGGCGAGGTACCACCCTGGGTAAACGGGGATTTGGGTGTCAGATCAGTTGTACAGTTCCAAGCATGGCATCCCGCCGTGTTCTGCTGCACAGCGACCGAGTGACCGATCTCGCTCTTGTGACCAGCGCGGCGTGTACCGGCAGGTGTGGCCTGCACATGGTGCGCTGACAACCACCGACCGGCGCCACAACACCGGTTCCGGCGGTATCACCTCACCGGCCACGCCTTGTGCCGCCCGCCTACCTACCTCCTACCTACCTGTCTGACCGCCCGCCTGGATCCCGCCGCGCGTTTGGCGGCGCATCGGGCGAGCTCGTCCGTTGCGCCGGCCGCTTTTCCACCGGGAGTGTCAGAAGGGCGTAATCGCATCATCGTCGACCCGACGATCTCCTACAACCCGCGGCGGCACGAAAAGACATGATCCCTGCCTGCGGCCCGTACTGACATGGAGCCAGCCATGCCACTCATTCATCCACGACTTGCGGGCACCACCTTGGTACCCGATTTTCTTCTTCAGGACGAAAACGAAACCGTGGCGCCGCATATTCTGGACGAGTTGACCCGATCCCTGAGCGCCGCGGCCGAGATATGGACGGCGATCGTGCGTCATGACCCGGTCAACCGCTGGTACACCCGTCTCGTACTGTCCGGATCGGTCGAGGTGTGGATGATCAGCTGGTGCCCAGGTCAGTACACCCGTACGCATGATCATGGTGGCGCGCTCGGCGCGCTGACCGTCGCCCAGGGCCGCGTCAGGGAGATCATCTGCAACCAGGACTGGCGACCACGCGGGTCTAGGCATCATGAGCAGGGAACATCGGTCACGTTCGGCCGGAGCCACATCCACAAGGTAGGGAATGCGGGGACCGAGCCAGCCACGACCATCCATGCGTACTCTCCCCCGGAAGTGCCGATGCGGTACGCACCGGACACCGTCGATCAGG
>NZ_CAAAFO010000076.1:52301-58381 GCF_900634715.1 Candidatus Protofrankia californiensis | reverse complement strand
CTGATCGACGGTGACCTGGTCGGGACCGTCGCGGCCGGCGGCAACCTGATCGGCGACGGCACGGTCGGCGGTGGCGGAGCAGGAGCTGTCGCCGTGGGCGGAGGACGGCTATGAGCAGCCGTATCGATGCGGTGCTCGCCCACGCCCGCGCCCGCCTCGACCGTCTCGACCCGCACGCGGCGGCCGCGGCAGCGGCAGCCGGGGCGCTCCTGGTCGACATCCGTCCCGCGGCCCAGCGCAGCACCGAGGGCGAGATCCCCGACGCACTGATCATCGAACGCAACGTCCTGGAATGGCGGATGGATCCCACCTGCGACGCGCGCCTCCCCCAGGTCACCGGCGACGACATCAAGGTCATCATCGTGTGCTCGGAGGGGTACACCTCCAGCCTCGCGGCCGCCTCCCTTCAGGATCTCGGCCTGCGCCACGCCACTGACGTTGTCGGCGGCTTCCGTGCGTGGGAGCGATGCGGTCTTCCGACGATCGCTTTCAGTGACAAAGATCGTCACCTTCAGTAACTAACATTACTGAAAGTTCTTGGCCTATCTCTTAGCGTAAGGGTGCTCACTATCACGGTGAGTAACGGGGGTGACCGCCGAAGCCCGTCCGCATCCCCGTGTCGGCCACACGCGCGGACGGGACCCGGGTCCCACCTGCCCGGAACGGCGGCAGAGGGGCGATGGCATGTCCATCTCGAGCCGTACGGTCTCACCCACGATCACTGCAGTTTCCTGTGCTGTCGCCGTTGCGGTGGCTCTGACGCCTCATCCGGCCAGGGCAGACGAAGCCGCGGCAACCCCCGCAAGTTCCGCGCCTGTCGTGACCAACGCGATCCTGGACACCTCGACGGCGCAGGCGTCCGCAACGATCCAACCGGTCGCGCAGGAGTTCTCCGGCGAGCTGCTGAGCCTGGGAAGCCAGGGCGACGCGGTGGCGCAGCTCCAAAGCCAGCTGGGGATCCTCACCGACGGGGATTTCGGTCCGCAGACCGAGAGCGGTGTCCGCAGCTTCCAGGCCGGTGCCGGTCTGGTCGTCGATGCCGTGGTCGGCCCGCTGACCTGGGATGCGCTTTTCGGCACGTCAGCGTCGCAGGCACCGGCTCCCGGCGAGACGTCCTCGGTCGCAGCGGCGGCGATTTCGATCGCCGAGCAGCAGATCGGCAAACCCTACCGTTACGGTGGCTCCGGACCGGACGACTTCGACTGCTCCGGTCTGATCCAGTACACGTACGCTCAGATCGGCCTTTCGATCCCCCGTACGACCTACGACCAGTTCGCCGCGTTGCGGCCGGTCAGCCGTGCCGACGCCCGTCCAGGAGATGTGATCTTCTTTCTCGACGCAGAGGGACAGGCGTACCACGACGGCCTGTACGCCGGGAACGGACAGATGATCGTTTCGCGCCACCCCGGCACCTACGTCCAGTACCAGGAGATCTGGACGGACGACTATCGCATCGGAAGGGTCTGAGACCGGAGGACCTAAACCTTCGGCAGCGCGAGAAAACATGATCGCGTTGTCTTTGGCCCTCCGGCCGCAGACTCTACACCTCTGGCGATCATCGCTGTGATTCTACTCACCCTTGCGATCGCCGGGAGCACCGTACCCGACCCCCCGTTGACGCGGAGAGATCCGGGATGCCCGGTTTGGTACATACCGGGCATCTACTACGGGTGGTAGTACGTGCACTCAACGCTTCGGTCTCCTGGCGGCAAGCCGGCCGGCGAGGCCGGGATCGGATTTGTTGCACAAGCCGCGGACGCGAGCGTTCCGAAACCCTTGCTATCCCGTCGAGAGCCGTCTACGTTCCTCGGTTAACGAGACGAGACGGGTTCGTTTCCGACGAAGAGGGTGTCCGCGGCGTGCGTAATTCATGCCGGACAACCCTGCCTCCGTCCCTCCCCAAGGTTGTGGTCCCACGCGAGCAGAGGAGTCGATGTGCTTTGGAACACATCCACTCAACGCTCCTCATTGTTATGTCCGCCACATGTGACGTCCTCCAGGAGACAGCATGCTGAGTCACCTGCGGTCGCTGCCCACAGGTAGCGCGACCGTTTGCGATCATCGATCCGGATTGTGCGCCGATACTGGCAGAACCTCATGAGCGCCGGAGTACCGGTCCTGCCCGGACGCGACCTCCCGCCGCAGCCCTACGGTGCTGGATGGCCCGCATACTGGCGTCAGGAAGCCGCCTGCCGGGACGGGGATCCCGACGCGTTCTTTCCTCCGGACGGACGTAACACCAAGGCGCGGGCGGCCGCGGAAAGCCGGGCGCGGAACGTATGCGCGGGTTGCCCCGTGCGGCGGGCTTGTCTTGCCACCGCCTTATTTCGCCAGGAGGAACACGGCGTGTGGGGGGGGCTTACTTCGGACGAGCGGAATTCCATGGTTCCCCGCGGCCGACTCAGCCCGGACGACGCTCTAGCCTTTGCTGATCGCCTCCTGCTTTCCACGTACGCAGCCGGTTGATCCTGTCGGCTCTGCCCTCGGAGACCTGCAATCACCTCGGGTGAGGCACCGCTCCTTGATGTGAGCGGACGCCTCGCCCGGCGCCGTGACCGGCACAGCGATGACCGGCACAGCACCACCGGATGGGACTTCCCACGCGGGTGAGTGAGGCTTCCCATGCCGGTGAGGCGCCACCGGATGAGGCAGGCGGCCCGCGGCGGGCGTAGAAAAGAACCATTGACGCCCCGGTCCGAGATGGGCAGGCTGCGTGTCGTCGCCGTCCGAGGAGGAGTTGCGTGTCGCCTCGTCCCGCGCCCGATCGCGGCGTCCGGGTGTCTGCTGCTCTCCCACAGGTCGCCCGGTGAGGCCACCACGTCGCCTGTTGCTGCTGCGTCACGGCAAGTCCGACTGGGCCGACGGTGCCACGCCGGACGCCGACCGCCCGCTGTCACCGCGCGGCCGGGCCTCCTGTCGCCTCATCGCCGAACACCTGACAGCCGATCGACTCGCCCCCGATCTGGTTCTGTGCTCCTCCGCTCGTAGGACCCGCGAAACCGTCGAGCAGATTGCCGGGGCGCTCCCGGCGTCCGTCCCGGTGCTGACCGAGGATCGGCTTTATCTCGCCGACGTGTCGGACCTGCTCGACCGCCTCCGGGAACTGGATGACGGCGTCCCCACCGTCCTGCTGGTCGGTCACAACCCGGGTATCCACGCCCTTGCCGCCGGTCTGCTCCCGGTCGGTGAGCGCTCACGCCTGCCCACGTTCCCCACTGCGGCACTGGCCGTGGAAGATCTGGCTGTGGGCCGCTGGGCGGAACTGGGGCCAAGCACGACCCGGCTGGTCTCGTTCGTCACCCCACGCTCACTGGCCGGCTCCAGCAGTCACTGACGCGACCGGTAAGAGACGGTCGTCACAGCGACGGAAGACGGTACGTCCTGCCGCTGCGCGCTGCAGGATCACCATGGGCTGTGGCGACGCCTGCCCGGTCCACCCAGGCAGGCGTGATCATGTTTCCCGCGATCGGGGCTCAGTATGCCTGTTCCATGATCTGGGAGGTCACAGCGGTGATCATGCCGACGATCAGGGCCACACCGGTTCCGATCCACAGGGGCACCGAATCCAGGATGAGGGCGAAGACACCGATCGTGAACCCCGCGATGATCAGAAAAACCGCGGTCCACGAACCCTTGTTCGCCTTGTGGTGACCGCCGGAACTCGCCACGTCCGCTCCCCATCCAATCAATAACCAGCCAACCAGAGGGCCGGAGGCAGCGCGATCATGATCCTTTCGCGCTGCCGGAGGGCCTATATCCCCGAGCACTGAGCGGTAACCGCCACCGCCGTTTGAGACTACCCGTGAACCACGGCAGAATCCCGCCGGCGGCGTGACGGTCAGAGGTAGCCGGCGAGCTGGGAGAGGTCGTCCAACTGGTCGCTGAGCCAGCGCCCCACGTCGTGCGTGCGTACCTGTTCGGCCGCCGCGGCCAGCCGCCGTTGCCGCTCTTCCAGCGGCATGGTCAGAGCCTCGTACAGGGCGTCCGCCATCTGCTGGACGTCGAAGGGATGCAGTGCGACCGCGTACTCCCCGAGCTCCTCGTAGACTCCGGCGGTCTCCGACAAAGCCAGCA
Source organism: Candidatus Protofrankia californiensis (assembly GCF_900634715.1). Lineage (GTDB taxonomy): Bacteria > Actinomycetota > Actinomycetes > Frankiales > Frankiaceae > Protofrankia > Protofrankia californiensis. The sequence continues at coordinate 54,307 of NZ_CAAAFO010000076.1, read as the reverse complement.
CACCGCCACGGCGGTTGACCACCGCAACCTCCTTGGTCACGAGATTCATGCCGTCCGCCAGGGCGTTAACCATGATCACATCACAGATCGAGTAAGCGGCTACGGCAAGCGCGAAGTCCTCGACCATCCGCAGGTCGATGGGCTGCTGGCCGTCCTTGGTATGCCGGGCGTTGATCTCCGCAACCACCGCACCGATCAGCGCGATGTAGTCGGCGTACTCGGGCACGTCGGTACGGCTCGGCTGGAGCAGGGCGAGAAAGCTCACCTTCCCGACGAGTTCCGGATGCTGGTCGAGCAGCGTGCCGAAGGCCAGGAATCCACGCACGACGTTCTTGCTCGGATCGGTGCGGTCCACCCGCAGGATGAGCCGCCGGTCCCCGTCGAGGAAGCCGTAACGCAGCATGGCAACGTGTCCGGCGACCTCCTCGGTACCAAGCGTCGCCTCCAGAGCGCCCGTGTCCACGGAGATCGGGTAGTAGCGAGCCCGGACAATCCGGTCACCAACATGCACCAGCAGGTTGTCCAGGTCGACCTCCAGGCCGAGCAGCTCCTGGGCGCACAGGACGAAGTGACGCGCGTAGCGCCGGGTGTGGAATCCGACGACGTCGCTGCCCAGCAGACCCTGAAGCAGCCGTTCGCGGATGCCGGCCGGCAGCACCCGCCACTCGTCCGGGCTCGGCCATGGGATGTGTATGAAGTGGGTGAGCACGACGTCCGGGCACAGCTCGCGGACCCGCTCGGCCACCAGGTAGAAGTGGTAGTCCTGCAACAGGACCAGTACCTTGCCGCCGCGGGCGCGGACCTCGTCCACGACCGCGTCCGCATACACGCGGTTGACCGCCGCGTAGCCGTTGTCGAACGCGTCGTGCTCGGCCTGGGTGATGACGGGCGACAGCGCCCGGCCGTAGAGCCCGTGCTGGACGAACCACAGGATCGGGTTCGACCAGACGCTGTAGAAGTCCGCGTAGGCAGCCGGGTCGGTGGTGACCAGCCGGACCCGGATCGAGGGGCCGTCGGGTTCGTCCTCGACGACATGGGGGTATGGAGAGGTCTGGACGAGGATCGAACTGCCCTGCGCTTCGCTGGCGACCACGGCGTCCTCTTCGGTCGACGCCCCGCACACCCAGACGGCGTCGTCAAGGTGTTCGGCAAGGCCGGACAGGGCTGACACCAGCCCCCCCGCCCCACGGGTAACGGTGCGTCCGGAAGCATCACGGTCGAAGCTCGCCGGGCCGCGGTTGGACAGCAGTACCAGCGGCAGGTTGAGCATGGCGGTAGCCGGCACGGTGGTGGGGCCTCCTTAGTGATCCACGGAGGGGGCCTCGGTGGCGCGGAAAAACCATAATCGCGCCATCCCTGACCCTCTAGTCGCACATGGCAGTGGCACCGGATCGCCGTCGGGCCCGTGAGCTTCCACGCGCTAACGTTCCTGCGGACCTCCGACTGCGCGACGAAAACATGATCGCTTCACCTTCGGTCTTTCTGGATGATTCGGACTTTAGTAAGGCCCGCTAAGGGATGCATCGGGTTGCAGGGAACATGCGGACTTGTTACCCGGACCTTCACCTGTGACACGTCGACAACCGACAGCGGGCAGCCGCTCACGGAAAATATATACCTCTTGCCGGCATTCACCCATACACGGGCCGGGTATGTCCGGTTGGTCCCCAACTGATCCTCAACGGCCCTGCGGCGGACGACGAGGCCCATCCACAGGCGAGGGAACCCACGGCCACGGACGACGACACCCATGGAGGAGTCCGGTCAGCGTTCCGGTGCGATCACAACTGATCATGACGGTCGATCGATCGTTAGCTCAACACGATCAGATTCTGTCGATCAGTGGCCCAGGATGCGGCGCAGGATCTGGTCGACGCGCCGCCACGCGTCTTCGGGGATCGGGCCGAGACGGTGGGACAGGCCCGCGGCCGGCACCCAGGCGACCAGCTCGGGCAGCACAGTGCCGGGGAGCGGGTCGGTGATGCCGGCGTCGGCGGCGTAGTCGT
>NZ_CAAAFO010000076.1:32721-51885 GCF_900634715.1 Candidatus Protofrankia californiensis | reverse complement strand
TGCTGCCGGCCTGGTCAGCCCGTCCGGCAGCCGCGTGTCTGCGTCCCCCTGGGCGGCATCGATCTGCGCTTGCGTCAGCCCCGCCGTGCTGGTGAGGTTCGCCCCGTCCAGCGAGGCGCCGGTGAGGTCCACCCTGAACAGGGGGAGCGGGACAAACCGTTGGAGGTTACGCCGCGCACATGATCGACGCGCCTTCGCGAGGCTGGATCCGGCCCGGCCACCGGAGACAAGATCAAGGCGTGGCGGATGGACAAAGACTGCGTCACCGCCAACACCTGGCCGGCTGACTCGTGCTTCTACGTGTTCACCCGGTCGTTCAAGGTCGTCGGCCAGGTGTCGCCGATGGCCTACCTGGTGACGCACAACTGCGACGGGTCGCAGTCGTTCGACACGTTCGTCTCGTACCTGACGAGCGGCGCGGGCAAGCCGATGGACCGGCCACCAGTCGGCACCACCACCTGTGTCCAGGGGCCAAAGGGCGGCAAACGCCCGTGTGACAAGGGCTGGTCCACACGGATCACGCTGCCGCGCCTCACTGGGCCAATCACGCCGGGCGACATCGTCACGCTGACGGTGCACGCCGGCAGCCTCGCGTACCAACTCACCCCCACCCCACCCCACCCCACCCCACCGCGCGGAGCGGTCGCGGTCGGGCCGATCGCCCAGGCCGGCACGGACACCAGAATCCACGGCCGGCCGTGCGGAGGCGGTCGGCCGTGGACGATCTACAGGCCGTCGCTGTAGTCGCGAACTTCCTGAACCGCCGATCCGAGTGCTGCCAACGAGTCCTGGATGCGCTCCCGGGTCTCCACCAAGGCGCTGGTCAGCTGCTCCACGGCGCGGTGCGCGCTGCCGTCGGTCGCCGCCAGAACGATGGCCTGCGCTTCTTCGATCATGGTCAGCGCGCCGTCCAGCTGACCGGTGACCTCGTCGGTACGCCTGAACGCCTCACCAAGCTGGGACTTGACGTCGGCGATGGTGCTCGTCACGGAGGTCCTGCCCTTCTTCCGTCACATCCGCTCTTGTATCCCACGTGGGGGGTCATGCCCTGGACACCCGGTGGCCGGTTCACTTCCGCTGCGGACGTCGCGGTGCACCGACCCCGAGCCCGAACCGGACCGCCAGCACCAGCGCGGCGAGCGAAGCAATCACGTCGGTCGGGTCCAGGGACACGACCCGCACGGTCGCCAACACCGCGGCGCCTGCCGTACCGGCCCCGAGCAGCGCCGCACGGGCAACCTCCGCCCGCCCCGCGTCGGTCAGAGCCGTCACGCAGACGGCGGCGACAACGGCGGCGCCGGTAAGGGATGGTAGCGCCTCGACCCCGAGCAACACCCGCAACACGGTCACGCCGCCGGCCGCCAGCAGGCAGCCCAGGCCGATGACGATCGCGGTCGAGGCGCTCGAACCGGCCCGCGTGACCGCTCGCAACTCGGCGGCGTGCCCCATCGCGGTGAGACACAGTTCGTGGGCGCGCCCCGGCGCCTCGGACGGCTCGAACGGGACTGCCGCACCAGCGCCGGAAGCGACTGCCCCGGCCGGGGTCTGCCTGGTACGCGTCCGTCGCTGCGGCACGGCGCCGGTCGTCCGCGTCCGGCCCGGCTCACCGCGACGGTGCTGTGCCCGGGCGATCGGCCGTCCACCGCGCTCGGGTCTGGCGACGACGGGTATGTCATGATCGAATACGGCGTGATCGGGTCTGGCGACGGCGGGTACGTTGTGATCGGCCTGGTCCGACGGCGGCGGCCGGAGCTGATCGAGGGTGCTGATCCCGTGATGCGCGAGCGGTTCGGCCACCATCCGCCAGACCTCTTCAACCTTGGAACGGATCGCCTCCGCCGATTCCCGGTGCGCCCGCGCGAGCGCGGCACGCCGCTCCTGGCCGGCGAGCACCCGGTCCGCCACCTTGCTCCTGGCCTGGTTGAGCTCTGCGAGCAACGTCCGATAACGCACAGCCGCGATCAGCGGGTCGTCGAGATCGGGGTCGTGTAGGGCATCGACCCGACGCTGTGGATCAGCATCCGGTACAGCGAGGGATCCACCCGGCTGGTCGGGCACGTCAACCATGATTCTCGCCTCGTGGGTTGCGGACGCACCGATTCCGGACTCGATCGCCACCCCGGCGACCGGCGGTGTGGGACGGCTGCCGGCGCCGTTGTCGTCGACTCGTCCAGCCGGCCCGGTCACTCCGGCAGCCCTTTCCGGTGATCCACAGGACGGATACCCGCGGTGTCCCCCCGGACCCCGGGCGCGGAAAAAGCATGATCGCTCCGCCGTTGGCCCTCCAGCGATCCGGAAGCCCCGGGCTGCCCACGCAGCGGCGAGAACGGGACGATCGTGCGTGCCTCCGCATGCCCGTGCCGGTCGAACAGGACCGCCCGGTTCGGGCTCGTCCCGGCGGTGACCGACCGGTTGCCCGCGAGGCTGAACAGATCACCCGCGGGCACGCCGACCGCGACCCACGCCCCCACGTCGTCGCGGTGCATCGGGCCGAGATCGTCGAGCAACCGGCCCGGACCGCGCCACCAGCCCAGCAGGTGCACCCGCTGGCCAGGGCCCCGACGGGTCACGAAACGCAGATCGTCCAGACCCGAGCGGCGGGCGGGCTGCTCCTTGGCCTCCAGGACGGCCCGTCCCGCGTCGGCGGCGAACAGGACGAGCAGCCGCATGGGCCCGCCGGCTGCCCGGTCACCGGGCAGCCGATCGCCGGACACCGGCTCGCCGGTCGCGAAGGCCAGGGAGGACTCCTCCCGAATCCGTACCTCGTCACTGGTCTCCCGCAGCACCCGGCGCAGCGCTGCCGGCGGATGGACCTGGGCAGGCTGCCCGAAGGCACGGACCCGTTCGGCGAGCACCTCGGCCGCCTGGGTGGTCTCAGCGGTGACCGCGACGATGTCGACCTGCACGCCGCCCGGTGCGGCCTGGCCTGCGATGCTCACCACGGCCGCCTGCAGCGCTCCGACCGCCTCCCGACGCAGTGGTCCGAGCACCGCGAGGTTACGTCCTGGCAGTGGGGACAGCCGCACGCCCACAGCAGCCGGATGCAGGTCGAGGGGAACCCCCACCAGTGCCAGCGGCTCGGCCACCGCGCCGGTGTCCTCGCCGACCGCGGTGCCGTCTTCGGTCGCGCCGGCCTCGATGGCTCCCACGTCGGCGGTGCCGGTCTCGATGCCGCCCCCGCCGTCGCGCTCGGCATGTTCGACCGGGATGGGCGTGCCCGCAAGCGACCGGTAGAGCCGATTGTCGTCCAGGACCGCCGGTGCGTGGCCGACGAAGACCCGGGGTGCTCCCATGCCCGGCACGCCGGCCGCGCTCGCCCGCGCAAGGCTCGCGCGCAGCGTCGCGAGCACCGCCGAGTCGGGATAGGCCACCCGTACGAGTTCGTTGCCGGCCGGATGGCCGTTACGCCGGTTGACGATGGCCTCCCCCACGCCCGCAAGCGCTCCCGCCGCCTCGTTGGTGGTCGACAGCAACACCCGGGACTCCGAGATCGAGGTGCGCAGCGCGATCCGCAGGGCGAACTGACCGAAAATCGAACCACGCTTGCCGGCCGTGGCGTCCAGGGCGTCGATCCCCGACAGCGTCTGGCTGGCCAGCAGCAGATGGATGCCGTAGGCGCGCCCCTGGCGGGCAAGCACCTCCAGGTGGGAGACCGCCTCCCGCGACACCGCGTCGAGCGGGGTGAGCATCACCTGGAACTCGTCGATCACCACCATGATCCGCGGCCATCCGGCGCTGCCGCGCGCGACCCGCAGCCCACGCAGGTCCCGGGCTCCAACGGCACGCATGGCCAGGGCGCGACGCTGCATCTGGGCGCGGACATGGCGCAGCACGGCGACGCCGAACTCCCGGTCGCTGTCCATCCCGATGGTGTCCGCGTGCGGCAGGACGAACGGGTCGTCACCGCGGGGTGCGAACTGGGCGAACTCCAGGCCCTCCTTGAAGTCGAGCAGGTGGAACCGCAACTGGTCCGGGGCGTAGCGGGCAGCCAGCCCATACACCACGTCGAGCAGCAACGTCGACTTGCCCGAGCCCGCCTGCCCGCCCACGAGCGCATGGACGGTGTCGTCGTTGAAACGGAGAGTCACCGGGCCGTCCGGTCCGAACGCCACCGGAACACTCAGACCGCCGGCTGCGTCGAAGCTCCACAACGTGTCGGGAAGGAGCGCCCGGGCGTCCGGTGGCCGAGCGGCTTCGACGGCTGTCGCGGCTGCGACGGACTCGGCGACCGCGGCCACCAGCTCAGGCGGTGGCGGGTCGTCCAGTTCGCATTCCAGCGGCCCGGACAGCGAACACCGCCAGGTCGCCGGAATGTCTGCGGAAGCCGGATTGCCCCCGGGAATGCTCCGGGCACCAGCGGGAAGATCCATGCCGGTGGAATCCTCGGCGGATCCGGTTGCACGCAGAGTCTCGGCGTTGGTCAGCGTGTCGTGCCCCGCCCGGGCGACGGCGACCGTACCGCCCTCCTCCACCAACGCGATCACGTGCACTCCGCACGCCGGACCCTGCGCGGTGATCGCTTCCAGCGCCCGCGCGGCGTCGTCGGCAAGCGACGGCCAGGCCAGCAGCACCAGCAGCCGCCACGGCTCGGCCCGGGGCAGACCGGCAGCCTCCCGTTCCCGCAGGGAGGCGAACCGTCCGCCCAGCCGGTCGACGGTGATGCGACCGACGTCCGCGGACAGCTCCCCCAGGACGCCCTCCAGCCGGGTCCGGGTGGTCAGGGTGGGGCTTACCACACCGGCAGCCCGCAGCGGAGCGAAGCCGGCGAGCCCGGCGCCCAGCTCGTAGGGGTCGTACACGGTGACCCGGACCGATCCTGGCGGCGCTGCCGCGAGAACGCGGGTGAGCAGGCCACGCACAACACCGACACCCTCGGCACGGCGATCGCGATCCACCACGATCCGCAGGTTGCTCCCGTCGAGAAGGCTGACGGCCAGTGGCACCTCGGCGGCGTCCCCGCCGGGCAGCAGCGGCGGGACGAACACCCTGCCCACCCGCCACAGCCCCGGCCGGTAGGGACGCTCGGCCGCTGTCCGCGGACGCGGACGGTCCCGGCCCTGCGGTGACTCGAGGATGCGGGCCTCCGGCAACGCACGGCCGGCCCGTCCCAGTGACGTCCACAGCGGTGACGGCCAGGGTGCTCCGGCAAAGTCCGGCGCCTGCTCACGGGCGATCGCGGCGGCCATGCCGATCGCGGCCGGTAGCTGCTCGTCGGCGGTGCCGGGGACGGCGTGCCAGGCGTCCTCGGAAAGGTCACGTCGGCCGGGCGGGCGGACCCGGCCCGCAGGCGCCGACCCTGGCGAGCCGGGCAGCTCGGCCTGGTCGGCCAACGCGTCCAGTTGATCGGCAAGGCTCAGCGCCTCGCCCAGGCACGTCTGGATGCCGGTGACGAGTGTCCGGACCCGCCGAGTGCCCGACACCGCGACCTCCCCGCGATCAAACTGATGCCACGACGGAGCACCAACCTAACGGCAAGATCCGGTCAAGGCGGGGTTTTCCCTGACTCCGATGGTTTCCGCGGATGTGACGCTACCGGACGGGGGCATCCGTGCATCGTCCCCGGACCAAGTATGTCCGGTCCAGCATCTGCCGTGACCACCTGCCTGGCTGGTCGACCAATTGACCAAGCAGGTGACGCCAGCCGGCGGGTCAGCTGCTGGTGGACCGCCGGTAGGCGCTGATACACCACGGCACGAAGATCGCAAGCAGCCCGACACACCACGCCAACGACTGGGCCAGTGTGGAGGCGACCGGACCACCGAGGAACAGCGCCCGTGTCGCGTCGATCGTCACGGTGATCGGCTGATGCTCGGCGAAGGCCTGCAACCAGCCCGGCATCGAGCTGACCGGAACGAACGCGGAGCTGGCGAAGGTCAGCGGGAAGACCCAGATGAACCCGGCCGACTGCGCCGCCTCCGCGTTGTGCACCGACAGTCCGATCACCGCCGACACCCAGGAGAAGGCATAGGCGAACAGCAGCACGAGCGCGAATCCGACCAACGCCGCGATCACGGTCGTGTCGCCGAAGCGGAAGCCGACCGCGATCCCGACCAGCAACATGATCACAACTACGAACGCGTTGCGTACCAGGTCCGACAGGGTCCGACCGGCCAGCAGCGCGCCTCGCGACATCGGTAGCGAGCGGAACCGGTCGATCAGGCCGCGGTGGCGGTCCTCGGCCAGACCCACACCCGTCATCATGCTGCCGAAGATCACCGTCTGGATGAAGATCCCGGGCATCAGGAAGTCCACGTAGTCCACCCCGGGCCCGACGTTGATCGCGCCGCCGAACACGTAGACGAACAGCAATACGAACATCACCGGCTGGATCGTGGAGAACACCAGCAGTTCGGGTACCCGCCGGACCTGGATCAGGTTGCGCCGGCAGATGACCCAGGCGTCCAGCAGCGACCAGACAACCCGGCTGCGGCCCTCGAGTGGCCGTACCGCAACGGCGGCAGCGCTGCCGCTGATAGTGCTCACGTTGTCACCAGCTCCTCGGTGATGGTCTCGTCCGGGTTCGTGGGCACGGCTTCGTCTCGCGCGTGATGGCCGGTGAGTGCCAGGAAGACATCGTCGAGGGTGGGCCGATGCAACGCGATGTCCTCGAGAGTCACGCCCACCTCGTCGACACCGCGGATCAGATCCGGCAGCACGCCGGCACCGCGGTTCATCGGTGCGCTCAGACGCCGCTGGTTGACGTCGACCGTCACCTCGCCGGAGGCGAAACGCGCCAGCACACCGCGCGCGGCGTCGACGTCCCCGCCACGAGCGATCACGATGTCGAGGCGGTCCCCACTCACCTGCGATTTCAGGTCGTCGGCGGTGCCCTCGGCGATGACCCGGCCACCGTCGATCACCGAGATGCGCCGGGCCAGCTGATCGGCCTCCTCCAGATACTGCGTCGTCAGCAGGACGGTTGTGCCCTCCCGAACGAGGTCCTCGATGACTTCCCACATCCGGATCCGGCTGCGCGGGTCGAGCCCGGTCGTGGGTTCGTCGAGAAACAGCATGGGCGGCGCGAGAATCAGACTGGCGGCCAGGTCGAGGCGCCGGCGCATACCACCGGAATAGGTGCCGGCCTGACGACGGGCGGCATCGGTGAGGTCGAAGCGTTCCAGCAGGGTTTCGGCGCGGGTCCGTGCCGAAACGACCGGCAGCCGGTAGAGCCGGCCGAACATCTCCAGGTTCTCCTGGCCGGTGAGCCGTTCGTCGACGGCGGCGTACTGACCGGTGAGCCCGATTCGTGACCGCAGCTCGTCCGCGCGCCGGCTGACGTCAAGACCCAGGACTTCGGCATGTCCGGAATCGGCGCGCAACAAGGTGGTGAGAATTCTCACGGCAGTCGTCTTGCCCGCGCCGTTCGGACCGAGGACCGCATGCACGGTCCCGGTTGCCACGCTGAGATCAAGACCGGCGAGCGCGACGCTCGCACCGAAGCGCTTGTGCAGGCCATGCGCGAGTACCGCGGGTTTGTCAGCCACAGTTCGCGATCGTACGGCAGGCAACCGACAGTCTGGAAACAGCGGGGTGACCAGCCGGCTCCCTTACGTACAGTAGTCGGCAACCGGCTGGTCAGCGGCCGACTGGCTGGTGACCAGCCAGGGATGGCGGGGACGGCCGGCGGCAGTGCCGCGCCGAGCATCCGGGAAAAGCAACGCGGCGATCCGGCCGGCCGGTCTTGCGGCGTACGACCGACGGCACCGGAAACAACAATGGAACCGGCAACCATGTCCACCGCGGATACCGCTCCCACCCGGACACGTCACGGGCGGGAAGCCACCTCGGTCGTGACGCCCGGAGAAATCGCCTGCCAGGACGGTGGAAACGGACGGCAAGAAAACAGCGCCGCTGTCCGGAGCAACGAATCCGATATCGGCAGCCATTTTCAGCATAAAATGACGGAGCCGGGACGAAGGACGTAACGTTGGAAAGCGAGGCGGAAGAAGAGCGGGGAAAGGAAGGCCGGTGGCGGAGGATAGCGGAATGGATCACAGCCATGGACGGGACGCCGGCCATGGGCACGACGTTTCCGTGGACGCTGACCGGCGCTGGTTGACAATCGCCCTCGGCCTCATCCTCGTCTACCTCGTCGGGGAGGTTGCCGTCGGCCTGCTCGCGCACTCCCTGGCGCTGCTGTCGGATGCGGCCCACATGCTCACCGACGCGGCGGCGATCGTACTGGCGCTGGCTGCTCTGCGGGTCGCGGCACGGCCGGCGGGCGGCGCCTACACGTTCGGCCTGCGCCGGGTGGAGATCCTCTCCGCCCAGGTCAACGGACTCACCCTGCTCCTGCTGGCCGGCTGGCTCACCTTCGAGGCGATCGGGCGGCTGGTCACCCCCGGTGATGTGGCGGGCGGGCCCGTCCTGGGCGTCGCACTCGTCGGGGTGGCTGTCAACCTCGCCGCGACCTGGGCGATGAGCCGGGCCAACCGGGCAAGCCTGAACATCGACGGTGCCTTTCAGCACATCCTCAACGACCTCTACGCGTTCGTTGCCACGATTGTCGCGGGAGCGGTCGTCCTCGTCACCGGCTGGGGGCGCGCGGACACGATAGCCTCGCTCGTCGTCGTCGCCCTCATGCTGAAAGCCGGCGCCGGTCTCCTGTACGCCTCCGGTCGGATCTTCCTCGAGGCCGCGCCCGACGGGCTTGATCCGGACGACATAGGGGCCGCCATGGCCTGCCGACCGGGCGTCAGCGAAGTTCACGACCTGCACATCTGGCAGATCACCTCCGGTGAACCGGCGCTGTCCGCGCACGTCCTGGTGCACCCCGAGGCGGACTGCCACGCCGTTCGGGTCGGGGTGCACGCCTGGCTTCGCGACAACCACCACATCGACCACACCACTCTCCAGGTCGACCACCTGTCCGCCGAGGCGCACCGCACGCCCGGACAGTCCGACCCGCACTGTGCCGCGCCGCACGGCACCACGCACTACGCCGCCACGGACCCTTGTTAATCGCGCGGATCACCACCCGCATCGGCGCCCGGACGGCCGACATCCACCGGAGGCGGCCCAGGCCGAACTGTGTCCGTCAGGCCGAACTGCGTCGGCCACGCCGGTTGGCCAACTCGTCCCTGGGATGGCCGACCGCCGCCTGCCCGGTGTGTCCCGGGCGTTCGGGGCGTTCGGGGCGCTCCGTCGGTAGCTGGGACAGCTGCCCGCGCATGTCCTGGACGGCCCGGCCGACCGCGATCGCGAAAACTCCCTGACCACCCTGGACGAGATCGATGACCTGGTCGTCAGAGGTGCACTCGTACACGGTCGACCCGTCACTGACCAGTGTGACCTGCGCAAGGTCCTCGATCCCGCGCACCCGCAGGCAGTCGGCGGCGGCGCGGATGTTCTGCAGGGAGACTCCGGCCTCCAGCAGCTTGCGTACGACGCGCAGGACCAGCACGTCCCGGAAGGAGTACAGCCGCTGGCTGCCCGACCCAGTGGCGCCGCGTACGCTCGGCACAACCAGACCCGTACGGGCCCAGTAGTCGAGCTGCCGATACGTGATACCCGCAGCCGCACACGCGGTGGGCCCCCGATAGCCGACATCGTCACCGGACGGCAAAGGAAGATCGTCCGGGAAGAGCTGACCCTGTCCGATCATCGCCATCCGATCATCGCTGTCGTCGTCGCGTCCGCCAGCCAACCACCCTGGGCTCACCCAACCGCCTCGTCTCACCGGCCGCCCGTCATACCCCTGCCGGCAGCAGGATCGACCGAAGCCTCGACTCGACGGTAAGAGCCCTGGGCGATCCCATCAATGATCACGAGTGGCGTGTCCCGTGACAGACCCACAATGTTCCTAGATCAAGCCTTTGTGAGGATACAACCGCACACGGCCACAGCAGGCGACGAACCGCACGAATCGGCTGGAATCCCGCTAACGACCCGGGGATTCGGGCCGCTGGCAGCGCGAAAAACCATGATCACGCCGCCTTTGGTCCCCGGGCAGCTCGGGATCCGGGGCGCCGGCAGCACAAAAAGATCATTATCGCGCTGCCGTCGGCCCGTTAGGAACCCGGTGTGTTGAAGTCCTCCGGCGAGATCGTGTCAAGAAACTCCCGGAACTTCTCCAGCTCGCTTTCCTGTTCCTGTTCCTGCTCCTCCGGCACGGTGATCCCGGCCTCGGCGAGCACCGACTCCTCGCCGTACACCGGCGCCCCCATCCGCATCGCCAACGCGATGGCGTCCGATGGTCGGGCCGAGACCTCGACCCCGTTACCGAACACGAGTGTGGCGAAGAACACTCCGTCCTGGAGGTCGTTGATGGTCACCCTGGTGAGTTCGGTCTGCAGCGCACGCAACACGTCACGCATCAGGTCATGAGTCATCGGGCGAGCGGTCGTGATGCCCTCCTGCGCGAACGCGATGGCCGTTGCTTCCACCGCGCCTATCCAGATAGGCAGGTAACGTTCACCACCGACCTCCTTCAACAGGACGATCGGCTGCTTCGACGGAAGCTCGACACGAACGCCGACGATGTCCAGCCGATGCACCGATCTACCTCCTCGCACAGGTGGGCAGGACGGGATGATCCGACCGGAACCTGTAAACCGCCACCGGCTGACAGTATCCCGGTCTCCGGTCTTCGTCAGCGGCCCGGTGCTTCCGACAAGATCGGTCACTGTGCAGGCCTTCCACCCCATTCAACGATAGGTGCCCACGCACGAGTCGGCCCACGCAGGCAACAGTCGACAGGCAACAGTCCATCCGTTCCCGGCCGGGAGTGTCACGCGCCTGGCCCGGTGTGCAGCCGGGACCGCAGCAAAGCCGCATGCAACCGTATGAGCAGCCCGGCGATCTCGTCCAGGACCTCCTCCGCCCGCCCTCCGCCGAACGGGTCACGCTGCCCCCGCAGGGGCGCCGCCACCTGTTCGATGAGACCGGCCTCCCGATCGGCGGCCACCCGCGACGGACGCAGATGCCGGGGCTGGATGCCGAAGCCGCTCAGCGCGGCAAACGTCCGCGCGACAGCCAGCGCGTCCCCGTCGAAATAGCTGCCCCCGGGACGGGGCGCAAGCAGCCCGTACTGCTCAAGCTCGGCGAGCTCCTCCTCGCTGACGCCGGTCGCCGCGAGCAGTTCCCGCCGCGACATCCGCACCTGCTCGCCGCTGTCGAGCAGGACGTCGAGGGCGCCAGGCGATGGTGGCGCCACCGGACGCGGTCCGAGACGCTCCCGTGGGAGCAGCCCGCGGTCGAGGGAGTCCAGCTCCTCCTTGATCACTCTGAGCGGCAGGAAACGCTCCCGTTGCGCCCCGAGGACGTAGCGCAACCGCGCGACATCGTCAGAGGAGTACTTGCGATAGTTCGCGCTCGTGCGGGCGGGGACGACGAGCCCCTCCGCCTCCAGATAGCGGATCTTGGACAGTGTCACGTCGGGATAGTCCAGCCGCAGCTGGTCGAGAACCTCGCCGATGGTCAGGGTCTTCGCGGTGGAAGCACCCACCCGGCCCCGTGACGCCGGGGCCGCAGCAGACACCGAACCGGCCGCGGCGCGACCGGCGCTCATCGGTGGAATCCCCGGCTCACTGCGGGCCCCCGCCACCCGTCGAGATCATCGGCCCGGTCAGGAACACCAGCCGGAACTTGCCGATCTGCACCTCGTCACCGCTGGACAACTCGGCGGAGTCAATCCGCTCACGGTTGAGGTAGGTCCCGTTCAGGCTACCGACGTCACGCACCGCAAAGCCCTTGGTGTACGGCGACCGGTGGAACTCGGCGTGACGGCGCGAGACGGTCACGTCATCGAGGAAGATGTCGCTCTCCGGATGACGGCCGGCGGTGGTCAGATCGGCGTCCAGCAGGAAGCGGCTGCCCGCGTTGGGCCCACGTTTGACCACGAGCAGGCCGGAGCCGGGCGGCAACGCGTCGACCGCGGCAACCGCGTCCCGCTCGGTCGACTCGTCGACATGGTCGCCCTCGATGCCCGACAGGGCGGCGGCGAGGTTGAGCGTGGAAGTCTGTTCGGCAGGCCGTTCCGGCGCGATGGGCTCACCTGGACGTACCAGTGGAGACCCGCACCGTGCGCAGTACAGGGCATCGGTCGGGTTCTGCTGTCCGCACCTCGTGCAGAACACGGTCGCGTCTGCTTCCTGCCGGACTGCCGCGGACGCGGTTGGCCGGCCGCTCGGGCCACCTCGCCTGGGGTGGCGAAAACGTTCACTTCCTCCTCAGGGCCCCTACTCATCTGGTAACGGCCCCAAGACGACCGGAACAGACAACACCGACCGTGACATCCTGGCCTCGTATCGCTTTCCCGGCGCACAACGAGGCTAGTGCATCAGGCGCACAGCCGCGAAAAGGGGAGCGGGAGAGCTATTCCGGCGTGGCGTCCGTAGCGTCAACGTAAACGGTTGGCGGCATTCCGTGGATGCTCCGTAGATATTCCGTAGATCTTTACTACGCCTTCACGTGCTGGGCGTACGCAGCGGCGTCCAGCAGTGACACGGTCGCGGAAGTGTCGTCGACGGCCAGTTCGACGAGCCAGCCTTCACCGTAGGGATCGGAGTTGACCAGCTCGGGAGTGCTGTCGAGCACCTCGTTGCGGGCGATCACCTCCCCTGAGAGCGGAGCGTAGACATCGGAGACGCTCTTGGTCGACTCCACCTCTCCGAACGGCTGGCCGGCCTGCACCCGTTCCCCCACCGCCGGCAAAGTCACGAAGACGATGTCACCGAGGGCCTCCTGAGCGTAGGAGGTGATTCCCACCCGCACGGTGGCATCGTTCACCCGGATCCACTCGTGCTCCTTGGTGTACTTCAGGTCCTCCGGGTACACGGGGGATTGCCTCCGATGCTCCTCAAGGCCTCCGGCGACGCGACGAACAACGATCGCCCCACCGTCGGCTCCGACACTCCTCAAGGCCTCCGGCGACGCGACGAACAACGATCGCCCCACCGTCGGCCCATATCCGGGCTCATATCCGGCCCGGCTTCAGCCCAGGTTCGACCGTACAGGCCGACCAGCTACCCGGCGGGCCGAGCGTAGCGGGGCATCGCAAGCCGCCGCAATGCCGCACCTCAGCACACTCACCCAGGACGCCGGGATCCGGCACATCGTCGCGAAGCAACCCCACCTGCGGATGAATCCCTTGACGATCACTACCAGGTGATCACCAAGCCAAAGGTGGGCACCAACCACAGAGGCAGGGGTCCCCGTGTCGTCGCGAAACGACTATGTGGGGGGCCGACTATGTGGGGGGAGTGGTGGGGAAGGCCGCGACGACGGCGCCCCAGCGTTGCAGGAGCTGACCGGCGTCGGTGGTGGCACATCCCTCGGCCCACAGGTGGGTGACGGCTTCGGCCGGATCGGGTAGCACCAGCACCCAGGAGCCGTCCGGCTGTACCACCCGGACGCCGTCCGTGGTGTCGATCGTGCATCCTCCGTCGGGATCGACCGATTCCACGACCCGGCGCATCACCGTCCCCTTTGCCGCCCACGGCGTCGCCACGGATCGGCGCAACACTGACACGGCCGGAATACGCGCGTCGATGGCGCTCAGGGGCAGCCGGGTCCGGGCAACCAGTGCGGCCAGCTTGACGAACGCGGCCACGCCGTCGATCGCGGGGGCGAACTCGGGAACGACGAATCCCCCGCGGCCGTCCGCGGCGAAGACGACGTTCGCCTCACCCGCGGCCCGCGTCAGGTCAGCGGCCGACAGCGACGTCCGCCGCACCGTCAGTCCGTGAAAGCGGGTCACCTGGTCGGCGACCCGCGTGGTCGTCACCGGCAGCGCGACCTCGGCTCCCCGGTTCTCGGAGGCGACAAGATCGAGAAAGACCAGCAGCGCCCGCTCGTCGTCGATCAGGTCGCCACGCTCGTCCACGATCGTGATCCGTTCACCGGTATGGTCGAACCGGACCCCGAACGCGGCCCGGGAGCTGGCCACCAGCTCGCCGAGACGGTCCAGCGTGCGCTGGCGGGCGCCGGGCGGCCCGGCTGGGAAGGTCTCGTCCAGTCGGCCGTTGACGGTGAGCGCGTCCACGCCGAGATGTCCCAGCAGCGTCGGCAGGACCAGCGACACCGCTCCCCCGGCCGCGTCAATCACGATCTTCAGATCGGCTTCGGACAGACCGGAGGTATCCACCCGGTCCAGCAGGTCCCGGGCATAGCTGCCAGCCGTGCGGGCCGGGAAACGCAGCTCCCCGATCTCGTCGGGAAACGCCCGCCGGAACTCCTGGCGGCTGACGACCCGGTCGAGCTTGCGCTGGACGGCGGAGGAAAGGTCGCTTCCCTCGGAATCCAGGAAGATGATGTCGACGCGTTCGGCGTCACCCTCGGTCTCGCGAATGACGACGCCACCGGCGGCGTCGGAGGAACGGACGTCGAAACGCACCAGCGGCATCGGCGCGACTTCCAGATCCCGCACGTCGATCGCGCTCGCGGTGAGTGCGCTGGTCACCGCACGCTTGAGCGCCCGGGCGGCCCGGGAACCGTCCCTGGCGGTGGTCACCGTCGATCCCTTGCGCAGGGTCGTGGCGTATGCGCTGCCGAGACGGACCACCAGCTCCGGTGTGATCTCGACGTTGACCAGCCCCGAAACCCCCCGGGGACCGAACAGCGAGCGCTGCCCCCGGGACTCCCAGATGACGCTGGTGTTGACAACCGCTCCGGCCTCGATCGTCTTGAACGGGTAGACCTTGACGTCGTGGGAGACGAACGCCTCCTCCTCGATCACGCATTCGTCACCGATGACCGCGCCCTCCTCGATCCGCGCGGCCCGCAGCACATCGGTGCTCTTGCCGATCACGCAGCCACGCAGGTTCGTCTGCGGCCCGATCTGCGCGTTGTCCTGGACCACCGCCCGGTGCAGGAAGGCGCCGGGTTTGACCACGACGTTACTGCCGATCACAGTGAACTCACGCAGCTCGGCGCCGGCCTCGATCTTGGTGTAGTCACCGACGACCAGCGGGCCGGTGAGCACCGCTTCGGGGTGGACGTCGGCATCCCGGCCGACCCACACCCCCGGCGAGACCTCGAAGCCGCCGATCTCCACGTCGACCTTGCCGTCGAGCACGTCGGCCTGGACCCGCAGGAAGCTGTCGATGGTGCCGACGTCCTCCCAGTAACCGGCGACGACGTGACCGAAGACCGGCGCCCCGGCGGCGACGAGCTTCGGGAACACCTCACCGGACCAGTCCACCGGCTCGCCCGCGGGGACGTGGTCGAGGACCTCCGGTTCCATGACGTAGATGCCGGTGTTGACCGTGTCGGAGAACACCTGCCCCCACGTTGGCTTCTCCAGGAACCGGGCGATCCGGCCGTCGTCGGAGGTGATGACGATCCCGAACTCCAGGGGGTTCGGGACGGACTTGAGCGCGACGGTGACGAGCGCGCCACGCTTGCGGTGGTAGGCCATCAGAGCGGTCAGGTCGATGTCGGTGAGTGCATCACCGCTGATCACCAGAAAGGGGTCGTGGCGCAACGCGTCCTGGGCGTTCTTGACGCTGCCGGCGGTCCCCAGCGGGGTGGTCTCGGTCGCGTACGACAGGTGCATGCCCAGCTCGTCGCCGTCACCGAAGTACGCGCGGACGTGGGCTGCGAGGAACTGCAGTGTGACCACGGTCTCGTCGACCCCGTGCCGCCGCAGCAGCCGCAGCACATGTTCCATGATCGGCCGGTTGACGACGGGAAGCAGCGGTTTGGGCTGGTTGGCCGTCATCGGACGCAGGCGTGTCCCCTCCCCGCCGGCCATGACGACGGCTCTCACCGACCCACCTCCGCGTCCATCGCGTCCATGCGGCCGGCTTCCGCGTGCCCGGGATCCCCTCGGGGACAAACCGGCCGATCGGTGTCGCGTCCCGACCGCACCAGCCGGCGCAGCTGTACTCCATAAAGGATTCCCGACCACCAGTACAGGGCCGTACCCCAGATGGCGAACGCCCACCCGAACGGACGGCAAACAGTGGCAAGCCAGTTGTCGCCGGCCGAGAGCAGCAACAACGGGAAGGCGTAGAGAAGGTTGAAGGTCGCGGCCTTACCCAGGTAATGCACAGGAAGCGCCGAACCGTAACCCAACCGCCGCAGTACCGGTACAAAGCCCGCGAGCAGGACGTCCCGGCCGACGAGCAGTGCCGCGAACCACCAGGGGACGATGTCGCGCAGCGTCAGAGCGACGATCGTCGCAAAAATGTAGAGGCGGTCAGCGAGCGGGTCGAGCAGGGTGCCCAGCCGGCTGGTCTGACCCAGCGCCCGAGCGAGCTTGCCGTCGAGATAGTCGCTGACGCCGGCAAAGGCGAGGATGCCCAACGCCGCTCCGTCGGCATGGGGTCCCAGCGCCAGCCACAGGAAGACGGGGACCCCGGCCAGCCGCAGGGCGGAGAGCAGGTTCGGGATCGTGAGCACCCGGTCGGAGGGGGTCACCGCAGCGGACACGCCAGGCACCTCCTCTCCTCGGGACACGAGGACGGTGAAGCCGCCCACCGCACAGGGAGAAGATTAGACGACGGGCGGCGGTCATCCGTGCTCTACAGGAAGCGTCCCACCCAGTAGGTGCTGGTGTAGATGGGCTGGAGGTTGATGGTCCGCCCGGTCTGGGGAGCGGCCCACATGTAGCCGTTGCCGGCGTAGATGCCCATGTGTGTGATGTTGTCCGGTGAGCCGAAGAAGATCAGGTCGCCGGGCTGTTTGGCCGCCTTGGGGATCCGGATGGAGGCGTCGAACTGCTGCTGCGCGGTCCGGGGGAGATAACGGCCGAGTTGTTTGAACACATACTGCGCGTAACCCGAGCAGTCGAAGGCGTTGGGGCCGGCCGCGCCGTAGACGTAGGGCTTGCCCTTCTGCAGCGAGGCGAGGTAGACGATCTTCTGGCCGATGGAGCTGCCCGGGATGACCGTGGGAGTTGCCGACGAAGCCGACGACGAGCCGGATGCCGAGCCGGATGTCGTCGGGCTCTTCACCGTCACGGTGGTCGCGCCGGCCAGCGAGGGACGCAGGGCGTTGGTGCCGTCGAACACCGCCGTCAACGTCGTGGTGGACAGCAGACGTGTGGCGATCTTCGCGATTCCGCTTCCGTCGGTCTGCAGCTGGGCGGTGGTGGTCCACTGCGGTCCGTTCGCCACCGCGATCCGGACCCGCTGGCCGGTGACGGGCTGCCCGGTCCCGACCTGCGTGGCACGGACGGTGAAGACGACGGGCGCGTTCGGTGCGACGGTCGCCCGATCGGGAACGATCGACACCGAGGTGAGGGTCGGATCCGGATTTCCGATCTTGCCGGCCAGCCCGACCGTGGATGCGGCCAGGGTGGTTCCGTGCGACCCACCGCCGATCATCGAGGCGGTGGTGGTGCCGGTGGCGGCGGTTGGTTCCAGCGAGGCGTTGCCGCTCGGGCCCGGCATCGTCGCGGCGAAGCCCGCCGTCGACGCGGCCAGGGTCCCGGTCGTGACCGCGGCGATCGTGGCCACCCGACGGGACTGTGGACTCAGGCGGACACGGCGGTACAGGGATTCGTGATCGGACCTGTCCACAGGTACCTGATCACGATGACGACCGCGACCGGTGGTTTCCCCGCTCACGGGGAAACGGATGACGCCACGTGGAAGCAACACGTGTTCCTTCCCGTACGCCCGCGAGGCAGCGTAATCCTTGCCCTGAACCAGGATGTGGGCATGATTCAGGTAACGGTTTTGAGGGAAACCGTCAGGACCGCGGAACCTCACTCCTACCTTTGGCTACTCGGAGGGGACATCGGATCGGGGCAGGACTGGGCGTTTCGATCCGACGTGTGTCTTCTGGGGGGGGCAGAGAGGTCAGTCTCTGGGGGTGGGCTGATGCTGTGCCAAACGATATCGGGTGGCGCACATGAGGACGCAATACCCCCAAACCCAACAGTCCGACGCATTCGTCCCGTGGTCCGGCGTAGTCCTTGCATTGATGATCCGAGGTTGGCGTCCGGACCTGCCGGCATCCGGCACAATCGGCTTCGTGCGGGCATCGAGGACAGGAAGAGCAGGAGAGCGGACCTGCGTCCGCGTCCTCATGCTGCTGCCGCTGGTGTTGATCGGGCTCCTGCTGATGCATGGCGGGCTCGCCGCCATCCTCGAACCGTCACGCATGGACCATGCGGCCGCTCCGACGGCGCCAACGCCCCACGAGACGACAGGTGCCATGGCGGCGGCGCACGGTCGGATGCCGGCTGCCGCCGAACATCCCGACCACGTCGGCCCGCTGTGTCTGGCGGTGCTTCGCGTCGGCCTGGCAACGGCTGTCGCCGGGCTCCTGCTGGGGCTGCTCGGCGCCTGCCTGGCAGGCTGCCCGGTGCGGTCGGCGACGCCCGGGGTCCCAGGCGGCAACCGGCGTGCTCCCCCGTCGCGGTCGCCTCCGTCGAGGCCTCCTACCCTCGCTGAGCTGTGCGTGCTGCGGCTGTGATCCGGTGCACCTTCGCCTGACCACGGTGAGTTGTTTTCAGGCAACGACGTGTCATGCCCGGACGGACCCGGACAGGCATGTGGACACCGGTTACGCAGACAAGCATGTGAGGACGACTTGGCCATGAAGCGCTTTGCGCTACTTGTGACCGCTCTCGTTGCCGGCATCGTGCTGGTGGCGTGCGGCGACGACGACACGACCGCTCCCGGCGCGGCGGAGTCCGCGTCCACCGACCACAACACAGCTGACGTGAGCTTCGCGCAGAACATGATTCCCCACCACCGGCAGGCGATCCAGATGGCCGATCTCGCCGCCACCCACGCCTCCGGCCCCCAGGTGACGGAGCTCGCCACACGGATCCGGGCAGCACAGGATCCCGAGATCGCGATGATGACCGGATGGCTGAGGACCTGGGGTGAACCGACCGATACCACGGGGTCGGGCGCCATGGGCCACGGTTCCGCACCTGGGCACGGTTCCATGGGTCATGGCTCGACGGGCGCTGACAGCGCGTCCGCCGGCACAGGTATGGGGATGATGTCCGAGGCCGACATGGCCGGACTGACCGGTATGCGGGGCGCCGAGTTCGACCGGATGTTCCTCGAGATGATGATCGAACATCACGAGGGTGCGGTGAGCATGGCCGAAACGGAGATCCGCGAAGGCGTGTACGGCCCGGCCAAGGCGACGGCCCAGAACATCCAGACGAATCAGACCGCTGAGATCCAGGCCATGAACACCATGCTGCACCGGAACTGAAACCAGCACCGAGCCGGACCTGAAACCGGACAGCGGACC
>NZ_CAAAFO010000076.1:26126-32172 GCF_900634715.1 Candidatus Protofrankia californiensis | reverse complement strand
ACCGATCCGGTGGGAACGCCGGACACACAGGAAACACGACCGTGCCGCCATCGGCCCGCGCTGGTCCCACCTACCGGCCTACCGGCTTGCTCCTGTCTCCTACCGGCCCGCTCCTACTGGGACAGCAGCGAACGCAGGACGTAGGGCAGGATGCCGCCGTTGCGGTAGTACTCCGCCTCCCCCGGCGTGTCGATGCGCACGACCGCGTCGAAACGCTTGTCGTCCGCCTGGACGGTGAGGGTCGGGGTCTGCTCGTCGACACTCGCGAGCCCGACGACGGTGAACGTCTCCTCGCCGGTCAGACCGAGCGAGGCGACCGACTCCCCGGGCGGGAACTGCAGCGGCAGGACCCCCATCCCGATCAGGTTGGACCGGTGGATGCGCTCGTACGACTCGGCGATCACGGCGCGGACACCGAGCAGCGCCGTGCCCTTGGCCGCCCAGTCACGCGACGAGCCCGAGCCATACTCCTTACCGGCGAGGATGACCAGCGGCACCCCGGCGGCCGCGTACTTCTGCGCCGCATCGTAGATCGCCAGCTGCTCGCCGTCGGGCAGGTAGCGGGTGACCCCGCCCTCGGTGCCGGGAACGAGCTTGTTACGCAGCCGGATGTTGGCGAACGTCCCGCGGATCATCACCTCGTGGTTGCCCCGGCGGGACCCGTAGGAGTTGAAGTCCTTCGGGTCCACTCCGTGCTCGACCAGGTAGCGGCCGGCCGGCGAGTCCCGCTTGATGGAACCGGCGGGTGAGATGTGGTCGGTGGTCACCGAGTCGCCCAGCAACGCCAGCACGCGGGCGCCGATGATGTCCGGACGCGGCGTCGGCTTCGCCGGCATCCCCTCGAAGTACGGAGGGTGGCGGACGTAGGTCGAGTCGGGTGCCCAGGCGAAGGTCTGGGAGACCTCCCCTCCATCCCCGGTGGGCAGGGACTGCCACTGCTTGTCCCCGGAGAGGTCGCCGTAGTCCTCGGTGAACATCTCCGAGCGGATCGCGTCGCCGACGACCTCGGCGACCTCGGCCTCACTCGGCCAGATGTCGCGCAGGTAGACCGGGTTGCCGGCGCTGTCGGTGCCGAGTGGGTCGCTGGTCAGGTCGATGTCCATCGTGCCGGCCAGCGCGTAGGCGACGACCAGTGGCGGGGAGGCCAGATAGTTCATCTTGACGTCCGGGTTGATCCGGCCTTCGAAGTTGCGGTTGCCGGACAGGACGCTGACCACCGCCAGGTCACCGGCGTTCACGCCCTGGCTGATCTCCTCCTGCAGCGGGCCGGAGTTGCCGATGCAGGTGGTGCACCCGTACCCGACCAGGTTGAAGCCGAGCTTGTCCAGGTACGGGGTGAGCCCGGCACGCTCGTAGTAGTCCATGACGACCTTGGAACCCGGGGCGAGGGTGGTCTTGACCCACGGCTTGCGGGTCAGGCCGCGGTCGACGGCGTTACGGGCCAGGATCGCCGCACCGATCATGACCTGCGGGTTGGAGGTGTTGGTACAGGAGGTGATGGCGGCGATCGCGACCGCGCCGTGGTCGATCTCGAAGCTGGTGCCGTCCGCAAGCGTCACCGGGGTGGGGTTGGATGGGCGGTCACCGACGTCTCCGGCCCCCGTGTTGGACGACACGGGCGCGTCGCCGGGCTTGTCCGCGAACGCGGCCGCGGGGTCGCTGGCGGGGAAGGATTCGGCGCTGGCCTCGTCCGCACCGCCGTTGACGAACCCGTTCGAGGTGGCTTTGGACGGGTCGGCGTAGTCCACGAGCGCCGTGCGGAAGGCGACCTTGGCGGTGCGCAGGGGCACCCGGTCCTGCGGACGCTTGGGCCCGGCCAGCGACGGCTCGATCGTGGACAGGTCGAGCTCAAGGGTGGTCGTGTACACCGGCTCGTGGCTGGGATCGTGCCACAGGCCCTGCTCCTTGGTGTAGGCCTCGACCAGGTCGATCTGCTCCTGGGGACGGCCGGTCAGCCGCAGGTAGGCCAGCGTCTCCGCGTCCACCGGGAAGATCGCGCAGGTCGAGCCGTACTCGGGGCTCATGTTGCCGATGGTGGCCCGGTTCGCCAGCGGGACGTTGCCCACGCCCTCGCCGTAGAACTCGACGAAACGGCCGACCACGCCGTGCCGGCGCAGCATCTCGGTGATGGTGAGGACCAGGTCGGTGGCGGTGGTGCCGGCGACCAGCTCGCCGGTGAGCTTGAAGCCGACCACGGTCGGGATCAGCATGCTGACCGGCTGGCCGAGCATGGCGGCCTCGGCCTCGATGCCGCCGACGCCCCAGCCGAGCACACCGAGCCCATTGATCATTGTGGTGTGGCTGTCGGTGCCGACCAGCGTGTCGGGGTAGGCCAGCCGGCCGTCGGCGGTGTCCTTGGTGAAGACCACCCGGGCGAGGTACTCCAGGTTGACCTGGTGGACGATCCCGGTGTTCGGCGGGACGACGGTGAAGTTGTCGAAGGCGGCCTGGCCCCACCGCAGGAACTGGTAGCGCTCGCGGTTGCGGCCGAACTCCAGCTCCGCGTTACGGGCGAAGGCGTCGGAGCGGCCGAAGACGTCCGCGATGATCGAGTGGTCGATCACCAGCTCGGCCGGCGCCAGCGGATTGATCTTCGCGGGGTCTCCGCCCAGCGCTGCCATGGCCTCGCGCATCGCGGCGAGGTCGACCACGCACGGCACCCCGGTGAAGTCCTGCATGATCACCCGAGCTGGGGTGAACTGTATCTCCTGGCTCGGCTCGGCGGCTGGGTCCCAGGAGGCGAGCGCGTTGACGTGGTCGGCCGTGATGTTGGCACCGTCCTCGGTGCGCAGCAGGTTCTCCAGCAGGACGCGCAGGCTGTAGGGCAACCGGTCGGCTCCGGAAATCGCGTCCAGCCGGCGGATCGTATACGTATGGTCACCTACCTTGAGGTGACTTGTGCTGCCGAAGCTGTCCATATCTCCTCCTCGCCGCGTTCCCTCGCGGACCATCCTGGCTCGTGTTGGGCCTTCCGGGCCTGTGTCAGCGAGAAGAAGCATGTTCTCACCGACACGGGTCAAGCCTGTGGGGCCGACGGCGGCGCAAGAGGAGCGATGATCGCACCCCTTCTGGCCAGCCAGCAGCTCCTCTGGTCGGCCACCGCTTTTCCGGTCGCCACTACCGGTCGTCACCTGGTCGTCACCGCGGGGGCACTAATATCCCTTTTACTTAGTATTGCTAAGGATATACCAGCAGACACGAGTGACGCGCCAGGCTCCGCACGTGTGTGGCGGTGCGAAAAAACATGATCGCACCGCCTTTGGCCCGCTCGCTAGGCGTTCTCAAGAAGGTCCGGGGAGACGCTCGCCTCGGTGTTCGGCAGTCCGAGCGAGTGCGCCCTCTTGTCCGCCAGCGCGAGCAGTCGCCGGATACGACCGGCCACCGCGTCCTTGGTCAACGGTGGGTCCGCAAGCGCACCCAGCTCCTCCAGGGACGCCTGGGCGTGCTCAAGGCGCAACTGGCCGGCCGCCAACAGATGACCTGGCGCGTCGTCCCCCAGGATCTTCAACGCCGCCTGGACCCGGGCACCGGCCGCCACCGCCGCTCGAGCGGACCGACGCAGGTTGGCGTCGTCGAAGTTCGCCAAGCGGTTCGCGGTCGCCCGCACCTCACGGCGCATCCGGCGCTCCTCCCAGGCCAACAAGCTGTCATGAGCACCGATCTTCGTCAGCAGCACGCTGATCGCGTCCCCGTCCCGGATCACCACCCGGTCCACCCCACGCACGTCCCGGCTCTTGGCCGCGACCCCAAGCCGCCGGGCCGCGCCGACCAGCGCAAGCGCCGCCTCAGGGCCCGGCGAGGTGATCTCCAACGAGCATGACCGGCCCGGTTCGGTCAGCGAGCCGTGCGCCAGGAACGCCCCACGCCACGCCGCCGCGGCATCGCAGGCCGCACCCGTGACGACCTGCGGAGGCAACCCGCGCACCGGCCGGCCCCGCTGGTCGAGCAGCCCGGTCGACCGGGCAAGCTGCTCACCGTCACGTTCCACCCGGACGATGTAGCGCACGGACCGGCGCAGTCCACCCGCGGCAAGCACCGCGATGCCGGACGGGAAGCCGAAGACCTCGGCGATCTCCCGGCGCAGCCGCCGGGCGGTGGCACCCGCATCGAGCTCGGCCTCGACGACAATACGGCCGCGCACAATGTGCAGCCCGCCGCCGAAGCGCAGCAGAGCGGCCATCTCCGCGCGGCGACAGCACGGCTTGGCCACCCGCAACCGGCTGAGCTCGTCCTTGACGGTGGCGGTCATTGCAGCCACACGAATCATTCCTCACCTTCACGGGACCGGCCGGCGGTAGCGGGGCCACCGCGCGTCTCACCGTCTGATGTCGCCTCGTCGCTGACAAGCTCGTCCCCGATCGGCTGCCCCTCGCCGAACGGCGCGTCACCGGATGCGGTGCCGGCCCAGGGCCCGGGGCCCTGCGGGGGAGTCCTTTTTCCTTCCCGGCCTTCCCGGCCCTGCTGGCTCTGCTGGCCTTCCTGGCCCGGCTGGCCTGTCCAGCTTTCCCGCGCCGCCTTGAACACCGTCTCGAACGCGGCGGCCAGCCGCCGAGGGTCGTGGCGTGGCTCGCCGGGATGGGCAACGGGGACGAGGTACAGGCGTGCCCCCAGATCGGCCGAGGCACGAGCGAGCACGGCCGGTTCGGGTACCGCGTAGGGATCGGCGATCACCACATCGAAGGCCAGCTCCGGCGCGTGCGTCCCGATGACCCGCAGGTGTTCCTCTGGTGAATACCCTTCGGTCTCACCGGGCTGCGGTACCAGGTTCAACACCATGACACGACGGGCCGGCGAACCGAGCAGCCGATCGGTGATCTCGGGTACCAGCAGGTGGGGCAGCATACTGGTGTAGAGCGACCCCGGACCGCACACGATCCACTCGGCGCTGTCGATCGCGGCCAGTGCCTGCGGACAGGCGGCGGGCTTGGCCGGCTGGAGGTACAGGCTCACCACCCGCCCGGGCGTGGTGGCCACGGCCGCCTGGCCGCGGACCTCCACCGTGGCCTCCGGTTCGTCCGGGTCGAGCCCGGCCACCTGGGCGACGATGTCGATGCCGTCCTCGGACAGCGGTAGCACGCGACCGGCGACCCCCAGCAGCCTGCCGGCCAGGTCGAGCGCGTCAACCGGAGAGCCGTGACGCTCGGCAAGAGCGGTGAGCACGAGGTTGCCGACGGCGTGACCGGCCAGGGGCCCGTCGCCGCCGAACCGGTGCTGGAACAGGTCTGCCCAGGTGGACGGCCAGGTGTCCGGGCCGGCCAGCGCGGCCAGCGCCATTCGCAGGTCACCCATGGGCAACGCTCCCAGCTCGGTCCGCAGGCGACCCGAAGAGCCCCCGTCGTCACCCACAGTCACAACCGCGGTGAGATGACGGGTGATGCGCCGCAGCGCCCGCAGGGATGCGGCCAGACCGTGACCCCCGCCGAAGGCCACCACCGCGGGATCGGTAACAGGCACGTGATCGATGGCAGTCACTCGCGCCCCAGGTCACGGTGAACCACCCGGACACCGACGCCGTCGCTGGCCAGCCGCCCGGCGAGTTGTTCGGCCACGGCCACGCTGCGATGCTTGCCGCCGGTGCACCCTACCGCGAGCGTCAGATACCGCTTACCCTCGCGCACATACCCCTCCCCCACCAGCCGCAGCAGCGCCGCGTACTGTTCGACGAACTCCTCCGCCCCGGTTTGGCCGAGGACATAGTCACGCACCTGCGGATCACGGCCGGTGTACGGCCGCAGCTCCTCCACCCAGTGCGGGTTCGGCAGGAACCGGCAGTCGGCCACCAGGTCGGCATCGAGCGGGAGACCGTACTTGTAGCCGAAGGAGACCACCGCCGCGGTCAGCCGGGTTCCCGACGGCTGACCGAACGCGGTGTCGATCTTCGTGCGCAGCTCGTGGACATTGAGGTCGGTGGTGTCCAGCACCAGGTCCGATTCGCCGCGCAACTGCGCCAGTAACGCGCGCTCGCGGCTGATGCCGTCGACCACCCGGCCGTCGCCCTGCAGCGGATGCGGCCGGCGGACGTGGTCGAACCTGCGCACCAGCGTCT
>NZ_CAAAFO010000076.1:23944-25840 GCF_900634715.1 Candidatus Protofrankia californiensis | reverse complement strand
TCCACGACCACTGCGATGCGATTGACCGCACCCTGCGAACGCAACCCGAGTTCGGTCATGGTGGCCAGCAACGCCGGCGGAAGGTTGTCGACGACGAACCAGCCGAGATCCTCCAGGCACTTGGCCGCGGTGCTGCGGCCGGCTCCGGACAACCCGGTGATGATGGCGAGCTCGAGTGGCGCGGCGGACGTCATGTGAGAGCACCCCGTGTCGATGTGGCGTCGGGACCGGGGTCAGGGGCGATGGCGCGGGCTGTGGTGGTTCCAGGTGTCGTGGCGTCGGTGGCTGGCGTGGGTTCGGCCGCCACGAAATCGTCACCGTCAAGGATCTCGCCCGTGTGCGGATCGACCGCACCCGGGATGGCGTCCGCGCCTGTCGGGTTGGTGGGAGCGAGCGCGTCCACGACAGCCTGGGCTGTCCGTCGGCCGATTCCCGGCACCTCGGCGATCTGGTCGACCGTTGCCGCACGGATCCGCGCAAGCGAGCCGAAGGTGCGCAGCAGCGCCTTGCGGCGTGTCTCCCCGAGGCCGGGCACATCGTCGAGGACCGAGCGGACCATGCTCTTGGACCGCTTCTGCCGATGGTAGGTGATCGCAAAACGGTGTGCCTCGTCCCGGATCCGCTGCAGCAGGTACAGCGCCTCGCTGGTGCGGGGCAGGATCACCGGGTCCTCCTCGCCCGGGAGCCAGACCTCCTCCAGACGTTTGGCAAGCCCGCACAGGGCGACACCGCCGGGGCCGCTGTCGATGCCGAGCTCGTCGAGGGCGCGGCGCGCCGCGGCAACCTGCGGCGGGCCGCCGTCCACGACCACGAGGCTCGGCGGGTAGGCGAAACGCCGCGGCCGGCCGGTCACGGGGTCCAGCGCGAAGCTGGGGGCCGCCGTCGCGGTATCAGGGCCACCCGCTCCGGCCGGCGCCGATGAGCCCGGTGAATCCGGCGCGTCCGATGGCTGCGGCGGGTCCGGCAGACCTGCGAACTCTCCGGTACGGGCCCGTTCGGCAAGGTAACGGCTGAACCGTCTGCTGATCGTCTCGTGCATGCTCGCGACGTCGTCCTGCCCGTCGACCCCACGGATGGCGAACCGCCGGTACTCCGACTTGCGCGGCAGCCCGTCCTCGAAAACGACCATGCTGGCGACGACCTCGGTGCCCTGCAGGTTGGAGATGTCGAACGACTCGATCCGCAGCGGCGGATCGGCAAGACCCAGAGCGTCGGAGATGTCCGACAGCGCCCGGCTGCGGGCGGAGAGGTCACTGGCCCGTCGCGTACGGTGCAGGGCGAACGCCTGCTTGGCGTTGTGCTCGACGGTCTCCATCAGAGTCCGCTTGTCCCCGCGCCGGGGAACCCGCAGGTCGACCCGGCTGCCACGGGCGATGCCGAGCAGTTCCGTGACCACGTCCGCGTCCGGCGGGAGCTCCGGGACGAGCACCTCCCGCGGGATCTCGTTCGTCACCCCCGTGCCCACCCGGTGTGGGCCCGCGGACGGGCTCCCGGACGCACCCGCGTTGTCGGAGAGGTACTCCTGCGTGAGGAACTGTTCGACCAGCTCCCCCGTCGTCAGATTTTCGATCTTGTCCACGACCCAGCCGCGCTGGCCCCGGACCCGACCGTCGCGTACGTAGAAGATCTGCACGGCAGCTTCAAGCTCGTCCTGCGCGAACGCGATGACGTCGGCGTCGGTGCCGTCCGGGAGTACGACCGCCTGCTTCTCCATCGCCCGGCGCAGCGCGCCGATGTCGTCCCGCAGCCGGGCCGCGCGTTCGTACTGCTGTTCGGCCGCGGCCGCGCCCATCTCACGCTCGAGCTTGCGGATATAGCGGCCGGTCTGACCCGACATGAAGTCGCAGAAATCCTCGACGATGCGGCGGTGCTCGGCGGCGTCGACCCGGCCGACGC
>NZ_CAAAFO010000076.1:22199-23914 GCF_900634715.1 Candidatus Protofrankia californiensis | reverse complement strand
GCCGAGCACCGGTCGATGTAGCCGAGCAGGCAGGGACGGCCGATCCGAGCAGCCTGTTTGAACACCCCCGTGCTGCACGTACGCGCCGGAAAGACGCGCAGGAGCAGGTCGAGGGTCTCCCTGATGGCCCACGCGTGGGCGTAGGGACCGAAGTAGCGGACGCCGTTGCGCTTGGCACCGCGCATCACCTGCAGGCGCGGAAACTGCTCGTACAGCGTGACGGCGAGGCTCGGGTAGCTCTTGTCGTCCCGGTATCGGACGTTGAAGCGGGGATCGAACTCCTTGATCCACGTGTACTCGAGCTGAAGTGCTTCGACCTCGGTCGATACGACGGTCCAGTCCACCGAACCCGCGGTCGTCACCATGTGCTGGGTGCGAGGGTGCAGGTTGTGGATATCGGTGAAGTAGTTCGACAACCTGGCGCGAAGGTTCTTCGCCTTGCCCACGTAGACCACGCGGCCGTGCTCGTCGAAGAACCGGTACACACCCGGGGTCTCCGGAACCGATCCCGGCGCGGGACGGTAGGACGCCGGATCAGCCATGAACCGAGCCTACGGCGAGCCGGATTGCCACAGAACAACGCCTCCACGTAACCATTTCACCACGCTGAGCACTTAACCGTGGAGGGTGGCTGCGACCTGGGGCGCGACGGCACCCTACGGTGAGCGCGGGCGGGCATATCTCACAGCTGGGGGGACACTCCTCACCACGCCCTGCGGGAAGCGATGCCAGGGTCCATGCTCGAAGACCATGAGCGGTGTGCGAAGTATGATCCGTCGGACGCTCGGTAGCGGATGGACGTGGTGGTCGGGACGCGGGCGTGAACATGGCCGGCAGGGTGAACCCCGGCAGGGTGAACATGGTCGATATGATCGACGGAGTCGACCGGCTCTTTATGGTCGGCAGAGTCGACAGACGCCTTCCCCGCGACATCGTAGTGACGACCTCCCCGGGCAGGACCCCGCAATATCGGCGCCGGCCTTGTCCCGTCTGGTCCCGAACAGGTCCCGCCACGCTTTCCAGGTGGCGTCTTGCCTGACCGGCTGTCACCCTCGATACCGCGGTGCACAGCGTCGCAGGACGACGAAGGAGGCACGACGGATGCAGGTGGAGGACGTGACCACCGAGTTGGTCGTCGATGACGCACCTTCCCGCGGGCGGTTGACCGTGTTGCAGGTGAACTGGCGACGGGCCGATCCGCTCGCAGTGACGTTGGAACTCATCTCCCGCCCTGACCACCCCGCGTTGCCTCGTGGTACGTGGGTGGTGCTGCGTGATGCGCTGCGGGCCGGTCTGGACATTCCCACCGGTGGTGGCGACGTCCGGATCACCCCTGAACCCGACCGCGGTTGCGTCCGCCTCGATCTGACCGCCGGCGAACTGCACTCCGTCGTCCGTCTGAGCATCGATGCGGCCCGAGCGTTCCTCGACGCGACCGAACAGGTCGTTCCCCGCGGACAGGAACGCTCCGCCGAGGAACTGGACGCCGTCCTCGAGGACCTGCTGCGTACCTGAAGCCCCCGCCGCCTGCCGCGCCGCCTGCAGTGGCCCCGCAGGCCCGTGGTAGGCCGTCCACGGCAGGAGAACCCACGGGCCCAGGCTTATCCCGCCACAGCATCCACGGAAGGGCGCACCGGGGCTCGGGGTGACAACCGACCCGACGAGGCCAGCGCGGACGGAGACTCCGCCGGCGCCGACGGGGCCAGGTCGAGGCG
>NZ_CAAAFO010000076.1:19143-21682 GCF_900634715.1 Candidatus Protofrankia californiensis | reverse complement strand
CGCCTCGACCGCCGCAACCGTCTCGGGCGGCCCCTCGGCAACCACCCGGCCGCCGCCGGTACCGCCCTCCGGCCCCATGTCGATGACCCAGTCGGCGGTCTTGATGACGTCCAGGTTGTGCTCGATGACGATCACTGTATTGCCGGCGTCCACAAGCCGTCCGAGGACCCCGAGGAGCTTGCGGATGTCCTCGAAGTGCAGCCCTGTGGTGGGCTCGTCCAGGACGTAGACGGTACGCCCGGTGGAGCGCCGCTGCAGTTCGGCGGCGAGCTTGACCCGCTGTGCCTCACCGCCGGACAGCGTCGGTGCCGGCTGGCCGAGGCGGACGTAACCCAGTCCCACGTCGTCGAGGGTGCGCAGGTGCCGGGCGATCGCGGGAACGGCGGCGAAGAACTCCGCGGCCTCCTCGATCGGCATGTCGAGGACCTCGGCGATGCTGCGGTTCTTGTAGTGGACCTCCAGCGTCTCCCGGTTGTACCGGGCGCCCTGGCAGACCTCGCACGGCACGTACACGTCCGGCAGGAAGTTCATTTCGATCTTGATGGTGCCGTCCCCGGCGCAGGCCTCGCACCGGCCACCCTTGACGTTGAACGAGAAGCGCCCGGGCAGATAGCCGCGGACCTTGGCCTCGGTGGTCTCGGCGAACAGCCGTCGGATGTGGTCGAAGACACCGGTGTAGGTGGCCGGGTTCGAGCGCGGGGTGCGCCCGATCGGCGACTGGTCGACCCGGACGGCCTTGTCGAGATGATCAATTCCGGTGACGGTGCGATGCCGGCCCGGCACCTCCCGGGCGCCGTTGAGCTTGTTCGCGAGCACCGCGGCCAGGATGTCGTTGACCAGGGTGGACTTGCCCGAGCCGGAGACGCCGGTGACCGCGACGAAGCAGCTGAGCGGGAACGACACCGTCACGTCGCGCAGGTTGTGCTCGCGGGCGGCGTGGACGGTCAGCGCGCGCCCCCTGGTCGGCTGCCGCCGGATGTCGGGCACCGGGATCTCGCGGCGGCGGGACAGGTATGCCCCGGTCAGCGAGGACTCCTCGGCGAGCAGCGCGTCCACCGGGCCGGACACGACGACCTTCCCGCCGTGTTCCCCGGCTCCGGGGCCGATGTCGACGACCCAGTCGGCGGCCCGGATCGTGTCTTCGTCGTGCTCGACGACGATCAGGGTGTTGCCGAGATCCCGTAGCCGTACCAGGGTCTGGATGAGGCGGCGGTTGTCCCGCTGGTGCAGCCCGATCGAGGGCTCGTCGAGCACGTAGAGGACGCCGACCAGCCCGGAACCGATCTGGGTGGCGAGCCGGATCCGCTGCGCCTCGCCCCCGGCCAGGGTGCCGGCGGCGCGGTCCAGCGAGAGGTAGTCGAGCCCGACGTCGAGCAGGAACGCCAGCCGGGCGTCGATCTCCTTGAGCACCCGGCCGGCGATCGTGCGTTCCCGCTCGGTGAGCTCGAGGGTGCGCAGGAACTCGGCGCACTCCCCGATGGCCATACCGGCGATCTCGGCGATCGACCGGCCGCCCAGCGTCACCGCCAGAGACTCGGGCTTGAGCCGGGCGCCGCGGCAGGCCGAGCAGGCGACATCACGCATGTAGCCCTCGTAACGTTCCCGGCTGCTGTCGGACTCGGCCTCCCGGTGCCGGCGCTGCAGGAAGGCGACAACACCCTCGAAGGCCGTGTAGTACTGGCGGGTCCGGCCGTACCGGTTGGTGTAGGCAACCTGGACCTCGGTCTCACCCCGCCCGTACAGCACCGCCTTGCGAGCCCTTTCCGGCAGCCCCTCCCAGGCGATGTCCATCCGGAAGCCGAGATCGTTGGCCAGGGCTTCGAGGAGCCGGGTGAAGTACTCCTTGTTGTGACCGGCTGACCACGGGGCGACCGCTCCGGCGTCCAGCGACAGCGACGGGTCGGGAACGACCAGTTCGGGGTCGACCTCCTTGCGGGTACCCAGACCCGAGCACTCCGTACAGGCGCCGTACGGGGAGTTGAAGGAGAACGACCGCGGCTCCAGCTCCTCGAACGACAGGTCGTCGTAGAGGCAGGCCAGATGCTCGGAGTACATCCGCTCGCGATCGGGGTCGGCGGAGTCCCGGTCGACGAAGTCGACCAGCACCAGGCCGCCGCCGAGGCCGAGCGCGGTCTCGACGGAGTCCGTCAGCCGCTGCTTGGCGGACGCCTTCACCGCCAGCCGGTCGACCACCACCTCGATGGTGTGCTTGCGCTGCTTCTCCAGTTTCGGTATGTCGGTGAGCGCGAGGACGGTGCCGTCGACCCGCGCGCGGGCGAAACCCTTTGCCTGCAGGTCCGCGAACAGGTCGACGTACTCGCCCTTGCGGCCCCGCACGACCGGGGCGAGCACCTGGAACCGGGTGCCCTCGGGCAGCTCGAGCAGGCGGTCGACGATCTGCTGCGGAGTCTGCCGGGAGATCGGTCGGCCGCATTTCGGACAGTGCGGCCGACCCCCTCGCGCGAACAGCAGCCGCAGGTAGTCGTACACCTCGGTGATCGTCCCGACGGTGGAACGAGGGTTGCGCGACGTCGACTTC
>NZ_CAAAFO010000076.1:18072-19074 GCF_900634715.1 Candidatus Protofrankia californiensis | reverse complement strand
GACGTCGGGCTTGTCCATCTGGCCGAGGAACTGGCGGGCGTAGGCCGACAGCGACTCGACGTACCGTCGCTGCCCCTCGGCGAAGATCGTGTCGAACGCAAGGCTGGACTTGCCCGAGCCCGAGAGGCCGGTAAAGACGATCAGCGCGTCCCGCGGCAGGTCGAGGTCGACGTCACGCAGGTTGTGCTCTCGCGCGCCGCGCACGACGAGACGGTCTGCCATCGTGGAGATCCTTCGCGGTCTGCTCGGGGATGGGACTGGTCGTGCCGCGACCGGACGTGACGTCCGCGGCGACTGCCATGCTACGGACGGGCTCCGACAGTTTCGGAACGGAGGATGATGGAACCTACACAACCGACATCCAGCGAGGGATGATGGGACGCGAGATCAACGGTGACAGCTACACCGGCGCGGTGCGTGTCGGCGGGCCGGCGGACGTCCGGGAGCTGCCCGGACTGACCATTTCCAAGGTCGCGGTAGGCCCGATGGACAACAACGCCTACCTGCTGCGATGCGCCGCAACAGGCGAGCAGCTCCTGATCGATGCCGCGAACGAACCCGACACGCTGCTGGGCCTCATCGGTGCCGGCGGCCTTGCGACGGTGGTGACGAGCCACCGCCACGGCGACCACGTGCAGGCACTGGCCGCGGTGGTCGCGGCCACCGCGGCGAGAACGGTGGCGCACCCCGACGACGCCGGCGCCATCCCGGTGGCGATCACGACTCCGGTGCGTGGCGGTGACGAGGTGACCGTCGGTGAGGCCACCTTGCGGGTCATCCACCTGGTCGGGCACACCGCCGGCTCCATCGCGCTGCTCTACGGCGCCGACTCCGAAGCACCACATCTGTTCACCGGTGACTGCCTGTTTCCTGGTGGCCCCGGAGCCACCTTCGGGGACCCTTCAGCGTTCAGATCCCTCATGGACGATCTGGAAAGCAAGGTCTTCGGCCCGTTGCCCGACGCCACGTGGATCTACCCGGGCCACGGCAAGGACAGCACTC
>NZ_CAAAFO010000076.1:16463-17781 GCF_900634715.1 Candidatus Protofrankia californiensis | reverse complement strand
GGGCACTGACGACGTCGCCGGTCCGACCGCCGCGGACGAGCGCCTGATGAACCGGTCGCGGGACCGTGGGCGCGGGAGGCCCGGACGAGAACGAGAATCGACGGCGTGACGGAACCGGACCGGCCAGGCCAGGCGCTCGCAGGCAGGACCCCGTGGCCGGGCGGCCGGTCGCCGCTGCGGGAGTTCCTGCGCACCGAGACCGGCGGTGCCGCCGTCCTGCTGGCGGCAACAGCTGCCGCCCTGATCTGGGTGAACGTCGCCGCCGCGTCGTACGAGACGGTCTGGGGGACCGAGCTGTCGATCGAGATCGGCCGCTGGGGTGTCGCGCAGAACCTGCGGGAGTGGGTCACCGGCGGGCTGATGGCGTTCTTCTTCTTCGTTGTCGGGCTGGAGGCTCGGCGCGAGTTCGACATAGGAGAGCTGCGGGAGCGGCGCCGCCTCACCATCCCCGTCGTGGCCTGCCTCGCGGGGATGACCGCGCCCGTCCTGATCTATCTGGCGGTCAACGCGGGGGAACCGTCCGCGCGCGGCTGGGGGATCACGATGTCCACCGACACCGCCTTCGCGCTGGGTGTGCTCGCCATCGTCGGGCCACGGTTCCCCGAGCGGCTGCGGACGTTCATTCTGACGCTCACCGTCGTCGACGACTTCGTCGCGCTCGCTGTCATCGCCGTCTTCTACAGCAAGGACATCGCCTGGGGCGCACTCGGCGCCGGACTCGGTATCTTCGCGGTGATACTCGCGGTGCGGGCGGCGGGCATGCGCTCCGGCCTGGTCTATGCCACGCTGGGGTTCGCGACCTGGGTCGCGCTGTTCCACTCCGGGATCGACCCGATCGTCATCGGGCTTGCGATGGGCCTGCTGACCTATGCCCGCCCGGCGGCGCGCAGCGACCTCGAGCGCGCTACCGACCTGTTCCGGTTGTTCCGCGAACAGCCGACGCCGGAGCTCGCCCGCAAGGCCCAGGTCGGCGTCTGGTACGCGATCTCGCCGAACGACCGCCTCCAGCAGATCTTCCACCCGTGGACGAGCTACCTTGTCGTCCCGCTGTTCGCGCTGGCGAACGCCGGGGTCGAGATCAGCGGCGACTTCCTCGGCCGCGCGCTGCGCTCGCCGGTGATGCTCGGCGTCATCGCCGGCTACCTGCTCGGCAAGCCGGTGGGCATCGCCGGCTCGGTGTGGCTGGTCAGGGTGGTCACTCGCGGCCGGGTGCGCCCGCCTGCCGGCTGGGACGCGATCACCGGCGCTGGGGTACTCGCCGGGATCGGCTTCACCGTGCCACTGCTGATCGCGACGATCGCGTTCACCGGCGAGCGCC
>NZ_CAAAFO010000076.1:12329-15934 GCF_900634715.1 Candidatus Protofrankia californiensis | reverse complement strand
GGCGCTCGCCGCGTCCATGCTCTCCTGGGCTGTCTTCCGGCTGGCGGACGTACTGCCGGAACGGATGCGCGCCCGTGCCGAGCGCGGTGTCTCCGAGGTCATTATCGACCTCGCCGAGCCCGTCGACCCGGAGCGCGACCGGATCCGGGGTCCGCTCGACGCCCCGGTCACCCTCGTCGAGTACGGCGACTTCGAGTGCCCCTACTGCGGCCGGGCCGAGTCAGTCGTCCGCGAGCTGCTCGCGGATTTCGGCGATCTGCGCTATGTCTGGCGGCACCTGCCACTGACAAAGGTGCACCCGCACGCCGAGTACGCGGCCATCGCCGTCGAGGCCGCGGCCGAGCAGAGCGCGTTCTGGGAGATGCACGACCTGTTCTTCGAGCACCAGTCGGACCTCGCCATCAAGGACCTGGTGCGATACGCGGGCGAGCTGCAGCTCGATGTCGAACGGTTCCGGGCCGACCTGCGCGCCAGGGTCGGCGCCGACCGGATCGAACGCGACATCGCCTCCGCCGACGTCAGCAGCGTCTCGGGGACGCCGACGTTCTTCATCAACGGCCAGCGCCACCACGGCGCCTACGACGTCGCGACTCTCGCCCTGGCCATAGAAGCCGCCCGCCAGACAGTCAGGCAATAACGGCGTCTGCTCCTGCCCCCTGTGGTGTGCCATCTCCATCCGGGCCAGTGGCGCACCGACGCAGTAGTGGATGCCGCGACCGAAAGCGACATGCCCGGACGAATCGCGGGTGACGTCATGCGTCTCCATGTCGTCGAGCAGTGCGGCGGTGGCCTGTGAAGTGGACCTGGAGGGCTGCGGGGGCATGTGCGACACTCGGGCGGCCTCGGCGCTCCTATGCCGGGTCGCCGAACTAGCCTGATGCCATGTCCGCATCCCGGCTGATCCGCATTGGTACCCGTTCCTCCCCGATGGCGCTTGCCCAGGCCGAGCGGGTCCGCGCGGAACTGGCAGCCCTTGATCCCGATCTGACCGCCGAGATCGTACCCATCACCACCAGCGGGGACAGGTGGGCGGGCCCGCTGTCCGCGCTCGGCGGTAAGGGCGCCTTCACCAAGGAGGTCGACGAGGCGCTTCTCGACGGCCGTGCCGATCTCGCGGTGCACTGCATGAAGGACGTCCCCGGGGACCGTCCGGTCCCGGCCGGCACCGTCTTCGCCGCCTACCTGCCCCGCGACGACATCCGCGACGCCCTGGTCCACCCCGGCGGCCTGGTGCTGGACCGGCTGCCGTCCGGCGCACGGATCGGCACCTGCGCCGTGCGCCGGATCGCCCAGCTCGCCCAGCTCTACCCGCATCTGGAGACCGTGCCGATCCGCGGCAACGCCAACACCCGTCTGGCCAAGCTGGACGCCGGCGAGGCCGACGCGCTGCTGCTGGCCGTCTCCGGTCTGGAACGTATCGGTCACACGAGCCGGATCACCGAGATCCTCCCCGTGGAGACGATGTGCCCACCGGTCGGCGCCGGCGTGCTCGGCCTGCAGTGCCGCGAGGACGACACCGCCACCGGCGACGTCGTCACCCGCCTGGACGACATCGACGCCCGGCGGCAGGTCACCGCCGAACGCATGCTCCTGCACGTCCTGCAGGGTCACTGCAACTCGCCGATCGCCGGTCACGCCCACACCGAACCCGACGGGCGGCTGTCCCTGCGGGCGAAGGTGTTCAGCGCCGACGGCAAGACTGTCCTGGACGCCCACGAGTGGGGCAACGGCACAGACCCGACCACTCTGGGCGCATCGGTCGCCCTGGCCCTGCTGCGCCAGGGTGCCCGGGAACTCATGGACGCCATCCCGCACTGAGGGTGTGCGCGTGCCCGACGGTCAGGCGCCGAGCTCGCCTCGTTGCCATGCCCGTACCCGGCTGATCGTGTCGATCGTCCGGGTTCCAGCCGCGTGCGGACGGACAGCGCTCTCCCCCGCGCCCTCAACGTCCGACCTCGACACCGACTTGTCCAAGGTCTGTTACTCCTCGTGTCGACCAATCGCGTCACGTGCACAGTAGCGATTTGGAGAGCTTCCCATGAGTAAGTCGTTGGATGTCAAAGGAACGGTTGGATGTTCTAAATGTTGTTGATTATCTTATGAAGATCAAATTGAAGTGAGGTGGCGTCAACAGCGTTGACTACAGCGTGGTTTCACGAAAGGATCGCGGAAGACGCAAGGGCGTCGAAACGATCGATCCCGAAGGGGAGCACAGGACCGGTGGAGACGGCGCAACCCCGCCATACCCGCACCCCTCGCGGCACGCTGTCCCAGCAGCTTCTGCTCGACACCGCGATGGAGATCGTCGACATCGGCGGAGTCGGTGGTTTCAGCATGCGAGCCCTGGGTGCACGTCTGAACATCGACCCGACCGCCGTCTACCGGCACTTCCGGACCAAGAACGAACTACTCGAGGCTCTCGCAGACCGGGTCGTACGCGGCGACGAACCGCTCCCCCACACCGGCGATCCCCGGGCCGACATCAGGGAGACCTTCGCGCAGCTACGCAGGTCACTGCTGCGGCATCCGACACTCGCGCCCATCGTGCTGCGCCGGCCGCCCGGCGGGGAGGCCAGCTGGGAACGGACCAACCACGCGATCGGCCTGCTGCGTGACGCGGGCCTGCCCGACCGGCAGGCCTCCGACGCCTATACGACCCTGCTCTTCTACACACTCGGACACGCTCTGACCGAAGCCCGCCACACCGCGGCGACCATCGCCAGGAAAGGGCCGGACGCCACGGTGACACCGATCACCGCGATCAGTTCGTCCGCATCCCGCTACCCGCACCTCGCCGCGGTCGCCGACCATCTCGCCGCGGACATGCAGGCCCAGTTCCACGACGGTCTCAGCCTCATCCTGGCCGCACTGGCGATCTGACCGACCCGCATTCGACCGGGAGAACGGGGCTGAGCGCTTAGGGCGCTTAGGATTTCATCCGCGGCAGCAGACCCACGATCGGGCCGGTGGCCGGCAGTTCCCCGGCAGGGGCGTCAGGCACCGGCAGCCACAATGTGCAGGGCCACCTTTGTCCGGCTGAGGCTGTACGAGTGCTGCAGCTCGGCGACCCAACACCGGAAGGAGTTTCGACGAGCCACTGCGTCGGTTCACCCACGGCCCTGTGCGCCATGGCTGCTCCCGGGCGTGACGGGCGAACGGACAACCGAGGTGAGGCGCTGTGAGATGGGCACGTCAGGTCGCGCCGCTGCTCATCCTCGCCCTGGTAGCCGCCTTGGAGTTGGCGGACCGGCGGTATATCGTCCTGGATCTGGCGGTTCTCAGTCCTGTGCTCGCCGCCGCGCTTGCCAGCCCCCGGCTGACCGCGGCCTACGCGGCCCTCGCACTGGCGGTCGCCGGACTTCTCGGGCTTCCCGATGATCTCTATGGTGGCGCCGGCTGGGAGCGCATGGCCCAGATGATCCGCTTGTGCGGAGTCGCCGTAGGAGGTGTCATGGCCGTCCTGGCGAGCCGGACCCGGACCCTGCGTGACAGGAAGCTCGAAAACGTCATCCGCGTGGCGGAGGTCGCGCAGCGCGCAATTCTCACCCCTCTGCCGGCATTGCGCGACGGATTGAAGCTCGCCGTGCGTTACGAGAGCGCCGCCG
>NZ_CAAAFO010000076.1:2495-12196 GCF_900634715.1 Candidatus Protofrankia californiensis | reverse complement strand
AAGATCAGCGGATCCGAGGATTTCGTCACCGTCCTGCTGGCACAGATCACCGGAGGGAACCTGGCACTGGTCAATGCGGGACATCCAGACCCTGTCCTACTCCGTGACGACACCGTCCGCATGCTCCCTGTCACCATTCGCCAGCCACCGCTGGGTCTCGGTGCCGGTGACGTCGACATCACCCGGGTCGTCCTGCAGGCAGGTGACCGTCTGCTCCTCTACACCGACGGCCTCACCGAAGCGCGCAACCCGTCAACCGGCGAATTCCTCCCCCTCCTACCGACCGCCCGCGCCGCCTTCACGAACGTCTCCCTCGATACGAGCTTGACCGCACTCGTCCACGCCCTGCGGAAGTGGACCTCATCCTCATTGAACGACGACGTGGCCATCCTCGCCGCCGAAGTCACCGACCGGCGACAGAACTAACGATCTTTGACTGCCGAGCTGAAGATCAGCCTCAGATTTTTGACCGGGCCCCCGACAAGGTGTGCGTGGACGCCTGGTCGTCCAGGTTGTCCTGATCATCCGGGTTGTTCAGGTCATCCGAATAGTCCGGATCGTCCGACAACGGCGGGACCCAGCGTAGGCGGGCGAGGTGGCGGGCGGCGGTGACGGCCTGGTCGGCATACCGCTCGTAATAACGGGACAGCAGAGCGAGGTCCACGGCCCGTTGGATGCCGTGGGGCCAACCGGGGTCGGTGAGGATGGCCATCAGCTGCCGGTGGATGCGGTCGATGGGATCGTCGCCCGCGGTGACCTGTCGGGCGGCCAGCGCCGGGTCGTCGGCGCAGATCGCGGTGGCCAGACAGCTGGCCTGCTCGGCGCACAGCCGGCCGAGACGGGTGAGGGTGGAGCGCAGCCCGACGGGGACCACGACGGCGGGCGCCCGCCGGTCGGCGGTGGCGGCGATGTGGTCGGCGAGTTCAGCCATCCGCTGCACCGCCGTAGCGGTCCGCAGCCCGGCCACGACCAGGTGAAGATCCCCTGCCACCGGATTCTGGCGGGCCAGCAGCATCACCAGGTCCTCGTCGAGGTTCTGACAGCAGCCACGCAGGCAGGCCACGGCGGTGTGCACCCCGGCGGTGTCGGCCTGCCCGGTCACCGCGGTGGTCGCGTCGAGGACGATCTGGCTGGTCTGCTCGGCGAGTTCACCCAGCATGATCCGCAGACGCCGCAACGCCGCCGTGTACTCCCATCGACGTGGTCCGGGAACGTCCATACCCCCCATCTTCCACCGTGTGCCCACGCAAATACAGTCGGTCGTGGAAACAGCCCCTCTGGCGACCTGAGGACCGCGACCTGCCGGACCTGCCGGACCGGCTTCCGGACCTGTCCTCCGGACGAACAGCGGGGCCGCCACGGCAGGGTTGCGTCCGCCGGAATCAGCCGATCCTAACTGTGGATCTTCCGAGATCGTTGGTAATCGGCGAACGCAACGATGCCCTTCCGACTTCTACTCGATGGGTTGGAAAGTCCACGCCTGGCCTGGGATGCCGGCGTCGAGTGGTCTCAGGGCGCTGCGAGGCGGGAAGATCCGCAACAGGCTGAAATCCACGGCCAGCTCCTCACCGTCGACGGGACCGCCGGGGACGACGATGTGAAAAGCGGACGCCTCCGGGCTGGGGTAGAGCGACCATTCGCGGGGGTCCGGATAGCCGGCGATCGGCTTGTTCACGTAGGGGTCGCCCTCGAACCCCAGGTACGTCCCACTCGTGAGGTTGCGGATCGTGTAGCTGCCGTTGTCGAGTGCCTGAAGCGCCCACTCCTGTTCACCCGGGTTACCAGTGGGAGGCAAGATCACCACCGGGCTTCCGGGGCGCGACGACCCGCCTTCCAGAGTGAGCAGGTTCTCCCCGAGGCGGGCGATCGCGTAAGGACCGTTCGGTACAGATGCCAAGACCGGCTCCGCTTCTTACGCGCGGTGTCCGCGCAGACACCGTTGGTCTACTGGGCGACCACATCGAAGCACACTTACGAGCCAGATGCGGGAAATATGTAGCAGCTCCAGCACCCAGAGTGAAGTTAGCCCGATTTAGCATGTATCTGAACTTTTCATGACAATATCGATACAAGCGCTCTTCTAGAGCAGATTCGGAGAGTTGCCGGCCGAAGTCATGTCGCGTTTGTGGTTCCACCGAGGTTTGTGGCCGTCCCCGGTATGCGCCCCGACCGACATGCCGACCCCTGCGGCCACCGGCCAACCGAACCGTCGACCGCTGCGGTGCCGGTCGGGCCGCCGGCCGACCGACATGTCACCCCCGGCGGCCACCAGCCAACTCGAAGATCGGCAGAGGCGAGGTACGCAAACGCAAGACCGGCACACCCGCCACCCGATTACCACTACCTGAAACCACAGAGCACATCGGAATCACTTATCCAGCCATCAGATGATGACCAGAAAGCCTAAAACGGTGCGTCTATAGCTTTTCCCGTATCAAGGTTCCCTCACCGAATCGGCAGAGCCGATCCGATGGGCGGGGTCCTGGGTCACCGGCTCGCCGGGAACCGATCCGCCAGGCTGGGGCGACCCCCGTGGGCTGTACGAGTGCACTGGGTGGCATACTCCCCACTAGGACGATACGGGGGGATTCGACCAGCGGTGATCCGGTGACGGGTGGGCAGAACGAGGAACCCGCAACGCGACGGGATACCCCGCGTCGCCAACCGGGGAATGCGACCGTCCGGGGCCACCGGGCGAGCTGGTTGACAGGGAGCAGCCATGGCGAACAATAACCCGGGCCGGAGACGACTGCCATGATTCCGTTTTTCGATGGCGTCGGCGCCGTTCTCACCCTGCTCCGTTCCCTCGCCGTCGATCTCAAACGGCGCAGGTCGTCACCACTGGTATGCCTGGTAGCTGATGCGGGTAGCGGGTCCTGGCTGGCCAGCGTATGCCATCGGGTGTGCCTGGGCGGAAATCTTTCCACGAGGACCAGACTACTCCGCATATTCCGCCGGCTATTCGGATCGTCCCCCACTCTGATCCCGCACGTCTATCTCGATCTGGCGCCGGATGACCGTCGGCACCCGGATTCTCCA
This sequence comes from Candidatus Protofrankia californiensis, assembly GCF_900634715.1. Classification (GTDB taxonomy): domain Bacteria; phylum Actinomycetota; class Actinomycetes; order Frankiales; family Frankiaceae; genus Protofrankia; species Protofrankia californiensis. The sequence goes on along the minus strand of NZ_CAAAFO010000076.1, from coordinate 9,157 downwards.
CCCCTTCCTGTGCAGGACGACCCACCATCTGTGCTGCCGGTGCTGCACGCGCTCTTCGACCAGCTACACACGGAGCCGTCCGGCCTGGGATGCCGTTTCTGCACGTATGCATTCGCGGACTGGCTGACCCGACAACGGCTGGATCCTCTTCCTCCTGGGAGAGCCCGGCGGGAAAAACTCACCGAACTCCTGCGGGACAAGCTCAAAGGCGCCGGTAACGGCAACGGCACCAACCCGTTGCTGGACGGCGTGTCCGGCCTGGCCCGGCTGCTGCTGGTCGTGTTCATCATTCTCGGGCCGAAGGTGCGGTTTTGGCTCTGGGTATCCGGATATCTCCCCGTACCGGGTCTGGTGCGCACACGCTGGTTCATGAGACAGAGGTGCTTTCCAGCGGCGCCCGGGGGGACGTTCATTTCTTTTGCCGTCGAACTTGCCGCGGACACCTTCCGCACTCCCGAGCAGCGGGTTCAACGCGAACGTCTACTGGTCGACGCCTTTCTCCATGACCTGCGGCTCGCCTACCGGCGCCGGCTCTGGCGGCCATGGGCGTGGCGGCGCACCGCCCGGGTGCTGGTCCTCCTCGACAACGTCGCCGACGACCCGCGGGGTCAGCAGTTCCTGAACCTGGTCGCGGACGTCCGCAACACCAGCAGAAAGGCCGATCCTCTCCTGCTGGTCGCCGGCTACCGGGCCGACGCTGTACCGCCGCCTCCCCTGGCCGCCGCCAACGCAACGGACGCGTTCGATACCTGGAACACGACCTACAAGGCCTGGCGCCGGGCCGAGCCACCCGGCGACATGGACTGGCGGCTGTGGTTGCGGGTGCCCACCTTCGTGCAGGCACCGCCCGGGTTGACAATTGGCCCGGATGCCGAGGGCTGGGGGCGGCACCTGTCCGCACCACCGCCTCCGATATGGGCGCGCCGGCGGGTACTGGTTTCGCTCACCCTTGTGGTCGTGCTGCTGGCAGGCGGGGTCGCCTGGTACAAGACCCCCGGCCTACGCCATCACTGCCGGTCGCGGGCGGGTGTCTCGGTGTCCTGGGTCGGTGGCCAGTGCGTCGGCTACAGCGACGGCAGCTACAAGTTCAACGCCGGGAAGACCTCGGAGCCCGCCAGGCAGTTGCTCACCGTGCAACAGAAGATTGCCGAGCAAAATCAGTGCGCGGCAAAACTCCACAATCTTCCACTGGGACAGTTGCCGTACGGACTCGGACTCATGACACTGGTCTACTTCGCCGGCCTCACCGGGGAGACCGACAGTGACTGGACAGCAGCGCAGGTCGCCGAACTGGAAGGACTACTTACCTGGCAGCGGGCACTGAACCAGGTACAAGGCGCGTCCGGAGCCTGTGCGGGCACATCGAAGAACCCCTCAGGGGTGGCGTTGCGCATCATCATCGCCAACGGCGGTAATACGATGAGATATGCCGACCAGGTGGCTCGGGACCATCTCGTGCCGCTGGCCTCCGACTCCGAAGAGAACGTCCTCGGCGTCATCGGCATGGATCGCAGCACCCAGCGGACCGGCCAGGCCGTCACCACCCTCGGGAATGCTGGTGTGCCCGTAGTTGCCACGACCCTGTCCGGAGACGGCATGCAGATTTTCTCACCATTCTATTTCCAGCTGGTGCCGGACAACCGACGGCAGGCCCTACTGGTTGCCAATTATGCCGTGAAGAACGCGAAGAAGAACATCTATATATACTACCCACGGTCGCCCACGGATCCCGCCGGCCAGGGGTGGCCGGCGGTGGACGATTTCTATGTCTCCACCCTGGTGCACGACGTGCAGGAGGAGGCCATGCGCGCCGGGCTCACCTACAACCTGCGTGGCTGGGCGCCCAAGGAAAACACGCGGGACTGGTTTCGTCAACAGTGCGCGACAATACAGCAACCAGACGATCTGATCTTCTTCGCCGGTCGATACGACAACTTCCACGAGTTCGCGGAGGGTATGCGTTCCTGTCTGGATCGGGTGCTCGCCGACGACTCGGTGTCACGGTACGTGGTCCAAGCGGCGGGTCGCAACAGCACAACCGCGTTTCGGTTTGTTTCCAAAGGCGCTCCGGTGCTGCTTGCCAGCGAGGACTGTTTCCGTGGAAACTTGACTACGGGACCGCTCGTGACCGACTCTCTGCGCGATTTTTGCCTCCGCCTGAACGATATGTACAGGGCGACCGGGATGAGCACTCCCGGGACATTGTGGCCGGACGAGCGGATCGGCCTGGCCTACGACGCGGCCAAGCTGTTCGTCGACATCGTCGAGACGTGGGGTCCGGTCACCAAGGCGGATATCGGGAGGCGGCTACGGGAAGCCTTCCCGGGCAAGGAAGAAAAATGTGAGGACACAGCCTTTCCGGCGGGAGCGTGGCCGGGAGCGACCGGATGCGTCGACTTCAGGACCTCCCAGATCGCGGTGGCCAAACGGCTGATGGTCATCCACATTGACCTCTTCCGGAAAGATCTGCCGAAGCCGGCCGCATCGAGTCAGGATCCGGAGACCGACGACAACCAGCCGTGCAAGTACGTCATCAGTGGTCTGGAGCCGAGGACGACCAACTGTTTCAACAAACCGCTCCCGCCGCTGGATTCGACCTCCCACGCGCGGGACTGACGCACTGCACAACGTCCCGCCCGTACGTCGGTATCTCGGCCCCGCGCGGGGGGTTGACGACTGGCCGCGACTGTAGGCGGGAAAGAGGATCACAGGGCCGTGAGGCCCTGCGGCGGTCAGAGCCTGATCTGCGAACGGTCGCGCACGTACAGTGGCGAGTCGGCGGTGAGCCCCCGGAGAAGAATCCGGTTTTCCGACAGCAGGTAGCGCACCCGTCCCGACACCGACGAGGCGAGCGTGGAGATGAAGCTCTGGGATGCCTCCCGCAGCGGGCTGAGCCAGCGTCCCTCGACCGCCTCCTGCACCCACAGCTGCTCGACGTGCATCTTTTCACGTATACACGAGGCGGGATGGATCGCCTGCTCGAGGCGCCGGTAGGCGTCCATCAGAAGCATGGCGGCGGGCATCTCCCGTACCTCCTGGACCTTCTGACCGTTCGCAATCTCCTCCAGGCCGATGAAGCGGCCCAGACCGAACTGCCCGACGACGTCGTTCAGCCTGGAGATCAAGGAGATACCGTCTCTTTCGACACCGTCGAGGGCCACGGGTATCCCGGCCTCGAAGGTGACCTCGACCTCCACCGGGTCGGCGCTGCGGTACCGGGTCCAGTGGAAGAGCGACTCCGGAATCTCTATGTTCTCGGGGTCGTCGAGCCCGGCGGCTTCGAACTCCCGGCACCAGATGTTGACATCGGTGCTGAAGATCGATGCGCCGTCGTCGATGATGCCGACTTCCGCCAGCGTCCAGCGTTTTTCCTTCCGATGGGGAGGCCTGGCGGAAAAAGGTGACCCGTAGCGTCCGTTGAACCCGAGGTCGGCGAGGGTCCGGTTGAAGCGTCGCAGGCTGTTCTGTGTTGCGTCCGCGGTATGCAGGATGACCGAGCAGCCGCGCCGGGTGGCTTCGTCGAAGGCCGTCCGGGCAAGCAGGGGACGGGACAGCGAAGCTGATATCGGATGTGTTCCCCCGTAGCATGCCTGGGCCGCGATCGAGGGGAACACGTAGTCCCGCACAAAGGTCGCCGTCTGGTCCAGCACGATGTGCTCGAAGGGAAGTCTTTCACAGATCATCCGAGCACGGTTGATGTCCGCTCCCCCACCGAGGTCGCAACTGAGAACAATCACCTCGGCGCTCGGACGGACCCGGTGAATATGGTGCAGGAGGTACGTGCCGTCAAGCCCGCCACTGTAAAGAATCATCAGCCGGCTGGTCGCGAGGAAACCCTCGTCGATTTCCTCGAGTTCCTTCGCGTCCAGGCGGTGAGGTGTCTGCAGCATCCGCACGACCGTCTCGGTACGCATGATCACATGGCGAACGCCGGCTCGTCTGACAACTCCGTCCGCCACCGACAGACCGACCTCAGGAATCAGGTCGCTGAGCCTTCTTTTTGCTTCACGCAGGATCGGGTGGTCGTTGTAGGAATCCGGGGCGATCGCGAACAGGGGCCGGAACTGCTCCGCCAGGAACTCGATGAAATCGACTACCTGGGCGCGGGTCGACTGGTTGCGCGTGTCAAGCACGTCACGGACAGACTGCAGGTCCGAATGAAAGACCCGATAGGGGCTGTTCGGCTGGCTGAACTCCTGCATGAGGCGGGCCAGGTCGTGACGCACCCGCATCTCAAGATCTGCGGCGCTGTCGAAGGACCACGGCGAGAACCGGAGCATGAGCTCCCGGCGGAACTCCGCCTGAAGCTGCTGGCGGCCGGGCGGCTCGGGGCCTTCCGGCCCCGCCCCATCCGATTCGACAAGATAGATCAGCAGCTGCTTTCCCAGCGCGCGGGCGCGGTCGTGCTCGGCCATCGTCGCGGATCGTAAGGGATCGGCGGAGGGGTCACCGAAGTGGTGGCCTATGATCCCGACATAGACGTCGCAGGCGCTCACCTCGTCCAACAACGGCTGCCGGTTCCGTTGGTCGCGGTTTTTCAGAATCTCGATGGCTGTGCCTTCGCCGGTCTGGGCAACGACACGCTCTTGAGCCGGGTGCCAGTACTCGTCGAGATCGGCCACGGTACCGCCGACGAACACCCGCATGGGGCTGTTTGCATGGTCGGGCGCCGCGGCCCGTACGCCGGGGGTGGGAGGCGGTCCTTCCAGTAACGTGAGAGCAATTTCCGCGATCTTCTCGTTCTCGTAGTTCTCAATGGTGTCGGGATGCAGTCCCACTCCGTCGGCCAACCGTCGGCGCCGGGCCGTGAGAATTCCTGGATCGTCGAAGAACCTGGACATACCCGCGGCCGAGGGTTCGGAGAGTGCATAGGCGTTGCGCAGGGATCTGCTCCTGATACTCAGGTCGAGATCCGACAGCATCTGGATGAGCACCGCAAACGCGCTCGACACGGAACTGTCCCGACCGAAGGCGAGGCTCCATTCCTGGAGAACCGCCAGGAGGCTGTGCCGTTGTTGCAATGCGGGCAAGGAGAGACCTCGACCTTTCCGGAGGCTGGTCAGATCGTCGATCAATGCCTGCCGGGTCCGCTCACGTGAAAAACTTCCCCCTTTTCACACCCCACACACTCTCTCTCCCGATTTTTTTCCTATTACCTGAAATTATCTGCCATCTCTCCTCTAGCCACGAGGTTCCGCTCATGTGACTCTAGGGCTGGTTGGTTCAGCAGGGAAGGCACCGGCCGGCGGGAGATGGCCGACGGAGCCCAGCTCTTATCAGGGGGTGTCACGTGGAGCCGGTCCTCGTCTTCTTCCTCGTCATGATCTCGCTGCTCTCGGTCGGCTGCGTGTTCCTGCTCCTTCTTCTGCGACTGGCCGAGGAACGGCGTGATGTCATGGACGCTCGCCGGCTTGCCGCCAGCGTTCACTATCCGTGGAACCCGAACAACCGGGTGTCAAGGCACCCCGAAGATTCCGAGCAGCGGGTCGAATAGAATCTCCGCCGGCCCTCGCGGGATAACCGGACGAGGGCCGGCGGCAGCTGGCGACATCGGTGCTCAGCATGAGTTCGGGACGGCTCTGACGATTCCGGCGACAACTGCCGACTTTCAAGATCGACTTTGCGGCGGAGGTCGTCAACAGCGTTGACTACAGCAGGGGCAAAGGAGGGGATCGCAGGAGGGGCGAACCCCGTCAGAACACCCCGACTGCGCTGTCCTCAACGGCGGTGTCTCGACCGGCCAGCTTCACAACGGCGTTCCGCGTGGCGATCGCCCGCGGGCCGATCCCCCCGATGCTCAGGGCGGCAGCCGCGGTGGCGAACCGGACCGCGTCACTGACGGTGAACCCACTATCCAGCGCGATGAACAGCGAGGCGGCGAAAACATCCCCGGCGCCGGTGTCGTCGACGAGATGGTCGGTCGCGATGGCGGAAAACTCCTGTTTCCCGTTCGCGAGCAGCACCTCCGCTCCCCGGGGTCCCTTGGTGACCACGACAATTCCACCGGCTCGACGCACCGCTTCGGCCACACCGGTCAGATAAGCGGCCTCATAGTCCGCGAATACCACCACGTCGATGTTCCTCGCGGTCGAGTTGCCGATCCGCAGGGCATGGTGGCGGACGAGCCGACTGTCGTCCCAGGAGCGGATCAGGCCCTGCGGAGTGAGCCCGACCAGACCCCGCACGCTTCCCCGAACAATGTCGTCGAGGACGATTTCCTGCGCGACGGGCGCCAGATGCAGTACCCTGCTCTCCGCGAGCCGGTCGAGCCCCGACACGGCACCCGCGGATTTCTCCAGCCACTGGGTCCGGAGATTGTCGATGTTCTCGTTGCGGAAGCGGGTCGTATCCGGCGACGGCTGGATGTAGAGAAATGCCTCCGTCTCAAACGGCGTCCACAGCGGTGCCAGCTCCACGCCGCAGCCCCGCCCGACACCGGCGGCAGAAAGACCCAGACGTGCCGCTTGAACCACGGCGTAGACCATACTTCCGCCGATAGCGAAAGAGGAGTCGGGAAGGACGTCGAGCGTTGGGTTTCCCACCGCCAGGTAATCAACGGGTGTACAGCCGGCCAACACCTCGGCAGTCCTGATCGTCATGGCCGCAACAGTACTCGCGTCGGTCTGGGGCACCTCGAAATATGTGCATATCAGCATGATGCC
>NZ_CAAAFO010000076.1:0-1910 GCF_900634715.1 Candidatus Protofrankia californiensis | reverse complement strand
ACCACCTCTTCCAAAGCGGTGGAGACCGTCCGCCAGCCGGCCACGATCTCGGGGACGGGCCCCATCACCTCACTGACGCGGATACCGGCCAGCACCCGGTTCGTGCGCAACCGGGACTGCTCGAGACGGCCGGAACCGAGCGCGATCCAACCCAGCAGCGCCACCCACAACCCCACCGGGCTGACCAGGAAGGTCATGGCCAGACCCGACGCGATCAGACCCCAGCCGATGACCACCGCGGTCCGGGCCACGGCGGCGTCGGCGCGTTCCCGGCTGCCCGTCCGGCGGTACACCGCGGCCGCAAGCAGCCGCCCCCCACCAGTGCGTGGCGTGGGCAGCAGCTCCGAGACGGTGAGCAGCAGGACGAAACCTCCCACCCACAGCCCGACGCTGCCGGCGAGTGCCGGCGCACCGCTGGGGGCAAGCCATCCGAGCCCGGCGAGCCCGGCTCCACCGAGCCCGCCGACGAGCAGACCGGCACCGGCGACCCGGGCAGCGGTCGCGGGTTCACTGATCTGCGTCACGGTACCCAGCCGACTACCGAAGGCGCCGACCGTGATCCCGCTGACCTCGACACCCGCCCGGCGCGCGACCGCGGCTCGGGCGAAGTCGGCGGCAAGCAGCACCCCGAACACACATCCGGCACCGACGAACCCGGCGGACAGATAGGCGATGGTGGGGCGGTCCGGCACCGTGGCGGGGAGCATGAAGGCGGACAGCAAAAAGGTCAACAAGGCGATGGTGACGACGGCCCCGGGGCGCATCGACACCGGAGTGCGGACCGTTCCCCTCGGCGTGTGGTCAGCGGTCATATCCGTTCGATCCCCTTCCCGGGCAGGACGTATGCCGTGGGAAAAATCGCATCACCGGTTTCACCCCCTTCCAGACTTCCCGGTCTCAGGCACATACACACGGTCGAGCTCCGCGATGTTGTTTAAAATTTCGTTGCCCTCTCCCGGCCGACGCAGGGATTCGGCCGGCACGGGACTCCCCTCGACACTCCCCTCGGCGAAGCGGCATCCCACCCTGCTACCGAACCCTCACCCGTTGCAACATAGAATCGGCGCATGCCTCGTGAATGGGACGCCCATGGCTACGACACCCTGCCGCTGCCCCACGAGCGATGGAGCCTGCGCGCCCTCTCCCATCTGCTGCTGACCGGCGGCGAGACGGTCCTCGACGCCGGTTGCGGGACCGGCCGCGACACCGCCGCCCTGCTCGACCGCCTGCCCGGCGGGCGAGTGATCGCCGTGGACGGCTCGACTGCGATGCTGGACCAGCTCAGAGTCCGGCTGGACACTCGGACCGACCGTTTGGAGATCGTCCACGCGGACCTGACGCAGCCACTTCAGCTGCCCGGCCCGGTCGACGCGGTCTTCAGCGTGGCCGCCTTTCACTGGATACCCGACCACGACGCGCTGTTCGGCAACCTCGCGGCCGTCCTGGTTCCCGGCGGCCAGCTCGTCTTCGAATGCGGTGGGCACGGAAACATCGCGAGTGTCATCCACGCCGTCGACGGCCTGGTCGACGACGTGCCGGACGTGTGGAACTTCGCGGACGTCGCCGAGACCGACGCCCGGCTGCGAGCCGCCGGCTTCGTCGACACCGAGGTGGGGCTGGTGACGGACGCGGCTGTCTTCCCCGACGACGACCTGCTGGTCCGCTACCTGGAAACGGTCGTCCTCGGAGCGCACCTCGACCGATTGCGGGTCGACGAACGGGCCGCGTTCATCCGTGCGGTTGCCGACCGGCTGCCCGCACCCGTCGTCGATTACGTGCGTCTGACCGTCCGCGCCGTGTTCGCCGGCCGGCCGGGCCCGCCGAGCAAGGCGGTGCGATCGCGCCCCGCGGAGCAGCGGTAGCCATCAGCGGGACCGGTGGCAGCCAGCAGAGTGGCCAGAGGGCGACGT
>NZ_CAAAFO010000075.1:94085-95511 GCF_900634715.1 Candidatus Protofrankia californiensis | reverse complement strand
CAACGCTCACCGCACCGCCAAAGACGCCTTTACCGCGGTTGGAAGGCCGTCGCATGCGGGGAGGGATGGTACGGGTATTCCTTTCGGGTTTGCCGATGAGACCGAACTGAGGAGTTTCTCCGAAACGCTCCATTCGGGTCTGCGGAGCGCAGGCTTCCCCGACGTGGTCGGCATAATGCAGGGTAGCTCGGTCACCGGTGTAAAATACGCGACTGGAGCACCATTTGACGTTGGTCGGAGAAGTGATTTCGATATTGCTCTCGCGGACGAGCGTCTCTTCAACGAAGCGCTGAAGATCGGGGTCCGGGCCCGGTCCGGTGGAATGCGGACCGGGCCTTTGACTCCCCTTGAGCTTGCAAGACTCGATTTATTCGACCTACAGCAGAAACTAACGGATACTACCGGGCGAAAGGTGGCTTTCATGCTGTACAGGAACTTCACGACTGCCGTGTCAAGAGGGCCTTCGATTCCACTTCCGAGACCATGAGAACATTCATCCTCTATGGTTCCGAGCGAACCGACATCGACGGATTGGCCAATGACGTCTGCGTCGCTCTCGGAGTCACGCTCGATGCTCGCGACAGTTCGTATGTCGGAGAGTACTACTCCCTGGATTCCGCAAAATTCAGCTGTCGCATCGAGCCGAATCTAAACTCTCCGGATGAAGTCGAGGAAGAGGATCGTTATCAGGAGCCCGACCACCGCCAGTACGATCTCCTCGTTCGGCTCACGCTGAGCCCTGGTGCCGAGCAGGTGGAGAAAAAGATCGCTCAGGTCGAGGGTCTGAAACTGCTGGCCAAGGATATGGCTTGATCTGACCGGAGAATCCGGTTCGTAACTCGCGGTGGCCACGGGACATGAGTGTCGGAGTTCGCCTGCGGGAACACGGAGAAACTATATTCCTGCCGCGTGCATGCCTCGTAGTTCCTTCTTCAGCTCGGCGATCTCGTCGCGTAGCCGGGCGGCCAGCTCGAACTGCAGCTCCTTGGCCGCCTCGTGCATCTGGTCGTCGAGCTGGCGGATGAGCTGCGCCAGGTCTGAGCTGGGCATGCCGGCCAACTGTGCCGCGTGCCGCCCGACCGCGCCGTCGCGGCCCGCCTTCGAGGACATGCCAGGCCCCGGCACCTTCCCGCGGGACCGCGCACGACCGCCACCGCCGATGACCTCGCCCTCGGCGCTCTCCCGCACAAGGTCGTCCAGGATGTCGATGACCTTCTTGCGCAGCGGCTGCGGATCCACACCCCGTTCGGTGTTGTAGGCGATCTGCTTTACGCGCCGCCGGTTCGTCTCCTCGATGGCCCTGCGCATCGACGGGGTCACCTTGTCGGCGTACATGTGCACCTGGCCGGAGACGTTGCGGGCGGCACGGCCGATGGTCTGGATCAGCGACTTGTCCGACCGCAGGAAACCCTCCTTGTCGGCGTCC
>NZ_CAAAFO010000075.1:88105-93697 GCF_900634715.1 Candidatus Protofrankia californiensis | reverse complement strand
GAGGTCGTCGATCTGCCCCTTGGTCGGCTTCAGCACGACCTCCGGGTCGAGCAGGCCGGTCGGCCGGATGATCTGCTCGACCACACCGTCGGCTCGGGAGATTTCGTACGGCCCGGGGGTCGCCGACAGGTACACCGTCTGGCCGATACGGGCGCAGAACTCCTCCCACCGCAGCGGCCGGTTGTCCATCGCGCTGGGCAGCCGGAATCCGTGCTCGACAAGATTGCGCTTGCGCGACATGTCACCCTCGAACATCCCACCGATCTGCGGGACCGTGACGTGCGACTCGTCGATCACCAGCAGGAAGTCGTCCGGGAAGTAGTCGAGCAGCGTGTGCGGCGGGGTACCAGCGGCACGCCCGTCGATGTGCCGGGAATAGTTCTCGATACCCGAGCAGAAACCGACCTGGCGCATCATCTCGATATCGTAGGTGGTGCGCATCCGCAGCCGCTGGGCCTCCAGCAGCTTGCTCTGGCGTTCCATTTCAGCGAGCCTGTCGGCAAGCTCCGTCTCGATACCAGCAATCGCCCGTTCCATCCGTTCCGGACCGGCCACGTAATGGGTGGCAGGGAAGACGGACACCTCGCTCGCGTCACGGACGATCTCGCCGGTGAGCGGATGCAGGTAGGTCAGCCGTTCGATCTCGTCACCGAACATCTCGATCCGGACGGCGAGTTCCTCGTAGACGGGGAACACCTCGACGGTGTCACCACGGACCCGGAACGTCCCCCGGGTGAAGGCGATGTCGTTGCGGGCGTACTGGACGTCGACGAACCGACGCAGCAGCCTGTCGCGGTCGATCTCCTCCCCGACCCGCAGCCGGACCATGCGCTCGATGTACTCCTGGGGGGTGCCCAGGCCGTAGATGCAGCTCACGCTCGCCACGACCACCACGTCCCGGCGGGTAAGCAGGCTCATCGTGGCCGAGTGGCGCAGCCGCTCGACCTCCTCGTTGATCGAGGAGTCCTTCTCTATGTAGGTGTCGGTCTGGGCGATGTACGCCTCTGGCTGGTAGTAGTCGTAGTACGAGACGAAGTACTCGACGGTGTTGTGCGGCAGCAGCTCCCGGAACTCGTTGGCCAGCTGCGCGGCGAGGGTCTTGTTCGGCGCCATCACCAGCGTCGGTCGCTGCACCTGTTCCACCAGCCACGCGGTGGTGGCCGACTTGCCGGTACCGGTCGCGCCCAGCAGGACGACGTCCTTCTCGCCGGCGCGGATCCGGCGGGCGAGGTCCGCGATCGCCGCTGGCTGGTCACCGGAGGGCTCGAAGTCGGAGACGACCTGAAACGGTGCGGTCGAACGCACAATACCGCTGGTGGGGCGGTCGACACCGGTAGGACGATCAGTCGTGGAACTCACGTTCCCTACAACACCACAGACGTCCGACAATTTCTCACCCGGCCCGCCCGTTCCCACCCGGTCATCCGGCCCGTCCAGTCCGCCCGTTTCCATCCGGTCTGGCCGGCGGGGCGTTGCGGCGGTCTACCCGTGGGCCTCGAGCAGACGCGCCCACACCTCGTCCACCCTGGCGCGAAGGTCCTGCAGGCTGCCACCGTTGTCCACGAGGATGTCCGCGACCGCCCGGCGGGCGGAGTCGCTCGCCTGGTTGGCCATCCGCGCCTGCGCCTGCTCCCGCGGGAGGCCCCGGTCGGCCAGTCGGGCCAGGCGGAGCTCCCGTGGCGCCTCCACCACGACGACCACGTCGTATGCGCCGGCAAGACCGGCCTCGACGAGCAACGGCACGTCGTACACGACCACGGCGTCCGCGGGAGCGTCCGCCATACGGCGGGCCGCCTGTGCACCGACCAGCGGATGCGTGATCGCCTCCAGGCGTCGGCGGGCGTCCGGGTCGGCGAACACGACCGCGCCGAGGGCCGCCCGGTCAAGTGCGCCGTCGGCACCTAGCAGATGCGAACCGAACTCCTCGACCACGGCCTGCAGCCCCGGCGTCCCGGGAGCGACCACTTCGCGGGCGAGTTCGTCCGCATCGATCACCAAGGCGCCGTGATCGGCCAACAGCCGCGCCACCGCGCTCTTGCCCGCACCGATCCCACCGGTCAGCCCTACCCGCAGCACATGACCGAGTCTGCCGTATCGCTGTCCCTTCCCCGCAGCCACTCCCCCACAGCCGGCCGGGGCAACCCAGCCGCGACACCGTCGAGGTCACCGTCGGTCACACAGCTCGCATCCCGTCCGGGCCTCAACCCGAGCCGAGACGGCGACGCTCCTCTCCTTCATCCCCTCATCCGCATCGGGCCGCGTCGTCACATCGGGCTTCGTCACATCCGGCTTCATCACATGGGCTTCGTCGCGTCAGGCGAGGACCCTGTCCTTCAGCCGCTGGTATTCCTCGTCCGAAATGGCGCCGCGGTCCCGCAACTCGGCAAGCCTGCCGAGCTCGTCCGCGGGACTGCTCACCGTTCCGGTATTCGTGGGGACGTAGTTTCGCAACGCCTGATCCCGCAACGCCTGATCCTGCCGGGCCGCCCGCTCCACCGCCCGTTCGTGCATACCACCGCCCCGCACGACCAGATAGGCGAGGATACCGAAGAACGGAAACAGGATGGCGACGACGATCCAGGCAGCCTTACCCCAGCCGGACAGGTCGTGACTCAGCAGGATATCGGACACAACCGCGAACAACAGGTAGAACCACAGCATGAAAAGGAAGAACCACAACAACGTCCAGAACACGCTGAGCAGTGGATACGAATAGTCGGTGTCCACGATGACCCCCTCGGTCGGAACCCCTTCGCCCGGGATTCCCTCGGTCAGGGAGCCCTCGGTCGCCGCGGCCCGTTCGGCGTTGCCCGGACCCAGCCTGGCGTACATGCGGCCGATGAAGCGCGACAACCGCTCCATCCACCATGCGCAGCGACGGCGCCCGCCTCATCACCCTCACCAGGTGAATCGCCGGAGCGGCCCGCAGAGCCAACACAGAACGCGTGTCATCGGCTGGACGTCGTACCGCGACCGCGACTACGGTTTTGTAATGCCTGAAGGTCCGGTAATGCCTGAAGCCGCGAGGAGCAGGCTCCGGTGTATGCATCCCGGCGTCCCGGCCGGGGAGCAGGCGACGGCTTCCCGGCGCCGGGACAGCAATGCAAGTAACGGGAACAACGAGTCATGACAGTCCCTGGGGACGAGGCGTACACCGGCGAGTACCCGGTCGTATTCACCGTGGACTATCCGGCGGACCCCCGTAACCGGGTGACGGTGTTCTTTCGCATTTTCACGGTACTGCCCATCGCCGTGGTATTCATGACCGTCAGTGGCGCCTATCCCTCCTGGGGAGGTGCGGGAGGTGCGGGGGCCGCCGGCGGTCTGCTGTTCCTCGGCCCGCTCCTGATGATCCTGTTCCGGCAGAAGTACCCCCGCTGGTGGTTCGACTGGAATCTGAACCTGCTCCGTTTCGAGAACCGGGTGGCGGCCTACCTGCTCCTGCTGCGGGACGACTACCCCGCCACCGACGCCGAGCAGGCCGTCCACCTCCGTATTCCTTATCCGGACGCATCCCGGCTCAACCGCTGGCTGCCACTGGTCAAATGGTTCCTGGCGATCCCGCACTACGTTGTTCTGATCTTCCTGGACATCGGCGTGGTCGTCGCGGTGGTTGTCGGCTGGTTCGCCGTCCTCGCCACCGGACGCCTGCCACAGGTTCTGTTCGACTACGTCGTGGGGGTGCTGCGCTGGTCGAACCGGGTGATCGCGTACGCGTTCGTCCTCAGTACCGACTCCTACCCACCCTTCCGTCTCGGCCCATGAGGCCGGAGTGATGTCCATCGATCATGCGTGTGGGCCTGTGGGAAATTTCCCACAGGCCCACACGCACATCACTGGATGATCCGCTGTACTACTCCCGGCCGAACTGTTCGCGGAGCCTGCGCAACGCGTCCTCGTCGATCGCGGACGCGGGCTGCTCCGGCTCGGCGGAGGTGTAGGACGACGGCGCGACCGCAGCGGCCTCGGCCTCCTGGGCGGCACGGATCTGCGCCTGGTGCGCCTCGTACCGCTGCTGGGCCTCGGCGTACTGCCGCTCCCACTCGGCCTGCTGCTCTTCGAAGCCGGGCAGCCACTCCCCCGTCTCCGGGTCGAAACCCTCGGGGTAGACGTAGTTGCCCTGCTCGTCGTACTTGGCCTCCATCCCGTACTGGGACGGGTCGAACGCCTCACCCTCGGCGACCAGAGCACTGGTGTCGTTGGCCTGCTTGAGGGACAGGCTGATCCGGCGACGGTCCAGGTCGATGTCGATGACCTTGACCAGAATCTCGTCCCCGACGTTGACGACCTGCTCGGGGATCTCCACGTGACGCTCGGCCAGCTCGGAGATGTGCACCAGACCCTCGATACCCTCGTCCACCCGGACGAACGCGCCGAACGGTACGAGCTTGGTGACCCGGCCCGGGACAACCTGGCCGATGGCGTGGGTACGGGCGAACTGGCGCCACGGGTCTTCCTGGGTGGCCTTCAGCGACAGCGACACCCGCTCCCGCTCCAGGTCGACGTCGAGGACCTCGACGGTGACCTCCTGGCCCACCTCGACGACCTCGGACGGGTGGTCGATGTGCTTCCAGGACAGCTCGGAGACGTGTACCAGACCGTCGACACCGCCGAGATCGACGAACGCGCCGAAGTTGACGATGGAGCTGACGACGCCCTTGCGGATCTGACCCTTGGCGAGCTGGGCGAGGAACTCCGACCGGACCTCGCTCTGGGTCTGCTCCAGCCACGCGCGACGGGACAGGACCACGTTGTTCCGGTTCTTGTCCAGCTCTATGATCTTGGCTTCGAGCTCACGGCCGACATAGGGCTGCAGGTCGCGGACACGGCGCATCTCCACCAGGGAGGCGGGCAGGAAGCCCCGCAGCCCGATGTCGAGGATGAGACCACCCTTGACGACCTCGATGACGGTGCCGTTGACGACGCCGTCCTCTTCCTTGAGCTTCTCGATCGTGCCCCAGGCGCGCTCGTACTGGGCGCGCTTCTTCGACAGGATGAGCCGGCCTTCCTTGTCCTCCTTCTGGAGAACAAGAGCCTCGACATGATCACCGACAGTCACGACCTCGTGCGGGTCGACATCATGCTTGATCGAAAGCTCCCGCGACGGGATCACGCCTTCGGTCTTGTAGCCGATGTCGAGAAGCACCTCGTCACGGTCCACCTTGACGATGGTTCCGTCGACGATGTCACCGTCGTTGAAAAATTTGATCGTTTTGTCGACGGCGGCGAGGAAGTCCTCAGCCGAGCCGATGTCGTTGACCGCGACCTGCGGGGTGGTCGGGGTGGGCGGTGTGGTCACGGTCTCCACGGGTCGTACGTCGGTGGTGCTCGTCAAGGGGTCGGCTCCGGACTACGGGATTCGTCGTATGCGCGAGGGCCGGATCGAACCGCCGGGACGGAGGGACAGGGAGCGCGCAAAACGAACACTGTCGGTACCGCAAACGACGCTCGAGCGGATCTGCTACGTCTGAGATCCACAGACTCTCG
The DNA here is from genome assembly GCF_900634715.1 of Candidatus Protofrankia californiensis. Lineage (GTDB taxonomy): Bacteria > Actinomycetota > Actinomycetes > Frankiales > Frankiaceae > Protofrankia > Protofrankia californiensis. The sequence continues at coordinate 88,210 of NZ_CAAAFO010000075.1, read as the reverse complement.
TGCCAGACCCAAGTCTAGGGACCGGTGTCCAAGGTGGTCAACGTCATGGGTCCGTAACCTCGTCCAGGATCACAGGATCACAGGACCGCAAGCCGGTCCGGGACC
>NZ_CAAAFO010000075.1:85844-87508 GCF_900634715.1 Candidatus Protofrankia californiensis | reverse complement strand
GGACCCTCGCCCCGGACCGTGGGCGAGCCCCGCTGAGAAACCGCCCGGCGCCGGGCTGTCCACCACCCCCATCTCGAGCTGTCCACCGTCCCCATCCCGAGGATCACCAGACGCTGCGAGGATCGATGCTGTGAACGGAACAGAGCACCCCGGCTCAGCAGCCCCCCGCCCGGTCGCGCCGCAGTACCCGGCGGGCCGTTACCACCCGGCGGAGTTCGGCTACGTCGACGTCGACGACGACAACGCTCGGTGGGCCAACCGCGGCTACTGGGACGCCACCGCCGACGACTATCAGGCCGAGCACGGCACCTTCCTCGGTGACGCCGACTTCCTATGGTGCCCGGAGGGGCTGCGGGAGGCCGACGCCGGGCTGCTCGGCGAGGTCCGCGGCCGCACCGTCCTGGAGATCGGCTGCGGCGGCGCACAGTGTGCCCGCTGGCTGGTCACCCGCGGCGCCGAGGTGGTGGCGCTGGACCTGTCCGCCGGTCAGCTGCGGCACGCCCGCACGCTGTCGGCCTCCACCGGCGTCGCGGTCACCCTGGTGCAGGCCGACGCGACCCGGCTGCCACTGGCCGACGCGAGCGTGGACACGGCCTGCTCGGCCTTTGGCGCGATCCCGTTCGTCGCGGACAGCGCCGCGGTCATGCGCGAGGTTGCCCGGGTGCTGCGTCCCGGCGGCCGCTGGGTCTTCTCCACGACACACCCGATGATCTGGTCGTTTCCCGACCACCCGGGTAAGGAGGGCCTGACGGTCGTGCGCAGCTACTTCGACCGGCGGGCCTACGTGGAACGGGACTGGGCCGGCCGGACGACCTACGCCGAAACGCACCGGACACTCGGTGACCGGGTCCGGGAGCTCGTGGCAGCCGATCTGCGCCTGCTGGACCTGGTCGAGCCGGAATGGCCGGCCGGTCATGACCGGATCTGGGGCCAGTGGGGACCGGTGCGGGGCCGCTTCTTCCCGTCCACCGCGATCTTCGTGACCGACAAGCCGGCCGGATCTGCCTGACACCCACCGACGGAAGCGGTCAGGGGGGCGATATCCGGAGTCCGGCGGGGCCGGCCACTGATTTCCCGATGCGGGAATGTCACATCCGGTGGTGGGAAAATTACTCCCGTGGCGCCAGGGGGTGGTGACGGGACAGCGGTCCGTCCGAGCACGACGGACGTCCTCCCGGCTGCGGCCGACAGCGTTGCAACGGACAGCGTTGCGGCAGACCGCCTTGCGGCGGACGGCGACGGGCACGGACTCGATCCGGTTGCAAGGTGGGCGCCGGCACACCGGACGACCGCGGCAGCGGTGCGGGCAGCCTCCCCGCTGGCCGCGGCCGCAATCGTCGCCAACACCGCGAACCTGCTGGTCACGCTCGTTCTCGCCCGTCATCTCCCGCCGGTGGCCTACGGTGCGCTGGCCCAGCTTCTGGCGCTGTTCTTCGTGGTGTCCATGCCGGGCAGCGCGCTGCTCGTCGGGGTCGTCCGCAAGATCACAAACTGGCAGCAGGACGGCCGGACCGCCCTGATCGAGGGATGGGTCACCCGGGTGCGCCGCGCCGGGGTCGTGCTGACGCTGTCAGCGGGCGTCCTGGGCCTTGCCCTGCGAAACACGATCGCCTCCGCGCTGTCCCTGCCGGGCCCCGGCGGCGTGGCGGAGATGCTCACCGCGG
>NZ_CAAAFO010000075.1:85007-85629 GCF_900634715.1 Candidatus Protofrankia californiensis | reverse complement strand
CCGCGCCGGCCACTCCCGCGCCGGCGGCCTGCGCGCCGCCCGCCTGCGCGCCGCCCGCCTGCGCGGGGAACCCGACCCGGCCGTCATCGACCCGCGACCGGCCGGCCCACCACCGCGGGCCCGACCCGGCGTCGTGCGCACCGTCTCCACCGTGCCGGCGAATCGCCTGACCGTCGAGGTCGGCGCCGCACTGGCCGCACTCGTCCTCCTCGGCCTGCTGCAGAACATCGACGTCCTCGCGCTCGGAGCGCACCGTTCCACCGAAGCCGGCCCGTACGCGGCGGTGTCCGTCGCCTGCAAGGCACTGGTCTTCGCCGCGGTCGCCCTGGGCGGGTTCCTGCTCCCCGAGACCGCTACCCGCCGTCACCGCGGTGAGCACGCCCTGCATCAGCTCGGCGGGACGCTGGCGATGCTCGCGGTACCGGCCGCCGTGCTCGTCGCGGTCGCGCTGGTGGCGCCGAAGGCGGGCCTCACCCTCGCGTTCGGCCCGCGTCTGTCCGGCTGCGCACCCGCGCTCGCTCCCCTGGCCGGCGCGATGACCTGTCTGGGGGCGACCGTCCTGTTCACCCACTACCTGCTCGCCCTGGGGGAACGCCGGGTCCTCACCGTGCTGGCGGCCGCC
>NZ_CAAAFO010000075.1:80323-84460 GCF_900634715.1 Candidatus Protofrankia californiensis | reverse complement strand
GGCGGCCGCCACCGGGTTGCTGGTCCTGGCCACGGCCCGTCGCACCGCGCCAGCAGGACCGGTACCGGGACGACCAGGACTGGCAGCGGTGCCAGGAGCGGGCGGCCCCAGGGCCAGGATGCACCGTGATCAACACAACATGTGGCGTTCCACCCCCGCACGCTCGCCGCGCCACCGCCGCGGAGATCCCTAAGATGCACCGGACGCGGCCCGCAAGCACCGCGCCGGTAGAAACGCCCGGCAAGGCCAGCAAGCGGCCGTCCCCTCCCGGCGGCACCCGCCGGCCGTGGACCGAACCAGGATGATTGGGTTAGACGGTGACCCTGACCGCACCATCAGCACGCCCGCGGCGTGGTCTCGGCCGCCGGATCGCCGGCCGGCCATCCACCCCCGCCGGATCACCGGGTCGCGGCCTGCGGTGGCTGCCGTCGTGGCCTCCGTTGCTGCTGGCCGCGATCAGCTACGTCCCGCTGCTGTTCACCGCGCCCGGTCGGGTCGGCGTCGACACCAAGGCCTACCTCTACCTGGAACCGCAGGAGCTGATCGGACGGGCCGGGATCATGTGGGATCCCGGCATCGGGATGGGCGTGGTCACCCATCAGAACATCGGCTTCCTGCTCCCGCAGGGTGCCTTCTTCTGGCTCCTGGACCTGCTGGGCCTACCCACCTGGGTCGCCCAGCGGCTGTGGACCGGCTCGGTGCTGTTCATGGCCGGTGCGGGCGTGCTGTTCTGCATGCGGTCGTTCCGCTGGCCGGACCGGTTCGCCTTCGTCGCCGCCGCGGGCTACATGCTGACCCCGTACGTCCTGGAATATGAGGCGCGGATGTCGGCGATCCTGCTGCCGTACACGGGTCTGGGCTGGCTGCTGGGGATCACGATCCGGGGCCTGCGCGAGGCGGTGGGGGGGCTTGCCGGCTGGCGGCTGAACGGCTGGCGCTGGCCGGCGGCGTTCGGCATCACCGTCGCCCTGGTCGGCAGCAGCAACGCCGCCAGTCTGATCTTCGTGTTGCTGGCGCCGATCCTGTGGCTGCCCTTCGCCGTGTGGGGAACCCGCGAGGTCCGGCTGGGCCCCGCGTTGGGAATGTGCGCCCGAGCCGCGGTGGCGGTCGTGGGCTGCTCGGCATGGTGGATCGCGGGTCTGGTTACCCAGGCCGGCTACGGCGTCGACATCCTCGCCTACAGCGAGACGCTCAGGACGGTCGCGAGCGCCTCCCAGGCATCCGAGGTACTGCGCGGCCTGGGCAACTGGTACTTCTACGGCGGGGACGTGCTCGGTACCTGGATCGCGCCGTCGCGGGACTACACCCAGACCATCTGGGTGATCGTCATCAGCTTCACGGTGCCGCTGCTGGCCCTGGCCGGCGCCGCGCTGTGTCGGTGGGGATACCGGACGTACTTTGTCCTGCTCGTACTCGTCGGTACCACGGTGTCGGTCGGGGTCTACCCCTACGACGACCCCTCGCCGCTGGGTACGGCCTTCCGGTCGTTCGCCGAGGCGTCCACCGCCGGCTTCGCCCTGCGCTCGATGCCCCGTGCCGTGCCGTTGATCGCCCTCGGTCTGTCGGTGCTGCTGGCCAGCGGGCTCGCGGCGGTCTCGCAGCGCATCGAAGAGCACCTCGCACAGCGCGCAGAGGCGACACCTGACCGCGGGCGCCGGCTCCCTCCCCGCTTGCCCAGCTTGCGCGGAGCGGGAGCCCGGCTGCCGGGCGCGGTGTCGGGTGTCGCGTGGACGGTCGTGGTCGTGCTGATCGTGGCGAACCTGAGCCCGTTGTGGCGCGGCCGGTTCGTCGAGGCCGGGCTGGACCGTCCCGAGACGATCCCCGCCTACGAACGACAGGTCGCCGCCGCTTTGGACACGGCGGGGCCGGGCACCCGGGTCCTGGAACTGCCCGGGGCGGACTTCTCCCACTACCGCTGGGGCACGACTCTCGACCCCGTCCTGCCCGGACTCACCGACCGCCCCTTCCTGTCCCGCGAACTGATCCCGTTCAGCGCCGCCGCATCCGCCGACCTGCTGCGCGCGCTGGACCGCCGGCTGCAGGAGGGGGTGTTCGAAACCGACTCGCTCGCCGACACCGCCCGGCTGATGGGTGTCGGCGACGTGGTGCTGCGCAGCAACCTGCAGTACGAGCGGTTCCGCACGCCGCGGCCCGTACCGACCTGGCAGCTGTTCACCGATCCGCTGCCGGCGGGCCTGGACGCCCCACGTCGCTATGGGCCGCCGGTGGCCGACACCCCGCAGATTCCCTTCAACGACGAGACCGCCCTGGGAACGCCCTCGGACGCCCCCGCGCCACCGGCGCTGGCCGTCTTCGGGGTCCGGGACGCCAAGCCGATCGTGCGGACGGCGACGACCGTGGCTCCGTTGCTGGTCAGCGGGAACGGCGAGGGGCTCGTGGACGCCGCGGCCGCGGGACTGCTGGCCGAGGTGGTGGCCGGGAATCGGACCATCCTCTACACCGCCTCGCTGGCCGCGGACCCCGCCGCCCTGGACCGGGCGCTGGACGACGGCGCAGACCTGCTGATCACTGACAGTAACCGGCGCCGGGCGGAACGCTGGAGTTCGATCCGGGACGGCTACGGCTACGTGGAAAGTCCCGACGCGGTCGCGCTCACACCCGACCCGAACGACAACCGGCTGCCGGTCTTCCCGGACGCGACGGCCGCATCCCAGACGGTCACCGTGCTGCACGCCCCCGGCCAACCCGCGCAGATCGCCTCGGTCAAGGCGACCGACTACGGCAACGCGTTCTCCTACAGTCCACCGGAGCGCCCGACGGGCGCCGTCGACGGCAACCCCGACACCGCCTGGCAGGTGGGCGCGTTCACCGATCCGGCCGGACAGCGCCTGCGGATCGACCTGGCCGCTGCGGTGACCACGGACCGGATCCGTCTGGTCCAGCCGCTCACCGGCGCGCGCAATCGATGGATCACCAAGGCGACACTGCGCTTCGACGGCGGGCCACCTGTGACGGTGCCGCTCACGGGCAGCTCACGACGTGCCTCCGGCCAGGTGGTGACCTTCCCCACCCGCAGCTTCACCCACCTGGACATCACCGTCGACGCCACCAACATCGGGGCGCGCGCGGACTACGCCGGCCTGTCCAGCGTGGGGTTCGCCGAGGTGGACATCGTGACGCCGGGCGGCAGCTCACCCCATGTGCAGGAGCTGCTGCGGATGCCCACCGACCTGCTCGCCGCGGCGGGCGAGACGTCCCTGGCGCATCGCCTGACGCTGCAGGTCACCCGCGACCGCGCGAACCCGGCGGAGCCGTTCAAGTCCGACACGGAGTCGACCGTCGCCCGTACGTTCACCCTGCCGACCCCACGGACCTTCGCCCTGACCGGCACCGCCCGGGCGTCCGCCTACGCCGACGACCTCGTGCTCGGTGCCTCGGTCGGCCGGCCCTCCGACGGGGTCACCGCCGAGTCCTCCGGCCGGCTGCCCGGTGACCTGGCGGCCGGCAGCGCCAGCGCCTTCGACGGGGATCCGGCCACCCTGTGGAGTCCCGGCTTCGGCATGCAGCAGGACGCCTGGATCCAGGTCAGCTCCCCCCGGCCGGTGAACCTGTCCTCGCTGTCCCTGTCCGTGGTCGCCGACGGCCGTCACTCGGTGCCCACCGCCCTGGGACTGATCGTGGACGGCCGGCGGGTGGACACGCTCACCGTCCCGCCGATCAGCGACCTCAAGCAGCCGGGCGCGAGCCAGACCGTGACCTTGTCCTTTCCCCCCGTCCGGGGCAGCAGTATCCGTCTCGTCGTCGACACGGTACGGCTGGTCACCAGCATCGACCAGATCAGCGGGACGCAGATCTCCATGCCGGTCGGACTCGCCGAGGTCGACCTTGCCGGCCTGCGGGCACCCCGTCTCCAGGCCACCGTGCCCGGCGGGTGCCGCGACGACCTGATGACGATCGACGGACGTCCGGTCCCCGTACGGATCACCGGTTCCAGCGCCGACGCGCTCGGCCGCAGAGGGCTGGGAGTGTCGCTGTGCGGTGATCCGATCTCCCTCGGTCCGGGCGACCACGTGCTGCGCACCACCAACGGCGCGCAGACCGGATACGACCTCGACAGGCTGATCCTGACCTCGCAACCCGCCGGCAGCCCGCCGCCGGCCACCGCAGGCACGGCCA
>NZ_CAAAFO010000075.1:71448-80005 GCF_900634715.1 Candidatus Protofrankia californiensis | reverse complement strand
TCACAGGTACGGCCATCACAGGCGCAGCGCCGATACCGGGCGCAGCGCCCGCGGGTACGTCAGGCGCGGCGCCCGCTCCGGCGGTGGCGGTCACCGGCTCCACGGCAACCTCGTTCGGGCTGCGGGTCACCGGCGCGCAGCCCGGTCGGCCGTTCTGGCTGGTGCTCGGCCAGAGTCTGTCCGCCGGCTGGAAGGCGACCTCGGGCGGCACGGACTACGGCCAGCCCATGCTCGTGGACGGTTACGCCAACGGCTGGCGGATCATCCCCACCGCGGCCGACTTCGACGTCCACCTGGCCTGGGCTCCCCAGCAGCTGGTGTGGCGTGCCCTGGCGGTCTCCGGCACCGCGCTGGTGTCGGGCGCCGTCCTGCTGGTGGTGACGGCACGACGGCGCAGGCGAACGGTCCGGGGTCCGGCCGCGCCGCCGGATCTGCCGATGTTCGAACCGCTGGCGTCCCGCGCCGCGCGCGTCCCCGTCGCGATCGCGGTCGTGCTGGCCGCTGCCATGGCCCTGGCCGCGCTGGTGCTGGTGAATCCGGTCGCGAGCATTGCCACCGGTGTGGGCACGCTGGCCGCCATGGTGGTGCCGCGCGGCCGGCTCCTGCTGCGGATCGTCCCGGTGGGCCTGCTCCTGGTCAGCGTGGGATATGTCGTCCAGGTCCAGGTCCGTCACGACCTGCCGGTCAACGGGGAGTGGGTCCAGGCCTTCGACAAGATCGCAACGGTCTCCTGGATCGCGGTCCTGCTCGTGGCCGCCGAGGTGGTTGTCACAGTCGCACAGCGTCGCTACGGGAAGGCCACCGCCGGCGCCTGCGCGCAGCCGCCCGCGCCGGCTGTGCGCATCCCAGCGGAGTCCGGCCAGGACGCGGGGCAGGCAGCACCAGGACAGGCATGAGCTTTCCCGGTGGCGCGCCACCGGGAAAGGACCGTCGAGGAAAGAATCACCGGGGCTGGTCGGGATCACCGGGGCCGGTCAGGCCCGCGCGCCGGTGCGGTCGTGGTCGGCGCCGCTGCACGACGTGGCGTTCGCTCGTCCCGATGCCGGCGTGGTGGTGTGCAGGGCGTCGCGAAGCGAACCTTCGGCGTCCCGTAGAGCGGCGCTGGGCGGTTGATCGGGCCGGGTGATCCCAACCCCGACCGCGAACGGCGGCGTCGCAGCGGCATCCCCGCCAGTCCGCAGCCGGGAGACCAGCTCGTCCGCCTCGACGTGACTGCCACCGGGCAGAGCCACCACGAAACGGTTCCGCGACCAGCGGGCAAGCTGCGCGCCGGAGCCGGCGGCCGAACGCAGCCGGGCGGCGAAGTGCCTCAGGACGTACTCGTCGGCGTGGGCCGGGGTTCCCCCCTGCCCGCGGTCGGGCACGCCGAACAGGCACACGACGGTTCCCGCCGGCAGGCCCTGCAGGATGGTCAGGAAACGCTCCCGGCTGGTCAGGCCGGTAGCCGGGTCAACACCGATCTCCCGGAGGCGGACCTGCGCCGTCCGCAGCCGCGCAAGGGTGTGGCCGGCCTGCCCACCCAGCAATGTGACCGCGCGTAGTCCCGCCTGGTCAACCCGGTTCCGTGCCACCGCCCAGCACGCCGCGACCAGGCCGATCAGACCGCCTTCACCGAGGATCGGCACCAGCAGCGCCGAGGTGATAGGAGGCCGGCGAACGACCTCGTGCGGGAACGGTCGCGACGTCGACACGTCCGCGAAGAAGACCGGCGCCCGGGTACGGAGCGCGGTACCGATACCGGTTTCGTCACTTTCAGTGAACCTTACCTCTGGGGAGATCGTGGCTTCCTCGTCCGATCTCGTGGCGGACGCGGCCACGTGGAACACCGTCGATCCGGGGATGTCCGCAAGCAGCAGGCTGACCGCGTCCGCGTCGAGCAGGCCTCGGGACGCCTCGGCGACCATCGACACCGCCGAGTTCAGATGATCGGGATACCAGAGCTGGTCAAGCGCACCCAGTGTGGCAGTGACCTGGTCGAACATGCGTACGGCCCGCCGGGCCTCCAGCAGCTGCGTGGCCTGCCGTCCCAACGCGGCGAGCGACTCCTTCTGGCCGGGAGTGAGGGCGCGCGCAACGCGGTCCAGCACTGCGACATGGCCGATCAGCTTGCGGTCCGGGGTAAGGATCGGCGCCGCCGCGTAGAACCGGAACGGACGGCTGGGACCGAGCGCGGCCAACCGCACGAACCGGGGGTCGCCGGTGATGTCGGGAATCTCCCGCACAGCGGGCTCGGCCGGCACATACCGGCCGAGGGAGTCCTCCCGGGGAAGTTCGGTGATGGTCGATCCGTAGCATGCCTTGAACCACTGCCGGTCGGCATCCAGGAAGGCGACGAAGGCCACGGGAGTGCCGCACAGGCGGGCAGCCAGCGTCGCGATCTCGTCGAAGGCGTCCTCCCGGCTGGAATCGAGGATCTCGTAGTCGCGCAGGGCCCTGAGCCTGGCCGGTTCGTCCGTCGGTGTCAGGGCGACTGGTCCGGGCGTGACCGGCCCCGGCTCGAGCCCGCCGTCGGGCTCCAACTCGCTGTCGGGCTCCAACTCGCATGCAGGCTCCAGCTCGCCGGCAGGCTCCAGCTCGCCGTCGGACTGCAGCCCCGTGGCTTTCGCAGCGGCCGGGAGCACACCGCAGGTCCCGGCGCCCAGCACGGCCAGCAGCTCCGCCGAGGGAGGCAGCGGAGACGAGATCGCCTCACCCTGCAGGAGATCGCAGCCCAGTTCCATCAGCATCCGCACAGCCCTGGTGTCCTCGACGCCCTCCCCGACGACACGCAGTCCCAGCCGGTGTCCGAGCTCCAGGACCGAACGCACGATCGCGATGTCGGGCAGGCTGCCGTGGGCGTCGGAGACGAACCCCTTGTCGATCTTCACTTCGTCGAACGGCAGCGTCTTGAGGATCTCCATCGAGCTGTAACCGGTGCCGAAGTCGTCCAGCGACAACTTGACCCCACGGGTACGCAGTTCCCTGAGCATGGCCGCGGCCCGGGCCGGCTGCGTGACCAGAGCACTCTCAGTGATCTCAAGGGTCAGGACGTCGGCGGGTAGGCCATGCCGGCACAGCGTCTCCGACACCAGCTCGGGCAGACCGTCACGGACAAGCATGCGCGCGGAGAGGTTCACCGACACCGGTATGTGGTGTCCGGCGGATGCCCAGTCCGCGCACTGGCGCAGGGCCTCGTTCAGCACCCACTCGGTGAGGTCGATGATCAGAGTCGACCGTTCCGCCATGGGCAGGAACGCTCCGGGCGCCAGCAGCCCCCGGGTCGGGTGCACCCAGCGCAGCAGCGCCTCCACCCCGGCGATCCGGCCGGTCCGGCAGGACCGCAGCGGCTGGTAGTGCAGCACCAGCTCGCCGCCGGCGATCGCGGTGCGCAGCTGCGCGTGCAGGGCAAGTTCCCACGGTCGCACCCCGCCCATGCCCGCGTCCCAGACGCCGACCCGTTCGCTTTCGCGACCGGCCGCGTGCAGTGCCGCGTCCGCGGCCGGCAGGAGCTCGCCGAGGCTCGTGCCGTGCAGCGGGGCGACCGCGACGCCCGCGCTGGCCTCCACCTCCACGTCGACCCCGTCGATGCGGAACGGACCACGGAGTTGCCTGATCACTGTGCGACCGATCGCACGCAGGTGCTCGTGGGTGGCCGCGGGTTCATCTGGCAGATCAACCCCGCACATAACGACGGCGAACTCGTCGCCGCCGAGACGTCCGGTCAGGGCGGGATCCGTAGCCACGTTACGCAACTGTATTGCTACTACTTGGAGTAAGTGGTCCCCCGCGGGATGACCGAGGGCGTCGTTGACCTCGCGGAACCGGTTGATGTCAAGAAGCACCAAGACGGCGTGCCGGCCGGCCTCGATCGCCGCGGCGATCGCCGGCTGGGCGACGCGGGCGAGACCGGCCCGGTTCGCCAGCCCCGTCAACGGGTCGCGAACGACCAGCAGGTGGCTCCAGCGACCGACCCAGAACACCACCAGGGTAGCGGCGATGATCGTGAAGATGGCCATCACCGCCGCCGGCGCCCCGGCGTACAGGTCGCCTTTGAGCGCGACACCCACCACCGCACCGGCGCTGATGACCAGCGCGTGCAAGAGCGCGACCCGCAGTCGACGGACCATCGCGGCATAAACGGCGATCCAGGCGTACCAGAGCAGGTAGAGGTCGCTGTCCCGACCGGGGTCGCTGCCGCCCAATGCGATCGTGGCAGCCAGCACCGAGGAGAACACCAGGATGCGGTGAACACCCGGCCGGATCCGGGTCAGCAGTACGGCCGCGACCAGATTGGCCGCGCTGATCGCCACCGCCAGCCACGTGGCGACCCGGTCCTGCCCCGGTGACCAGGGCAGCAGGGCGAGCGTCCCGAACGTGAGGGTGCCTGCCACGGAAAGAACGATCAGGAAAAGCCGCCGATCCGTGAAAAGCGAGATGCTCACGGCAATCGGTCCTCCTGCCATCGGGTGGGCAATGCCACGACCGGGCGCGACACTGTCTGGCGTGACACCGCGCCCTTGGACACCGCGCCCTTGGACACCGCGCCCTTGTGGCCCTTGTGAGTTCGGTCGCATCGGCTTGATCCAGGGCATTCGAACACGACAGAAGGAAACGATCCCATGGCGTAGCCACCGAAAAACTACTGATAGTAACAAAATTACTCTCCGCCAGGCCGACGAAACCCGTCTACCTGCAGCTGAGAGCAACCCACCCACTCCAAAACAGCTACAAGGAGTGAGAGAAGACCGACTCGACGGTACAAGGATGGGAGCAGACCGGACATTTAGTTGATGTTCATGTCACGACGCGGGAACAATGCCGTTTCCCCACCGTAACCCGGATCCGGCGTTCCACGCCCGGTCCGGTGGCAGGCGTCCCAACGGCTCCCCCGGCCAGGCCCGCGAGCAGAGCAGGCGTCAGGCCGTCCCGGTAGGCGTCCGCCGGCAGAGAGTACGTCTATGACGGACGGTGACAGAGGACGTCAGTGCGCTGCGTCATCCCACGTCCGGCCGGAACCCACGCTGACCTCGAGGGGAACCGACATCTGGTAGGCCGCACCCATCTCGGCCCGCACCAGCGCCTCGACCTCCGCGCGCTCACCCGGGGCGATCTCCAGCACGAGCTCGTCATGAACCTGCAGCAACAGCCGTGACCGCGCCCCGTGCTCCCGCAGCCTCCGGTCGACACCGAGCATCGCAATCTTGATGATGTCCGCCGCGGACCCCTGGATGGGGGCGTTGAGCGCCATCCGCTCGGCCATCTGCCGCCGCTGCGTGTTGTCACTGGTCAGGTCCGGAAGATAGCGACGGCGTCCGAGTATCGTCTCGGTGTAGCCGTCCGAACGGGCCCGGTCGACCACGCCACGCAGGAAGTCGCGCACCCCGCCGAACCGGGCGAAGTACGCCTCCATCTGCGCGCGGGCCTCCTCCGGATGGATACCGAGCTGACCGGCGAGCCCGAACGCCGACAGGCCGTAGGCGAGCCCATAGGACATGGCCTTGATCCGGCGGCGCAGCTCCGGGTCGACCGAGTCCACCGGGATGTCGAACGCCTGGGCCGCCACGAACGTGTGCAGGTCCTCACCCGAGGCGAACGCCTCGATCAGCCCCTCGTCACCGGAGAGGTGCGCCATGATGCGCATCTCGATCTGGGAGTAGTCGGCTGTGAGCAAGGACTCGTAGCCCGCGCCGACGACGAACGCCCGGCGGATCTGACGGCCCTCAGCGGTGCGCACCGGGATGTTCTGCAGGTTGGGGTCGGCTGAGGACAGTCGACCGGTCGCCGCGATCATCTGGTTGAAGGTCGTGTGGATGCGGCCGGCATCGTCGATCATCGGGATGAGCGACTCCACCACCGTGCGCAGTCGGGAAACGTCACGATGACGCAGAAGCACGGCCAGCAGCGGATGGTCGGTCTGGGTGGCGAGCCAGGCCAACGCGTCCGCGTCGGTGGTGTAGCCGGTCTTGATCTTCTTGGTCTTCGGCAGACCCAGCTCGTCGAACAGGATCACCTGCAGCTGCTTGGGCGAACTGAGATTGAACGGCCGTCCGGCGATCTCGTGGGCCTGCCCGGCCACCGCGGTGACCTCCGCGCCGTAGTGCTTCTGGAGTTCGAGCAGGTGGTCGGTGTCGGCCGCGATCCCCGCCCGCTCCATCCCGGCGAGCACCGTGACCAGCGGAAGCTCGACGTCGCGCAGAAGCGCGGTGGCGCCGCGGCGGGCCAGGTCGGTGTCGAGCGCGTCGGCGAGTTCCAGACCTGCGCGGGCACGGACGACGTCCGCGCCGGCCGCGTCCGCCTCGTCCGATCCGTCGATGGTCAGCTGCCCCGTCCCGAGCGCCTCCGGGCGCAGGTCACGCCGCAGGTAACGCAGAACGAGGTCGGCGAGGTCGAAGGTGCGCTGACCGGGCAGGGCGAGGTAGGCCGCGAGTGCGGTGTCACTGGTGACACCGGCGAGGGAGAACCCGCGGGCGGCAAGTGCCAGCATGGGGCCCTTGACGTCATGAGCGGCCTTGGGACGGTTGTCATCGGCCAGCCACGACGCCAGCGCCGCGTCGTCGTCCGCGGTGAGCCCGATGGGGTCGATCCACGCGCCGACACCGTCGGCGGTGGCGAGCGCAAGACCGGTGACGCTGCCGGTGCCCCGGCCCCAGCTGCCCCGGACGTATACCCCGAGACGTTCGCCGGAGCTCGCGTGTTCGGCCAGCCAGCGCGCCACCTCCCCCGGCGCCAGCACCTGCGTGGTCACCTCGAAACCCTCGTCGGCCTCGGGTTCGACCGCGGCCAGCGCCGTGTACAGCCGCTCCCGCAGCACCCGGAACTGCAAGGTGTCGAAGAGCTGGTGGACGGCCTCCCTGTCCCATGGCCGCAGGTGGAGGTCGGCGGGAGTGACCTCCAGCGGCACGTCGCGGGCCAGCTCGGTCAGTGTCCGGTTACGGATCACGTTGGCCAGGTGCGCGCGCAACGCCGCGCCCGCCTTCCCGCCGACCTCGTCGGCCCGGTCCACCAGAGCGGCCAGCGACCCGAACTGCTGGATCCACTTGGTGGCGGTCTTCTCCCCCACCCCGGGCACCGACGGCAGGTTGTCCGACGGGTCCCCGCGCAGCGCGGCGAAGTCCGGGTACTGCGCCGGGGTGAGACCGTACTTGGCCTCGACCTCGGCGGGGGTGAACCGGGTCATGTCACTGATGCCGCGCCGGGTCATCAGCACCGTCACCCGCTCGTCGACGAGCTGCAGCGCGTCACGGTCGCCGGTGACGACCAGGACCTGCATGCCCAGGGCCGCGCCCTGGGTGGCAAGGGTGGCGATGACGTCGTCGGCCTCGTAACCGGCGGCGGCGACCCCGGCAACGGCGAGGGAGTCGCACACCTGGTGGATGAGGCTGACCTGCCCGACGAAGTCCGCGGGCGTCTCGGCCCGTCCCGCCTTGTACTCGGCGTACTGGGTATGCCGGAAGGTCGGCACCGGAAGGTCCCAGGCCACCGCGACATGGGTGGGCCGTTCGTCCCGCAACACATTGATCAACATCGAGGTGAAGCCGTAGACGGCGTTGGTCGGCTGCCCCGTCGTGGTGGAGAAGTTCTCGACCGGGAGCGCGAAGAACGCCCGGTAGGCCAGGGAGTGGCCGTCGAGGAGGAGCAGCCGCGGTTCGCCTGCCGCCGACGCCGACGCCGCGCTGGCCGCCGGCTTGGCGGAAGCCGCTCGTGACGGACGGCCGACGGTCGCCTTGCCGACGGTGGAGTTGCCGGAGGTCGCGGTTGTGGCGGGCACGACGTCAATTCTATTTACGCCCGCCGCGGGTCCAGCGCCCGGCGCGGGTCCAGCTGCTGCCACCGGCCGGTGTCGGCCCGCCGCGGACCGCGGCGTGCGGCGTGCGGCGTGCGGCGGTTCACCGGCCCGCAGGCCCCAACGTGGGTACGTAGGCTCCTAACGTGACCGATTCGCAGACTTCGCCGGACGCCTTGTCACCGAGCGCCCCGCTGGGTACGCCAGCCTTACCACGTACCGCAACGGCCTCCGGCCCGGACTCCGCCTCCGGCGACCCAGCCGACGGCAGCGCGGGTGCCGACGACGACATCGTCGTGTCCGAGCATGTGACGGCGCTTGATGCGATCAGTGCCCGACGAGGTGAGCTCGCCGAGCGCATGGGCATCACGCTTGTCGAGGCAAGCGCCGACCGCGTGGTTGCGACCATGCCCGTGGAAGGCAACCGGCAGCCTTACGGACTGCTGCACGGCGGCGCCTCGGTGGTGCTGGCCGAAACGATCGGTTCCATCGGCGCCATGCTGACCGCCGGCCCCGCCGGCGTGTCGGTCGGTGTCGAAATCAGCGCCACCCATCACCGGGCGGTGTCGTCCGGGACAATCACCGGTGTCGCGACCCGGGTGCACGCCGGCCGGACGCTCGCCACCTTTGACATTCGGATTACCGATGACGCCGAACGCCCGGTGTGCACGTCTCGCCTCACCTGCATGCTTCGCAACCGCGTGCCGACCGGCAGAAGCGTCACGACACCGACCGGCAGCGGTGACAACAGTTAGTCGGGGCGATTATCCACGAGCCGGGCAATGGGCAGTTATC
>NZ_CAAAFO010000075.1:65610-71138 GCF_900634715.1 Candidatus Protofrankia californiensis | reverse complement strand
ATCATGGTGGGGGCGAAAAACACAGTGTACAAACAACAGGCGGATGCTCTCCGCCCGGCGAATTGACGCCGATGGCGGTTGGGTCCTAGCGTCCTTGGACAGTGGGACCCGGGGCGGACGAGTAGATAACGTCTGCACACGGGGAAGGTGCGGACGGCGCCAAAGACCGTCCCGGGTCCCACTCATTCATCTGCCGTTTGCAACTGTCAACCGACCGCCGAGCACGCACGCGGCGACGATCATCCGTTCGACGTCGATCCTCATCAGGCTCGCGGTGTCGGCGTCCGCCGCGACCGCGCGGATGCCCCCGCCGGCCGGGTGCCGGCGACCACCCGGTCGACCAGGATGAGCATCATCACCGCCATCCCGACGATGACCAGGGTCTGAGGCGATGCGGGGGCGCACCTGGCGGCGCAGCGGCCGGTGCCTGCGGCGAGCGAACGGGTGCCCCGCGCGGGGCACCCGTCATGGCTCAGGGCTCGATTCAGGGTTTGATCAGTGCCGCGGTGGTCCCGAGCACGTTCCGCCGGCCACCGCGGACCTGGTAGACGTACACGGTGGAGCCGGTGACGTCACCGGTCGGGGAAAAGACGATCCGCTTGGTGACGCCTTCGAAGTCAACCGATGCGAACGCCTGTGCCACCGCCTCCCGGCTGGCCTCCGGCCCGAGTTTGCGCAGAACCTCGATAACCGCGTTCGTCGCGTCGTACGCCTCGCCGGAATAGGTCCCCGGCTGTGCGCCGTTGTTGACCCGCTTGTAGTCCGCGACGAATCCGGCGGCCCGCGGGTCGCTGTTGGGGTCGCCACACGGACAGGTCAGGTACGCGCCCTCGGCATTCGCCGCACCCGCCTGGGCGATGAACTGGTCGTCGTTCGACCCGTCGCCACTCATGAGGGTTCCGGTGAACCCCTTGGCGCGCAACGCCTTGGCCAGCAGCGCAAATTCCTGATAATAGCCGGAGTAGAACACCGTGTCCGGTTTCTTGGATATTATTTTCGTCGCCTCGGAAGTGTAGTCCTTTGTGGGGTTGACGGCGTCATGCGTGACATTCACCCTCTGCGTCCGCAACTCCTTCTCGAGTACCCCGGACAGGCCTGTGCCGTATTCGCTCTTGTCGTCCAGGGAGAACACCTTCCGGGATTTGAGCGCCTTCGCGACATAGTCGGCGGCGGCGGTACCCTGCACGGTGTCGGGGGCGATCACACGATAGAAACTGACAAAACCGAGCTCGGTGAGCTGCGGGTTCGTCGCCGACGGACTCACCGACAGCAGGCTGGCCTGGCTGTAGAGCGGTTCACTGGCCTTGGCGGCGTCTGAGAAGACCGGCCCGACCACACCTATGACGTCCGGATCGTCGATGAGTTTCTGGGCTGCGGTGGGACCCTGTTCCGCGCTGCCCTGGTCGTCGGCCTCCACCAGCCGGAGGGTGAACGGGAGGCGCCCGCTTCTGTTGGCGCGGTCGACCGCCGTTCGGGCGCCGTTGACCGCGTTGACGCCGAGCTGCTGGCCGTCACCTGACAGCGGCCCCTGGAAGCCGATGACGTACTCCGTACCCCGGCCGCTGGATGTCCCTCCCCCGCATGCGCCGGCGGTCAGCGCTACCGCGAGCAGTCCGGCGGCGGCAACCGTCGTCGTTCGCCTGGCCATGCCGTTTCCCTTCACCCGTTCCGGTGGGGCGTTACGGGCAGTTCCCGGCAGGGCCGGCACAGCACGCAGCATCCGCTCCCCGGCGCCGAAGGGCGCCGCGTCCGCTCGGCTGTGTCCGGGACAGTCCGCGCCGTGAGCTGTCCCGTATGGAGCGCAACCGCGGATCCCGCCTGCCGTACCTGCCCCGCCCGGCCCGCTTGCCGAACTGTCTGCAACATAACCGCTACAGCTCGCGTCCGAAAACTTGACGTACGCGCGTCATAACAATTCGCAACCGGATGCGAACACTCCCCGCCGGAGCAAGCGGAAAGGGGACGAGCACGACCGACCGGCTCCATCCACAGCTCCGGCTCCGGCTCCGACGACCCGGTTCGACCGCCCGGTCCGGGGTGGGGTGGCAAAAACGACAGGAAACTTGTACATCCGATAGACGGATGTCAAAATATCTTTTGTTCGCGACGGCGAGGCTCTCAGCTGCCGACGAACACCGGGAGGACACTGAACCGGCGCGGGATCGGCGGCCAGGACCGATGCGACGCGCAACGGCCCACCGGGCCAGGACAAGGAGAACCGAACATGAGTGGGATCCACCGGGTCGGGGTTGTGGGTGCCGGGCTGATGGGGTCGGGTATCGCCGAGGTCAGTGCGCGGGCAGGATTGGACGTCCTGGTGACCGAGGCGAATCCGCTCGCGCTTGAGGCGGGCCGGCAGCGGATCGAGAAGTCGTTCGAGCGTGCGGTTCGGGGCGGGAAACTGACCGCGGATGATCGCGATGCGGCGTTGGGCAGGCTACGTTACACCACTGACCTGGACGAGTTCGCCGACCGGGATCTGACAGTCGAGGCCGTCGCGGAGAACGAGCAGGTCAAGCTGGAGGTGTTCGCGGCACTGGACAAGGTGGTGTCCTCACCCGATGCGATCCTGGCGTCGAACACCTCGTCGATTCCGATCATGAAGCTGGGTATGGCCACAGCACGGCCCGCACATGTGGTGGGCATCCATTTCTTCAACCCGGTACCGGTGTTGAAGCTGGTGGAGTTGATCCCGTCGTTGTTGACCGCTGAGGAGACCATAGCGGTCGCCACGGCCTTCGCCGGTGAGGCGCTGGGCAAAACGGTGATCCGTTCGCAGGACAGAGCGGGCTTCGTGGTCAACGCACTGTTGATCCCATATATACTGTCAGCAATCCGGATGATGGAGTCGGGTTTCGCGTCGGTGGAGGACATCGACGACGGCATGGTGCACGGGTGCTCACATCCGATGGGACCACTGCGGCTCGCCGATCTGATCGGGCTGGACACCGTGAAGGCGGTGGCGGACTCGATGTACGAGGAGTTCAAGGAACCGCTTTACACCGCTCCGCCACTACTGTTGCGGATGGTTGACGCGGGACTGCTGGGCAAGAAGTCCTACCGCGGCTTCTACGACTATCAGAGTTGATCTTCTCGGGAAGGATCGGGGATGAGCCAGGGCTTCGGGCTTTACCGGCTCGGTGAAGAGCACGACGCGCTGCGTGCGGCTGTACGCGCGCTGGCAGAGAAGGAGATCGCGCCGTACGCGGCGGAGGTGGATGAAGCCGAGCGGTATCCGACGCAGGCCCAGGATGCCCTGGTGAAGGCGGATTTCCACGCGGTGCACATCCCGGAGTCCTACGGCGGTCAGGGCGCGGACGCGGTGTCGGCATGCATCGTGATCGAAGAGGTCGCGCGGGTGTGCGCCTCCTCGTCGTTGATCCCCGCGGTGAACAAGCTGGGCACACAACCTATCATCCTGTCCGCCGGCGAGGAGTTGAAGAACACGGTACTGCCCGACATCGCGGGCGGCGCCTTGATCTCGTACGCGCTGTCCGAGCGGGAGGCGGGTTCGGATACCGCGTCGATGCGCACCCGCGCCCGGCTGGACGGGGATCACTGGGTGCTCAACGGTACGAAGACCTGGATCACCAACGCCGGGGAGTCGACCTGGTACACGGTGATGGCGGTGAGCGACCCGAAGGCGGAAAAGCCCTCGCGGGGCATTTCGGCGTTCGCGGTGCACCGGGACGACCCGGGTTTCTCGGTGGGGAACAAGGAGCGGAAGCTGGGGATCAAAGGGTCACCGACCCGGGAGATCCACTTCGAGGAGTGCACGATCCCGGCAAATCGGATCATCGGCGACCCCGGAACCGGCTTGAAGACGGCGTTGGCCACGCTGGACCACACCCGTCCGACGATCGCGGTGCAGGCACTGGGAATCGCGCAGGGTGCACTGGACGCAACAGTGGACTACGTGCGGGAACGCAGGCAGTTCGGGCAGCGCATCGGAGATTTCCAGGGTGTGCAGTTCATGCTGGCCGAGATGGCGATGAAGATCGAAGCTGCGCGGCACCTGGTATACGCCTCGGCGGCGACCAGCGAGCGGGGTGAGCCGGAGGCGGGGTTCCGTGCCGCGGCGGCCAAGACGTACGCCTCGGACGTGGCGATGTCGGTGACCACCGATGCGGTGCAGCTGTTCGGAGGGGCAGGCTACACCCGGGACTTCCCGGTGGAGCGGATGATGCGCGACGCCAAGATCACCCAGATTTACGAGGGCACCAACCAGATCCTGCGCATGGTCATGGCCCGCCACCTGCTCAGGAGCTGACGCAAACCGCGCTGACGCAAACCGCGGGGGCGACCGACCTGGGGGGCGAAGGCTGGTGTGGGCTCCTCCCGGAGTCCGCACCAGCCGGTGGTGTGCCTTCTTCCGGCCCTGACCGCTTCCGACTCTGACCGGTCTTCCAGCTCTAGTCGATGATCGCGCGTAGCTGTTCGACGGCATGCACACGCTCGGCGTGTGTGGCCGCCAGTGGTGTCACGTGCAGGGTCGTGACACCGGCCGCCGCAAAGGCGGCAACCCGCTCCTTGATGTACCCGGGCGGACCCACCAGCGAGGTGTCCCGGACCAGGTCGTCCGGGACGGCTGCCGCCGCCTGCTCCTTGTGCCCGGCAAGGTACAGATCCTGGATGACTTCAGCAGCCTGCTCGTACCCGTACCGGCGGGCCAGGTCGTTGTAGAAGTTCTTGCCCTTCGCGCCCATGCCGCCGATGTAGAGGGCCAACTGGGCGCGGTAGGGCTGCAGGAGCGCGGTGTTGTCCTCGATGCCCTCGCCGATGGCGAGGGGCACGCTGGCCGTGATGTCCAGCGGGCCGAGCTGGGGGTCGCGCTTGGCGTAACCCTCCTGCAGAGCGCTTTCCCATGCGTCGGCGACCTTGTCCGGATGGAAGAACAGCGGCAGCCATCCTTCCGCGATCTCGGCAGCCAGCGCGACGTTACGCGGGCCGATCGCGGCCAGGATGATCGGGATCCGGGGCCGTACCGGACGATTTATGATCTTCAGTGGCTTACCGAGACCGCTGCCCTGGCCCTCCGGAAGCGGGATCTGGTAATACCTGCCCTGATGCACGACCGGTTCCCGCCGCCACACCTGGCGACAGATCTCCACCACCTCGCGGGTGCGGGCCAGCGGCGCGTCATAGACGACACCGTGAAAGCCCTCGATCACCTGCGGCCCGGAAGCGCCCAGACCCAGCCAGAACCGGCCGCCGGAGACGAAGTCCAGGCCCGCGGCGGTCATCGCGGTCAGCGTCGGCGTACGGGTGTACAACTGCAGGATGCCGGAAGTGATCTCCAACCGGCTGGTCCGCGCCGCGATGAAGCCGAGCTGGCTGACCGCGTCAAAAGTGTATACCTCGGGGACCGCAACAATGTCGAGCCCGACCTTCTCGAAATCTTCCAGCTCGGCGACGGTCTCCGCGAAGCCGCCACTGTAGCTCACAGTCATTCCGATCCGCATCGATCTCCCCGATTCCGCTCACAACAACAGTCATGACTGACTGCAACAATAGCGCCGGCGGACCGG
>NZ_CAAAFO010000075.1:61237-65263 GCF_900634715.1 Candidatus Protofrankia californiensis | reverse complement strand
GGAGCTCTCGGCGATCTCACCTGCCGATGACGCACCGTCGTCCGACGGAGGCCGACGAGTTCCGATCAGCAACCCAGGGACCTGGGGACCTGGGCCTCCCAGATCGGCTTCCGGGCCCCCGAGCGCGAGAAAAATATGATCGCGCCGCCTTTGGCCTTCTCTGGCGCAGTCGGGCTGTCAGGCCCCGCTTCCGTAGGGGCGGGTGAGGACCTCGAGCAGGTGACCGTCCGGATCCTCGAAGTAAACCCCGCGGCCGCCGTCGCCGTGGTTGATCTCGCCTGGCCGGCTGCGGCCCGGATCGGCCCAGTAGCGGATACCGCGCTCACGGATCCGTCCGAAGATCTCGTCGAACTCCGCTTCACTGATAAGGAAGGCGTAGTGTTGCGGAACGATCGTTGCTTTGGTCTCGGCGAAGTCGAGACTCACGCCGTTGTCGGCTGTGACCACGAGGAAGTGCCCGAACGGCGTGGGGGCGTCCAACCCAAGAATTCCGGCGAGAAAGGCGGCCGACGCGCTCTTGTCATGGGCTGACACGATGGTGTGATTCAGCTGTACGGTCATGGTAGTGACCTTTCTGGTGTCTGCTGTGTCTACTGTCTGCCGTGATGGGCGAATCCGTTGTCTGCAGTGGTGGGCGGACGCAATTTCGACGATCATCGGCTCCGGACGCTGGGCTGCACCGCACGCGGGCGGACGGCACGGCCCGGTTCGAACACCGGCTCCGAACTGCCGCAGCTCGTGGACGCCCGCGCACCAGTGAACGGGATCACACTGTGGCGTCCCGAGCCGACATTCTCGGGGCGTCCGGGTCGATGCCCCAGCTGATGATGCGCCGCGGATGGATGCGGATGACTTCGCGGCTCAGGTAGGCTGCGGGCGGGTCCTCGTCCGTCACCGCCTCCGCCTTGCCGCGGATCTCCAGGCCGCGGACCCGCCACGGGTCCACGGAGGCGATGTCGTCGACGACCAGGGAGACGGCCGCGGTGGCGGCGACGTTCCGGAACTTGCGGCTGGCACCCAGGCTGTAGCCGTGGATGTCGATGGTGCCGGCGGCCTCGTTGTAACGGAAGCCCACCGGGCTGTTCTGCGGCGAGCCGTCGGGCGCGACCGTGGCGAGCCGTCCGAGCCGCTGGCCGGCGAGGTAGGCGCGTTCGATGTCGGTGAAGGACATGACAGCAGCCTGCAACCTGAACCGCACTTCATGTCAATAGGGGATGGCGCGGGCGGTTTCGACGCCACGACCAGGCAGTTGATCGCCAGCTGGCAGTTGCCCGCAGAGGCTTGCCGGCAGGAGGTTGCCGGCGTGGCAGGGTGAACCGCGGACGCCAACGGCGATGCGCGACGATGAGTTATGCCCGATTTCGAGCCCATCGGGCGGTATCAGCCGCTTGCCGTACCGACCCCCGCCAGAAACCGGCCGGAACAGGTGCGTTGGGCGGACGCGATGAAAGCCGCGCAGGCGCGCATGATGACCCCCGCGCTTACCGCCCAGGTCGCCTTGGAACTCGGACTGAAGGACAGCGCCGACAAGATCCGGCGGTGGCTCGCCAACGAATCCGCAGTCGACCCGATCG
The DNA here is from genome assembly GCF_900634715.1 of Candidatus Protofrankia californiensis. GTDB lineage: Bacteria > Actinomycetota > Actinomycetes > Frankiales > Frankiaceae > Protofrankia > Protofrankia californiensis. The sequence continues at coordinate 63,689 of NZ_CAAAFO010000075.1, read as the reverse complement.
TCATTCCGGTCCTTGCCCGTGCGGTGGGTGTCCACCCGCTGGAGATGCTCGCCGCGGCGCTGGTGAGCAGTTCGGCGGCGGCCGCATCGGTCGGGCCGTCCGGAATACGGGACTGCCGCGTACAGCCCGGCACCAGGTGTGTCAGCTCTTCGGCGGTCCACTCACCGACGCTGTCCACGAGCTGCGACGCGCCGACATTTTCACGTCGTTTGTTGGTGTCGAAGATGAAGCTTTGGATTCCGGAGGCCTCGACGAGCACGAGATGGCGCTCTATGGCCACGATCCTTCCCCCTCAGAGACCCAGAGACCCCCTAAGGCCGCACCCTGGCGCCTTACGCTACCTATCGGCGTATAACGGTCACATCTCGGGTCCGCAACGGACGGACCCCGATAGGCACCCCCGCCGATCCTCCGCCGCGCCCTGCACCCATCCCTGACGGACATCCCTGCCGGGGTGGCGGTGCTTGTCGTGGTCGCGAGGACGGTAACGCCGCGTTGACCCCCTGACCGGGACCTACCTCAACCACATCGAACGCTTCTTCCGCCTTGACCGCTTCACCACGCCGGAACGCCCCGACGGCGCGGCCGTACGCGTCTACGCCCCGTGATCAGGCGTACGTCTCGCCGCGCTCGGCCTTGGCCACCAGCGACGCCGGTGGGGTGAGGTGCTCGCCGTAGCGTCCGGCGAGCACCCACGCACGGGCGACGAACCCCGGCAGCCCACCCTGGTAGCCGTTGATGTACTGGATGACGCCACCGGTCCACGCCGGGAAGCCGATCCCCAGGATCGAACCGATGTTCGCCTCCGGCACGGAGCGCAGCACGCCCTCGTCGAAGCAGCGGACGGTCTCCAGCGCCTCGGCGAACAGCATGCGCTCCTTCATGTCCTCGAAGGGGATCTCGTGCCCGTCCTTGACGAAGTGCTCGTGGAGGCCCTTCCAGAGACCGGCCCGCTTTCCATCGACGTACTCGTAGAAACCGGCACCACCGGAGCGCCCCGGCCGCCCGAACTCGTCGATCAGCCGGTCGACGACCGCCTCGTAACCGCGCTCCCGCCACACACCGCCGGCGGCCTGCAGGGCCGCCCTGGACTCCTGACGGATCTTGCGTGGCAGGGTGAGCGTGAGCTCGTCGAGCAGCTGCAGCGGTGGGGCCGGGTAGCCGGCCTGCGCACCGGCCTGCTCGATGGAGGCGGGGTTGAGCCCCTCGCCGACCATCTCGACGGCCTCGTTGAGGAACGTGCCGATGACGCGGCTGGTGAAGAAACCGCGGCTGTCGTTGACGACGATCGGCGTCTTGCGGATCTGCTGGACGACGTCGAACGCGCGGGCGAGTGCGGCGTCGCCCGTCTTCTCACCGACGATGATCTCCACCAGCGGCATCTTGTCGACGGGCGAGAAGAAGTGCAGGCCGATGAAGTCCTCCTGCCGCTGCACGCCGTGGGCGAGCGTCGTGATCGGCAGTGTGGAGGTGTTGGAGCACAGCAGCGCGTCCGGGGCGACGACGTCCTGGATCTCCCGGAAGACCTTGTGCTTGAGCTCGGGGCTTTCGAACACCGCCTCGATGACGAGGTCGGCGCCGGCGAGGTCGGCCACGTCGGCGGTCGGGGTGATCCGGGCGAGCAACGCGTCGCCGGCCTGCTGGGTCGTGCGGCCCCGCTGCACCGCCTTGACGACGAGGTTCTCCGAGTACCCCTTGCCCTGCACGGCCGCGTCGAGGGTGACGTCCTTGAGGAGGACGTCGGCGCCCGCCTTCGCGTAGACGTAGGCGATCGCCGCGCCCATCATCCCCGCGCCGAGCACCGCCACTTTGCTCGCCGGCGACGTCGGGTGGCCGGCCGGCCGGCTGGCGCCGGAGTTGATGTGCTGGATGTCGAAGAAGAACGCCTGGATCATGTTCTTCGCGACCTGGCCGGTGACGAGGTCGAGGAAGTAACGCGACTCGATCACGAACGCCGTGTCGACGTCGACCTGGGCGCCCTCGACCGCGGCCGCGAGGATGGCCGGCGGCGCCGGCAGGTTCGTGCCCTTGAGCTGCTTGCGCAGGTTCGCCGGCAGCGCCGGGAGGTTGGCGGCGAACGCCGGGGTGGACGGTGCGCCGCCCGGTATCTTGTACCCCTTCGTGTCCCAGGGCTGCGCGGCGGCCGGGTTGGCTTTGATCCACGCCTTGGCGGCCGGCACCAGCTCGTCGACCGAACCGACCAGCTCGTGTACCAGACCGATCTCCCGCGCCTTGGCCGGGGTGTGTCGCTGGCCCTGCAGCAGGACGCCCAGCAGCGCGTTCACGATGCCGAGCAGGCGCACGGTGCGCACGACGCCGCCGGCGGCCGGCAGCAGGCCGAGGGTGACCTCCGGCAGGCCGAGCTGCAGGCCGCGGACGTCGGCGACGATCCGGTGATGGGCTGCGAGCGCGATCTCCAGGCCGCCGCCGAGCGCCGAACCGTTGATCGCCG
>NZ_CAAAFO010000075.1:49624-60887 GCF_900634715.1 Candidatus Protofrankia californiensis | reverse complement strand
CGGACCCGTTCTGATCAGATCACGCAGGTCGCCGCCGGCGAAGAAGGACTTCTTCCCCGACGTCAGCACGACACCGGTTACGGTGTCCTTCTCCCGCTCCAGCCGCTCGACCACCGCGCCCATCGATGTGGTGTAGGCGGCGTTCATGGTGTTGGCGGACTGGTCCGGGTCGTCCAACGTCAACACGACGATGCCGTCGGCGTCCTGCTCCCAGCGGATGGTGTTCGGCTCGGTCATCGGTGGTCTCTCGTCTCCAGGTCGTGAGCGCGTGGGCGGCGGGCCCGGGGGCGCTGATGGGAGCCGGCTCGGGCACGGCGGTGGGATGCGGACGGGCAGGTGTCGGCCCGGTCGGGACAGGGCGAGCCGGGGACGCGCGGACGGCGGGATACCGGCGGCGGGCCGGGGCTTCAGACCAGCTCGACCAGCGTCGCGACGCCCATCCCGGCGCCGATGCACAGCGTCACCACAGCCCGCCGGGCGCCGCGCCGCTCCAACTCGTCGACCATCGTGCCGACGAGCATCGCCCCGGTGGCGCCGAGCGGGTGTCCCATCGCGATCGCGCCGCCGTTGACGTTGAGCTTCTCGCTCGGGATGCCGATGTCCTTCTGGTACTTCAGGACGACGGACGCAAACGCCTCATTGATCTCGAACAGGTCGATGTCGTCGACGCCGAGGCCGGTGTGCGCGAACAGCTTGCGCGTCGCCGGAGTCGGCCCGGTGAGCATGATCGTGGCGTCCGCGCCGGAGGTCGCCGTGGCCACGACCCGTGCCCGCGGGGTCAGCCCGAGCTCGGCGCCCGCCTGTTCGCTGCCGACCAGGACCAGCGCGGCGCCGTCCACGATGCCCGAGGAGTTCGCCGCGGTGTGCACGTGGTCGATCTTCTCCACCCAGTGGTACTTCTGCAGAGCCACGGCGTCGAACCCGCCCTGCTCGCCGACTGCCGCGAACGACAGCGGCAGCGTGCCCAGACTGTCGACCGTCGACTCCGGCCGCATGTGTTCGTCGTGGTCGAGCACGAGCAGGCCGTGGTCGTACACCGGGATCACGGACCGGGCGAAGTAGCCGTTCTTCCACGCGTGGGCGGCGCGCTGCTGCGACTGGATCGCGTAGGTGTCGACGTCCGTGCGGGAGAAGCCCTCGATCGTGGCGATCAGGTCCGCGCCGACACCCTGCGGCACGAACATCGTCTGGTAGTTCGTCGCCGGGTCGCTCGCCCAGGCGCCGCCGTCGGAACCCATCGGTACCCGGGACATCGATTCGACCCCGCCGGCGAGGACGAGCTCGTCCCACCCCGAGCGCACCTTCTGCGCGGCGGTGTTGACGGCCTCCAGGCCGGAGGCGCAGAACCGGTTGAGCTGTACCCCGCCGACCGTGTCCGGCAGCCCCGCGACCAGCACCGCCGTGCGGGCGATGTCCGCGCCCTGGTCGCCGACCGGGGCGGCGACACCGAGCACCAGGTCGGAAACCCGGTCGACGTCGAGGTTCGGGTTGCGCTTGCGTATCTCGTCGATCAGCCCGACGACCAGGGAGACCGGCTTCACCCCGTGCAGCGAGCCGGTCTTCTTGCCGCGGCCGCGCGGGGTGCGGATCGCGTCGTAGATGAATGCCTCGGTGCTCACGTTGACGCTTCCTTCCTGACGAACCTGACGAGGAGGCTGCTTCGGGCGGCGCGGGTGGGCACGCTCGGCTCCGGCTGCGGCGCCCGCCCGGACCGCCGACCACGGGATGCACGGTCAGGATCAACCCATTAACAGTCAATCCTGACTGTAGCAGCGCGTCAAGCGGTCACGTCCGTACGAACACGGTGGACTCGCCAGGGAAGGTGGAGTCAGGCCGGCTCGGCCATGGTGCGTCACAAGCCGAGCAGTTGACGCGCCATCCGTTTCCACTGGGCGAGATGTGGGTCACTGTCCGCGGTGCGCAGGTCGAATCCGTAGGTCATCACGACTCCGCGCATGCTCGTTATCAGCAGCTCCCGCACCTGCGGGAAGTTCTCCCCGGATGCCAGCGCCGGGCCGAACGTGTCCTCGACGGCGGACCGGATGGAGACGCCGAGCCGGCGCTCGGCGGGGGCCAGCGCATCCCGCAGGGTCTCGTTGGTGCGGGCCGCCGTCCACAGTTCCATCGCCGCCCAGAAGTACGGCTGGTCGAAGGTCGACCACATCAGCTCGATCGCCCAGTCGAGGCGCGCCGTGCCGCCGGAGAGGTGATCCGGCGGCTCGCCGAACCGCTCCCACACGGAGGTCAGCCGGGTCGCCACGAGGTGCTGGGTTGCCGCGACCAGCAACACCTCCCGGGACGGGAAGTGGTGCAGCAGCCGGCCCCGGGACACCCCGGCCTCCGCCTGGATCACCAGAGTGGTGGTGCCGGCGTAGCCGTGTCGTACAAGGCAGTTGACCGCCGCGTCGAGGATGCGCTGACGGCTGTCCGTGGTGCGTTCCTTGTGGGTACGCTGACCCGGCTGGCCGGGCCTACCCGGCTGGCCGGGCCTACCCGGCTGGCCTGACCGGCCCGGCGCTGCCGTGACACCGGCGCCCGAGCCTGGAGCCCCCGGCGCGGGCGAGGCACCGCCGGAGGTGGCCGCCTGGGGGGCGGGCCGGGATGTGGACATGGAGTGAACACTACCGCCAACCGACCGTTTGACGGTCAGAACTGACTGCCGGCGAAGCCGGTCCGGGCGGCCCAGGCCCCCGGGTTACGAAGGGCCAAAGGCCGCGCAATCATGCTCTATGTCGCGCTGCCGGCGACCCAAGCCCCCAAATCATGACTTGCGGGTCATGACTTGCGGGGCCGGTAATCCACCAGTCCGAGGGCCAAGCCGCGGTCAGGTAGCGTTCCCGCAGGGTCCTTTTGACCAGTTTCCCGGTCGGGGTACGCGGCAGGACGTCGAAGAAGTCGACGCTGCGTGGACACTTGTAGTGGGCTATCCGGTCGCGGGCGTATTCCAGCAGCTCGCGTTCGAGGTCGGGACCTGGTGACACTCCGGGCGCGGGCTGCACGACGGCCTTTACCGCCTCGCCCATCTCCGCGTCGGGCACACCGATGACGGCGACGTCGAGGACCTTGGGATGGAGCGCCAGGCAGTCCTCGACCTCCTGCGGGTAGATGTTCATCCCGCCAGATATGATCATGAAGGACTCCCGGTCGGTCAGGAAGAGATAACGGTCGGAGTCCAGGTAGCCGACGTCGCCGGTCGTCGTCCAGGTGGGATGACGGGGATGCTGCGCCGCCGCCGTCTTCGCCGGGTCGTTGTGGTAGCGGAAAGGAAGCTCGTCCCGCTCGAAATAGATTGCGCCTATCTCGCCGGCAGGAAGTTCCTCGCCGTCCTGTCCGCAGATCCGGACGGTGCCGAGATAGCCGTCGTGACCGACCGAACCGGGCTTGCGCAACCATTCCTCACTGGTGATGAACGTGGCGCCGGGGCCCTCCGTGGACGAGTAGTACTCGTGGAGGATCGGACCCCACCAGTCGATGATCGCCCGCTTGAGCTCGACGGGGCACGGCGCGGCAGCATGGATCGCCACTCGCATGCTGGACAGGTCGTAGCGGTCGCGGATGTGGGCCGGCAGCTTGAACATCCGCATGAGCATCGTCGGCACCCATTGGCTGTGGGTGACGTGGAACCGTTCGATCGCGCTGAGCGCCTGCTCCGCGTCGAACCGCTCCATCAGGACGACCGTGCCGCCCAACGACTGCACGACGCCTGCGTACCGCAACGGCGCGGCGTGGTAGATCGGGGCGGGCGAGAGGTAGACCGTGTCCGCGTCCATGCCGTAGAGCGCCTGGCTCAGCGCCACCAGCCGGTCACCGGGTTCGTGCACCTGCCGGTCGGGCAGCTCCGCCATGACACCCTTGGGCCGGCCGGTCGTACCGGAGGAATACAGCATGTCCGCGCCGCGCGGCTGATCGGGCAGCGGCTGCGCGGAGCAGGCCCCGACCTCCGCCTCGTAGGACAGGTGACCCACGACGTCGCCGCCGAAGGCAAGCCGGTGGCGCACCGAGGGCGTGTCGGCGACGACAGCCGCGGCGAGCGTGGCCAGCGCGGCCGACACGATGATCACTCTGGCACCGCAGTCGTTGACGATGTAGGCGATCTCAGCCGGCGACAGGTGCCGGTTCACCGCGGTGAGGTAGAGCCCACTGCGCTGGGTGGCCCAGTACACCTCGAACGCCTTGAGGCCGTTGTCGGTGAGCAGCGCGACCCGGTCGCCTCGGCGCAGTCCGGCCTCGTGCAGGTACCGCGCCAGCCGCACCGATCCGGCCTCCAGATCCGCGTAGCTGAGGATCTCATCCGTCCCTGCCAGGACCGCAGCCGGCTTGGCCGGCGTTCGCGCCGCGTGCTCCCCGGGATACATGCACACTCCTCGATTGATGTTGCATATCGATCGTTATACAGAGTAGGAATAGCCTAAATATGATGCGGATTTCACGCCAACCCGTGGGCGCGGCGTCGACAGCCGGAACGCTCACGGCCGCGCGCGACCTGGCCGGATTCCAGAAACCCGGCATGAAGGGCTCATAATGGAATAAGTGACGCCATCACAACGCCCGCGACCTGCGCGGATGCCCCGCGAGAAAGCAATTTATTGTATTTTAGACACTAAACACCACAATAAATAACGTGTAAAACAAGCGGAATCATGAGATGCTAGGCACGGCCCAGCGACGCCACTGTCTTCGCCAGCGCGGGCCGCCGCCTGGGGATCCCCTCCGCCCCACGGCCCAGCCCGAGGTCGACCCGCTCCGGGTAGAGACCCGCCAGCAGCCCGAACTGCTCCGCGATCGTCAGCGGGGCGTGGTTGGGCAGCAGCACGGCGCCGGATCCCACTACGTGTTCTCGGGGGGCTCCGCGCCGAACGCATGCAGGAAGGTGTCGACCGCGGCCCGTGTGACGCTGTGCAACTCGGCATCGGGGAGGCGCCGGGTACCCAGGCGGGAACGCGACTCCATCGAGCCGGTGAGCAGCGCGCCGAGCTGTTCGGCTGCCTCGGCCGGGTCGCTTATCCGCAGCCGGCCGGCGAGGGACAGCCGCGCCAGCCGGTCGGCGAGCGCTTCGGTGACAGGGTTGGCCGCCCGTCCCTGGATGATGTCGAGCAGGTCGGGGAACTGACTGATCTCGGCATACAGGAGCCGCCGCAGCGCCCAGGACCGGTCGTCGCAGTAGCACTGGACAAGACGGTGGCCGACGCTCTCCAGTGCCACGCGGATGTCCCCGTCATGGTCGCGTAGGCGTTCGACCGCGGCCAGGTTCTCGGCCATCGCCCGATCCGCTTCGGCTGCTATCGCCTGGCGGAGCAGCGTCTGCTTGTCACCGAAGTGGTTGTAGATCGTGTGCTTGGCGACACCGGCCTCGGCTGCGATCGCGTCCACGGTGGCCTGGGCGTACCCCTCGCGGGCGAACACGGTGAACGCGGCGTCCAGGATCGCCTGCCGTTTGTCGATGCGCCCACGCGAGCCGGCCCCCCCTGCCGCGGCCGACGCCGTCGTTGCGCCCACCGCGCCACCATACCGCAACGCACGAGTTACAGCACCCGTACGTGCACGAATACGCACCATCCAGTTCCTTGAACACGCGTGGGGCTGTTAAAGTGCACCATAGAGTGCAAATCTGGGAACGATCTGGGAAGCATGTGGAGGCACCATGCCGCGCACACGGGACGACCGGCTGGATCCCGCGCTTCGGCTGCTGATCGGCGTGATCCTGCTCGGCGGGATCATGGGCATCCTCGACGGCTCGGTGGTAGCTGTCGGGATCGACACGCTCGCCACGCGGTTCCACACGTCACTGAGCACGATCGGCTGGGTCTCCACCGGGTACCTGCTGGCCCTCACCACCGCCATCCCGATCACCACCTGGGCCGTCGACCGGTTCGGCAGCAGGAAGCTGTGGCTGTTCGGCCTCGTTCTCTTCCTGGCCGCATCACTGGCGTGCGGGCTGGCCTGGAACGTGCAGACCCTGATCGTCTTCCGTGTCCTCCAGGGCCTCGGTGCCGGCATTCTCGATCCGCTCGTGCTGACGCTGCTGGCCCGCGCCGCCGGCCCCCGCCGCGCGGGACGGGTCATGGGCCTGATGGGCATGGTTCTCTCCGCCGGCCCGGTACTCGGGCTGATCGTCGGCGGGATCGTCCTGCAGGGTCTTACCTGGCGGTGGATGTTCCTCATCAACCTGCCGATCGGCATCGTCGCCTTCCTCGGCGCACTGCGGGTGGTGCCAGCCGAATGGGTACGGTGCACCCGCGGCCGGGCTGCTGGTGGCGCCCTTCGCCGCCGGCGCCGTCGTCGCGATGCCGCTGTCGGGACGCCTGTCCGACCGGCTCGGCGCACGGAGCCTGGCGCGCGGCGGCGCGGTGGTGACCGCGCTCGGCGGGCTCGCCTTCACTCAGATCGGAGCGCGCACGGACGAGGTGTGGCCGGCGCTGGCCGCGCTGGTGGTCGGCCTGGGACTCGGCTTCGTCGGCGTACCGACGATGGGGTGCTGTACCGGACGCTGCCCGCCCCGCTGGTACCCCAGGGCAGTTCGGTGCTCTACATCAACCAGCTCGGCGCCGCGATCGGCATCGCCGTCGTCACGCTCATCCTGACGACCGCCGGCGACGGTGACGGGATGGCGGGCTTCCACCGCGTCCACTGGTTCGTGATCGGCACGGTCGCCGTCATCCTGGCCGCCGGTATGCTCCTGCCGGGACGACCCGAGGCCCTGGCGGATACCGGTGCCGAAACGGCCGACATCTGCGCAGACACGGTTGCCCGGGGAGCCGCCCGATGAAAACTACTGTGATTTCAGGGGAATTGACGGGAAACAAAGGGGCCGCGGGTGCAAATCCCGCCACCCCGACTTCGCAATATCAGGTCGGGGGCCTGATCAACCGGGTGGATCAGGCCCCCGAATGGTTTTCGAGGTCGTCCTGAGAGCCATCCGGGAGCCGATCCCGAATACGGTCCCCGCCGAACGGCTGGTCGAAGAGGCGGGCGAGTCCGAGCTGGGCCCGCCTGATTCCGTGCCGGCGAATTCCATAATCGACCGCGGCACGCAGCGCGTCCTCATCGCCTCGGATGAGCGTGAAGACCTTGCCGCGGAAGACGACCTTCATCTGATCGCCTTTCACCAGGTGCAGATACCACGCGTCCTTGATGCTCCGGGCCGCCTTGGCCACGACCGCGTCGACCGCGGCTTCCGGGACTTCGACCCTTCGAAAGGTGACTTCGCCCCGCTCGGCCTCCTCCTCGAGGAGAACGGCACTGCTGCCGACCACGTTCACCTCTTCGAGCAGGGCGGGGTCGTCGAGACTCTCCTCGATGAGGACACCACGCCACACGGTTGTGTCCGACATGCTCTCGCACGCTCCTTCTGCCGGTTCGCCGCTGGCGGCCCGGGCGGGACTCGGCGTCACCCGGGCCGGGCCTGGACGGCGGGAATGGCCGCGGTCAGGGTCTTCTCGTACCGGTCGGCGGCATCGTGTCCGCCGGACGGACCTGCACCACCGATCGGACAAGGTCCCACCGCACACGCAGGACACGGTCCCAGCCGCGCTCCGTCCGGTGTTTCCGGCTGCGTGACCGCCCGGTCCCACACGTGACGATATCCATGGGGCGGCGCCCGGTGGGATCTACTCGTGAATAGGCCGGAAAACCACATCGGATGGTATCCTTCGGCGTCGTCCCATGAGCCGGGCGTGTGGTCCTTCGCCAGGACACGGAGGCACGGCGTCGAGATCGCGTTCTATGCAATGTAGCTGGAACGTTCCATGGACCTGACATGACCGAACAGCAGCAAAGCCTGCACAACCTGTATCTGCTCTATGAAGCCGCCAGACGAATCGGTCGCTCGCTGGACGTCGATCGCACAGCTCAGGATCTGGCCGACGTCCTCGTCCCGGCCTTGGGCGACATCGCCACGGTCGACATCGACGATGCCGTCCGCGCCGGGGACGAGCCCTCAAAAATACTCGGTGGCGGGCAGCTGCCTCTTCGTCGCGTCGCCGCGGTCCGCAACAGCGGCTGCTGGTCTCCCGGATTCATCCTGGCGGGTATGCTGACCCCGCCGTTATCGGACCGGCCGGAGATCAAAAATCTTCAGCACGGCAAGGTTCTGATGGCCTTCACCCGGGCGGAGGCAATTCCCGCCGCGGGCGATTTCGCGGACATGATGGTCCCACTGGACGCGCACTCCGGGATGAGCGCGCCCCTGTACGTCCGTGACCTCCTGTTCGGGATCGTCACCGTGTGGCGGACCGGCTCGACTCCCGTCTTCGATCGAGACGACCGCAAGCTGCTGCGGGAGATCGTCTCCCGCACCGAGCTCAGCGTGGACAACGCCCGCCGGTACACCCGCGAGCGCCATGCGGCCGTCGCGTTGCAGCAGGGTCTGCTGCCCCGCGCGAGCACCGACACCACCGCGGCCGAGACGGCCGGCGTGTACCTTCCGGCCGATCGAGGGTGCGATGTGGGCGGCGACTGGTACGACGTCATCCCCCTGTCCTCGCTGCGGGTGGCCTTCGTCGTCGGTGACGTCATCGGGCACGGCCTGTCCGCCAGCGCCACCATGGGCCGGCTACGCACTGCCGTGCAGGCCCTGGCCGACCTGGATCTCGATCCCGGCGCACTGCTCACCCACCTTGACGACCTTGTGCAGCGGCTTGCCGACGAGGCCGACCTGTCCAGGCGGGACGTGGTGGGCGCGACGTGTGTCTACGCCGTGTACGACCCGGTCGTCGGCCGCTGCACGATCGTCAGCGCCGGACATCCACCACCGGCCGTGGTGACACCGGAGGGAACCGTCGACTTCGTCGACGTCAGCCCCGGCCCGCCGCTGGGCGTGGGAGGCATGCCGTTCGAGGTCACCGAGATCGACCTGAAACCCGGCAGCATGCTCGTTCTGTATACCGACGGGCTGCTCAACCGGCACAACCGCGACGTCACCCGGGGCATGGAATGGCTCCATGACCGCCTGGAGGCGCTCTGCGACGCGGACCGCCCCCTGGACGACATCGGCCGCGCTCTGCTCGGCGACACGTCGTCAACCCCGCCCGCGGACGACGTCGTCGTGCTGCTCGCCCGCACCCGCACCGTGGCGGCCGAGGCCGTCGTCGACTGGGAGTTTCCCGCCGACCCGTCCGTGGTCGCCGAAGTCCGGAGCCTGACGACCCGGCAGCTGGCCGCCTGGAACCTCGACGATCTGGTCTTCACCACCGAACTGGTCGTCAGCGAGCTGGCCACCAACGCCATCCGGTACGCGCAAGGCCCGATCAGGGTGCGGCTCATCCGCGACGCCCTTCTCGTGTGCGAGGTTGCGGACGCCAGCAACACCCAACCGCGGCTGTGCTACGCCCACGCCACCGACGAGGGTGGCCGTGGCCTGTTCCTCGTAGCCCAGATGACCCGGCGTTGGGGCAGCCGCTACGGCCGGCTGGGTAAGACCATCTGGACCGAACAACCGACGCATACGGTATACAAATAGTGAAGATACAGAGAGTGAAGCGGCCTCCACGCCTGCGCGATCTTTTCGATGCGTTCACAACGGTCGGGACGCATACGGTATACAAAGTCCCGGGGTTACCGAGCGGACACGCGGGACTCCGCGAACTGCTCCACGATCGTTCGGCAGAAGGCCGCCAGGTCGGCAGGCGAACGGCTCGTGGTGAACTGCCGGTCGACGACGACCTCCTCGTCGACCACCTCGGCCCCGGCGTTGCGTAGATCCGTCCGAATGCTCGGCCACGAGGTGATCCTGCGCCCGCGCACGACATCGGCCTCCACCAGTGTCCAGGGGCCGTGACAAATCGCCGCAATGGGCTTGCCGGTCGCAGCGAACGCCCTGACGAAGCCGACCGCGTCCCGGTCCATGCGCAGATGATCGGGATTGACCGTCCCGCCCGGCAGCAGCAACGCGTCGTAGTCGTCCACCGACACCTCGCCGACCAGCCGGTCGACGGCGACGGTCCCCGCCGGGAGCGTGTCCTGCTGGCGGGCCTGAATCTCACCGGAGTGGACGGACAGTACCTCGGTCCTCGCACCGGCGCTGTGCAGCGCCCCGCACGGCTGGTCGAGCTCCACCCGCTCGACACCGTCCGCGGCCAGGATCGCGATCGTGGAGTTCGTGCGCCATGTGGTTCCCTCTGCTGTTCGCGTGTCGTGTCGCGACAGCGCCCCCGCAGCCTGCCTGTGTCCTCCCGCAGGTATGGACGGTGGCGAGCCTGCGCTGTCGTGCTGCCTGCCGTCAGCAGTTTCCTGTCTGATAGATAGGCAGAGCGAGCACAGGTCAAACCCTCGACCCCGACCCGACTTGCGACGGCCTCCGACCCTGACGGGGTGAACCGGTCGGATGAAGGGATTGCCGGACCGGGAAGCCGTCGACCGGCTCCCCTTAAACTCCCCTTAAAACAGCGGCGTCCACAGCCGTCCGGAGCGGACAGCCGTGCGCCTTCATCGGTCGCGTGGATCGGCAGCCGCAGATGGTGTCGACCTCACTCGCGCGCAGGAGGCTGACATAAAGACAGCTGGACAGCACGTGGGAAAGGGCCACGGTACTGCCGGCGCGGTGGCCGGAGCAGTTATTGTGGCTTCTCCGTCCAGGTTTACTACACCTGGGAACACCTCGCACGAATTGCGAGGTGTTCCCAGGTCCCATCCCTATACGATCGGTGGGGCGTGAATGCCACCGATCGTACGGGATTGAGTTTCCGTGGCACCCATACCTGGACGCTGCGGCTCACCAGGAGCTTCAGCGTGTCGGGCGGGGCCGTGTGCCTCGGAAGGTCCAAGAGATCATGAGGTGAATCCGGAGACGGCCCCAGGTACGCCAGGACGATCCAGTCGATCTCTCCGGAATCAATCTCCCGAGACCTGGGCAACTACGGGGTTCTTTGTAATCCCGTTGCGTTCAGCAACCGGGTGCGCGTCCGCGCCTTGTACTAACCGGGCAGCAGGCTGGCCGGATCGAAGTCTTCGTCCCAGTAGTGCGGGCGGACAACCGGTATGCCGAGCGCCTCGAAGACACGGTTGTCCTCCCAGTAGGTCGACTCAAGAATAATCTTTCCCTCGTCGTCGAACTGGTGGAACGTCGAGCCGATGGTCTCCAGCGTCTTGCCACTGGTGGGCAGGCCCCGATAGGTCGTGGCCCCCTCGATCTTGACGCTCCAGTGGATGAGGCCGTAGTTGCCGTTGCCCCCGAACCACTCGGTCGGGGTGAACGTGTAGGTGCCGTTCTCCCCGTTGGCGATACCACCCAGCTTCTCCGCGAGCGTCGCGCGGTCGGTGATCGTGT
>NZ_CAAAFO010000075.1:36552-49493 GCF_900634715.1 Candidatus Protofrankia californiensis | reverse complement strand
AGAGTGAAGTAGTCGGCGTACAAGTCACCCAGGGCTGCCGTGTCACTACCAAGAGCGGCGGCCCACCGCCGCGCATGGTCCAAGCCGGTGGCCCGGGTGAAGGGAGCACCGGACGACGCCGCCACCACGGCGGGCTTGGTACCGGTCAGGCTCTTGCTGGGGCTCACGGGCCCGACCGTGCGCAGGACCGCGGAGGCGTCCCACCAGGAGGACTCGCGGGTGATGAGACCCTTCTCGTTGTACTGGTGGAAGGTGTGACCCTGGGTGCCGAACGGCTTGTTGGCGACGTCCAGACCGAGGAAGACGGCGGCGTGCTCGGGGCTCCACTCCCAGCGGATCAGCCCCGAACGCTCGTCACCGATGTAGGAGCGGATCCGGAAGTTGTGGATGCCGATGCCGTTGTCTGGGTCCTTGTTCGCGTACGGGGCGAAAAGACGGTGCAGGTCCGGCTTGCTGTTGATGTTGTGCTGGTCGAGCATCACGTCTTCGAAGATGAAGCTGTCGTCGTAGAGCTTGCAGATCGATTCAGAACTCTCACGGAATGCTTTCAGCCACTTGACTGCGAAATTGTAGTGCATGAAGATTTCTCCTTGTCCTTGTTCGGGCCTTCGCAAGGCGGGGCGGAATTAAAGCTTCGAAGTATCAGCTCTCCCGGAGGAGATCAGTTTGTTGAGGCGTTCGACAGGTTTGTTCCAGCTATAGGGCGATGTTTGTTCTGCGCTTGTTCTGCCAGCAGCCATGAGTCACAAGACCACAAGCTCACCCCCGTGAAGTCGCCTGGCGCGGGAGCGTGACGGGGTGTCGCCGCAGTCCTGAACGAACTACCCGGACGACTGGCTCTTCGCCAGGCTCCCGGTACGGTCATATCAGCGGCATGCTGTGGACGGAACAAAAGACCTTGCCGAGCATTATGGACACGGTGGCGAGGCTGTGCCGGTCGGCCGGCGCAACGCGGCTGAGCAAGCCGGACAGCTTCGGGAAGCAAACGAGCGTCGCTGGTCAAGCTCATCGACGTCGCACCGATGACCGTAAACGTTGTGGCCATCAGGTCCTCCACATGTTCGCCCGCGACACCCTGCACGGCGCGGATCCTCGTCCGCCAAGTCATTTACATCAGGCGCAAACCATATTCCGGGGTGATTGGGTCCGCGTCACCCCCCGGGAGGAAGTCCGTCCCACGGCGGGATGATCTGCCTGCCGCGTCCGCGCGACGACGGAAGCAGTCACGGATCCGAGTCCATCCGCTGGCGGCACCGGCGCGGCAGGCCGCTGGATCCTCCGGCCGGGCGGCCGCTCCCGGGAGCGCGTCACCCCGTCGAAGGACGGCGTCTGCGCTGTGCGGAGTCCGCATACTCGACATTTACCCGGCCGGCTGGCCTCTGCTCCGCGACAAGATCGAACGCGGCCTGGTCCAGTTTCTTCAAGAATGCGGGTGGACGGCCGCCCTTCGCCGAACATCCGTGTGTCCGGGCGGCCTGAAATGTGCTGAACCGTCGAGCCGGCAAAAATTCGGCGGATTCGGCATGCCCGCACATCATCCCACGAACGGGATACCCCGGCCGGGGATCGCTCGCCCGTATGGCTTTCAGACGGAAAGCAGACCGGCCGGCAACGAACTTCGTAGCCAATGCATGACACTGCGCAGCGGCACGGCTCTTTGTTCGAAGCTACAAAAAAGCCCGGACCAGCGAGACGACAAAGCGTCGATCATCAGGCAGGTTGTCATCTGCCTCAGCGGGTGTGACGAAAGGAACTGACATGACTTCTGCCACGTTTCACCAGCCCCTCCCGGGACGAGGACGCTGACCCGTGCTGCCCTTCGTCATCTCCGGTCTCGTCAGCGGCGCCGTCTACGGTCTGGCCGGCACAGGTCTCGTTCTGACGTACAAGAGCTCAGGTTTCTTCAACTTCTCCCACGGCGCCTTGGCCACGATCGCCGCGTACATATTCTATACGCTGCATATCCAGCACCATCTGGCCTGGCCGCTGGCCGCCGCGATCTGCATCCTCGTCGTGCCGGTGCCGGTCGCGTTCGCGCTGGAGACGGTGGGGCGCTCCATCGCCCGCGGCGGGCTCGCGGTGCAGGTGTCGGCCACCGTGGGCCTCGCGCTCGCCCTGCAGGCGGTCGTCCTGCTGGTCTACGGGGTGGAGACGACGCGTTCCGTCCCGGCGTTCCTCGCCCACGGGCAGTTCCCGCTCGGCAGCACCAACGTCCAGTACGCCGACCTCGTCACCTTCCTCGTCGCCGTCGTCACCACCGCGTCGCTCTATATCTTCTTCCGGTTCTCCCGGGCGGGTGTCGCCATGCGCGGCATCGTCGACGACCCGAATCTGCTCGCCCTTTGCGGCACCGAACCGGTACGGGTCCGCCGGGCGTCATGGGTCATCGGCGTCGCCTTCGCGTCGACGTCGGGCGTGCTCTTCGCCGCGCTGTTCCCGCTGGACCCGGTTCTGTTGACGCTGCTGGTGGTGCAGGCATTCGGCGCGGCCGCGCTGGGTGGATTCAGCAGTCTCCCGCTGACCTTCGCCGGCGGTCTCGGGATCGGCGTACTCGCCTCCCTGTCGACCACATGGTTCACCTCCGGCCTGCTCGCGGGCGTCCCCCCGGCGGTGCCGTTCATCGTGCTGTTCCTCGTGCTGCTCGTGTTTCCGAAGAGATACCTTCTGGAGGGTTCCCGCATCCTGCCGCGGTCGAAAGCGGGATGGACCGCCCCGACGCTCCTGCAGCTCGGTGGCGGCGCGGCGCTATTGGCCGTCCTGCTGTGCGTTCCCGCCTTCGCCGGCATCCGGGTCGGCGTCTGGACCACCGCCGTGGGCGCGACGATCATCTTCCTGTCACTCGGCCTCCTGGTGCGGCTGTCCGGCCAGGTCTCGCTGTGTCACGTCGGTTTCGCGGCGATCGGCGCATGCGCGCTCGCGCACTTCAGCGTCGACCAGCACCTGCCGTGGGGCCTCGCGCTGGCGCTGTCCGGTCTGGTCGCCGTCCCGATCGGGGCGTTGTTGGCGATCCCGGCAATGCGGCTGACCGGGCTCTACCTCGCGCTCGCCACCTTCGGGTTCGGCGTCGCGTTGAGCTACATGTTCTACACCCAGGACTACATGTTCGGCGACACCGGAATCGGGCTCACGGTGCCCAGGCCCGGCGGCTTCGCGTCCGACAGCTCGTACTACTACCTCGCCCTCGCGATAACCGTCGTCGCGACACTTCTCGTCGTCTTCCTCGGCCGCGGGCGGCTCGGACGCCTGCTGCGTGGTATTGCCGACTCGCCCATGGCCATGACGACGTCGGGGTCGTCGGTGAACATCACCCGTCTGCTGGTCTTCTGTCTCTCGGCGTTCATGGCGGCGGTCGGCGGCGGCGTGGTGGCCGCCGGGCAGCAGACGATCTCCGGGATCTCCTACCCGCCGCTGCTGTCGCTGACCTTCCTGGTGCTCGTGGTCATCTCCGTGGGAGGCGCGCCGTGGTACGCGATCATGGCGGCGGGGCTGCTCTATCTCGTGCCGTCCTATGTCAGCGATGAAAAGGCGGCCTACTGGCTGCAGCTGGGCTTCGGTCTCGCGGCCCTCGCCTACGCGGCGCTGCCGGCGCGCGTGTTGGAGGTCCCAGCGCCCGCGCGGCACGCGATCGACCGGGTCTTCCGGCGGGGTCGGACCATCCGCACCGCGGTCGCCACCGCGGACGCGCCCGTGGTCGCCAAGGTTCCGGGCGGCCGGCTGGAGGTTCGGGACATCACTGTCGTCTTCAACGGCAACGTGGCCGTCGACGGCTTCTCGCTCGCCGCCGCGACCGGCCGGATCACCGGCCTCATCGGCCCCAACGGCGCGGGCAAGACCACTACCTTCAACGCCTGCTCGGGCCTGCGGCGCCCGGATTCCGGCGAGATCCTCCTCGACGGCCACCGCGTCACACACGCCGGACCCGCCAGCCGCGCGCGACACGGTCTCGGTCGCACGTTCCAGCGGATGGAGATCTTCGACTCGCTGAGCGTGCGCGACAACGTCGCCATGGGCTGGGAGGGCTCCCGCGCGGCGGCCAACCCGCTGACCCACATCGTGGCTTGGCCGGCGGAGAAGCTGGCGATGCGGGCGGCGACGGAAAGCGCGATCGCCCTGTGCGATCTCGCGGACGTGGCCGACCAACCGGCTGGATCACTGTCGACAGGACAACGGCGCCTGGTGGAACTTGCTCGCTGTCTGGCCGGGCCGTTCCGGCTGCTGCTGCTCGACGAGCCGTCGTCCGGCCTCGACAAGATGGAGACCGAACGGTTCGCCGCCATCCTGCGTCGGGTCGTGGACGAACGCGGCGTCGGCGTCCTACTAGTCGAACACGACATGGCGCTGGTGATGGACGTGTGTGAACACATCTACGTTCTCGATTTCGGCAAACCACTCTTCGACGGAGCGCCAGCCGAGGTCCTGGCCGCGCCGATCGTGCGGGCCGCGTACCTCGGCGACCAGGCCACGACCGACCTCCTCGTGGAAGGAAGCCAGCGATGAGCGCCCCCGCCGCGCTCGAACTGCGGCACGTCGGCGCCGCCTACGGTCGCGTGAGGGCCCTGTGGGACGTCTCTCTCACGGTTCGCCAGGGCAGCATCGCGGCGCTGCTCGGACCGAACGGGGCGGGCAAGACAACACTGCTCAAGGCGGCCTCCGGGCTTCTGCGGCCGACGACAGGCACGGTCGTCCTGGGTGGCGTGGACGTCACCCGCGCGACGCCCGCCGCCCGCGCCAGACACGGACTGTGCCTCATCCCCGAGGGCCGGGGAGTCTTCCCCAGTCTCACGGTTCGCGAGAACCTCCTGCTCCAATCCCCTCCCTGGGCGCATGGCGAGTCGACGGAACGGGCGCTGCAGGCCTTTCCCGCACTGCGGGACCGCCTCGGCGACCGTGCGGGACGGCTGTCCGGCGGCCAGCAGCAGATGGTCGCGCTGGCCCGCTGCTACCTCGCCGCGCCGTCGCTCGTGCTCCTCGACGAGGTCTCGATGGGCCTGGCACCGCTGATCGTCGACGAGATCTTCGAAAACCTGCGGCGGCTCGCGGCCTCGGGCATGACGATTCTCATCGTCGAGCAGTTCGTCACCCGGGCGATGGAGATGGCCGACACCGTCTGCCTGCTCAACCGCGGCCGTCTGTCGTTCTCCGGTCCGCCCGAGAACCTCGACATGGACGCGGTGCTCCAGGGATACCTCGGCGCGGACATCGCGGGTCACCCATCCACATAACGGTGCGACAGGCGCGCCCCGCGCATTCATGCATTCATGCATTCGCCCGGTCCGCGCCTCGCGCATTCGGTCTATTCGTATCCAGCCACGCCCGAGAACCGTCCCGGACGTGCCATAACAGAAGGAGAGTCATGCGTAGATCCATGCTCGTGACAGTCGGAGCGGCGGCGGCACTGGGCCTGCTGGTCGCCGGCTGCGGTTCCAGCGGGGACGGCTCCGCCGGCACCGGCGCCGCGCCCGGCGGCGCCGCCATCAGGATCGGGGCACTGGGTAGCTACACCGGGCCCCAGGCACCTTCCCTCGGGGCGATGGACGACACGATAAAGGCGTGGGCGAGCTACACAAACGCCCACGGTGGGATCAACGGCCACCCCGTCCAGCTCACCGTGTATGACGACCAGAACGACCCGATCCAGGCCAAGACATTCGCCAAGAAGCTGATCGAGCAGGATCACGTCGTGGCCATCGTGGGCTCGGCCAGCCTCGTCACGGATGGCTGGGCGAAGGTTGCCCAGGATGCCGGGGTTCCGGTCATCGGGTCCATCGACTTCCAGCCCGAGTACGCCACCAATCCGGACTTCTTCGCGACCGGCGGTCAGATTCCCGCCCTGGTCTACGGAGCGCTCAAGGCGGCCAAGACCGCGGGCGTGACAAAGGTCGGGGTATTACCCTGCGCCGAGGCGTCGGCGTGCACACAGTTCGCGGATCTGTTCACCGCGATCGGCAAGATTGTCGGACTCCCCGTGGTGTTCAACCAGAAGATCACAGTATCTCAGCCGAGCTACCAGGCCGTCTGCCTGGCTGCCAAGGACAAGGGCGTCGACGGCCTGGCGACGCTGGAGAACGACACAACGGTCGTCAAGGTGGCCAACCAGTGCGCCCAGCAGGGTTACCGGCCCATCCAGATCAACGTCGCAGCCACCGCCGGATCGGCGTGGGTGGGCGAGACCAACCTGGAAGGCGCCGTCTCCGCCCACTCCGACGCCGTTCCGTCGGCCGACCAGGTCCCGGAAATCAAGATCATGAACGCCGCGCTCGACCAGTACGCTCCGGGGGTTCGCACCGGCGCGCAGTACAACGTCCTCGACTCCTCGGCGTGGGCCGGTGGCCAGCTTTTCAAACTCGCTGCCGAAAACGCGAAGCTGACGCCGACCTCGACACCGGCCGACGTGATCGTGGGCCTGTACCAGCTCAAGGACGAGACGTTGAGTGGCCTGACGCCGCCGCTGACGTACACCGAGGGTAAGGCGGCATTTGTGACCTGCTGGTTCACCCAGCAGATCAAGAACGGCAAGTTCACCGCCCTGGACAACGGGACCGCACAGTGCATCCCCGCCTCCGACATGCCGGCGGTGCTCCAGGTGCTGGCGGGCTGACGGACCCGCGGCACCGAACGCGTGCGGGCCCGGGCAGCTGTCCGGGCCCGCCGACGTCGGCGAGAGATCGGCGGGTGTCAGCCGCGCAGCCGGCCGTCCGTCCTGTCCTCCTGCAGGCCAAGGGAGCGGCTGATGATGAGTTTCATCATCTCGCTGGTGCCTCCATAGATCGTCTGCACGCGGGCGTCGGCCCAGGCCCGGCCCACGGCGTACTCGGCCATGTAACCGTAGCCCCCGTGTAGCTGCAGGCAGCGGTCGAGCACGCGCTGCTGCATCTCGGTGGTGTGCAGCTTGACCATTGCGGCGACGTCCGCGGAAAGGCGGCCGTCAGTGTGCTCCGCGACCGCCCAGTCGAGCAGCACCCGGGCGACCTTCACCTCGGTGGCGAGCTCTGCGAGGAGAAACGCGTTGTGCTGGAACGTGCCGATAGCCTGCCCGAAAGCGGCGCGGTCCTTGACGTAGGCAAGGGTCGTCCGCAGCGCCCCCTCGGCCGCCGCGACCGCCTGAACGCCGATCGTCAGCCGCTCCTGGGCCAGGTTCCGGGTCAGGTAGGCAAGACCCTGGCCAAGCTCGCCGAGAAGATTCGCGCGGGGCACCTCGACGTCGTCGAATGACAGTTCCGCCGTGTCCTGCGCGTGCATACCGATTTTCTCGAGATTACGCCCGCGCTCGAAGCCCGGCGCGCCTCGCTCGATCACGAACAGGCTGACGCCCTTTCCGACAGCGGGATCGGTACGGGCCGCGGTGATGACGAGGTCGGCGTTGACACCGTTGGTGATGAACGTCTTCGACCCGGACACCTTCCACCCGCGCTCGGTGGGTGTCGCGGTCGTACGCATACCCCGCAGGTCGCTGCCCGCCCCGGGCTCGGTC
The DNA here is from genome assembly GCF_900634715.1 of Candidatus Protofrankia californiensis. Classification (GTDB taxonomy): domain Bacteria; phylum Actinomycetota; class Actinomycetes; order Frankiales; family Frankiaceae; genus Protofrankia; species Protofrankia californiensis. The sequence continues at coordinate 42,022 of NZ_CAAAFO010000075.1, read as the reverse complement.
ATCGCGATAGCACAGATGGACTCCCCGGAGACCATACCGGGCACCCACCGGGCGAGCTGTTCGTCGGCGGCCAGCTTCACAAAATAGGGCGCACACACGTCATTGTGCACGCTGATGCCCGGACCGGTGGCCCCGGCTCTGGCGAGTTCTTCGACAAGCGTCGCGTTGAAGCGGTAGTCGTCGATTCCGCCACCGCCGTGCGCCGCTGGCAGGTTCAGCCCGAGCAGCCCCGCGGCACCGGCCTTGCGCCACAGCTCCCGAGGAACGATCCGCTCGGTCTCCCACCGGGCGTGGTGTGGCATGACCTCCCTGGCCACGAAATCGCGCACCAGCGCGCGAAAATCCGCGAGCTCGTCGGTCAGGTTGGCTCGCTTCTCGTGTTCCATGGCATTCTCCCGACGTCGCGACCGACTCACCCGAGTCGGCCGGCGAAGCGTATGCCGGCGTCTTGCGGTGCACCCGGTATGTCGGGGCGCGGACTTGTGGGCGTTTCCAAGGCCCCGCCGGAATCGCCCTTTGACGTGGGGGCCGGCGGCTGCCTGGGCGACCGCGGCGGTGGCGGAGGCCGCCTGTGGCCACGTCGGTCACGGCGGCGGCCGGCCGCCGCGCCGGGAGACTTGGACTTTCGTACAAAGGCGCGCGTCGCCGGGAGAACCGGACCGGGGTTGTGCTGCCTTACTGTCGCGGCTTAGTCCAGCCGCAGTGGCTGGCAGGAACCGGGAGGGCGCATGGGCCGATTGAACGGCGACGTCGCGATCGTCACCGGCGGGACGATGGGAATCGGCCGGGCCTGCGCCCTGCGCTGCGCTGCGGAAGGTGCCGCGGTCGTAATCGCCGATATCAGTGAGAACGACCAGACGGCGAAGGAGATCGAGGCGGCGGGGGGACGCGCCTACCACAACGTCATGGACGTGAGCAGCCGCGCGGACTGGAATCGTGTCGTAGCGGACACGATCAGTCGTTTCGGGCACGTCAGCTTGCTCGCGAATGTCGCCGGAGTGGTCAACACCCGGTCACCGGACAACGTAATCGAGCTCACCGACGAGGCATGGGACCAGGTGATGAGCGTCGACCTGCGCGGGGTGTGGCTCGGTATGCAGGCGGTGCTGCCGCACATGATTGCCCGTGGCGGCGGACGGATCGTGAACATGTCCTCGGAAGCCGCCCTCAAGGGGCTTGACGACCTCGCGGTCTACTCCGCGGCAAAGGGCGGTGTCCTCGCCCTGACGCGCCAGGCGGCGCTCACCTACGCAAAGGACAACATCACGATCAATGCGATCTGCCCGGGCACGATCGACACTCCCATCCTGGAGATCGTCGGACCCGAGATTCGCGAGGCGTCCGCACGGTCGCATCTCATCAAACGACTCGGCCGGCCCGAGGAGATCGCGGGCATGCTCGCGTTCCTGTTCTCGGCTGACGGTGCCTTCTGCACCGGTATGAGCTACCCGGTTGACGGCGGATGGTCGGTCAATGGTCGCAACTTCTGACAGTCGGCGGCTGCAGCACCTCTTCTACCGCGGGAACCAACGCGACCTGCGCCGCGCGGGTCGGCCGCGGCCCTTCTCGAGAGGCAGGTCTTTTTATGTCAACGCAGACGGAACCGCGAGTGGCCGACAGCGATGAGGTCGACGTCGACGCAGTCGTCGTCGGGGCAGGATTCGGCGGCCTGCGTTTAGTGCACGAGCTCCGGCAGCTCGGCCTGTCGTTCAGGGTCTTCGAGGCGGGGACCGACGTGGGTGGAACCTGGTACTGGAATCGCTACCCCGGGGCACGGACGGACAGCGAAAGCTGGGTGTACTGCTACTCCTTCGACCGGGAGCTGATGCAGGAGTGGGACTGGCCGGAGCGCTTCCCCAGGCAGGATCATGTCCTGGAGTACCTGCGGCACGTCGCCGACCGCTTCGACATGCGCAAACACATCCAGTTCCAGACACGGGTCACCTCTGCGGTCTACGACGAGACGGCCAACACCTGGACGGTGGGCACCGATCACGGGCAGACCGTCACGTGTCGCTACTTCATCACGGCGGCGGGAATCCTGTCGGTGGCCTACCAGCCGCCTTTCAAGGGCCTCGACTCCTTCGCCGGGAAGTGGTATCAGACGTCCTCCTGGCCCAAGGAGCCCGTCGACTTCACCGGCAAGCGGGTCGCCGTGGTGGGTACCGGTGCGACCGCGGTCCAGGTGATCCCGGTCGTCGCCCAGACCGCCGCGCACCTCACCGTCTTCCAGCGCACGCCCAACTACGTGATGCCCGGGCGCAACCACCCCCTGGACGACCCGCAGCGCACCGCGATCAAGCGTGACTACGACGCGATCTGGGAGCAGGCGCACAAGCAGGTTTTCGCGTTCCCGATGGACCCGGCCAACCGCACCATCGCCGACGTGACCCCCGAGCAGCTGCACCAGGTCCTGGAGGCAGGATGGGAGGCCGGTGGGTTCCGCTATATCTTCGAGACTTTCGACGATCTGCTCATCGACCAGCGCTGCAACGACGCCGCGGCGGAGTTCGTCCGCAACAAGATCCGGGCGATCGTGAAGGATCCCGTGACAGCCGAACTACTGTGCCCCAAGACCCACCCGGTCGGCGGTAAACGCCCCCCGTTGGGTCATTTCTACTACGAGACGTTCAACCGCTCCAACGTGTCACTGGTCGACGTGCGGAACAACCCGATCGAGGAAATCACGCCGGCCGGCATCCGGACCGGCACGGACGAATACGAATTCGATGTCATCATCTTCGCTGTCGGGTTCGACGCGGTTACCGGCCCGCTCACCAACGTGGACATCCGCGGCGCCCACGGCCGAACCATCAAGGACGACTGGGCAACCGGCCCGAAGACGCACCTGGGAATCGCGGCCAACGGCTTTCCCAACATGTTCATGATACTTGGGCCACAGGGACCGTTCGCGAACCTGCCACCCATCATCGAGAAGCAGGTGGAGTTTGTCGGACGGACGATCTCGCGGGCGCGGGCCGACGGTTGCGACCGGATCGAGACCACCGCCGAGGCGGCGAGCGCGTGGGCGGACAACTGCGACTTCCTGCTGAACGCGACGCTGCTGACCCAGGGCACGACAGACCACGCCTGGTTCCTGGGGGCCAACATCCCGGGAAAGAAGCCGAGCACCCTGTTCTACTTCGGCGGCGCGGGGGGTTATTTCGCGGAGCTCGACAAAGAGACCGATGCGGAGTTCCCCGGCTTCGTCATGACGGCTACGCCCCAGCCCCAGCCCCAGGCCTAGGCCCAGGAGCCCGGCAAGGTCGGCGCCAACAGCTCGTGGGCGGACGCGGCGGCCGGTCGGATCAGCGCACCGGACGGCTGTCGCGGGGTCACGCGGGCAGGTCACGACAGCGGGGTGGCCGCGCGCTCCCGCGCGGCGGCGGGCCGCGTCTCGACCCGCCGCCGGACCACCCTGAGCAGCGGCCCGGATCGTTCCGGTGCGCGCCACCGGCGGACGATCCGCCGTCACAAAGAAAGATCAACATCGAGCCTGTTTCCATGACGTCAATACGCGGCTAAGGTTTTCCGGCGCGGCTCGTTCTTCACGAGACCTTACCCGCAGGAGGCTCGGCGTGCTCGATTCGTCTCGCTCGGTGGTAACAGTTCCAACCGATGCCCGACCGCCCGCCGAACGTCGGGCGGTCGCCGCATTCCGTGAAGTCGCCGCGGCCATTGCCGAGGAACGCGACCTCGACACCGTTCTTCACCTGATCGTGCGGAAGCTGTGTGAACTGACGGGATCCCGCCGGTGCAGCGTCCACCTGCTCGACGGCGAGACCGGGCTGCTGCACGGCCAGGTGGCGCACTGCGCGCGCGACATCGACTTGTTAGTCAAACGCCTGGTCAGCGGCGCGCCCGGCGACGGGTTCACGCGGGAAATCCTCGCCACCCACCGCCCGGTCGCACTCGCGAACGCCCTCGTGGATCCCCGCGCGGTTCGAAAAGCCATGCGCCGGTGGAGCGTACAGTCGGTGCTGGGTGTTCCGATGATTCTGCGCGACGAGGTAATCGGCATCGTCTACCTCGACAACGAAGACGTTTCCCGAGTATTCTCTCCCGCCGATCAGGAACTGGCGGTGACTTTCGCCGAACTGGCCGCGACAGCGGTCATCCAGGTACAGCTGACGACCCGGCTGCGAGCCAGCCTGGCGACGGTGGACAGGCAGGTCAGGCAACTCCGCCAGGCCGCGAGAATGGAGGGGCAGCTCACCGAGATCATCCTCAACGGTGCCGGCCTCGGCGCCATCGGCGACGTCGTCTCCCGGCTGCTCGCCAAACCGTGCGCGATCTACAATGCCGCCTTCCGCCGGCTCGTGGCGAGCCGGACCCCCGGGTCCGGGCGCGCGCACGAGCCGCGGCTGTTCGACGAGGACGTCCGGCACTCCCCCGGAGTCGCCGAGATCATCGATGGGCTGAAGCCCGGCCGACCGGAGATCATCGGGCCGCTGCCCTGGCTCGGTCTGCACCACCGCCACCTCGTCTGTGTCGTGATGGTCAACGGCGAGCGCTGGGGATACGTGGTGGTCACGGAAAGTCCTGGACGGCTGGGCGCCATCGACGAGGCGATCGTGCGCCGGGCAGCGCTCAACATCGCTTTGGAACGAGCGGGCGAACAGCGGGCGGTCGGCATCGAGTGGCACGCGATCGAGGCGTTCACCGGCAGTCTCATCCGCGGCGAACGGGTCGCGGTCCGGGACCGGGCGGAGGCCCTCGGCATCCGACTGGACGCCCCCCGGGTCGTCTGCCTGGTAGCGACCCGCAAGCCGGGCGGCGTGCTCGGCTGGTCGCCGCAGTTCCTGTCGAAGACGATGACGGGCAGCGAGTCGCCCTCGACGGTGATGGCGGCCGCCTCCGACAACGACGTCGCACTCATCCTCGAGCTTCCCGACGGCCTCGACCAACGGGCCGGGATCGCCTGGGCCAAGGATCGGCTCAGCCGTGGGCTCGCGGAACTCGCCGATCCCGTCGGGCTCCACGTCGCCGTCTCGACCGTGGTACGGGAACCGGACGGCGACGCCAAGGCGCACACCGAGGCGCGGCAGGTCCTCGCGTGCATGCGCAACCACCTCAACGCCCCCGGCGACCATGTCCTGGCCGTCGACGACCTCGGGGCCGGCCGGCTGCTGCTGGCCTCGGCGGACCACGCCGAGGCCGAGCGGTTCGCGCAGGACGCCCTCGGGCCGCTGCTCGCTCCGGACGATCACAAGGCGCGGGAACTCCTCACAACCCTCAGCGTCTTCCTGCAGGTCGGGCGCAGTGTCCAGCGTTCAGCGCGGCTGATCGGGGTGCATCCGAACACGATCCGCTACCGAGCCGCGAGCATCGAGCGGCTTACCGGGCTGGCCGTGACGACCGACGACGACGCGCACCTGACCGTCCAGCTCGCGCTGCTGATCCTGCGGCTCGACGGGCGGCTGCCGCTGATCCCGCCGGCGGCGCCCCCTGCGGACCTGACGGCGCGCGA
>NZ_CAAAFO010000075.1:28007-35944 GCF_900634715.1 Candidatus Protofrankia californiensis | reverse complement strand
ACGTGGCTCGGACGACAGCGACCCGCAGACGGACGCCGGACCCGATTCGTGATCTAGACGTCCAGGACGAGCCGCGGTGTACGGGCCCGCGAGCAGCACGGCATCATGGTGGTGCCGGCTTCCTTCTCCGCGTCACTGAGCAGCGCGTCCCGATGATCGGGGACGCCGTCGAGCACAGCCGTCTCGCAGGTGCCGCAGACCCCTTCGCCGCAGGACACCGGGATGTGTATGCCGTGCTCGGCTAGGGTGTCCACGATCGTCCGGTCGCCCGCCACCTGGACGGCCACGCCCGAGCGCGCCGCGACGACCTCGAAAGCGAGGTTGCCGCGTCCGGCGTCGGGGGCATCGGGAGCGTCGCGCGCGGCGAACCGCTCCACGTGCAACGTCCCCGGCGGCCAGGACCGACACCGGCGTTCGACGGCCCCGATGAGCGCCTCCGGGCCGCAGCAGTAGATCGCGACTCCCACCTCCGGCTCGCCGAGCGCGGTATCGAGATCAAGCAGGCCCCGCTCGTCCTGGGGCCACACCGTGACCCGGTCCCCGAAGCGCTCCAGCTCCGGCAGGAACGCCATCGACGCTCGGCGCCGGCCGCCGTAGACCAGCCGCCACGAGGTCTCCGGCCGTGCGGCGAGCTGCCGCAGCATCGGCATCAGCGGTGTGATACCGATACCGCCGGCCACGAACACGTACCGGCGCGCCGGCAGGAGGGGGAACCTGTTACGCGGCCCTCGCACCCGCAGCTGGTCGCCCTGGCGCAGGTGGGTGTGAATCCACTCCGACCCGCCTCGCCCGTCCGGCGTCCGCAGCACCGCTACCTGCCAGCGGTCGGTGTCCTGCGGGAACCCGCACAGCGAGTACTGGCGCTCCAGCCCCTCGGCGAGCAGGAGATCGATGTGTGCCCCCGGCTCCCAGCGCGGGAGGGGGCACCCGTCGGCGGCGACCAGCGACAGGGACAGGACGCCGTCGGCCTCGGCACGCAGCTTCTCGACGCGCACCCGCAAGGTGCCGGCCAATGTGCCGGCCTCGCGCAGGGTGGCCACGGCCGGCGCGTCGACATCCCGGCTAGTCGTCATGGGCTGTCCCGGCGGCCACGGCGGCCCGCTCAAGCATGCGCCGATGCAGCGCGTGCAGCCGATGCGCCACCGCCTGTCGCGCGCCCGGGTCGAGCTCCCGATCGGCGCGCCAGACCCGGTCGAAGTCGGCGAGCGCGCTCTGCAGAGCACCGTTGACCGCCATCAGCCGGGCCAGCCGGGCGTCGCAGACCCCGGCCGGCAGCGGCGCCGGCTCGGGCGGGGACGCCAGCCGACGGGACAGTTCCGGGTAGCCCCCGCCGCGTTCCGCCAGCTCGGCGACGAGTCCGCCGAGCGTATCCGAAATATCCATGTTGTCCGCCTCCAGATACGCGGGCAACCGGTCCCACGATCGTTCGATCCGGCGAAGGATGTGCAGGGACGCCTTGAGCTGGCGGACCGCGGCGCCGTCGGGCAGCGCCGGCAGCACGTGCTCGGCGAGCCCGAGGCGTACCCCGCGCAGCAGTTCCCCGGTGGTCGGTCTCAGCACGTCGCCCATTCCTCCGGGTCGGCTGTGATCCACTCCAGGCAGCGCGTCAGCGCCGCGGTCACCGTCGCCGCGCGGTCGGCCAGGCGAAGGTTGCCGGTCGCTCCGTCGGCGAACGCCCGCGCCGCGCGCAGGGAGATCGTCGCGAACTTGACCTCGGAGAAGATCCGGTAGAAGCGCAGCGAACGCGGGGCGACCGGCGGGCCGCCGAACGACTCGTAGGCGCGTGTGAACTCCTGGAGCGGAACGAACCGTTGCGGGCTCCACAGAGCTCGGTAGGCCCAGGCGAGATCCTCCACCGGGTCGCCGAGGTGGGCCATCTCCCAGTCCAGCAGGGCGGTCACCGTGCCGCCCTGGTAGAGGAAGTTTCCCGGCCGCAGGTCGCCGTGGACCACGCTGATCCGCGCGGGCTCGGGCAGGTTGTCGACCAGCCAGCCGAACAGCGACACCAGTATCGGATGCGGTTCCAGGCGGCTGGACAGGAACGACGACTCCCACCGCTCGACCTGCGCCAGCGGAGTCCGTTCGGCGGGTCCGGCGGCCAGCGGGACGTCGAGCCCCAACGCCTGCCAGTCGGCGGTGTGCAGCTCGGCCGCCGCGCGAGCCAAGTCCAGGGTCAACCGCCGGGACTGCTCGAGATCGCCGGAGCGCAGGAAGGCGACGACGTCGGCGCTGCCGGGCACCCGCTCGAGCAGCACGGACGGTGCCCCGACAATCGACCCGTCCCGGTCGAGCGCCAGCGCCCGCGGCGCGCGCACCGCGGCGCGCGAAAGGCCGCTGAGCACGCCGAACTCGCCGTCGGGCTCGGCCTCCACCTGCGATCCCTCGACCCGACTCAGCATGATTATCGACTCGCGGGTGGTCTCGCCCCCGGCGTCGGTCCAGGTCGCCTCGCAGGCCCACGCGCGGCGGGCATTTCCACCGAACACCCGTTCGGCGCGGGTGACGCGGACGTCGCGGGCGGCGGGCAGCCGCGCCCGGAGCAACGCGGCTATCCGGGCGGCAACCTCGGCGTCGCTCGCGTCCAGAAGGCGGTACGCGTCCCGGACCGCCGGGCCGGCCGGGCCGTTCATCGAACCCCGGCCGCCACGCGCAGGACCTCTCCGGTGATCGCATCCGACTGCGGCTCGAGGAAGAACGCGATGGCCTCGCCAAGGTCTTCGGGAGTCGCCAGCTCGCCGAGCGCCGTGTAGTCGAGATGCCGCTGGTGGTAACCCGGTTCGATCCAGGACCGCACGCGGTCGCTCAGGACCAGACCGGGGGCGATGCAGTTGGCGCGGACGCCGTGCCGGCCCATCAGCATGCTCAGCGTCTGCGTGAGGCCCACCACCGCGGCCTTCGCCGGGTTGTACGCCGCGTTGCCCAGCTCGTTCCGGTTCGCGAAGGCGGCCAGCGACGCGACGTTGACAATCTTTCCGTACCGCTGGTCGTAGAAGTGTTTCTCGGCCGCTTTGCACATCAGGAACGCGCTGTTGACGTTCAGCGCGAAGGTGCCGACGAAGTACTCAAGCGACAGATCCGAGAGCGGCAAATCGTAGACGTCCCGATTGATGTTGACCATACCGCCGGCGATGTTGGCGATACCGTGTAGTTCCCCGAACTCCGACAGCGCGTATGCCACCGCGTCCGCGGTGCCCTCCTCGGTGGTGACGTCGGCTCGGAAGGTGCGCAGTGTTCCCGGCAGGTCTTCGGTCTTGTCGGCGGTGCCGACGAGGCGGCGCGAGCTCAGGTCGACACCCACGACGTTGGCGCCGACGCGCAGCAGCCTGGCCACGGCGGCGCCGCCGATTCCTCCGCCCGCGCCTGTCACGACGTAGGTTCGTTCGTGCGGGGCGGGAGATGGCCGGCCGGGAGAGAAAGCGGGCTGGATGTCCATGGGCGTCCTTCGGATGCGGGTATGGCGGGATGAGACCGGGCCGGTGACGTGGGACCGCGCCGGTCAGCGAAAGCAGTGCCGTCAGATGGAACGGTGCCGGTCAGATGAATGAGCGCTGCTCGAATACGGGCGGGCGCCTTTCCTTGAGCGCGGCGAGACCCTCCCGGGCCTCGGGGCCGGTGAAGCCGAGGATGCCGAACGCCAACGACGCCTCGAAAGAAGGCCAGGCCGCCCGAAGCCAGTTGTTGAGCGCCTGCTTGGTCCACCGGATCGCGCTCGGCGCGCCGCGGGACAGCCGGATCGCGATGTCGAGCGCGCGGGCGTCGACCTCGTCGTCGTCCACGCAGAACGACACCAGACCGATCCGCTCGGCTTCCTCGCCGGTGAGCGCGTCGCTGGTCATGAGGTAGTACTTGGCCTTTGCCATACCGCACAACAACGGCCAGAGGGCCACCGCGTGGTCGTCAGCTGCCACGCCGAGCGTGGTGTGCCCGTCGACGAGTTTCGCGGTTCGGCCGGCGACGCTGACGTCGGCGAGCAGCGCCGCCGCCAATCCGCCGCCGGCCGCCGGACCGCTGATCGCCGAAACGATCGGCTTGCCACAGTCGAGAATGTTCTGGACGAGCTGGCGGCCCTCCTTCCACATCTGGCAGCGGAAGTCGTAGTCATCGATGATCTGTTGCACCATCTCGAAGTCGCCGCCCGCGGAGAAGGCCCGTCCCCGACCGCCGAGCAGCACCGCCGACACGGTCGTGTCCGCGTCCACCAGCCGCCAGATGGCGCCGAGATCCTGGTGCATGCGAAAGTCCAGCGAGTTCATCTTCCCGCGGGAGAGCATCACCCTGAGCACGTGCGGCGCCGGGCGGTCCAGCTCCAGGCTTTCGTAGTCGGGATAGACCACCGGTGGCAGGTAGGTCGTCGACGTACCATTCGCTGGGGTGGACATCAGCTCATACCTCCGACGTGTTCGAGTGGTGCGCCGGTGCCGAACTCGCGACGCAGCGCGTCTTTCTGAACCTTCCCGTAGACAGCCCTCGGCAGGTCTTCCCGGAACACCACGCGGCTGACCCGCTGATACTTGGCAAGCCGCGCGTTCCCCCACTCGCGAAGCTCGTCCTCGGTTACGGTGCCGCCGGCCCGCGGAATCACCACCAGGAGCGGAGTCTCACCCCATTTCGGGTGTGGTACGGCGATCGCGGCCACCTCGCTGACCTCGGGGTGCCCCATGAAAACCTGTTCGATGTCAACCGCGAAGATGTTTATCCCACCGGACTTGATCATATCCTTGAGTCGCCCGGAGACGTAGAGGAACCCGTCTTCGTCAAGGTGACCCATGTCGCCGGTGCGCATGTACGAGCGACCGTCCGGCGAATGCCAGGTGGCCTCCCTGGTGAGCTCCGGGTTCTTGTAGTAACCCTTCATCATGCCGATCGAGTGCGCCACTATTTCGCCGGTCTCCCCGGGCGGCAGCTCGCGGCCGTCGGCGTCGATGACGCGGACGTCGTCGAGCATCACCGGCTTTCCCACGGATCGCCGCTTGCCACGAGCCGCGTCCGCGGGAATCCGCAGGAACGCAAAACCCTCGGTGAAGCCGTACACCTCGTAGATCCCCGCGTTCGGAAACGCCTCCTCGACGGCCTGGTAGGTCTTCTCCGCGATCGGCTGGCCCGACGTCACCAGGCAGCGCACCGAACTGACGTCGTGGGCCGCCAGCCCGGGGTCCTGCAGCAACGCGATGTACTGGGTCGGTACCAGAAAGGCGTGCGTTCCCCGCTCGCGCTCGATCGCCGCGAGGAACGCCTCCGCCGTGAACTTCCTGAGAATGACAATCCGGCCGCCGCGGTACATCGTGGGAATCATCGTGATCCAGGTCCCGGAGGCATACGGAGGTGTCGCCAGAACCGCGACGGAGTACCGGTCGACCCGAAGTCCCATACCGAATCCGTACGGGTACATCAGCCGGCTGACATGGGTATGTTCAATACCTTTGGGCAGGCCCGTGGTTCCGGAAGTGTAAAGGATGGTTATGATGTCGTCCGGGCGGATTCTGACGTCCGGTCGGGCCGGTGACGCCGCCGCGACGAGATCACGGGCGGACCGCCAGCCCGGACGTTCCCGCCCGAACGTCAGGAAACCATCGGGCCGGATATTCCGTAGTCCCGCGCGCACCGCGTCCACCTGCGGCTCGGTCTCCGCGTCGACGAACAGGATCTCGGCGTCACAGTCGTTGACCAACCGGGCGAGCGAATCCCCGTCCAGCAGGACGTTCAGCGGAACTGTGACGCAGCCCGCCTTGGCGCTGCCCCAGAATGCGACGAACGCCTCGATGGACGCCGGCATCAGCAGCGCGACCTTGGCGCCGCGACCGAGACCCAGCCCGCGGACCGCGTTCGCGAACCGGTTCGTCCGTTCGTCCACCTCACGCCAGGTCAGCCGCGCGTCCTCGCAGACCACCGCCACGTCGTCGGCGAAGACGCGCGCGTTGTGCCCGATGACATCGGGACATAACAGGGCAAAGTCGTATGTCAAGGTCATTAGTGTTCTCCCGCGCGGTCAGGTCCGCGGCCGAGTCCGCCGACGCGTGCGCCCACCTGTGGAGGGTCAGTGGCCGGACGGCGCGCCGACCCGGTGAGGACGCCGAAGCCCATACGATTCCTCCTTCGGGTTACGACCCCGATCCGGGTGGCGACGCTAATCGACTTACCCCGGCCCGGCCAGCTGGTCGATCGGTCGCTCCTGTGCACAAATCCAAATCCGGAACCGTGACGCTGTCGAGCACCACGGCGGCGCGCGCCGTCAGGTGCACGGTCCGTGGCCCGCATTCTTCGGTAAGCCGTCACAGAAATGACCAGCCGGGCTCGCCCCTGGCACAGGCTTCGTACGCGTCGGGCTCGAGTGGCTGCAGGATTCCCGTCGTCACCTGGGCTCCGCAGGTGATCCGGCAGTGGTGCTCGTTGAGACCGCTGAGCCTCGCGCGGACGGCCTCATCCGTCACGTCGTATTCGTCGCCCTCGACCAGATCCGGCCCGGCGTACTGCCCGTGATGGATATCCTTGTCGGGCGTGCCACCATACATTCCGCACCGCATGTAGACCGTCTGGAAACCAAGTCGCTCGAAGTGGACCTGACGTTTTTGGTCATCATCGAAGGTGTAGTCGAGAACACCCTCCACGAAGATCTTGGTGTTCTTTTCGAACCGCAGCCGACGCTCGACCCGTACGACCCGGCCCGCGGCCGGACGCGGGTCACCGAAGTCGTACAGAACCGTCCGGCCCCAGACCGCGAAGTCGTCGAACCAGATCCAGTTACCGCCTTTCCAGCCGGCCTTGACGGTTCGCCCGGGGTGCATCGCGGGTCCACCGACACCGCGCCCGATACCCCAGTGCCGGTCCCGCGTCCCCCTGGCAGCGCCGGCCGGCCATTCGACCCGGACGTCGCCGACCTGCACCCACCCGGTGACGTGCCCGAATCCCTCGAAGCCCGCCGTCACGTGCCGCTGTCCGCCGGCGGGTGAGCCATCGCGCAACGAGCCGTACGAGGCGTTGTAGACCTGTCGCTTTGCGTCCACCCAGTCCAGTTCGAAGGAGACGCCCCATTCGTTCGGCTCCAGCGTGTGATGCCAGCGGCGTAGGCCCTCGACGATGGTGGGACGGATCGGTCCGACCCGCAGGTCCATGCGGTCGGCGCCGAGACGGCGAAACGCACGGACGCAACGCTGCCGGCCCCGATAGTTGGCGATGACGTATGCCTCGGCCGCATCCAGGTTCGGGTAGAAGCTTCCGCCGACGGCAAGCACGAGGTCGCCCACATCGTCGTGGAACACGTTCCAGTAACGCTCGTAGAATCGCGGGTCGGTCGACCAGGCCACCCGGACCGGGTCCGGCGTCTGGTGGACAAGGTGGTCGTCGATCGGCGCCAGCGGGAACTGTTCGGCCAGGTGCGCCATGACTAGCGCAGCCGCACGGGGAGTCGGGACGGCCCGCGGGTGACCATCGAGTTGACCCAGGGAATATCCTCCACCGGTTCGACTATCCGGTAGTCCGGAAAGCGCTCGATGAGCTCGGTGAGGGCTATCTGCGCCTCCAGCCGCGCCACCGGCGCTCCCAGGCAGAAATGCACTCCCTTCGAGAATCCCATGTGGAGGTTTGGATAGCGCTTGAGGTCGAGCTCGTCGGGTTGGCTGAAGACCTCCGGGTCCCGGTTCGCGGCGACCAGCATCGCGAAGATCCGGTCGCCGACCGCGAGCCGGGCACCTCCCAGCTCGGTGTCCTCGACCACGATCCGGGCTGTCGAGAGCACGGAGCCGTCGTAGCGCAGGAACTCCTCGACGGCTGTCGCCATCAGTCCGTCCACGTCGCCGCGCAGCTGCGACAGCCGGTCCGGATGCGCCCGCAGCGCCAGCAGGGCGTTGCTGAGCAGGTGGGCCGTGGTTTCCTGGGCACCGTTACCGATCATCATCATCGAGGCGACCAACTCGTCGTCGGTCAACGACTCGCCGCCGACC
>NZ_CAAAFO010000075.1:27022-27901 GCF_900634715.1 Candidatus Protofrankia californiensis | reverse complement strand
GGTCGGCGATCAGCTCCCGGAACAGTGCGGCCATCGACTGCGCACCGTGGCGCGCGTGGTCGTACTTGTTCTCGATACCCCGGGCGCTACCGATGAAAAGCATCATCTCGTCCGCCCACTGCTTGACCTCGGAGAGCCGGTCGTGGGGGACACCCAGCAGGTCCAGCACCACGTATCCGGGCAGCCGCAGGCCGAACTCCGTGTAGAAGTCGAACGGGCTGTCCTTCGGCAACTCCTCCAGGAGCCGCCGCGTGATGGTCAGCGTGGGTTCCCGCAGGCTCTCGGTCATCCGCGGATTGATCACGGTGCTCATGTGACGCCGCAGCCGGGTGTGGTTCGGTGGATCCTGGAACACCATCCAGATGGCGAGCCAGCGCATGACCTCCGCCGCCGACACCTGGTCGGCCTCCTGGAGCCGGTCGTACACGGGCACCAGGCGGTTGGCGGAGAACACGGCCGGAGTCGTGACGACGGTCTGGACGGTCGACCAGTCGACGGCGAGCCATGCTGAGAGCTCCGGGCTCCAGTGGACCGGCGCCTCGGCCCTCATACGCTCAAGCGTCCCATAGGGGTCACGCAGCGTCGCGGCGTCCGTTGGATCGTATGACGTAGACACAGTGGCTCTCCAAGTCGTCGGCACTGAGGTGGGTGACCGGTAGCCGATGCGCGCCGAGCGTGGCACGTGACGGCAACGGCCTGGAGAGCCGGATCTTTACCGGTTTGGACGTCGGCACAATCCAGACCTCCGGCCGGCGGCTCGGCGCGGGCCGCGCCGCCGGGCCTGCGGTGGGAGCGGCACGCCAGGCGCCGTGATCGGCCGAAGGCCGCGCACACCGTTGCCCACGCGGCGGCGAACACGGCGGTGCGACGCCGGGCGCC
>NZ_CAAAFO010000075.1:23158-26464 GCF_900634715.1 Candidatus Protofrankia californiensis | reverse complement strand
GCGCCCGGCCGGCGATGGACCGGCTATGGGACGCTCGTCACATGTCAATCCACATCAAGCGCGTCGTGACAGGTGTCGACCAGAGCGGTAAGTCGGTCGTGTACGAGGATGCCGAGCTTCCGGCCGTCACGGTCGCCATGATGCCCGGTGCCGGATTCTTCGGGGTCTGGGGCACCGAAGGCGAGCTGTCCAGTCCTGTCGCGTCACCTCAGCCTGACAACAAGACTTTCTTTCCCGCTGCGGCCGGCACCCGGTTCGGATTACTGCGGTTCCCACCGGAGAGCGAAGCCGACGCAGATCTCCCGACGCCGGACGAGGAGACGCTGACCCTGCTCGTCACGGAGGCCGAAACCAAACTTCCCGGACTCATCGGGGTGTTCGAGCCCGATGCCCCCGGCATGCACCAGACGAAAACCATCGACTACTGCATGGTCCTCGAAGGGGAACTCCACCTGGAACTGGACGACGGGGCCGAGGTGCACCTTCCCGCCGGGTCATGCATCGTGCAGAACGGCGCCCGGCACGCCTGGCACAACCGCGGTGACGTGCCCGCGACCCTCGCCTATGTGATCATATCCCCGCGGGAACAGGACACCGACTCGCCCAGCCTGCCCGCATCAGCGAGCGGGAGCAGCGCGGCTACGAATCTCTCCCACACCTCGTCGACCACGGCTGCATCCACGTCGCGGAGGTAGACGTTCTTCTTGTCCGCCGGTACGGATTGCCGCAGATCCTTGTACAGCGCGGACGGTCGCGTCGAACGCCCAACACCACGCCCACTCCGCAGGCACCACCCCCGCCGCGACCATCGACCCGGCGGTCGTGACAGCCATGGTGGCGGGCAGCCCCGGCGAAACGGCCACACTCAGGTGCCATGGGGCACAACCACGGCCATCTCATCCCGTCACGCGGTCACGCGCTGTCCAGCCGGTCGTCGCGTGCGGCCGCGACCGTCATGGCCACGGCCGTAGTGCTGCTCCTCGCCCTCACCGCCGCAGGCGCCGTCCTGCTGTGGCCGAAAGCAGGCCCCCGCCACACCCCGAGCCAACTGCGCGACCTCGCCGGCGGCGCCCCCACGCTCATCAACGCAACGATCGAACGCGCCAACCGAGGCCCCTGCCCGGACCTCACCGACGCGGGCGCCGCCCCCACGACCTGCGACCAGCTCGACATCGTTCTGGACAACCGGCCCGGCACGGAAAACCGGGTCCATCTGGACACCCCCGTGGATCCGACCGGCCCCACGTACAAACCGGGTGACAAGGTCCGTCTCGCCCCCACGACCGACACCGCCGGCCAACCCACCTACTACGTCGCGGACTTCCAACGCGCGGCGCCGCTCGGCTGGATCGCCCTGCTCACCGCCATCGTGGTCGTGGCCGTCGCCCGCTGGCGCGGGCTCGCCGCACTCGCCGGCCTCGTCCTCACCTACCTCGTGATCGTCAAATTCACGTTGCCGTCCCTGCTCGACGGGCATCCTCCCGTCGCGGTCGCGCTGACCACCGGCGCGGCGTTGCTGGTCTGCCTGCTCTATCTCGCCCACGGCCTCTCCGCCCGCACCACCGTCGCGCTGCTCGGCACCCTCGCCAGCCTCGCCCTCACCGCCGCATTCGGCGCCGCGGCCATCGACCTCGCCCGCATCACCGGCCTCGGCTCCGATGAGGACGTCACACTCAAAGCCTTCGCTGGCGAGCTCAGCCTGCCCGGTCTCATTCTCGCCAGCGTCATCATCGGCTCACTCGGGCTGATCAACGACATGACCGTCACCCAGGCCGCCGCCGTCTGGGAAGTCTCCGACGCCGCCCCCGATGCCTCCGTACGGCACCTCTACCGGTCCGGGATGCGCGTCGGACGCGACCACATCGCCTCCAGCGTCTACACCCTCGCCCTCGCCTACGCCGGCGCCGCCCTACCCACCCTGCTCCTGTTCACCCTCGCCGACCGAAACAGCGCGGACGTCGCCACCTCCGACCTCGTCGCCGCCGAGATCGTCCGCACCGCGGCCGGCACCGTCGGCCTCGTCGCCTCGGTACCCCTCACCACCGCCATCGCCGCGCTCGTCGTATCCCGCCGCCGGCCAGCAGATGCGGGACCCACCCCACCCGATACGGACGTTGCTGTCGTCACCAGCCACCCCGCCGACACCCAACCCCTGACCTACCGCGCCAGCACCGGCAACCCGTAACGACGAACCGATCGCGAAGCCATCGCGGGGTCTGCCCAAGAAACGGTGTAACGGACAGCGATGTTCAAGCGTCTCTGCAGGTCACGGCCTTACTCTGGAGATTACCGATCAAGATCCCCTGACACTCCCATCGCGCGGTCGGCACCTGGTAGGCGTAAGGCTGGTAGGCGTAAGGAAAGCGCGGGGGGACTCGGCGACTATGCCCACCTGTCGGACCAGTGGAAGTGTCCCGCGGCCCGTCCGGGACGTGGACGGTGACGGTCGCCGCCCCGATGGCCGCGAACCTGGGTCGGCGGGTGAGCGAGCGCTGATCATACGGGTCGTGGTCGTCATAGACACTGTCGCCCGGGGCTCGGCGGCCGCATCATCTCCGAGCCTGCGCATACTACAGTATGATTGGCGCATGTCCGCAACCACCCGCATCACGGTCACGTTGCCCAGCGACCAGGTCGCCGAGCTGAGGAAAATCACGAAAAACGTCTCCGGGTACGTGGCCGAAGCCGTCGCACGCCAGATCCGCCACAAGCTGCTTGTTGACGAATTGGAACGCTACCAGCGGGAATCCGGCGCGTTCACCGAGGAGGAACTGACCGAGGCCCGGGCCAGGATTTTCGGTGACGCGGACCGTACAGAAGACACGGCGGCGTGACCAAACGCATCGAGACAGTCGTCTTGGACTGTGCGGGACTGTCCGCTTGGATCACTCAGGACCGTAAGGTTGCGGCCATGCTCCAGATCTTCAGTGAGCTGGAATCCGATCTCGTCATCAGCGCCAACACGATCATCGAGGTCAGTGACGCGGGCGTGAGCATGCCGCGTTTGAACTGGGTGCTCTCACGGCTCAAGGTCGAGCCGATTACCGAACAGACCGCGAAGGCGTCCACGAAGCTGTTGAAGGAAGCGAAGCTGCACGGCCACAAGTACGCCATCGACGCGACGGTGGCCGAGGTTGCCCTGCGGCAGCCGGGACCGGTCGTCATGCTCACATCCGACGTTGACGACATGTCCAAGCTCTGTGGTAACCGGGTCAGAATGATCGCTGTCTGACGGGTGTATCAGCGGCCGATCTCAGCGGAAACCTTACGGAAGCGGCTGCGGCTGGGTGCAGCCAGGTCCCAAAT
>NZ_CAAAFO010000075.1:19133-23012 GCF_900634715.1 Candidatus Protofrankia californiensis | reverse complement strand
GGTTGGCCGACCGTGGGCGTGACAGACCCGTCGGCCTGCCCGGCTTTCCACAGTGGTTCCCCGATCGGGCACTACCCGACAGGGGCAGAAGCCCGTGTCGGGGCGACAAGCAGCCTGGAGAGCCGCCCGTCCACCGGAATATCATGGAACAGCCACCCACAGTGACGCCTCTCTTGCAGAAACAAGCTTGCAGTTACATACTCTTTGCAAGTACTCCATGATGGCGTTGGCTGACGCCGCAGCAGGCATGGCCGTAGACGGCGCTGGAGAGGGAGCGGTCGATGCGTGACATCGGAAGCGGTCCCGCGGGATGCCTGCCCGTAGCGATCGAGGTCATGACCGCCTACACCGACTCCACCGACGACCCCGGCTTCTTCTGGGCCAGCGTCCAGCGGGTCATGGCCGACGGCGCCGGCCGCTCCAACCCCGCCGCCGCCATAGCCGAACTGGTCCTCGGCCTGTCCACCCTGTGCGGCATCGCCCTCGACCACCTGGCCGAACGCGCCGGACCGGAACGTGGGCCCCGCGACGTGCTCGCCGCGATCCAACGGGCCTACGTCACCGACCCGCCGGCCTGACCGACAGCACACTGCGCACACCCCGGCCGGCCAGGCCCCACAGAGCCAGGAACGGATCCACAGCGGCCCGTCCTGTACACATCCCATTTCTCACCGTGATGAGAGGACTCCACGCCCGTGGCGATCTACACTCTGCCCGACCTGCCCTACGACTACGCCGCCCTCGAACCGTCGATCAGCGGCGAGATCCTGGAACTGCACCACGACAAGCACCACGCCGCCTACGTCGCCGGCGCCAACACCACCCTCGACAAGCTCGCCGAAGCCCGCGACAAGGGCGACTTCGCCGCCATCGTCGGGCTGGAGAAGACCCTCGCGTTCAACGTCTCCGGCCACGTCCTGCACTCGCTCTACTGGCAGAACCTCTCCCCCGACGGCGGTGACAAGCCCGACGGCGTCCTCGCCGACGCCGTCACCAACGACTTCGGCTCGTTCGATGCCTTCAAGGCCCAGCTCACCGCCGCCACCACCACCGTGCAGGGCTCCGGCTGGGGCGTGCTGTCCTACGAACCCGTCGCCGACCGGCTCCTGATCGAACAGGTCTACGACCACCAGGGCAACATCGGCATCGGTAGCACCCCGCTACTGGTCTTCGACGCCTGGGAGCACGCCTTCTACCTGCAGTACAAGAACGTCAAGGCCGACTACGCCACCGCCCTGTGGAACATCGTCAACTGGGCCGACGTCGCCGCCCGCTACACCGCAGCCCGGCAGGCGCGCCTGGGCTGACCCCGGGGCGTGACGGGCCCGCGGATGGTGACGCGGCGGGCCCGCTGTACAGCGACGCGGTCTTCGTGCGGTTGCGGTACGCGCGGACCGTGTCGCTGTCCGGGACTGCGGGTGAGCAGGCGCTGATCATGCGGGTCGTGGCCGTCATGGACGCTGTCGTCCGGGGCTCGGCAGTCGCATCATCTCCGAACCTGCGCATACTGCTCTTTTTAACGGATTTTGTAAATCCTGCGGATATCAAATTCGCAGGAATTCCGGGTGGATGGATGACCGGCTGCCCGCCGAAAGCGGCGCATCCCGGCTGCCGCGCCGGCGGGGAAAGGTGTCAGGACGGACCGGCCGGATGGGACGTCCGGATCAGCCGGTCGGGAACGGAGCCGAATCCGGCAGGAGGCCCGGCCGGACCTCAGGCGCGCCCCGGTGGTGGCTGATCTCCACGGGGAGTCCGTAGACCCGTTCGATCAGCTCGGGCCGGTAGACCTCCGTCGGGGGCCCGCAGGCGACGATCCGCCCCTCGTGCAGGAAAGCGACCCGATGGCAGTAACGCGCCGCGAGGTTGAGGTCGTGGATCGCCATCAGCGTGTGCAGCCGCCGCCGCTCGGTCAGGGCGCGGACGAGGTGCAGGGTCTCCACCTGGTGACGCAGGTCGAGGGCGCTGGTCGGTTCGTCGAGCAGCAGGACGGTGGGTTCCTGGGCGAGTGCGCGGGCGATGAGCACCCGCTGGGCCTGACCGCCGGAGAGTTCGTCGACGTGCCGGTCGGCGAGGTCGGTGAGGTCGAGCAGGCCCAGGACCGCCCGTACCCGGGCCACGTCGGTGCGGGTGGGCCGCAGCCCGAGGTGGGGGGTACGGCCGAGCATGACCGCCTCGGTGACCGTGAGCGAGAACGGTCCCGGCGTGCCCTGCGGCACGTAGGCGAGGACACGGGCCCGGGCGCGTGGGGACAGCCGGTGCAGGTCGGTGCCGCCGAGCCGGAACGACCCGTCCGTCACACGGTGGATGCGGCACACGGCACGCAACAGGGTGGACTTTCCGCTGCCGTTCGGGCCGAGCAGACCGACGAGCTGCCCTGCGCCGACGGTCAGGTCGACGCCGTCGAGGATCGTCCGCATGGCATAGCGGGATCGCGCTCCGCGGATCTCGAAGACCGCCCGCTCCGTTGCCCCAGGATCTGCTGTCACAGGAACTGTCTCCGCCTGGTGAGGATCAGGTTGATGAACAGCGGTGCCCCGAGGAAGGCCACGACGATCCCGACCGGGATGACGGCGGGCGAGAACAGGGTGCGCCCCACCGTGTCGGCGGTCAGGACGAGCAGGCTGCCCGTGACCGCCGCGAACGGGATCAGGAACCGGTGGTCGGCGCCGATCAGCAGCCGGGCGATGTGCGGCGCCACCAGACCGACGAAACCGATCACACCGGTGAAGCTGACGACGACCGCGGCGAGCATGACCGCGATCAGGCTGCACACCAGACGGGTCCGGGCGACGTTCACACCGAGAGCGTGGGCGGCGTCGTCACCGGCGAACGCGATGGCGTTCAGTCGGCCGGCCTGCCAGCCCAGAACGAGCAGGCAGACGCCGACGGGCAGGCCGACGGCAACCGTCTGCCCCCAGGTCGCGGCGTTGACGCTGCCGAAGTTCCAGCGGACGATCTCGGCGAGCTGATGTTCGCTGGCCACGTACTGCAGGGTGGAGGTCAGGGCCTGGAACAGGTAGGTCAACGCGGTCCCGATCAGGATCAGCGTGACCGGTGACGCCTGGCGCAGCCACGACAGGCCGAGCAGGAGCCCGGCACACAGCAGTGCCATGCCCAGCGCGCTGGCCACCAACGTGATGCCGCCCCGCCCGCCGGCCTGCCCGAACAGGATCGTCAGGGAGGCCCCGAACCCGGCCGCGGAGGAGATACCCAGGGTGAACGGGCTGACCATGGGGTTGCGCAGCAGTCCCTGCAGCACCACACCGGCGACCGCCAGCCCCGCGCCGGCGGTGACGGCGAGCCCGACCCGGGGCATCCGCAGCTCCCAGACGACCGTCTGGGTGGACAGCTCCTCCGGCGTGACGGGGACGTGGAACGTTCGCGTCCACAGTGCGTGGACGACGTCGGTGACGGAGATGTCCCGTGTGCCGACGGCGACGGCCGTGACGCCGGCGACCAGCAGCAGGAGGGCCGCGGCGGCGAGCATCACGGCCTTGTGCCTACCGCGCCGCCGGGACGGCCGGCTGCTCGGCAACGCGCCGGGCGGACAACCGGCCGCAGGGCCCGGCGCCGGACCGGGCGCAGGGTCCTGCGGTGCCGCGGACGGCAGGCGGGGGGTCGGGCCAGGTCCCTCCCGCTGTGAGGAGGATCCGGTGTCCGTGGTCACGGCGGTCGCGCTCAGGCGTTCGCGTGCAGCCGGTAGGCGGCCGGGTCGGGCAGCGGCACGCCCTGGTAGGTCTCGACCCACTCGCGCATCACCGCGTCGGGGTCGACGCCGGCCATCTCCTCCGGGTGCAGCCAGCTGGCGAGGTACAACGACCCGATGATCTTCGAGCAGGCGTTCATCGGGTAAGAGCTGGTGACGTACACCGCGCCGGT
>NZ_CAAAFO010000075.1:11129-18607 GCF_900634715.1 Candidatus Protofrankia californiensis | reverse complement strand
AACCGGCGCGGTCGAGCAGACTCGTGCGCTCAGCGGTCAGATCTCCCCCCGACCGCAACGCATAACCGCCGCCGGTGAGACGCACGACGAACTCGGGGTCGCGGGCGAGGACGGCCTCCGGATCGATGTCGAGCTGGTGGACGGACCCCCGCGCGGAGCCGGCGGTGCCGAACACGACGTCTCCGAATATGTTCGTCCCCCCGGCGAGGGTCACCATCTCGTGCCAGCCCGAGCCGGGGACGGGAGAGGCGAAGTCCTTGTCGTTTTCAAGGTAGACCCGTTTCGGGGTGACGCCGGCCAGCCGTTGCTCCAGCAGGGTGCGGTATTTGGTGTAGAAGGCGTTGAGCTTGGCGGCCTGCGCGGACCGGTCGAAGATCTTTCCGATGAGGTCGACGTTGAAGATGTGCTTGTCCTGGTCCCAGCCGGTGACGACGAGTGTGGTGATGCCGAAGGCGGCGAGTTTGCTCTGTGCCTCCTGCCACGCGCCGTTGCGGGGGAAGATGACGAGCTCGGGTCTCAGCGCCGCCAGCTGTTCGTAGTTCGGCTCGGCCTGGCCCTTGCCCGCGGTCTTCGTCACGTCGAAGTCTTTCCAGTAGCCGGCGTAGTTCGCACCCGCGGATCCCTCGTCGAGGCCGACGACCGTGTCGAAGGCGCCGACGGCGCGGATGAACTCGACGTTGAACGTGTTGAACGCGACCACCCGACGGACCGGAACAGTGATCTGCACCGTGCGGTCGGCGTCGTCGACGACGGTGATCTCACGCCGGGGCTGCGCGCTGGCACCGTCCGCGGTAGATGTACGGGTCGGACTCGGGCTACAGCCGATCAATGCGCCGACCAGCGCCGATACCAGCATCATCACCGGCAGGCTCCCTCGCCCGGCGGGACGCCGGGCAGGCCCGGATGCCGGACGGTCACGGTGGACCGGCCGCGGCCGGAGATGCGCTGTCATGACTGTCTCCAGTGGTCAGGGCAGGGGATGCCACGGCGCCACCCCGGGGCACGGTGGTGCACCGGCGTAAGCGCCTGGAATCAGATGAGTAGTATTTTCTCCAGGCCTGTGACCTGGCAGATACGCCCGGGAGATCTTAGTTAATTAATTCCAGATCCCAGGGGTGCGGCAAAAGCCGTCGTGGACACGGGAAACCGCGCGCAACGGCACACGCAACGGGGACGGGATTCCGCGGGAAAAGGCACGCGACGGGAACGACGCGGAAAACAGGTTCCCACCGGCTTCCGACCGCTGTCAGAAAACTCTGCCAGAATACGGACACCCTCTCGTGGCGTCAATGAATACATGCCGTCCCGGCCCCGACCGGCGGTCGCGACCTACTTCGGGGAGATCGGCTCGACCCTCCTGGCCCTGGCCCGCTCCGGGATCGACGCGCTCGGTCCGGACAAGGCCCGACGGATCGTTCGGGAAGAGGGCCGGGAAGGAAAACGGAAGGCAGGCTGAGCCGGTAGACGTGCGCAAGATCCTCGATAATCGAAAGCGCGGACGCTCGCTCGTACCGGGCGAGACCCCCGAACTCCGTCCGCCACAATCGGGGCCGCTCGTCCACCTCGGTCATACGCTCTCCCCTCGCGGGCTCGGACCGCAGGGTCCATGAGCACGTGGGAGGACGACGACCAGGAAGGCCACGCGGAAGCCGTGGCACGTCCTTCGGCTCTCCCTCGAAGCCCGGACCACCGCACGCCGGGGGCGCACGGCGAACTGACAGGTCTTCGGACTCGCGGGCACAGCCACCGAGGTGGCCCACTACTGGCCGTCGCTTCCCAGGCTCGTCGTGAGCCCAGTGCCGATGACGGCGGTCGTTCCCACTCACCGCTGCGGGGCAGTCCCGGATTCGCACCGGGTTCCCTCTTACGACGCCCGACCTGGCTGACCGGGCAGAACCAGTTCCGGAACCGACTATAGGACCGGCGAGGCGGCACGCGCTCGCAACACCTCGCGTCCGTTCCGAACCCTCCCAGCGGCCCTCGGGGCGAACCCGCGTCGGGCCAGCCGCCGATCGGCGACCTGCCCGAGACAGGTACGCATGTCCACGACGGCCATGCCGGCTGTCCCGGACTCCCGGCGCCCAGACCTCGCGGTACCACTCGACATCGTTGGACTTCCTACTTTATGGTGTCGGAAGGTCCACGGTGCAGGGAAGCCGGTGCGAGTCCGGCGCGGTCCCGCCACTGTAACCGGGGAGCGAGACTCCGTCTGTTGCCACTGGCTGATGCTGGGAAAGCAGGAGTCATCGCCGATCCGGGAGCCAGGATACCGGCCGTGGATGGTTGTGTTCTTCCACGAGGATGGAGACGGCACGTATAATGATCGCTTTTTTCTGCGCGAAAACGGTTGAAGCGCACCCCCACTGGTCACCGGCAACCCTGGCCGGGGTCGGCGACGACCTGGTCGGCGCCTTCTTCGCACCCCTGGGGGCTGACGAACTCGGACTCGCCGACGGTGAGGTGACGCGATAGCGGCGAATCCGGCCGCAGCCGGGATGTCCGCCTTCGCCACGGCCGACCAGAAGGAAGGCATGACCGCCTCCGTCGAGAAACGCACACCCGATTTCCGCAATGCATGAGAAAACTCGGAGTGTCCCGCCCTCACATACCTCGCGTCGGCGGGGGTGTCGTTTCGTGGCTGTCGTACGGGCGGGTAATGATCTCCATGCCATGACCGGCCGGACCCAGGAAATACAGCCCGCGCCCGCCGTGATGGCGGCTGATCTCGCCGGGCTGCTTCCCGTACGGATCGGCGTAGTAGGTGATCCCCGCCTGCCGGAGTCGCTCGTGCGTCGGGTCGAACTCCTCGTCCGAGATGAGGAATGCATAATGCTGCATGACGATCGACTCCGCCGGGATGGCGGCGAAGTCCAGGGTGACCCCGTTGCTGGTGGCAACCGGAATGAACGGGCCCCACTCGGTCCCGACCTCAAGGCCCAGGATGTTTGCCAGGAACTGGGCGGATTCCCGGTTGTTCCGAGCATGAATGATGGTGTGGTTCAACTCGACTGACACAGTGGAATGCCTCCGCAAGGCACCTCACGGGCAACCTCCATGCCTCACCCGGCCGGTGACCGACACGCGATGCCGTGCCCGTGATCCTAAGCGGTACAACTTGCGGCGTCGAGGACCCCGCCCGACAACTCTCACGGAGAGTGCTTTCGCGACCAGGAAAAGTAATTTGGTTGACGAAACATGATTTATTTAGGTTAGCTTAAGTTGAAAGTTAAGTTTTCCTGAAGGAGGATGCGTGTCCCGGCGAACAACCCTTCTCGCGCCGCCCGTCTACCTGCCGCTCGGTCTCACCGCCCGTTCCGACGATCCGACGACCGACGCCACGACGACATCCCCGGGACACCCGGTAAGCAGCTCGACCGCCACCCCCACCACGGGGCCGGAAAGCGTGATCGCGCAGTACCCGACGCCCGCCAAGGAAATCCGGTCCGGGGAAGGAGAGGTCCGGACCGGGCCGCGGCGGAGCACCTATGTCGTCGGGCCCGCCGCAAGCCGGTACGAGGGCAGCAGCAGGCAGCAGGTGCTCCGTAAGCCCGCCGCCGGCGCGACGATCGGGGTACCGACCTTCTTCCGACACGGCATAGAAGGTCACTCGCCGGCGTTGACCAGCGGCGCGACTGCCACCTTCGCCGACGTCGCGCTCAAGCACCAACTATGACCGATCATGAGGGGACGGCTCCCGAGCGGCTCGTTTCCCTGCCCGCGGACCCACGACCTGTCCCAACCCTGATCATTACCCAGACCTCCCCGCCCAGCGGCGGGGTTCTGCCACGGTGGGTCTGTTTTCTCGCGACCGGGACAATGGTCATCCTCGGATGGGCGGCAGCCGTCTGGACCGCCACCCACCTCACCGCCGACCCGATCCTGCACACCGTCGCCCTGTTCGCGCATCTCGCCGCGCTGGTGGGCGGGTTCGGCGCGGTCCTTGCCATCGACTTCTTCGCGTTGTTGTGGCTGTCCGGCCGACGCGGCTTCCCGGACGTCATCCGGGTGGCCAGCGGCCTGCACGTGCTGATCTGGGCCGGGCTGGCGGGGCTCGTGCTCAGCGGTGTCCTGCTGCAACCGGACCTGTCCGCGCCACTGACACGGGTGAAGATCGGGCTGGTGCTCCTCATCGCACTCAACGGGCTGCACATCCAGGCGGTCCAGCACCGGCTGGAACAGCCTGCCGCCGTCACGTCCCGGATGCTTCTGACCCGATCGGTGATCAGCAATGTGCTGTCCCAGGTCGGATGGTGGGGTGCGATGGCCATCGGCTATCTCAACAGCCAGAACTGACCGGTCATCGCAGCCGCCGTCGCAGTAGCTCGGGCCCGGGAATAGGTTAAGGTCAGGGACATGGGTTTTCGTCAGATCTACGGCTGACATCGACGGGGGACGGGATCGCCGTTTCCCGCCCCGCGGACCGGTGTGTCCCACGGCAGGCTGTGCCGTCGCGGGCCACACACCGGTTTGTCGTGTCCCTTTCTCCGTAGACCTGAATCGAGTGGTCTTCCATGTCCCGTCACCGTGCCCATGTCGCAATGGTTGGCATTCCCGCCGTCAGTCACGTCCTCCCGAGCATCGAGGTCATCCGCAAGCTGGTGACCCGCGGCCACCGGGTGACGTACGCCAATGATTCGGCCGTGGCCGACCTGATCACAGCCACCGGCGCTGAATTCGTCCCATACGACTCCGGGCTGCCGGTCGCCGACAACGACTGGCCGAACGATCCCATCGCTGCGATGAACATCTTCCTCGACGACGCCGTCCAGGCACTCCCGCAGCTACACGCCGCCTACGACCACGACCGCGCCGACCTCTACCTGTACGACATCGGCGCCTACGCCGCCCGCGCCCTTGCCGAGGCACAGGACCGCCCCCTCGTGCAGCTGTCACCGACTTTCGTGGCCTGGAAAGGCTACGAGCAGGACGTCGCGGCGCAGCTGTGGCAACTACCCGGCGCCGACGCGTACCGGACGAAGTTCACCCGGTGGCTCGCCGGATGTGGAGCGTCCACCACCGACGTGGACACCTTCTCCGGCCGCCCACCGCGGGCTCTGGCGCTGATTCCCAGGGCCATGCAGCCACATGCGGACCACGTCGACACCGACACGGTGACGTTCGTCGGCCCCTGCTTCGGCGCGCGGACAGAGCAGAACGGCTGGACGCGTCCGGCTGATGCCGAGAACGTGCTGCTGATCTCCCTGGGCTCGGCGTACACACAGCAGTCGGAGTTCTACCGCCAGTGCCTGGCAGCCTATGGCGACATGCCCGGCTGGCACGTCGTCCTACAGATCGGAAAGCACACCGGCCCCGGGGAACTCGGCACCATCCCATCCAATACCGAGGTGCACCCCTGGGTTCCCCAGCTGGCGATCCTCGAGCAAGCCGACGCCTTCATCACCCACGCGGGAATGGGCGGCAGCAGCGAAGGGCTGTTCACCGGAACTCCCATGATCGCCGTTCCCCAGGCCGTCGACCAGTTCACCAACGCGGACCGGCTCGTCGAACTAGGCGTGGCCCGCCGCATCGACACCCCGGAGGCCACCTCCGCGATC
The DNA here is from genome assembly GCF_900634715.1 of Candidatus Protofrankia californiensis. Lineage (GTDB taxonomy): Bacteria > Actinomycetota > Actinomycetes > Frankiales > Frankiaceae > Protofrankia > Protofrankia californiensis. The sequence continues at coordinate 13,052 of NZ_CAAAFO010000075.1, read as the reverse complement.
CTGCGGGCCGCCCTGACCGAACTCGTCACCGATCCAGAGACCGCCCGCCGCTCGGCGCAACTGCGCGCCGACGTACGAGCCGAAGGCGGCACCATGCGGGCCGCCGACCTCATCGAGAACATGCTGGGCTGACCTCCAGGCCGTCGCGGACAGCGGGTGGTGGACCGGGATCCGGTTCGCCACCCGCTCATCAGGCCCCGCGGTCGTGTTCCTGCCCGCCCCGACGGCCTGGGGCTGCGGACCACCGTCCTCGTCCCGCCCCGGCCGTGCTCCTTGATCTCTTGACCGTGAGTTCCCGGTGCGTTCGACCGGCGTGCCGTAGCGGGTCCGGACGGATCACCACGGCCAGGGCGAGGCCACGTCCCCGGCGCAGGGTCCACGGGCGCGAAGATGAGCGGATGGGGATGCCGCTGCTGACCGCCGGCGAGGTCACCCAGGGCCTGCATGCTGCCGGGGTCGGACGGCGGGACCCGGTGGCGGTCGTCGTGGTCGCCGGGGCGGGGGTCGGGCTGGCGTCCGAGCGGGGCTGTTGGGCGGTGCGGGCCTGCGAACCGTCCGCCGTCCTGGCCCAGATCGAGGCCGCCTTCGCGCCCCGGTGGGTGTGGTGGTCGGCTCGGAGGACGGCGGCGCCGCTTGTCGCCGCCGGCGTGCGTCCGGCCGTCTGCTGGGACCTGGCCGCCGTCCACCGGGTGTTGCACGGTGGACGGCGGGACGACCCCGGCGCGGTGTGGGCCGCCGCCCGAGGGCTGCCGCCACCCGCCGGTGACGGGAGGGCGGCGCGAGGTGGGCAGCTCGACCTGCTGGCCGCGGCGGAGGACGCGGCCGACGGGGAGGACCCGGACGAGCCGGTCCGCGGCGACGGCCAGCTCCGCCGCGACTGGGCGGACGAGACGTGGACCCGCCCTGGCCGCGGCGACCCGGCCGGCCGGCTGCACCGGGCTGCCCGTTTCGCGGAGCTCGCCCTCGTCGTCCGGGCGACACAGGAGCGTGCGTTACGCCGGCTGGACGACCCGCGGACGGCGGCGGGCAACCCACGGACGGCGGCGGGTGGTACGCCGTTGGCGGTGCTGACGGCCTGGGCGGAGTCCGCGGCGGAGCTGCTCGCCTGCGAGCTGGAGCGGGACGGGTTGCCGCTGGACCGCACGGTCGCCCAGAAGATGATCGCCAAGGCTGCGGGCCCCCGGCCACGGGACGACGCCGAGGAGGTCGCCACCCGGCGGGCACGGGACGCTCCGGTGCTGGCCCACCTCGGCGGCGGCGTGGATCTGCGTAATCCGGCGGAGCTGCGAGCCGCCCTGCTAAGCCTTGGCATCGACGTCCCGGACACCAGGTCGGCTCGGCTGAAGCCGCTGCACGACGTCCACCCGGTCGTTGCGGCGTTGCTGGCCTGGCGGAAGGCCGAGCGGATCGCGACCACCTACGGGTACCGCTGGCTGGACAGCTATGTCGGCCCGGACGGCCGGCTGCGTGGCGGCTGGCGCGGCAGCGACGGCGCCGGCGGGCGCATGACCGCCCAGGCCGGGCTGCACAACCTGCCCGCCGGCCTGCGGGTCGCCGTGGCGGCCGAACCCGGTCACCGGCTCGTGCGGGCCGACCTCGGCCAGATCGAGCCACGGGTGTTGGCCGCCGTCTCCGGTGATCCCGCGTTGGCCCGGGCGACCGGGGACGAGGACATGTACGCGCCGGTGGCGGCCCGGCTCGGCTGTGACCGACCCACCGCCAAGGTCGCGGTCCTGGCTGCGATGTACGGGCAGACCTCCGGTGTCGCCGGCGCAGCCCTGCGCCAGATGCGGCAGGCATACCCCCGCGCCATCGCCTACCTGGATGCCGCCGACGCCGCCGGTCGGGCCGGCCTCGACCTGCGGACGTTCGGTGGCCGGCTGATCCGCACCGCGCCGTCGACCCCTGCCGGCTCGGCTCCTG
>NZ_CAAAFO010000075.1:5779-10823 GCF_900634715.1 Candidatus Protofrankia californiensis | reverse complement strand
CCCCAGGTGGACACGGATCGCTCGGCGGCCGCGCGCGGCCGGTTCGCCCGCAACGCCGTCATCCAGGGTGCCGCGGCCGAGCTGTTCAAGGCGTGGGCGGTCACCGTCCGCCAGGAACTTCTCCCCCTCGGCGGCACGATCGTCCTCTGCCTGCACGACGAGCTGCTGCTGCACGTCCCCGCCGACCGGGCGGAGGACGCCGTGCTGCTCACGCACCGGACGCTAGCCGCGACCGCCGCATACTGGGCGGCCGGAAGCGGGGTCCGGTTCGTCGCCGACGTTTCCGTGATCGACAGATGGTCGGACGCCAAGAACTGACGGATGCCGGCCACGTCCCGTCAGCCGAACGCCGGCAGCGGATCCGGCGCGAACCGGCAAAGGATGTATCGCGATCCTGCAAATATTCAGCCGGACCGTCCGGAAAGCAAACCGTCCGGAAAACGGATGACACCACGGACACCACCAAGATGGGGCTTCCCCACTCCTGAATGTGTGAATTTCCTTCCCGAGGTGCCTGGAGCCGGTCAGTGCCTGCGACAGGGCGGAACCAGCGTAACTCCTTGTAGCCAGCAGTACCTCAACGACAGCTGGCGAGCTGGATACGATCGCGACAATCATTGGAGATTCGTGGATGGCATGTGCATTCTTTGCGGATCACCTTCGTGGGACGATCAGTGCGTCACGACCTGTACCACCGTCTCCACGTTCCGTCCCGCTGCCAGTCCCGAAAACAACCCGTGGACTATGCGCCAGTGCCCGTGGCGGGCCGGCACGCCCCGCCACGGCGCACCCATCCGGGTCGCCATCGGATGTCATCGATCAACTGACGTTTCAACCATGGCGACGGACGGCCCGGTTTCTTCTTCTCCGTCGGCAGCAGCGACTCCAGCACCGCCTACTGCTCGTTCGTCAGGTCACCCTGCGTCATATAGTGACGGTAGCCGTTCGGCCACAAAACCAGATCAAGAGGGAATCGCACACCCCCTGCTCCTCAAACGGAACCGGCCCGTCGAGGACAGCGCGCCCTCCCAGCACCGGGTTCGGGGCGGTACGAGCAGCCGGCCGGTTGGTTAACGGTTCCGGGCGCGGAAGGTACGCCGATAGACGGCCGGTGAGACGCCGACAGAGGTGCGGAAATGCTGTCGGAGGGAGATATCGGTGCCGAACCCGGTTTGTCGGGCGACGAGGTCGATCGGCAGGTCGCTGCTTTCGAGAAGGTGCCGGGCGCGTTCCAGTCGCTGCCCGGTCAGCCATTGGCCGGGGGTCAGGCCGACTTCGTCGCGGAACCGCCGGGTGAAGGTGCGTACGCTCATGCTCGCGTGGGCGGCGAGCTCAGCCAGGGACATCGGTTCCGGCAGGCGTTCGAGCGCCCAGGCGCGGGTGGGAGCGGTGCTGGCGGCCGATGGTGGCGGGACGGGACGTTCGATGTACTGGGCCTGTCCTCCGTCACGCCATGGCGGCACGACGCAGCGGCGGGCCGCGCGGTTGGCGACCTCGCTGCCGTGGTCGCGGCGGACGAGGTGCAGGCACAGGTCGATGCCGGAGGCGGCACCCGCCGAGGTGAGCACGTCGCCGTCGTCCACGAAGAGCACGTCGGGATCGACTTTCACCTGGGGGAACATCCGCTGGAAGCGGTCGGCCTCAAGCCAATGGGTGGTGGCCGGGCGGCCGTCGAGCAGGCCCGCGGCGGCCAGGAGGTACGAGGCCGTGCAGATCGACACGATGCGTGTACCCGCCGGGATGCGGGCAAGCGTGCCGGCTACCGGCTCGGGCAACTGCCCGTGTGGGCCGATCTCGAGCGGATGGACGGGTGGGATGACGACGGTGTCCGCCACCGCCAGGATCCCAGCGGGGTGGTCGACAGCGATGGTGAAGCCCGCATCGGTGCGTACCGGCCGGCCGTCGACGGTGCAGACGACCACGTCGTAGAGCGGCTCGCCGTCTGACCCGACGGCGGCAGCGAAGATCCGCGCTGGAATGCCGAGTTCGAACGGGATGACTCCGTCCAGGGCGAGCACGGCGACCCGATGCATGGCCAGATCCTATCGGATGGTGTCTTGCAGGCCACTTCCGGAAGATCAGGTGTCGGGTCATCCTGGCGTGGTGGTTCGGCTCCCCGTGTAGGGGAGGCGGAGACGGGGACGTGACGACGTTCCCGCCGACTGTCCTGATTTTTCTGTTTTGTCATGATTCTCCTGGAAGGAACGCTGCATGAAGGCGATCGTGTACGAGCGGGTCGGGGGATCCGATGTGCTGCGGCTGGTGGAGCGGGTGGAGCCCGAGCCGGGGCCGGGCCAGGTCCGTGTCCGCGTCGCCGTGTCGGGGGTGAACCCGACGGACTGGAAAGCGCGCCGGGGAGCACTGGGTTCGTCGCTCCCGCCGACAGGTCAGGTTCCCAACCAGGATGGCGCCGGCACCGTCGACGCGGTCGGCGAGGGGGTCGATCCCGCGCTGGTGGGACAACGTGTGTGGATCTGGGAGGCGGCCTGGCAGCGAGCCGACGGCACCGCGCAGGAGGCGGTGGTGCTGCCAGCGCGCCAGGCGGTGCCGCTGCCCCTGGGCGCCTCGTTCGGCCTCGGGGCGAGCCTCGGCATCCCGGCCATGACCGCGCACCGCGCCCTCACCGTCCACCCGGACGGTCCGTCCGTCCTCGGACCGTCGGCGCTGGCCGGCCGGACCGTGCTCGTCGCCGGCGGCGCGGGAGCGGTCGGGCACGCCGCGATCGAGTTGGCGCGCTGGGCCGGAGCGAACGTCGTCTCCACCGTCAGCTCTCCGCAGAAGGCAGCGTTGGCCTCCGCGGCCGGCGCGCACCACGTCATCAACTACCGCACACCGGACGCGGCCGAAGCGATACGCAAGACCGCCCCTGAGGGCGTCGACATAGTGGTCGAGGTGGACCCCATCGTGAACGCCGAGCTCAACCAGCAGGTCATAGCCTCGAACGGGGCCGTCGCCATCTACGCCGACACCAGCGGCTCGCAGCTGACCGTTCCCCTCAGGCCGCACATGTTCGCCAACACCCGCCTACAGTTCGTGCTCGTCTACACGATGCCCGACGCGGCGAAGCGCCAAGCCGTCGGGGACGTGAGCGCCGCCGTGGCCGCGGGCGCCCTGCGGGCCGGCGAAGACGCCGGGCTGCCGGTGCACCGCTTCCCGCTGACCGAGACAGCCGCCGCGCACGACGCGGTCGAAGGCGGCGTGGTCGGGAAGGTGCTCATCGACATCCACCATGACGAACAGCCGGAGCCACCGACCTCACAGTGATCGCAGGGCCGGACCTGCGTTACGACGACGCGGACAGTTCAGCCCTCTCCGGCCGCGGCACCCCCTGCATCCTCACGGTGAAACGCAACCATCCCGGCCTGTTCGTCCAGCGGGCCGCTCTGCCATGGAAGGAGATCGGTCCCGGTGACCGGAGCAGCGACCGCGGCCCTGCTGCTCACCGCCGGGGACAATCCGGACCGGCTGGCCAACGCCGCTCTCCACCGAATCGTCATCATCCGGCAGCGATTTCGGGCCGAGCGATCCGGTCCAGATCGGCGGGGTCGGGACCGGCGCCGGAACGAGGCCCGCGACCTGATAGAACTCCCCGTCAAAGGTGACCGGGCCGCGCGTAGATTTGCGACCAGGCAGTCGCTCGCAACGCTCGACCTACCCGCCGACGACGATCAACGTCTGATCGTCCACCTCCCCGCCGATGGCGCGACATCCGCCGCGCTCGACCGCCTCAACAGCCACCGGCCGGACACGCTGCGCGTCATGTCCGGCTGACGCGGGCCGGGCTGGGCCGGGCACGCAGCAATCCGGCCATGTTCTCGTCGGTGCCGGCAAGAAGCGGGTTGTGGGTCATGTTTATGCCGAGAAAATGCTACGAGACGCTCCTGCCAGGTGATGGCTTCGGTTCGTACTCGACCGACCTCCAATATCAATGCCAAGGTGTTCGTCTGCTGGGGTGTCTGGGCGCAGGTGCCATAACTTGTCGCGGAGAAACACGTGCCACCAGCGCCGAGGACGCAAGGATGGCGTGCTTGTCACTGTCAGTGACAAAATAACACCGTAGTGCAACCAAGGTCGAGGCGGCGAGGCGGTGTCGACCCGACGGGGTCGAGCTATTCGGTACGGACTCCCGGGCAGCTCCGCAGGAAGATCCGTCCGACGTGGCCGCGCGCTGCTGCCAGAGCGATTCACACAGCAGATACCCGTACTTCATTCCTGCTCCACGAGCGTACGCTCTCCCGCCGACACAAGGTATTGTGCATATATAATTTATGCCTTTACGCTGACTACATGAACGGTGCATCGCCACGTCCGAGGAGAGGTTCCCGTGGCCGAACGACGACCCGATTCGAGTGCTCGCAAATCGCGTGCCGAGCAGGTAGCCGCTGATATCGAGGACGAGATCCTCCAGGCGCGGCTGCCGGTCGGCGCACACCTCGGCCGCCGTGCCGAGTTCATGGAACGATTCGGCATCAGTCCGACAATCATGAACGAGACGCTGCGGATCCTGCGCAACTGGGGTCTGGTGGGCGTGCGTCCGGGCACCGGCGGTGGCATCTTTGTCGCCAGCCTGCCTCCACAGCTGCGACTGGGAGCGATGGACCTGTGGTTTCACGACTCCGGTACGCATCCCCTCCAGCTGTTCGAAGCCCGGATGTATCTCGAGGCCAGCCTGACTGCTGTCGCCTTCGATCGCGCAACCGCCAGTGATGTCGATGCGATCCAGGACGCCTACGACCACATGGCCTCGGCCCGGGACGCGCGCAGCTACGTCGAGGGCACCATGCTCATGCACCGCACTCTGGTCACCGCCGCACGGATCCCGGTACTGGACGGTATGCACCAGAGTGTGATGGCCTTACTCAAGGCCACACTGAGCCGGGCGACGTTCATCGATGGCCACGAGCCGATGCTCCAGCACAGCCTGGACGTGCACTCCGGCATCATCGAGGCGATCCGCACCCACAATCGCGTCGCGTTCGACAAGGTGATGAAGCTCCACAACGACAACCTGATTCGAACCGACGATCCGCGACGGTCCCCGGAC
>NZ_CAAAFO010000075.1:2718-5422 GCF_900634715.1 Candidatus Protofrankia californiensis | reverse complement strand
GTCGTTGAAGCGCCCGGCCCACCGGATGAGCTGACCGAATAGTTCCTCATTCGTGTTCATCGATCACGGCCTCGCAGCCGGCCCCGCGGGTGATGGTTCAGCCACCCACCCTGGAGCCCCTTGGGGCCTCCGGTCGCGCGAGGAGGGTCATGATCGCGCGACCTTCGGCCATCATCACGGCCTCTGCCGTCAGGACCTGACCGGCTGTTTGACGTCCGCGTCGGCAAAGCCACCAGAAGGTTGCTCGGCTTGTGGGTCAGCGGATGTCGCACTCTCGCGACGTCGGTTCTTCGAGCCTTGCCGCCAGACCGCGAAGGACACAGCGGCGAGAAGTGCGACGCCGTTGAACATGTCGTTGAGCCACTGGACTCCGGTGACGAACTCCAAGCCCTGCACGCCGGTGGCGAGGACGTAGACGGCGAGCAGCGTGCCCCAGACGTTGAACCGGCCAGGCCGTAGCTGCGTCGAGCCGAGGAAGACCGCGGCAAACGCCGGCAGCAGCAGGGCCGGGCCGAAGGTGAGGGACGGTCCGGACAGGGAGGCGTAGAAGACCCCGGCGACCCCGGCGATCGTGGCGGACGCTATCAATGACAACCACGTCCAGCGGCCTACGCTGATCCCGGTGAGGCGTGCGGCTTCCGAACTGCCCCCGATGGCGTACAGGTAACGACCCACCGGCGTGTGGTCGAGAACCCACCAGACGATGAGCGCGAGCACGATGAGGTAGAGGACGACGATCTGGAAACCCAATACGGTGTTCTGGGTGAAGCCGGTCCATGCCGAACTGACCGGTGGAAATGGCTGAGTTCCTCCCGAGATGATCGTCTGGATGGCGGCGACAACGGTGGCCATGCCGAGCGTGGCGACAAAAGAGTTGACTTTCAGTTTGACGACGATGAAGCCGGACACCGTCCCTATCCCGGCCGACACGGCGATCGCCACAAGAATCGCCGGGGCCATGCCCACGTGGTGCACGGTCTGCAAGTTGACCACGAGCACCGTCGACACGTTGGTCACCGCACCGGCCGACAAGTCATACACACCGGCGGTGAGCGGAATGAGAAGACCGAGAGCCAGCATCGCCGCCACCGCCTGCGAGGAGGCGACCGAGTGCAACGTGGCACTCGTCAGAAAAAGATCTGGTTTCCAGATCCCGAACACGATGATGAACATCGCCCATAGGTAAAGTCCGCTGTAACTCTGCAGGCCAAAACTGAATCTGCGCTCAGCTGTCATGCTCATCGAATCCCCCCATCGTCTGCTCCAAGGCACGCGCGCGAGATCGCCGCCGCTGTGACCGCACTGCCTGCCAGGTGCGCCGCGATCCGCCCCTCGCGCAGGACCAGCACCCGATGGCACAACGCCGCGAGCTCATCGGTGTCCGATGAGCTGACGACGACACCTGCACCGGATCTCGCGGCCTGCAAGATCTCCATGTGCAGCTCCGCCTTGGCGCCGATGTCCACGCCCTGAGTGGGCTCGTCCAGCAGAAGCACCTTCGGTGAACGGCGCAACCACTTCGCGAACAGGACTTTCTGCTGGTTGCCGCCGCTGAGGGAGGACAGCGGCGCCTCGGTCGAAGGCGGCCTGACGCTGAGACGATCGATCCAGCTCGCCACCTCGGCGTTCTCCCGACGCCGCGACAGCCGCAGGCGACGCCAGAACGGTTCGAGGTCACTGACCGTTATGTTCTCCCGCACGGTCAGATCGAAGAAGCCTCCCTGTGTCTTGCGGTTCGGGGGGAGGAACGCGAGGCCGGCCTTCATCGCGAGATCGGGCCGTAACGAGGGCAGTTGCACCTCTCCGACGCGGACCACGCCGGCCTGTCTGGGGTGGGCTCCGAACAGGACCGACAACAAGCTTTCCCGCCCGGAGCCGGTGATTCCCGCGAGCCCCACGACGTCACCCGCCCGTACCTCGAGAGAGATCCGGTCGATCGGGCCGGACGAGACCGCATCGGCGACCAGGAGCGGCTGGTCATGCTCCGTCGGTAATTCGGCCGACACGCGGTGTATGTCCTCGAACTCCGTGCCGACGAGAAGGGAGATCAGCTCCGTCCGGTTCACCGATGAAACCGGGACGCGGGCTACCCGGTGACCGTCGCGAAGCACGGTGATCGTCGCGGCTACCTGAAAGACCTCGTCCAACCGGTGTGTCACATAGAGAACCCCGACCCCACCAGCCGCCACCGTGCGCACGATCGACAGCAGCTGCTGAACTTCCGCGTCGGGCAGCGTGGCTGTCGGCTCGTCGAGCACCAGCAGTGACACCGGCGCGGACTCGTCCTCCCGAAGCGCGCGGGCAACCGCGACACCGGTGCGCTCGGCGGGCGACAGCTCGCCGACGAGGAGATCCGGGTCGAGATCCAGCCCGATCCGGCTGAGGTCTCGGCGTGCGTTGCGCCGGAGCTCGGCCTCACGGACGGTGCCCCATTTCAGTGGGAATCCGGCAACCAATGCGAGGTTGTCGGCGATGGATCGGGAGTCGATAAGACCCAGGTCCTGGTGGACGAACCGGCAGCCGAGGGCGTACGCGGAGTCCGGCGAACCCGGGTCCAAGGTGCGGCCGGCAACGGTGATCTCGCCGCCCGGATCGGGTCGGTGATACCCCGACAGGATCTTGATGATCGTGGACTTGCCCGAGCCGTTCTCGCCCAGCAACGCGTGGATCTCGCCGGCGGCCACGTCGATGTCGACGGAGGACA
>NZ_CAAAFO010000075.1:0-2599 GCF_900634715.1 Candidatus Protofrankia californiensis | reverse complement strand
TCAGGTCGAACACTCACCGAATCTTCCACAATGCCTTGAACTGGTCCGCATAGTCCGCCGGCTGGTCATAGCTGTCGCTCGGCGGAATCTGGCTGTCCTTCGTCAACAGCCCGAGCGAGGGGAAGCCCTCGTTCGCGGGAATCGGCAGGCCCTGTGCATGACGAATCGCCGCGTCGACGACGAGCCAGCCCGCGTAGTAGGAGCCGATGCCGGTGACCGCCGAGAACTGCCCGCTCTTCAAACCTTCTTCTTCTGCCCTGGAGCCGCAGCAGCCCACAATCTTGACCTTGCCGGTCAGGCCGGCGGCACCCAGCGCGGCGGGAAGAGCCTGCACGAATGCCGAGTTCGAGACGGCGACGTACTTGATCGAAGGATCCTTGCGCAACGCCGAGACAATGGTGCTGTTGATCGAACCGTTGCCCACGTCCGGAATACCGACCTTGATCTTAGTCACTTCACACGCGGAGCAGCCGTTGGGGACAGCGGCCTCGAACCCGGCCGACACCGCCCCGAGGTACGGATAGTCGGGGATGCTCACCGACAGCACCTTCCCCTTGGCGTTTGAATCCGCGATGAACCAGGCCGACAGGAGCTGACCCTGCAGAGCCGCGTAGTCAGGGTTCGCGACATTGGCGATGATCGTCGAACTGCTTTCCGCCGGGCCGACGAACACGGGAATGATCGGGACACCGGCTTGCTGGTACTGGGGGACGCTTCCCGACCAGAGGGCGTACGGCGCGGCAACGACGGACACGGCGACGGGGTTGTACCGCAGCGCCTGCGTGAGGCCGGAGGTCAGTGTCGAGGGGTTCGTCGACTGGAAGGGGATCGACTTGAACTGCCAACCCGCGGCCTCCGCGGCGGCCTGCACGCCGACGCCTATCACCTGGCACTGAGGTTGTTCGCACTGCAAGTACACCAGTGTCTTCCCCGCGGGCGGAGGGGACGCCAGCGGTTCGGTGATAGAGATCTTGGTCGGCGGCGTGAGGTACGGCTTGATGAAGGCGTTGGCCTTTTCGACCTCGCTGGACGATCCGCCACTCGAAGCCGTCGACGAGGAGCTGCTCGACGGTCCGTCGCTCCCACTCGGCGTAGACGAGCTGCCGCAGGCGGTGATAGCCGTGACTAACGCGACGCCGGCGACCAACAGGAGGCGTAAGCGCTTGGAAGCCACGGGTCCACGCGCTCCGCCCGTGCGTTCTCCGTTGAATACTCTATGGGTCGTTGGCATTTCTGCGGTTCCACCTTTCTTGGCGCCTGAAGTCGCTGACGGTGATCGCCAGCGTCGGCTTCCGGCGGGTGCTGACACTTCAATGCGGCATGTCCGCGATCCGGTCATGAGTCACGCGGGTGTGCGTCCGGTGACTGACCGGTGTTTGGAAGTTCGCGTTCTACTCCCTGGAAATGGCTGGTCACCTGCGGATGGCTGCAGCAGGAATTCTGGTTATGGATTCGCCGCTACGGACAGTCCGCAATCGGCACGGACCCCGCGACCACGGCCGTCTTGCGGTGGGACGTGGGAGCGCCATGCGACGTGCCGGTCTGGGCACGGGAGCAGGAGGTCGAAACCGTGGATCCGACCAGGTCGGGACTCGTCGAGTTCGGCGGCGTCCAGGCAGGCGGCGCCTGCACGCCGAGTCATCCAGCGAGTCGGGTGCACCCTTGCGCAGGGACACCGTGATGCGATGGGCAGAGCGTCGATGACGCCATGACCACGGTCATCGGCAGGTGCCGATCCGGTAACGGCGACCGTGAGAACACGATCGGGCGACAACTGCTTCTCCAGGTTCTGGTGGCGGCTGGCGGCCGATGCGCAGGTCAGACCCGATGTGTGACCTCGGTTACGTCCGGAAGACTAGGCATGATGCATACACAATGCAAGGGGCATTTGCGGATGATCCGCGAGCACCGAACGGCCGGGCAGACGGCGAGACCGCGCTCGACACGGCGCGCTCGGGGATCGGCTTGGTGCTGCTCGGACTCGAGCGCAACTCCGTAGCAGAGCTCTCCAGCGAGGACGTGCCGGTGCCCGCGAGACGCAGCGGCCGCTGCCCACCCGACGAGGACGGCACCACCCGACGAGGACGGCAGCGGCGATGCGCAAGCCGGCAAGACCGACAATCGAGGCTGTGCCCGAGTGCCGCACGTCCACCGTGCGACCGAACACGGGATGTAATCGCCGTCCGCGAGAAAGGTAAAGGTATAGGTGATGCCGACGTGCGCCCTTCCGTCGGCGGGGTCAGAGGCCAGGGACGGGTCCGCCTCGATTCACCGGAGCCACTCCGCCCCACTCGTATCGACGGTCGTGGCGGTCCACTCGAGTTCCACGATCTCCCCGCCGACCCCGACGGCTTCTGTCCACCTCGCACCAGCCGGTGCCAGGCGGTGGACGTCACCCCGAACCGCTTTGACCACGGAATGCGCCCCACCCAGGTGGCCGGTGTCGTCACATAATCCCACACTTCCGCGGGCGACCATGCGATACGGATGCTGGCGTAGGTCGTGATACTCAACATTTCGCCCTCTCCAGCCCACCCAGGAAGGACATACTCGCCGGACGGCGACCGAACAGCTCCCCCGTCGCGGCCGCCCAGAAAAC
>NZ_CAAAFO010000074.1:100666-101164 GCF_900634715.1 Candidatus Protofrankia californiensis | reverse complement strand
AACCGGTCGGAGCGATCACGACCTTGAGATCGACACCGGCGGCACGCACCGCCGGGATGAGCTTGGCAAGAACATCCGGGAAGACCACACCGGCGATCGTGTCGATGTGCGCCGCCTTCATCTGCCGGGCCAACGCATCGAAATTGGTCGTGTCGGCCGTCACCTCGAAGGCCAGGCCAACACTGACACCAGCGGCCTGCAGGCTGTCGGCGACCTGCCGGTTGAACTTCCGGCTGGCCTCGCTCAACGCCATGTCCACCATGATGGCGCGGGTGCCACCCTGGCTGCGGACGAAGTCTCCCCAGACGGTGGACGAACCTGTCTCGGTTGTGTAGTAGTGCCAGGAGAACATGTTCTGGTGCTGGGCCCAGGCGGACTCGCCGGCGAAGCCGGTGACCGGGATCCCCCGGTCGTCCAGGTACTGCGCGGAACCGCTCGCCGTCTGCAGTCCTTGCATGAGGCCGAAGACCCCGTCGTCTTCGACGAGCTGACGGGCTT
>NZ_CAAAFO010000074.1:100044-100510 GCF_900634715.1 Candidatus Protofrankia californiensis | reverse complement strand
GGCCCGGAATCACTGAACAGCAGACCGGCTTTGACCTCAGAATCGGTCACTTCCGGCGTCGTGCAGGCCCCCGCCTGTGCGGGCTGTCCGACACCACCTTCGTCGCCGCACGCGGCCACCAGTCCGCCGAGGCTACTCGACACGAGAGCCAGGGCGGCGAAACGTAAGTGCCAGCGTCTTGTGATCAGTGACATGTTGACCCGTCGCTTCGTAAGTGTGAGATGGAACACGGGTCGCCATTGTAGGAGTATGCGGTAAGCAGTCAGACCCTCACAGTGTTCGACTTTCCGTCAAGACAACGGGACGCTAGGTAGCGGCCGGGGGCTACGTATGGCCACGTCATTGCAGCGGGTCGGCCATACTTCTGCGATCCGCAGCTGACGACGGCCAGGAACGTCTCGGGGGCCAGGGAAACATGCGGCGGTTCAGCCGCCGGAACGCCCCAACGCGCTTCGGTCTCGGTTTT
>NZ_CAAAFO010000074.1:99064-99562 GCF_900634715.1 Candidatus Protofrankia californiensis | reverse complement strand
AGCCCAGCGGGGTGAGCACGACCTTGAGATCGACACCGGCGGCACGCACCGCCGGGATGAGCTTGGCAAGAACATCCGGGAAGACCACACCGGCGATCGTGTCGATGTGCGCCGCCTTCATCTGCCGGGCCAACGCATCGAAATTGGTCGTGTCGGCCGTCACCTCATAGGTCAGATCAACGCTGACACCGGCGGCGTGCAGGCTCTCGGCAACCTGCCGGTGGAACTTCCGGGTGGCCTCGCTCAGCGCCATGTCCACCATGATGGCGCGGGTACCACCCCGACTACGGACGAAATCCCCCCAGACCGTGGACGAACCTGTTTCGGCCGCGTAGTAATGCCAGGAGAACATGTTCTGATGCTGCGCCCAGACAGACTCGGCGGCGAGCCCGGTGACCGGGATCCCCCGGTCATCCAGATACTGCGCGGAACCGCTCGCCACCTGCAGCCCCTGCATGAGGCCGAAGACCCCGTCGTCTTCGACCAGCTGACGGGCTC
>NZ_CAAAFO010000074.1:97252-98672 GCF_900634715.1 Candidatus Protofrankia californiensis | reverse complement strand
CCCCCGGCCCAGAATCACTGAACAGCAGACCGGCTTTGACCTCAGAATCGGTCACTTCCGGCGCCGTGCAGGCCCCCGCCCGCGCGGATCGGCCGGCACCACCCTTGTCGCCGCCCTCGTCGCACGCAGCCGTCAGACTGCCCAGACTACTCAATGCGAGAGTCAGAACCGCGAACCGTAAGTGCCAACGTCTTCCGATCAGTGACATGTTGACCCGTCTCTTCGTAAGTGTGAGATGGAGCACGGGTCATTGTAGGAGTGTGCGGTAGGAAGTCAGCTGTTCACAACACCCAATGCTGATCGAAATACCGCGTGATCGAAATACCGGGGCCCGGCGTACGGCCGACGGGCAGCACAAGCCCTGGGCCAAGGACAGTCAGCCTTCACGGGCGGGCCGTCCGACTCCGGCGAGCGGCCGACCCGCCCGTGAACGGGCTCCTACCCTGCGCTGTCTTTCTCTTGCGGCAGGCAGCCTTTCTCTTGCGCCAGCGAGGAATCATCGTCCCCGGGCGAGCTCGAGGTTGATAAAAGATCGGTCGAGCCGCCGGCGGTAGACTTCCGGTCGTGCCCGTACAGTCCGGCGGTGGTCGCAGGGAAGCGCGCAGGGAGCGCCATGCGGTCCGGCTGCCCGAAGAGTTGGTTCTGTTCGACGGCGATATCTCCAGCGAAACATTTCTGGACGGCGTCCTGGTGGAGTCCCCCGCGGACGGGCGGCAGCCGACTCCCGCGGAGCCTCTTGTCGACGTCGAACTGACGAACTCCCTCTTGCGGTCTGCCCGGCTTACCGGCCGGACCTTCAGGCGCCTGCACTGTCGTAACGTCGTCTTCGACGGCTGTGATCTGTCCGGAGTGATCCTGCATGACAGCAAAATGAATGCTGTCGAGTTTCACAGGTGCCGGCTGAGCGGCATGGTCTTCGGTGGCGCGAGGCTCGCGGACGTCCTGTTCAGCAACTGCAAAATGGACGTCGTGAACCTGCGCATGGTCGAGGGCAGGTTCCTGGAATTCCGGGAGAGCGACCTTCGCGAGCTCGATCTGTACGGTGCCAGCATCACCAATCTGCGCATCCACGACAGCGACGTTTCTTCGGCGGACCTCTCCACGTCGTCCCTGGCGGGCGATGTCCGCCTGCACGGGTCCAGACTGCGGGAGTTGAAAGGAATCGAGTCGCTGGCCGGTGCGGTCATCGGTACGGAGCAGCTCATGGACGTGGCGATGATGCTTTTTGCGGCGTCCGGCATCACAGTCGACGACGAACGCCACTGATCAGGAGCCGAATTCAGCCGGCCGAAGGGATGCCGTCCTGCTCGCCGTAGCCCTGTTCAGGGTAGGACTGATCGGAATTTACTTCATGGGGATCGGGACCGCGCCGATCCTGCTTCGTGTGCTGTTCGAAGGGTATGTGGGCGTAGGGACACCC
>NZ_CAAAFO010000074.1:94341-96880 GCF_900634715.1 Candidatus Protofrankia californiensis | reverse complement strand
TGGCTCCTGGGGTGTCCCTACGCCTTCCTGGATCATGAAGAAGCGCTGCGGGCGCCTGTACCCGCCCGCGGACGGCTGCG
The DNA here is from genome assembly GCF_900634715.1 of Candidatus Protofrankia californiensis. Classification (GTDB taxonomy): domain Bacteria; phylum Actinomycetota; class Actinomycetes; order Frankiales; family Frankiaceae; genus Protofrankia; species Protofrankia californiensis. The sequence goes on along the minus strand of NZ_CAAAFO010000074.1, from coordinate 96,800 downwards.
CTGTGCGCTGGCTGCCCGGCCCAGGCTGGGGCTACCGGTATGGCCGACCGTGCCGAGGCAGAGCGGGACGTAACGCTCGGCGATCGCCTCGGGCGACAGGGGCCCGTCCGAGGAGTACCAGTTGGACACGCCCTGGCACATGGTCAGAACCGCCCGGCTGGCATCGGCCGGGATGGGGGTGGTGAAGTGGCCCTGGGCGATGCCCGCTTCGACGGTGTCGAGCAGCATGTGCTCGAGATAGTCACGCAGGGCGACGTAGCGGGCCCGGTTCTCCGGCTCGAGACTGCGGATCTCGGTGTCGAGGAAGGCAAGGCCGCGACGGTTGGCCATGAAGAGCACGATGCACTCGATCATGGCCGAGAAGCGGGCGACCGGGTCGTCACCGGCCTCGGCCACCGCGGCCCGGCAGTGGTCGAGGACATCACGCATGGAGGTCTCGAGCAGGGTGACGAGCAGGGCCTGCTTGTTCTCGTAGTGGTAGTACAGCGCCGGGACGGTGACCCCGACCCGGCGGGCGATGTCGCGCACCGACGTGCCGTGGTAGCCGTGCTCGTTGAACGCCTCCATGGCACGCACGAGTACGGGGTGCAGGTCCAGCGGTGGGTACTCGCGCCACCGCTGGACAGCACCGGCCTGCGGCTCCGGTGCCGTGCTCACGCGGGACTCCTCAACGCATCATCGGGGAAATCATCGGGGGGCCATGCGGATGGCGCCGTCCAGGCGGATGACCTCACCGTTGAGCATGGGATTCTCCACGATGTGCTGGACAAGGGCGGCGTACTCCTCGGGACGGCCGAGCCGGCTGGGATGCGGCACCTGGATTCCCAGGGACTTCCTGGCCTCCTCCGGGAGCGAGGCCAGCATCGGGGTCTCGAACAGACCGGGAGCGATGGTGACCACCCTGATCTGCCGGCCGGCCAGGTCACGGGCGACGGGCAGGGTGAGGCCGACGACGCCGCCCTTGGACGCGGCGTACGCGACCTGCCCGATCTGACCGTCGTACGCGGCCACCGACGCGGTGTTGACGATGACCCCGCGGTCGCCGTCGACGGGCTCGTTGGCGCTTATCCGCTCGGCCGCCAGACGGATGACGTTGAAGGTTCCGATCAGGTTGATCTGGACCACCCGGGCGAACAGCTCGAGTGAGAGCGGGCCGTCCTTGCCCAGTACCCGGCCCGGGGTGCCGATGCCGGCGCAGTTCACAGCGATGCGAACGTCCCCGAGCCGCCCGGCCGTGTCGAGGGCCGCGGCGACGTCCCGCTCGCTGGTGACGTCGGTGGGAGCGAACACGGCGCGGTCACCGAGCTTGGCGGCCACCGCCGCACCGTCGGAGGACGGCAGGTCCACCAGGGCCACCGACGCCCCGACGTCGAGCAGCCGCTGTGCGGTGGCCAGGCCCAGGCCGGAGGCCCCGCCGGTGATGAACGCGACGCTGCCTTCGATGTTCACGGTACTTTCCTCCCACAGAGAGTGATCTGTCGTTGGCGGCCTGATGCGTTTGATCAGCTAGATGCGTTCGATGATGGTGGCGTTGGCCATGCCGCCGCCCTCGCACATGGTCTGCAGCCCGTACCGGCCCCCGGTCGCCTCCAGCTGGTTGACCAGGGTGGCCAGCAGCCGGGTGCCGGAGGCCCCGAGGGGGTGACCGAGCGCGATCGCGCCACCACGGGGGTTGAGCTTGCCCGGGTCGGCGGCCAGCTCCTGCTGCCACACCAGGGGCACGGGGGCGAACGCCTCGTTGACCTCGTACGCGTCGATGTCCTCGATGGAAAGCCCGGCGCGGGCCAGGACCTTCTGCGTGGCCGGGATGACACCGGTGAGCATCAGCACCGGGTCCGAGCCGGTGACGGCGAAGGAGTGGAACCGGGCCCGGGGACGCAGACCCAGGCGCTGCGCGGCGGGGGCGCTGACGATGAGGACGGCCGAGGCGCCGTCGGTGAACGGGGAGGAGTTACCAGGCGTGATGTGCCAGCCGATCTCCGGGAAGCGCCCGGCCGCGGGGACGCCGGTGAAGGCGGGCTTCAGCGCGGCCAGCCCCTCCACCGTGGTGGCGGGGCGTACGGTCTCGTCCACTCGGTGGTCGCCCACGGCAACGATCTCCCGGTCGAAGCCACCGGCGGCGGCGGTGGCCGCGGCCCGCTGGTGGGAACGGGCCGAGAAGGCGTCCAGCTCGTGGCGGTCCAGCTTCCACCGGGCGGCGATCAGCTCGGCGGACACCCCCTGCGGGATCAGGCCCTCGGGGTAGCGCCGGCCCAGCAACACCCCGGCGGTGTCCTGCCCCTGCGCGGCGTACCCCATCGGCACCCGGCTCATCGACTCCACACCACAGGCGATGACGACGTCGTAGGCGCCCGCGAGCACGCCCTGCGCGGCGAAGTGCACCGCCTGCTGGCTGGAGCCGCACTGGCGGTCGACGGTGGTGGCGGGTACGGACTCGGGCAGCCCGGCGGCGAGCAGCG
>NZ_CAAAFO010000074.1:83700-93859 GCF_900634715.1 Candidatus Protofrankia californiensis | reverse complement strand
ACTGGAGTTGGGGTGGGCCCCGCCCCCGCCCCCCCGCCGCGGGGCATTGACCCTTCAGCCGATCAGCTCTACCTTCTTAGCGATCGGTAAGTAAGAACGTGACATCCCGACCGAGGAGTTCCGCTGTGGAGCGCACGCTCTACGACCAGGACCATGAGGACTTCCGGGCCGTCGTCCGGGAGTTCGTCGCCCGTGAGGTCACCCCGCACCAGCAACGCTGGGACGAGGAACACCGCATCGACCTGTGACCAGCGTCGACGTCGGCCTGCTCCGCCGCCATCGTCCTCCGCCGCCATCGTCACCTCGTCCTTCTCCTCGGACATGCCGATGGGGCCGATCCGGTGACCGTTACCGAGCTTCACGCAGGAGGGGACATGCCTCCGCTTTCCGCGATCAGCTCCTCGCGGAGCAGGTCCATGAGGAGCCCGTTGCGGAACAGACCGTCCGGTCCGCGTTCGTAGCGGCGCATGACGCCGACGGGACGGAAACCGACCTTCTCATAGCAGCGAACGGCCCGGGTGTTGGCCGCGGCCGGGTCAATCGTGAGCCGATGGTGCCTCCGCCGCTCGCACAGGAAACGGGCCACCAGCCCGACCGCCGTCGTCCCCACACCGCGGCCCTGGAACCGGCCACTGAGATAGATGTCGATGCTCGCGTGACGGTACTGCGGGTCGTTCTCCTCGGCGTACTGGACACCACCGGCGACCTGACCGGCCACCTCGATCACCAGCAGGACCGTGCCGCTGTCACCGAGCAGGTCGGCCGTCACCTCGTCGGCGGACGCCGGTTCCCCCCACCAGCAGGCCACCGGCTCCTCGACGAGGATCATTCGTAACACGGTGACGTCCGCGGGGCGGCCAGGGCGAACCGTGACGCAGCCGTCGACGAGCAGCGGACGCAGTTCCACACCCCGCCCCTTCTGATCGCGCGCTGCGGAACCGGCCCGTCGTCGACCGTTTCATCGAAGATCGTCGAATCATGAGACCGAGGGAACATACGGTCGTGACGGCAGCCGTTTTTCGCACTCAATTTCTTACACGTTGAAGTGACGTGTAACGCAGGACAGCCCCGGCGTGCTCCTCAGTACGCCGGGGCTGGCTCCGGCACCCGCTGCCGGCGCGGTGGCCGACCTGCCACGCGCTACTGGTCGCCGTCCGCTGCGAGACGGTGGACGAGCTCACCGGCACCGCGGAGAACATCGCGATGGACGCGCCGTTCCATGTTCCCGGCGAGTTCCCGGCAAGCTCCCACCGAACGAGATCGTTTCTACCGAACGAGATCGACAGGTATGTCGATGTGGCGCGAACGTACATACTCGGCGAGGCCCTTCGCCTGCGGATCGGGGCGTGTCGCCGAGGCGACTCCTTCTCCCAGCAACCCGACGATGACGAAGTTCAGGGCACGTAGATTTGCCAGCTCGTATCTGTGCACCTCCAGTCCGGAGGCTTCCGGTACCAGGTCGACGAGCTTCTCCGCGGTCAGCTCGGCGACGAGCCAGCCGTAGGTGGCATCGTCACGAGCCCAGATACCCACATTCGCGTTACCGCCTTTGTCCCCGGAGCGTGCGCCGACCAGACGTCCGAGCGGGACACGCACCCTTTCACTCGTGTCCGCGGGACGGGCGGTCGTGCCGGCGAGATCCCCCGCGGTGGGATGCGAGGTCTGCCATGATGCGGATTCGGGCCACCTCGTCTCCGGCTCCGACGGACTGTGCGGGATGACGAGCTCAGAGCCGTCACCGAGCACGACACGCTGGGTGACGATGTCCCGGCTGACGAGCGTGGGCCAGTAGACGCCGTACGCGCTTTCGCTGGTGGGTGGTGTCGTGGTGTGGAAACCGGCGTAGCCCCCCAGGGGGAGAGCCATGGTCGCGTCCGAGAACGCCCGGCCGACGCGCGCGCGATCACGGTCCTTGACCGTGATCCGCAGATGCGCGGTCGCCAGCGCGTTGACCTCGGCGTTTTCATGATCGAATCGTAGTAGTTGCACGTCAACGGCATCGAAGGCAGCTTCGCCGCCGAGCAGGTCGAACAGCTCCTGGCGGGCCCACGCGGCCTTCTCCTCGATGTCGAGGCCGGTGATGACCAGGGTCATCGTGTTGCGGTATCCGCCGAGGTAGTTCACGGCGACCTTCAGCCGGTCCGACGGGGCACTCCCCCGGGTGCCATGCAGCAGCACCCGGTCCGGACCTTCCTGCGACAGCTGGACGGTGTCGAAATGGGCGATGACGTCGGGGTTGGCGTACGCGGGTCCCGCGATCTCGTAGAGCAGTTGAGCAGTGACCGTACCGATCGAGACCAGGCCACCGGTGTCGGCATGCTTGGTGATGACACTGCTGCCGTCGGCGGCCACCTCCGCGATGGGGAACCCCGGATACCGCCGGTCGGTGATCTCCGAAAGGAAGGAGTAGTTGCCGCCGCATGCCTGCGGACCGCATTCGATCACATGACCCGCCGCGACCGCTCCCGCGAGCTGATCCCAGTAGGTCCGTTCCCAACGGTGCCACCAGGCCGCGGGGCCGAGCACGAGAGAGGCGTCGGTCACCCGAGGCGTCACGACGATGTCGGCTCCCGACTCCAGCGCGGCGGCGATGCCCCATCCACCGAGATAGGCGTTGGCGGTCACCGGCTCCACGCCCAGCTCGGCGAGCTTGCGTCCGGTGTCGAGGTTCTCGAACGGTTCGCCGGCCGCCTGCAGCGCTCCGATCCGGTCCACGAGGTTGTCACCGGTGACATAGGCGACGTGGGGAGACAGACCGAGACTTGCGGCGACCTTGGCCACCTTCTCGGCCAGTCCTTGAGGATTGAGACCGCCGGCATTGGTGACGATCCTGATGCCGCGGTCCAGACAGGTGCCGAGTACTTGTTCGAGCTGGGTGAGAAACGTGCGGGCGTACCCGGCTTCGGAGTCGCGTTGCCGGGCCTTCCACAGGATCAGCATCGTGAGCTCGGCGAGGTAGTCGCCGGTCAGCACGTCGATCGGACCGCCGTCGACCATGTGCTTCGCGGCATCGATACGGTCTCCGTAGAAGCCCGAGCAGTTGGCGATGCGTATCGGACGCCGCTGTGCTACCGGTGCGGTCATGGGTGTTCTCCGTTCCGAGGACGACCGGCACCCGGCGGCCCGGCGAAGACCTGGGCGATCTCGAGGAAGCGGGTCGCGGCGGCTCCGGTGGCCTGTAGGTCGAGGTCCGCGTGGTGGCGGCGCTGGGTGACGAGCAGACAGAAGTCGAGAGCCGGACCGGTGACAACATCGGCCGCATCCTCAGGTCCCCATTGCCAGCGCGAGCCATCGGGGGCGGTGAGACTGATCCGGATCGGCCTGTCGGGCGGGGGGAGCTGTCGTACGGCGAAACTCCAGCCGACCGTCGCGACACCCAGGTGCGCGATGTGACGGAGCCGGTCGGTCGGCCGGCGTTGCACCCCCAGGGCGTCGGCGACGTCCTGCCCATGCGCCCAGGTCTCCATGAGGCGGGCGGTGGCCGAACTCGGGACGCTCATCGGAGGACCGAACCAGCGCAGCTTCGTCCCGGCCTCGACCGAGGCCAGTGTTTCCAGCAGCGTACTCCGCGCCTGTTCGAACCATCCGAGCAGCTCGCTGCCCGAGCGGTCCCGGTACCAGTGGGCGACGTGCGCGGCGAAGTCGTCACCGAGATCGGTCAGCTTCTTCGCCTCGACGTCGAAGCGCTCCGGGTCGGTCGCGGCGAGCGTTGTCACGTCGTCGAAATACGCCAGGTGGCTGACCTGGTCGCTGATGTCCCAGCCGGCGGCCGGCGTCGGCGTCCGCCAGCCGGGTTCGTCAAGGCCACGCAGGAGGACTGTCAGCTCCTCGGTCTCGGCGGCCAGGTCAGCCAGCAGCGACCGCACATCGGCGGCCATCAGCGCCCGGTCCAGACCGGCGTGCGCTTCTCGCTGAACGCCCGGGGTCCTTCCTGCGCGTCCTGGCTGAGGTAGACCGGCTCCCAGATCCGCTCCGCCTCGTCGTACGCCTCGGACAACGGCAGCTGGGCGAGCAGGCCGACGGTCCGCTTGGCGGCGCGGACCGACAGCGGGGCGTTGGCCGCGACCCTTTCGGCGAGTTCCTGCGCCCGGGGACGCAGTTGCGCGCCGGGGACGACCTCGTTGACCAGACCGAGCTCGTAGGCGCGCTGCGCGGACAGCGGATCGCCGGTTATCAGCATCTGCATGGCGATGCGCGCCGGCAGCAGGTAGGGAAGGGGTGCGGCCCACGGTGCACCACGGCCGACCTTGACCTCGGTGATCGCGAACTTGGCGCCGTCGGCGGCGATCACGAGGTCGCAGCACTGCGTCAGCAGGAAACCACCGGCGTATGCCACACCGTTGACCGCGGCGATCACGGGTTTGCCGACGTTGATGTTCCGGCCGATCTGCGGCACATAGTCCGGCGACGGTACCCGCAGGGCGCCGTCGGCCATCTCCTTCAGGTCGCCGCCGGCGCAGAACGCCCGATCCCCCGCGCCGGTGAGCACGAGGACAGCCGCCGCGTCGTCGGCGTTGAACCTGGCGATACCGTCGCGCAGGCCCTGCCTGACATCGGCCGACAGCGCATTGCGCGTGTCCGGTCGGTCGATGGTCAGCCACGCCACCGGTCCGTCCAGGACGTAGGTGACCGGTGCTGTCATGACTGCTCGCCAACGGCGAGCACAGCCAGAACGTAGCCGCCGTCGACGGTCTGACCCTGGTGCGCGTTGATCTCCACCACCACGCCGTCCTGGGGTGCGGTTACCGTATGCTCCATCTTCATCGCTTCCAGTACCAGCACCACGTCGCCCGCGGTAACGGCCTCGCCCTCCTCCACGGCGACCCGAACGACCGTGCCCGGCATGGGTGCGATCAACGAACCCGCCGCGACGCTCGCGCCTGGTTCGACGAACCGTGGAACCTCCCGTGCCACGGTCGAGCCGCCGCGGCCGTCGAGATGGAAAACCGTCCCGCTGCGGGTCACGTGAATGGTCGAGCGAACGCCGCCGACGGTGACGTCGGACCGCTCGGAGCCGATGTGGTGGACCAGTACCTCCACCGCGCGGCCGTCCACGCTGGCATCGACGCGATCACCGTGCTGGCGGTACAGGACCTCGATCGGCCGGCCGGACACCTCCAGCACGTTGCGCTGGGACGCGTTCGGGACGTTGCGCCACCCGGGCGGCGCCGTCGGGAGCACTCCGTTCGCCCGGCGCTGCGCGGCGGCCGTGAGTGTGGCCACCACCAGGTGGGTCGCGAGGACGTCCTCGGAGAGGACGGGTGAACCCATCGTCACCGGGTCGTGCCGGCTGAGATAGCCCGTGTCGATGGCGCCGGCGCGGAACTCTTCCTCCCGCAGAATGGCCACCAGAAGCTCACGGTTGGTGGTCACGCCGTCGACACGGGTCCGGGCAAGGGCCCGGGCGAGGCGACGAATCGCGGCGTCACGGGTCGGACCATAAGCGATGATCTTGGCAAGCATCGGGTCGTAGTGGACGCCGATCACCGATCCGTCGGCGATCCCGCTGTCGACGCGGATCCCCTCCAGCGCCGGAACCTCGAAACGGTGCACCGTCCCGGTCGCCGGCAGGAAGCCGGCCGGGACGTCCTCGGCGTACAGCCGGGCCTCGATGGCATGGCCGGTGATACGCGCCCGGCGCAGGTCGTCGGGCAGGGGCGCTCCCTCGGCCACGAGGAGCTGGGCGCGGACGAGATCGAGGCCGGTCACCTGCTCGGTGACCGGATGCTCGACCTGCAGCCGCGTGTTCACCTCGAGGAAGAAGAACTGTCCGTGCTGGTCGAGTACGAACTCCACCGTCCCGGCGCCGACATAGCCGATCGCGTGGGCGGCCGCGACCGCGGCCGAGCCGAGGCGGTCGCGCAGCTCGTCATCGACGGCGACCGAAGGAGCCTCCTCGATGATCTTCTGGTAGCGCCGCTGGATGGAACACTCCCGCTCGAACAGATGCACCGCGTTGCCGTGCCGGTCGGCAAAGATCTGCACCTCGATGTGACGGGGGCGCTCGACATAGTGCTCCAGGAACACGGTTGCGTTCCCGAACGCCGACGCCGCTTCGCGCTGCGCGCTGGCGACCGCCTCCGCGAGGTCACCGACCTGGCGGACGATCCGCATGCCGCGTCCGCCACCGCCGTAGGCGGCCTTGACCAGCAGCGGGAACGCCAGGTCCGCCGCTGCCTGAGCGAGCTGGTCGCTGTCGGAGAGAAGCTCGGAGTCGATGACCAATCCGGGCAGGACGGGCACCCCGGCCTTGTCCATCAGCTCCTTCGCCCTGGTCTTCGACCCCATCGCCTCGATGGCTTCCGGAGGCGGTCCGACGAACACGATGCCCGCGTCGGCACAGGCCCTGGCGAAATCGGCGTTCTCCGACAGGAAACCGTAGCCGGGGTGGATCGCGTCGGCCCCCGCGCGCTGCGCGGCGGCGATCACCAGGTCGCCCCTGAGGTACGTCTCGGTCGGTGTCGCCCCGGGCAGCCGGATCGCCTCGTCGGCCTCGCTGGCGAACGGGGCATCGGTGTCCGGGTCGGAGTAGACCGCGACCGTGGCGATGTCCATGTCATGGGCGGTGCGGATGATCCTCGAGGCGATCTCACCGCGGTTAGCAATCAACAGCTTCGTGACCACAAGACTCACATCCTGAAGACGCCATAACCGCGGCGCCCCTCGATCGGGCCCGAATGAGCGGCAGACAGGGCGATACCGAGCACCGTGCGGGTGTCGCGGGGGTCGAGGACGCCGTCGTCGTACAGCTTGCCGCTCATGAAGAACGAGTGCGACTCGGCGCTGATCTGGCGTTCGACCGCCTCCCGACGTTGATCATCTGCGTCCTGGTCGAACGGCCGGCCGGACGCCTCGGCCGCGGCCTTGCCGACGATCGACAACACACCGGCGAGCTGGGTGGCACCCATGACGGCGCACTTGGCTCCCACCCAGGCGAACATCAGCCGCGGGTCGTACGCCCGACCGGACATGCCGTAGTTGCCGGCGCCGAACGACGCGGCCATGTTGATCGTCAGATGCGGCACAGTGCTGTTGGTGACGGCGTTAATCATCTTGGCGCCGTCCTTGATGATGCCGCCCTGCTCGTAGGCCGCACCGACCATGTACCCGGTGGTGTTCTGCAGGAATACCAACGGCGTGTCCGCCTGGTTGGCCAGCTGAATGAACTCCGACGCCTTCTTGGCCTCCTCGCTGAAAAGGACGCCGTTGGCGTTGGCCAGCACCCCGACCGGGAAGCCGTGGATGGAGGCCCAGCCGGTCACGATGCTCGTGCCGTAGTCGGGTTTGTACTCGCCGAACCGGGAGCCGTCGACAACCCGGGCAAGAACCTCACGCGGGTCGAACGGAACCCGGAAGTCCGCTGGCGCGATCCCGAGCAGCTCTTCGGGATCGTAAAGGGGTGAATCAGCCGGCAGGCTCGGGCCGGGACCGCTCTTCCGCCAGTTGATCTCGGACAGGATGCGCCGGCCGATGCGGATTGCGTCCTGCTCGTCGACGGCGAAATGGTCGGCCAGCCCTGAGACGCGAGCGTGCATCGCGGCGCCTCCGAGGTCTTCGTCGTTCGACTCCTCGCCGGTCGCCATCTTGACCAGCGGCGGGCCCCCGAGAAACACTTTGGCCTGTTGATCCACAAGCACCGTGTAATCACACATACCTGGTACGTATGCGCCGCCCGCTGTGGAGTTACCGAATACGAGCGCGATGGTGGGGATGCCCATCGCCGAGAGTTCGGACAGGTCATGGAAGATCTTTCCGGCCTGGACGAACAGGTCGGCCTGGCTCGGCAGGTCGGCACCACCGGACTCGACGAGATTCACCACAGGCAGGCGATTGCGCCGGGCGATCTCCAGAGCGCGGAGCGTCTTTTTCAGCGAGTAGGGGTTCATCGCGCCGCCGCGCACGGTCGGATCATGTCCGAGAACCAGTACCTCGACACCGGAGACCACCCCGATGCCGGAGACGACGCTCGCCCCGACGGTGAACTCACTTCCCCATGCGGCCAGCGTGGACAGCTCCAGGAATGGTGCGTCGCGGTCGAGCAACAGCTCGATCCGTTCACGCACCAGCAGCCGGCCCCTTTCATGGTGGCGCTGCCGGTAACGTTGCCCGCCTCCCGCCCGCGCGAGCTCGAGCTGCTCGTCGAGTTCGGCCAGGTTCTTCAACTGGGCTTTACGGTTGGTGCGGTACAGATCCGACGTCGTGTCGAGACGGGATCTCAAAGGTGTGCCTTCGACTGCCCTGGGGTGGGTAGCGGTGATCGTCATATGTATCCCCTCAGTACGACCGAGGAAGGCCGAGGCTGTGCTGCGCGACGTAATTGAGGATCATCTCCCGGTTGAGCGGCGCGATGCGCAGCACCCGGGCCAGTCCCCACAACGGCACCAGGCCGTACTCGACAGCCATCCCGTTGCCGCCGTGGGTCTGAATAGCCTGGTCCACGGCTGCGAGCGCGGCCTCCGCGGCGGCGTACTTGGCCATGTTCGAGGGTTCGCCCGCGGGCAAACCATGATCATGTACCCATGCGGCCTTCTGCGTCATCAACGCGGCGAGAGAAGTTTCGATTTTTGCTTTCGCCAGTGGATGCGAAATCCCTTGGTACGCGCCGATCGGATGTTCCCACACCTGTCGGTTGCGCGCGTAGTCGACAGCCTTGCCCAGCGCGTACCGGGCTATGCCGACGCACAGTGCGGCGCCGGTGATCCGCTCCGGGTTCAGGCCGTGGAAGACCTGCCGGAACCCGTCCCCCTCCTCGCCGATGAGCGCGCTGGAGGCGACTCGGGCGTTGTCGAAGAAGAGCGTGAACTGCCGTTCGGGAACCTGCGCCGCCACCGGCAGCGGGTGGGTGGTCAGGCCGGGCGCGTCAGTTGGCACGACGAACAGCGACAGGCGTGCCCTGCCGGTGGCCTCGTCGGTGCCGGTACGGGCCACCACCAGCACGGCGGCAGCCTCGTCGAAGCCGGAGATGTAGTACTTCTGGCCGGTGAGGAGCCAGTCGTCGCCGTCCCGGACAGCCCGTGTCGCGATCTTGTGGGTGTTCGAGCCAGCGTCGGGCTCGGTGATCGCAAAGACGATCTTGTGGGCGCCGGAGGCGAGGCCCGGCAACCAGCGTTGCTTCTGCTCCTCATTGCCGAAGCGGGAGATCACCTCTCCTGAGATCGCCGACGAGACGAGCAGGAGCAGCAGGGGACACCCCTGAGCTGCGCTCTCCTCGCAGACGGCGGCGAGTTCGACGATGCCACCGCCTCCGCCGCCGTACTCCTCCGGGAGATTCACGCCGATGAAGCCCGCTTCGGCGAGAGCCGCCCACACCTCGCTGGTCGGTTTCCTGGCTTCCGAGTGCTCGGTGTAGTAAGCGCCGCCGAACGGTTTAGAGATCGCCGCGACCGTCTCCCGCAGAGCTTGCAGCTCCGCGTCCTCACCGAACTCCACACCGTCTCCAAGTGATTATTCATTGACTAGCGAACCAAAGGAGGAGCGATCACGCCTTATAGGCCACGGACGCATCAACCGCCACAACCGGGCAACCTTTTCGAGACAGAAGTTGTGAAGGATACGGGCTTCTTCGATGCCGCCGGTAGTACGTGGACCGGGACCGGCCGACCGCGGCGCACGCCGCCGCCACACCGATCTCCGGTACCAGCACGACCATCGCATCCTCCATCACCCGCTCGGCCTCCTTGAGGAGACCGGCACGCCGTTGTCCGCGGGCGCGCTCCCGGACAACGTTTCCAAGAGCGCGTGCAGTTTTCCCTGGACATCGATCACGAGCTGGGCCTTCGCCAGCTCTCTCTCCAACCGCCCGTTCTTCGCGCGCAGCTCAGCGAGTTCGGTGTCACGGGCATCCGCCGGCGGCCGGCCGATCGGCCTTGACAACTCCGCCAAGGCGCCAGCGTCCCGGGCCCGGCGCCACAACGCGATATGCGCCGCGTACAGCCGCTCTCGGCGCAGAATAGCACCTTTCGCACCCGGTGACGTCGCCACCTCGTACTCCGCCAAGATCGCCAGCTTGTAATCGGCGCTGAACGACCGCTTCTGCGCCCTTGCCCGCACCTTCGGATCAGGCTGGCCCGCCTGGTCACCAGCATCGGCCAGCCGGCCGTCGTCAACCAGACCCGGCCCGGCGCTCAGCCCCACAGACACCGACATCCACTCCCTCCCA
>NZ_CAAAFO010000074.1:65396-83305 GCF_900634715.1 Candidatus Protofrankia californiensis | reverse complement strand
TTTCCTCAAGGCCTCCGGCCGCGCGACAAAAAGCATGAAGGGCATGGATCCACCGTGAAGAGCATCACGGCGTCTGTCCATTACACGTACAACGTGCCCGTGGCCGCTGCGCGCTCCAGGGAGTCCGGCGGGCTGAACCGTTCGCCGTAACGCTGGACCAGCTCATGCGCCCGCGCCACGAATCCAGCCGGTCCCCCCTCGTATTGGTTGATGTACTGGAAGACGCCACCGGTCCACGAGGGGAAGCCGATGCCGAACAACGAACCGATGTTGGCATCGGCTACCGCCTCGATGACTCCCTCGTCCAGTGCGCGTACGGCCTCGATCGTCTCAGCGAACAACAACCTCTCCTTGAGATCGTCGAACGGGATCGTGCGGCCCGGCACCCTGAACGCCTCGCGCAAACCCGGCCACAGCCTCTGTCGACGGCCCGATTCGTCATACTCATAGAATCCGGAGCCGCCGGAACGACCTGTGCGCCCGAACTCGTCGATCATCCGGTCGATGACCTCGTCCGCTGCGTGCGCCTTCCAGACGCCGCCGGCAGCCTCCACCGCCGATCTGGTCTCCTCGCGAATCTTTCTCGGCAGCGTCAGCGTCAGCTCGTCGAGAAGTTGCAGCGCGCCGGCGGGATAGCCGGCCTGTAGCGCGGCCTGCTCGATGCTGGCGGGTGCGATACCGTCACCCACAGCCGCAACCGCCTCGTTGAGGAACGCAATGATGACCCGGCTCGTGAAGAACCCGCGGCTGTCGTTCACAACGATGGGAGTCTTACGGATCTGCTGCACGAAGTCGAAAACTTTGGCGAGAGTTCGATCCGAGGTGCGTCCACCCTTGATGATCTCGACGAGAGACATCTTGTCGACCGGCGAGAAGAAGTGGATGCCGATGAAGTCCTCCGGCCGCTGGACTCCCTGCGCCAGCAGGGTGATCGGCAGGGTCGAGGTATTCGAGCCGAGTACCGCGTCCGGATCGACGATCTCCTCGATCTCGCCGAAGACCTTGTGTTTCAGCTCAACGCTTTCGAAGACCGCCTCGACGACGAAGTCGACTCCGTCGAAGCCGGCCGGATCCTCCGTCGGCTGGATCCGGCCGAGCAGCGCAGCCGCCTCCGCCTCGGAGGTCTTCCCCTTGGACAGCGCCCTGGCCACGATTTTCTCGGCGACGGCCTTGCCCCGCTGGGCGTTGGCAAGGCTGACGTCCTTCAGGACCACTGGGATTCCGACCTTCGCCGCCGCATAGGCAATGCCCGCGCCCATCATCCCGGCCCCGAGAACACCGACCTTCGTCGCCTGGAACCGTTCGAACCCAGCCGGCCTGCTACCACCGGCCTTGATTTGTTGAGTGTCGAAGAAGAACGCCTGGATCAGGTTCTTGGCCACCTGACCGGTGGCCAGGTGGATCAGATACCGGGTCTCGATCAGCGACGCCGTGTCGAGATCGACCTGCGCGCCCTCCACGGCGGCGGCGACTATGGCCCGCGGTGCCTCCAGCGGTGCGCCGCCCAACTGAGCGCGCAGCTTGGCCGTCAGGCTGGGTAGGACCGACGCCAGGGAAGGGGAAGCCGGTGTCCCGCCGGGTATCTGGTAGTCCTTGGCATCCCACGGCTGACGTGCCTGGGGATTCTGTTGAATCCACGACTTGGCACGAGTGATCAACTCGGGCACGGTTGCCACGATTTCGTCGATCAGCCCGAGCTCGAGGGCGTCAGCGGGGCTGAAACGGGTTCCGGACAGCAGCACCTTCCCGAGGGCGTCGACGACGCCGAGGCTGCGCACGGTCCGCACCACCCCGCCGCACCCGGGCAGTAGCCCGAGCCCGACCTCCGGCAGACCGATCTGGTTCCCCGCAACATCGGCGGCGATCCGATGGTGGGTGGCGAGCGCGAGTTCGAGACCGCCACCGAGAGCAGCGCCGTTGATGGCGGCCACGACAGGTCTGCCGATGGTCTCCAAGGAGCGCAGCAGCCCTTTGATCCGGTTCAGATGTGCTGTGAACTCCGGAGCGTCCTCCTTGCGAAGCGCCTTCAGCTCGTTCAGGTTGCCGCCGGCGAAAAAGGTCTTCTTCGCCGACGTGAGGACGACACCGGTGATCGTCTCCTTCTCTCGCTCAAGCCTGTCGACGGTCCCCTGCAGCGATTCGACGAAATCCCGGCTGAGGGTGTTCGCCGAAGCTTGTGGATCATCCAGGGTCAGCACGACGACGCCGTCGGAGTCATGCGCCCAATGGATGGTCTCTGTGTACGCCATAGTCGATCCACCCGCATCCGTCGAGATGTTCACACGCGCTCGATGATCGTGGCCACGCCCATACCGCCGCCGATGCACAGCGTGATGAGTGCCCGACGCTGATCCCTGCGCTCGAGTTCGTCGAGCATCGTGGAGACCAACATCGCACCGGTGGCGCCGAGCGGATGCCCCATCGCAATCGCTCCTCCGTTGACGTTCACGTTTTCCTCGGGGATCTTCAGATCCCTTGTCCACTTGAGCACCACCGACGCGAACGCCTCGTTGAGTTCGAAGAGATCGATGTCGTCCAGCGTCAGCCCGGCGCTGGCGAGCACCTTTTCCGTCGCCGGTTTCGGCCCGGTCAGCATGATGGTCGGATCAGCCCCGCTGATCGCCGTGGCGACGACTCTGCCGCGCGGCGTGAGGCCGAGATCCTTGCCCGCCTGCTCCCCGCCGACAAGGACGAGTGCCGCGCCGTCGACGATGCCCGAGGAGTTTCCTCCGGTGTGGACATGGTTGATTTTTTCGACCTCGTGGTATTTCTGAAGCGCGACGGCGTCGAATCCGCCCGACCTGCCGAGGCCTTCGAAAGACGCCTTCAACGCGCCGAGGGACTCCACTGTCGAACCAGGCCGACGATGCTCGTCGTGATCCAGAATCACGACTCCGTTGATGTCCTTGACCGGCACCACCGATCGCGCGAAGTAGCCGTTCCGCCAGGCCGTATCGGCCTTTTCCTGCGAACGTACGGCGTACGCATCCACGTCCTCGCGGCTGAAACCCTCGATCGTGGCGATGAGGTCGGCGCCGATTCCCTGCGGGGCGAAGTAGTGGTCATAGGTCGTGGTCGGGTCGTTGAACAACGGCCCGCCGTCGGAGAGTATCGACACCCGCGACATCGACTCGACGCCACCGGCGAGGACCAGCCGGTCCCAGCCGGAGCGCACCTTCTGCGCCGCGATATTGGTCGCTTCCAGGCCCGAGGCGCAGAAACGGTTGACCTGTATCCCGCCCACCGTGTCCGGCAGTCCGGAGGCGATCGCCACCGCCTTTGCGATGTCGCCTCCCTGGTCCCCGATCGGGGAGACGACTCCCAGGACCACGTCATCGATATACGCCGGGTCCAGCTGCGGAAGTCTCGTCCGTACCTCGTCGATGAGACCCACCACGAGGTCCAGAGGCTTCGTCCCGTACAACGCCCCTTTCTTTCCCTTCCCGCGAGGGGTTCGAATTGCCTCGTAGATGTACGCCTCGGCTGACAAGGTCACATACCCTTCCTGGGATGTCGCCGGCAAAGGCGACCATTCATGACGGTCTGCACTGGGCGGGTTCGAGTCCGGCGTGTCGACGCCGGACTCTCAGGCCACGTCAGCTTGTGGGCGGCGTTCCCAGCACCAGGGCGAACGCCGCCCGGTTCTCGAGCCCGCCGGAGCGATCGACCGAGATGTACTTCAGCTCGGTGTAGGCGTCGAGTGCGTCGGGGCCGCCTTCGCGTCCCAGGCCACTCTGCTTGGTTCCGCCGAACGGATAGGCCGGGTTGATGACATGCCAGTCGTTCACATAGACCATGCCGGCATCCAGTTGCCGGGCCACGTCCACGGCGCGCGACTCGTCCCGTCCCCACACCCCGGCTGACAGCCCGTAGTTCGTGTCGTTGGCAATCTTGACCGCCTCGTCCACAGAGTCATACGTCAGGACGGTCAGTACCGGGCCGAAGACCTCTTCCCGGGCGATGCGCTGGTCGTTGGTGACGTCCGTGACGATGGTGGGCTCCACCCAGTTCCCAGCGGCGAACTCGGGTCCTTGTGGCACCCCACCACCCAGGGCGATGGTAGCGCCCTCAGCCCGGGCCGACTCGATGTAGCCCAGGATACGGTCCCGCTGCCCCTTGCTGATCACCGGGCCGACGTCGGTCGCAAGATCCAACGGGTTTCCGAGCTTGAGGGTCTTCGCCCGCTCCACCAGCCTGGCGAGGAACTCGTCCTTCAGGGTGCTCGGCACAAGAAGCCTGGTTCCCGCCTCACATGCCTGCCCGTTGTTGGCCAGGGCCGCGAACAGCGCTCCATCGACGGCCAGCGGCAGGTCCGCGTCATCGAGAATGACGTTCGGCCCCTTACCGCCCAGCTCCAGTGTCACCCGCTTGACCGTCTCGGCGGACTTGCTCAGGATGCTCTTGCCGACTTCGGTCGAACCGGTGAACGCCACCTTGCGGACGTCCGGGTGCCCGCTGAGATAGGCACCCACCGGGTCGCCGTCACCGGTGACGACGTTGAGCACACCCTTGGGCAGGCCGGCGGCCTCGAACTCCTTGGCCAGTTCGAGGGCCACCAAGGGCGAGTGCTCGTCGGGCTTGAGCACGACGGTGTTGCCTGCGGCGAGCGCCGGAGCGATCTTCCAAACGATGACCAGAAGCGGAATGTTCCACGGCACGATCGCGGCTACCACCCCGAGCGGTTCGCGGCGCAGAATACCCGCGGCCGGGATCGGTCCGATCTCGGGTCCGGGCTTTTCGAACTCGTAGGACTTCGCGAGATCGGCGATATACCGGAGCTGGCCGATCGACAGGCCGAGATGCAGGGCTCCGGTGACGCGGATTGTCGCGCCGTTCTCGCGGGTCTGGAGAGCCGCGAGCTCCTCCAGCCGCTCCTCGAGACGATCGGCGACCGTGTGCAACAGCGCAGAGCGCTCCTCCGGAGGAGTACGCCGCCACTGCCCCGCCTCGTGCGCGGCCTTGGCCGCGGCAACCGCACGATCGACGTCATCCGTCCCGCCCTTGGCGACGGTTGCCACCAGCTCGTCCGTCGCGGGGCTGCGGATCTCGTACTTCTCCGCGGAATCGACCCATTCTCCGGCGATGAATAACTGGTAGTGCGGTGCAGACATCTTGTCCTCCTTTGGACACAGCTGACCTTCAATGACGACTGACCGGTACGGGCGCTCTCAGTCCAGCGCTCGGAGGTGCCGATACCTGCTTCGATAATAGAGGAGCGGATTGCGCTCCTCATGTGCCTGCAGGGATTCCACAAGACAGGTGACGATGTGGTGGTCGCCACCCTCGTGGATCACGGCAACCTTTGCGCCGATGTGGGCGGCAGCGCCGTCCAGCGCCGGCGAGCCGTTGGGCAGCAGCGTCCAGTCGACTCCGGCGAACTTGTCCGCACCGCTTCGCGCGAACCCGTTGCTGACCTCGTCCTGCCCTTCGCTGAGGATGTTGATGCACAGGTTTCCCGCCGCTGCCACCGCGGGCCAGGACGTGGACGACTTGGCCGGGCAGAACAGAACCATCGGCGGTTCCAGGGACAGCGACGTGAACGACTGGCAGGTCAGGCCGACCGGCTGGTCCCCCGCTATCGCCGTCACGACGACAATCCCGCTTGCGAAGCGTGAGAGGACATCACGGAAGTGGGCGGAGTCCACGAGGGGAACCGCCGGCGCAGACCGTTCGGACAGGCTTGGGCCGGCATGGCCGGTACGGCTGTGAGAACTCATCGTCATTCCCATGGTTCTTCCTCATCTCGCAGGCCGATCGGGCTGGCGTGCAGTCACGCTGCCAGGAAGGTGGCGACCGGCGTTCGGCGGAGCTATCCGATCTGGCGGGTGCGACCGGCCCAGTAGGGCGCGCGAATCGTCTTCTTGTCGACCTTTCCAGCCGGATTGACCGGCAGCTGGTCGGTGAACACTATCGACTTGGGCGCGGGCACGCTGCCCAGCTGGTGTTTGACGTGAATGATCAGCTCGTCCTCGCCGACACGCTGGCCGGGCTTGGTGACCACGACGGCGAATACGGCTTCGCCCCATTTCTCGTGCGGTACACCGAAAACAGCCGCCTGAGCGACCGCCGGATGGGTCAGCAGCACGTCCTCCACCTGCCGCGGGAAGACGTTGAAGCCGCCGCTTACCACCAAGTCCTTCTTGCGGTCCACGATGTAAAGAAACCCGTCGTCGTCGACAAAGCCGATGTCGCCGGTGTGGACCCAGCCGCCGCGCAGCGCCTCCGCGTTGCGCGAGGAGTCGACGTAGGTGAGCATCTGTCCGAGTTGCTGGGAGCAGATCTCGCCCGGCTCGCCGACTGGCAGCGGCCGGTCCTGCTCGTCCTGAATGGTCAGCTTCACATACGGCAGCGGCCGGCCGGCCGACGCCAACCGCTTGACACCTTCCTCGGTGTCCACCCGGTGGTCCTCTTTCCGCAGGCACGACACGTACCCCGGTTCGGTACCGGCATAGGCCTGAATGAAGATCGGGCCGAATATATCGAGTGCCTCACGGAGACGTTCGGGAGCGATCGGGGCACCCGCGTAGATCATGGTCTTGAGCGACGAGAGGTCGAACTTCGCCCGATCAGGGTGATCGAGCAACAGATAGACGATCGTCGGGACCACGGCCGTGGCCGTCACCTTCTCCTTCTCGATCTTCTCGAGAAGAGTATTGACGTCCAGCCCCGGCAACATCACATTCGTGCCACCGCGCAGAAAGGTCGGCATCACGAAAATCTGGGTGTAATGGGTCAACGGAGCGCCGTGGGCAAAAACCTCACCCGGCCGGATGTCGCCGATCTCCAGGCCGGCGGTGATGCTGTAATGCGCCCACGTAAAGTGGGAATTGATCACACCCTTCGGCTCTCCGGTACTTCCGGAGGTGAAGAGCACATATGCCTCGTCATCCTCTGAAATAGCCACCGAGGGGGGGGTGTCCGGTTGCGAGTCGAAGTGCGTCGCATAGTCGAGGATACCGGGAACAGTCGTGTCCGCGGGCCCACGTCCGTCGTCGAGTCGAATGACCCGCCGCAGGTCGGGCAACCCGGTGACCACCTCGGCGATAATCGCGTCGAACTGTGCATGATATATAAGCGTGGTCGCCGCGGTCTGCTTCAGATTGGCCCGATGACCGGCGGCGGCAGCCCGGGTCGGCAGCTGTACCAGTACCGCTGCGGCCTTCCAGATGCCGTGCTGGGTCGGGATGAACTCCAAGACGTTGGGCAGGAGCAGGCCGACCCTCTCCCCCTTGGTGACCCCTAACGCGCCGAGCCCGTGAGCAACCCGGTTGGCCCACGTCTGCATCTGCCGGTAGGTCAGCCGGCGATCGCCATCGACGATCGCCGTCGAATTCGCGTAGTACAGACAGGCCCGATCGAATACCTCTGGCAGCGTGCCCCACATGAGTGCTCTACCTCCACCTTCTGGAAATGCCGTTCACCGGGGCTTGTAGAAGCAAGTCCTGGGCCTGTTGGTATTCGTGCGCAAGCCGTTCCGCCAACACCGAGATGTCGAGAACCGTGTCGATTCCGGACACCGAGTGGCCAGCCGCCCAAACGTTATGCTGGGCAAGCAGCCGGTCCTGGGCGAAGCCGGCATGAGCGTTGCCGTCGAGGCCGGTGGGCGGAGCCTGCGTCACGCCGTGGGCCTCGAGCCAACTTCTGAGCACGTTGGCCGACAGGCCGCTGACCTGCACCGAAGATACAATATCGTCGAGCGTGGCCTCGACCACCGCTTGCTGATACTCCGCAGAGGCCAGGCTCTCGGTTGTAGCGATGAATCGAGTACCGAGATAGGCCAGGTCGGCACCGGCGGCCCGAGCGGCCAGAACACCATGACCGTCGCTGATGCCGCCGGCCAGGACCAGGATCCCGTCGTAGTCGTTGCGCAGAGCCCGTACGAAGGAGACCGGATTGGCCCACCCGGTCTGTCCGCCGGCACCGGCGGACAGCAGCACCAGGCCGTCCACACCGGATTCGATCGCTTTGTAGGCGTGGCGCAGGCTCGCCACGTCGGCCAGCACCAGGATGCCGGCATCGTGCAACGGCCCGATCACTGCCGCGGGAGACCCCACGCTGGTAATGACGATCTCGGGGCGATGCCGCAGCAGGCAGTCCAGGTCGCCGGACAGCCGTGCGTTGGATCGGTGCACGACGAGATTGGCGCCCACCGGGGCAACGGGCGAGGACACGGAGTCAGTACGCTTCGTCGCCGCAGCAATGTGTGACAGCCATGCGTCCAACTCGTCAGTGCTTTTCGCGTTATGGGTAGGAAAAGTACCGATGATGCCGTGCACAGCGGCGGCAATCACAAGATCGGGGCCCGACACGTCGGTCATCGGCGCCGCCACCGCCGGAAGTCTCAGTCGTTGATGCCATGCTTGGGGTAATGCCACCGGTACCTCCCACGATTGGCGCAGCGGCGCCGACTCCGGTCCGCCTGCTCAGTCCGACGAACCAGGATCGACGTCCTTCTCCCAGTGGTGCGGGGTGCGGACTGGCAACCCGAGCTGCTGGAATACCGGCGTGTCGTTCCAGTTGGTCAGCTCACGGTCGATTCTGCCGTCGGCATCGAACTGGTGCCAGGTTTGCCCCCGGGTGGTGAGCTTCTTGCCCTCGGTAGGCACACCCTGGTACCCGGCAAGATGCTCACCGGTCCAGCGCCACAGGATCGTGACGGCTTGCGACCCGTTGCCCCCGGTGGTTTCGATCGCTTCAAGCACCTCGAAACGATGAATTCCCATACCGTTGTCGGCATCCTTGTTCGAGTACGGAGCAAGCTGCTCCCGGAGGTCGGCCTTGCTGGGGGCCGTGTCAGGAACCTGGTCGGCATCCTGATGGTCCTCGTACCGGACGTCGTCCGTGTACAAAGTGATCGCCACGTCGGTGTCACTCGTGATCGCCTGCGTCCAGCGCTCGGCGTGTTCGGTGGCCCGGCTCATCGATGTACTCCGTTTCGATCCTGGTTGGCCTGATTGGGAGTCAGGCGACCGTCGCGCCCGTGAGCACCGGGCCGGTGACGCCGCGGTGAATCGACACCGGCAGGCCCGGGGCGTGCAGCGGGGCGACCGCGTCCCAGTACGTCGGCTCCCGCCTGATCCAGCCGTCGGAGTCGTAGCCGTGGAAGGTCTGGCCGGAGGTACTGAACGGCTTCCCACCGGCCGGTAGCGCTGGATCCCGATACCGTTGTCTGGTCAACGTACCGGGTGTGCGCTTTCGCCGCGCGTTCACCAAACGCCTTCAGCGATAACACGGCGAACCGCTGAGAAGACATCTGGCCACCCCTCCTTCTGGAGTACCAGCGGGCCGAAGGATACACGATCATGGTTTTCGCACGCACCCGCGGCCCCCCCCAGGGAACCTGGGAAAGACGCTGCCGATCCGGTCGGCAGGTAGGTGACCCAACCGTAGAACCAGTTTGAAGATGCCGCCTCATCCTCCGGGGGTAAAGACGGTGCCCCTTCGGGTGAACCGGCAGGCCAGCGCGGCACGCGCCGCCACGCGGTCCGGCCGCGGAAGATCCCCCACCGGTCGACGGTGACCGGCTCGCCGTGCCCTCGTAACGATGAGAAGCCACGGTCGCGGACCGAGTGCGTCCATGGACAGCACGCCTGTGGCACGCCGCCGGAATCTCCCTGGCAAGCGGCCGTTCCCAGGGTTGTGTCACCCCGTCGAAGGGCAGAATCTCTCCTGTGGGGAGATTCCGACGGGAGGCGTCGCGATTAGGTTTACGAGCACATGGTCGTCGATGGTTGGGAGTGAGTTGCGGTATGGGGAAGCACGACGTGGAAATAACCCCGGCCGAGCAGGCCGAGGTGATACAGATAGCCCGTTCGCTGGCGAAGCATTTCGCTGAGGCCGGACCACGGGCTGATGCCGAGAACCGCTTTCCGACCGAGCTCGTGCCGCTCTACAAGGAGAGCGGCCTGCCTGCCCTGGCCGTCCCGAAGAAGTACGGCGGCCTCGGCGCCGACATCTGGACCACTACCTTGGTGTCCAGGGAGCTCGCCAAGGGCGACCCGGCCATCGCGCTGGCGTTCAACATGCACCAGACCATGATCGGTATCTTCCGTGGCCTGCTGGACGAGGAGACCCGCGAGCGGGTCTTCTCCGAGGTCGTCAACGAGCGCAAGATCGTCTGTGGGCCCTTCAGCGAGGACCGGGCCGGGCTGACCGGCCTCGCCGACACCGTGGCGGTCCCCGACGGTGAGGGCGGCTGGCACATCAGCGGCAAGAAGACCTGGGCCACCCTCTGCCTGGGGGCCGACATCGTCGCCTTCAACGCCACCGTCACCGACCCCTCCGGGGAGCTGCCCGAGGACTTCCAGGAGCACGCGGCCCGCGAGTCCGTCTTCGTCATCCCGATCGACACGCCCGGGATCAGCGTCATCGAGACCTGGGACACCCTGGGGATGCGCGCGACCGGCACCCACACGCTCGTCTTCGACAAGGTCTACGTGCCGGCCTCGTCGTACGGCGGCAACTTCCGTAACGGCCTCTTCGGCGAGTTCGAGTGGGCGTCGCTGAGCTTCTCCGGTGTCTACCTCGGCCTCGCGGAGAAGGCCTACACCGAGACCCGGGAGATCCTCAAGAAGAAGTCCCTCGGTGCGACGCAGGAGGGCAAGGACGTCGCCCTGAAGGGGATCGGCTACATCCAGTACGGGCTTGGCAAGATTCTGCTGGAGACGGAGACGGCGGCCCGGGCGCTGGAGACGACCGCCCGGATCCTCATCGAGGGCCGTGACGCCGAGTGGAACCCGATCGCGCGGGCGGCGTTCGTCGACGTCACCAAGGTCGCCGCGACCGAGACGGCGATCAAGGTGACGGACGCCGCGCTCCGTCTGGTCGGCGGCTCGGCCTTCCGGCGCGGGCACGTCCTGGAGCGGCTCTACCGGGACGCCCGTGGCGGACCGTTCCACCCGCTGACGACCGACCAGGCCTACGACCTGCTCGGCCGGTCCGAACTGGGCCTGCTCGGCGCTCCGTAGAGGTGGAGCTCAACCGGCGAGCGCTGCACTGACGACCGCTGTACCGACTACAGCGCTCTGTCTGTGGTGACCGCGGCTGTTTCCAGCCGCGGTCACCACAGAGGTTCGCCGTCACCATCCGGTGAAAATCGGCTATCTGGTGAGGATCGGCGCCGCACTCACCACGATCATGAATCGCGGTTCAGGCATTGACTTCACGCATGGTCATCCCGAGGGATCCCGCGATCGCCTGAGACCGGTTCACCGCGCCGAGCTTGCGCAGAATGTGTTTCACATGTGACTTCACGGTCTCCTCGGCGATGACGAGCGTTTCCGCGATGGCGCTGTTCGTAGCGCCCGCCACCATCAGCTCCAGGACCTCCGATTCCCGCGCGGTGAGATCGCCGCCGGTGTGCGCGGCGGCGATCGGGGCGGGGAGGACACCGTTGCCAGGCATGGCTCCGGTGTCCGCATGCCGCGAGAGATCGATGCCCGCGTCACAGAACTCGTTCATCATCTGGACCGCCGAGGAGAGGATCTCGCGGACGTGGTTGCGCTGAGTACGGAGACGCTCCATCAACACGGCTCGTTCATAGACGTGACTGAAGCCCTCGGCGAACATCCAGAGAACGTCCCGGTCAACATCGTCGACGCGACGCGACGACGGATGGTGATCCGCGTGCAGGAAACCGACGACGTCCGTCCCACGCATCACCGGGGCCACGACATAGGACTTGGAGTGCCCGGACTCCACGATGATCGGCCGGTGGACGTTCGTGCTCGCGGTGTCGTACACGACCGTGGGCTGGCACTCGGTCAGCAGCCTGGTCTCGGGCGTCAGGCCCTCGAGTGGAATCGGCTGGTCGACCCAGCGCGCAAACCATGACTCGAACTCGTCACCGTTGCTGAAGTAGGCCATCCACGGACGCCAGACGCCGTTTTCCACCCGCGAGAGCACCGCGCGACCGAACCCGCACCGATGTACCAGTTCCTGGCACACCTGATCCAGCAGGTCCGCCGAGCTCGGCAGCCCTCGCAGACGCTGCAGTCCGGCGGCGCAGTCGGTGAACCGCCGTGTGCGCAGGTTCAGGTCGTACTGGTAGAGGTCGAAAGCGAGTTCCTGTAGATCCAGGATGAGACGGTACAGGTGTAGGCCGGCCTCGCTGATGGGACCGGTGACGACTCGTAACCGGTCGATGCAGTGCCCGGTCAGGGTGGAGACGATCTCGGCCGACGTTGACAGGCCATCGGGAACAACGGATGCCGTCGGCTCCACGTGGAGGGCAGCACGAACCTCACAATGCATGAATTCGATGCGAGCGGCGAGATCACGTCCACGCCGTCGCCAGCCTCGGTCGCCGGCAGGCGTCGGAAACATGCTGGGTTTGCGGTCAGGGGCCGCCGCGGTCATAACGCGCGGTCCTGACTGCGCGCGAGGTACAGGTACCGGGCGATCGCCTCGGCTCGGTTCGACGCGTGCAACTTGCGCAGGATGTGCTTCACGTGTGATTTCACCGTAGTTTCGGAAACGGTCAGGCGATCGGCGATCTGTGCGTTGGTCGCTCCGCTGGCCAGCAGAGCGAGCACCTCCCGCTCCCGTGGGGTGAGCCCGTCCGGGAGACGGGGCGCCGAGGCCGCGAGCATGGACGGCAGCGACACCGGCGGCCTGGATTCCGTAGCCGGAATGTTCTGCCGCACGAGCTGGACCGGGGCGGCGCTGAGCCCCTCGGTCATCGTTCGGGCGGCGTAGAACGCCTTCCCGATCCGCTCGCGCTGCAGTGCAAGACGTTCGAGAAGCACCGTGCGCTCGAGGATCAGGCCGAGGCCGTCGGCGAAGATCTGGATGCGGTCGCGGTCGTCACCGGTCAGGCGACGCCCCGACGAATATGTGTCCGCGTGTAGGTAGCCGACGACCGAACCACCCGCGATGATCGGCGCGACGACATACTCTCGCGTCTGGGACACCTCGATCAGTGGACGGAAGGCTCGGGTCTCGGACTGCGCGTTCTGGATCAGCGCCGGCGCCTTCCGGCGGACGAGTTCGGCTTCGGGCATCGAGGACGTCAACGCAATCCTCACGTCCTGGATGAAGTCCCGAAACGCCGCGTTGACCGCACTGTCAGTGTCGACCTCGACATGCAGCGTAGCCGGCAGCCAGGTCGAACCGCGCAGGCTGGAAATCATCGCCCGGTCGAATCCACAGGCCGCGCACAAGGCGGCCGGAGCGGACGCGATGACCTCCGCGGAGGTCGTTGCCCGGCGCACCCGAGCGAGCTCCTCGCGGATTCGGCTCAGTGCTTGGAACGGCATTCCCAACGTGCGCTCGCGCAGATCGGTCTGCACGGCACTGAGCTCGGCAAGGAGGTCACAGGCCCGGGCGGAGTGCCCCGCCTGGAGTTCCGTGCCGATGGATTCGCCGTCAATCCGCTCGAGCCTGGCCGCAAGAGCCGAGGCCAACCGGCTGCCGGGTTCGGCCGGAGCCGCATCCACCGCCACATGTAATGCCGAGACCAGCACCCCCTGCCGAACCCGGAGGTCTCCCTGTGCCAATGTAGTAGTGGAATATGGTGACGCCACTGTCCCTTGTCCTCCACATCCGAAGTGTGACCGATCGCGACGACAGCGCCCCCCGACGTCCGTCGCCCCCTCTGGCAGAGTCAGCCACAGCCCCAGAGCCCAGGTCCATGTGTTGCAGAATTTACTTCGGGACAAACCGTAGGTGATTCAGGTCACGTCGTCAAGTCGCCTCGTCAAGGTCCTTTGACAAGGCCCTTTCGTCGAGGCTCCCGTCGTCAGGGCTTCCAGCCGGCGTAGGCAGGCCGGCAGGTGTCGCCGGCCGGATATCAGCCGTGCAGGATGCGAGCGGCAACCAACTGCAACTTATCCGTTACCCCTGGCTGTTTTCGCAGATGGGCCGTGCGTGCCACGTCGTTGACCACCATCAGCACAGCGTGGATACGAAAAAGCGCCGCGGACCGGTCCAGCTCCGGGTGCGTGACCTCCATCAGGGACACCCATTCCGCAACGTAATCGTGCTGCGTCTTACGGATTCTGTGACGATTCGGATACGGTAGGTTCATAACCTCGGCGACCAGCACGTTGACGAGATCAGTATGTGCCATCGCGAAGTCGATGTAAGCCACCACCGCGTTCTCCAGTCCGTCCAAGGCGGTCGTGGCAGTCGACAGCGCTCGGGACATTCCCAGCTGCAGGGGCTCGGCCGCGCGCGCGACGATCGCCGTCAGCAGGTCGGCCTTTGTGGCGAAATGCCGGTAGACGCCGGTGCTGGTCACCCCGACCTCGGCGCCGACCTCCTCCATGGTCACCGTCTGATAGCCACGGCTGCTGAACAACCGGGCCGCGGCCACCAGCAGCGCCTCACGACGCACCCGGGGTGACAGGCCCGTCTCAGCAGCGCCGGGATCCGTACCCGGGACCTCGGACGCGGCGCCGGCGATGTCGGCGGTACACACCGACAGGGCCATCCTGCGAAGCAGCGCGACCATCGCCTCCGGCGGGGCCGAGACCCGGTGGTAGGAAGGGCTGGTGAGCACGGCGAGTGCACACCATGCCAGCAGCTCGGCGTCATCTCGGCTCAGCTCGTCGCGCGTGTCGTTCATGGCGGCGACAAAGCCCGACAGGAACGCGAAGAACCTCTCCCGCATTCGCTGCCGCTGCTCGTCGCTGAGATGGCGGGTTTCCCGGCTCCACAACACTCCGAGATCACGCCGCCTGCCCGCGGTTTCAGCCAGGTCCTGCACCATGGCCGTGAGCTGACCGCAGCGATGCCGATCGACGACGGCCGCCGCCAGCTCGAAACTGTCGGTCAGCGTGCACGCCAGCAGCTCTTCCTTGCTGCGGAAATGTCGATAGAGCGCGCCGGCGGTGATCCCGACCGCGCTGGCGATGTCCTCGGTACCCACGTTGTGATAACCGAATCGATAGAACAGGTCGCTGGCCGCAGTGATGATCTGAGCTCTGCGGTTGCGTGGGCGCGGAGTCCTCGTGATCGTGCCTCTGCCACCACTCTCACTCACCGTCTGCTCCCCCTGCCGTCCCGTTCGGATGCGGATCTCACCCAAGCTCCCCTGCCGAGGCCGGCGGACAACAGCACGATCCGACGGCAACGCCCTCAACCGGAGTCCTCAGCCGGAGTCCGAGCCCGCGGACCGGCACCGTCGCAGGCCGCTGGAGGGATGGGAGTTGTTGACCCATTAAGTTACTCCTGATTTACTTCTCGCCGTCGGAGTCAATTCTCCACGATCGGTCGTACGTCGACCGCGCCTTGATCTCGGCATCGGTCTTCTGCTCGGTACAGCGCTGGTCGGCTTCCCGTATCCGGGCGGCCGACCAGGAGAAACGATGATCCTCACCGGCGTTCGCGACCGGCGGGCCCAACCGTGCGCCACCGGGTCGTCAAGGCACGGCATCCGACCTGCGCGGGGCGAATCGACCCCGGTAGCAGGCACGAACCGCCACCGTGACGATCAGAAGGAGCTGGCAGTGCTGGTTGACGGACACATCGGTGGATCTATAGACGGGACCAGCGGTGCGGACATCGCTGGTATCTCGGCTCAGATCGCGGAGGCTGAGCAGATCGGCTACGACGGGGTATGGACGACCGAGGTCGGCCGCGACCCGTTTCTGCCACTGCTCCTGGCTGCGGACCGCTCGCCGCGGCTACAGGTCGGGACGGCCATAGCCGTGGCGTTCGCCCGTAACCCGATGACCATGGCGTCAACAGCGAACGATCTTCAAGCATTCAGTTCCGGTCGGTTCGTATTAGGTCTGGGATCTCAGATCAAACCACATATTCAGCGCCGTTTCAGCATGCCGTGGTCCGCACCGGCCGACCGGATGCGGGAGTTCGTCCTGGCCATGCGGGCAATATGGCGTAACTGGCACCACGGGGAACCTCTTGACTTCCGCGGTGACATATACCAGCACACGTTGATGACGCCGACGTTCAATCCCGGCCCCAACCCCTACGGCCCGCCGCCGGTTCTGATCGCCGCGGTCGGAGCGAAGATGACCTCGGTTGCCGCGGAAGTCGCCGACGGAATGCTGGTGCATGCGTTCACCACGGAACGCTACCTGCGGGAGGTCACGCTCCCCAACGTGGAGTCGGTGCTCCATGAAAACGGAAAGAAGCGGGAGCAGTTCACGCTGTCCTACACGGGACTGGTGGCCACCGGGCTCGACGAGAAAAGCTACGACGAAGCAGTGCGGACGGTACGTAATCGCATCGCCTTCTACGGGGCCACGCCGGCCTACCGCGGCGTCCTGGAGCTGCACGGCTGGGGTGACCTGCACACAGAGCTCCACCGGCTGTCCAAGCAGAACGACTGGGACGTCATGACCGAGCTCGTGGACGACACCGTGCTGCACACGTTCGCGGTGGTGGGCGAACCGGCTGCGGTCGCGAAGGATATCCGGCGCCGTTTCGACGGCCTGATCGACCGTTTCACCCTGTATGTGCCCTACACAATGGCCGACGAGGCCCGGCGGACCATTGTGGCAGGGCTGCAGGAGAACTGACCGGCTGCCGGCGGCGCGAAAACATAAAACATGATCACGCCGCCTTTGCCCCCTGGTCAGCTGGGCAGGATCGGCCCGACCACGCCGAGCAGGACGAAGAACACCGCGATGATCTGACAGGACCACGCGCCCCGACGCAATGACCGTTCCTTTTTCGCCTGCCCCTCCGCCGACAGGGATGTCGGCACGAGTTCAGCGGCATGTCGACGTCCCCACCGGCCGATTCCGAAGAACGCGGCCGCGAACACCACCTGCAGTATCGCGGCGGTCATCGCGACGGCGGAACGGACGACGGTGGAACGGACAATGACGGTGGTTGCGCGCCGTTCGCGCCCGGCTGCGGAACCGCCGCGGACTCGTCGGGTGGCGGCGCGTCGGGATCCGCGGGCCGGTAGTCGTCGGCGTACTCCACGTCCGCCGCTTTGATCCGTTCGGCGAGCCACGTCCGCCATACCGCGAGCGCACGCTCGGAGCGAAGCGCGTCACGTACCTGGTCCTTGACCTGCTCGTAGGGCAGCTGGGTGCTCGGCTTGCTCTCCAGGACCTGACCGACGTTCCACCCGAAGCGGGTCTGCACCGGACCGAACACCGAACCCACCGCAGCGGCGAAGGCGGCCTTCGCGTACGCGGACTCCAGCTGCGGGGCGACAACAAGCCCCAGATCGCCCTGTGTGCTCCGGGTCGCCTCGTCCAGCGACGTCTCGTTCACGAGGGCGGCGAAGTCCGTCCCGGAGCCGGCACGCTGCACCACCTGGTCCGCCTGCTCCTTGGTGGCGACCACGGTGTTGCGCAGGTGTCGCTGCTCGGGAACCAGGAAGTCCGCTGTGTGACTGTCGTAGTACGAGGGCAGCTGGTCGTCACCGACGGTTACGACCGCCGGTCCGGTCACGTCCTGGAAGAGCCGTGCCGTGCGCTGCTGACGCTTGATCTCGTCGAGGACGTCGTTCTCGGACACCCCCAGCTTGCCCAGCAGGTCGGTGAAGGCACGCTGCCCGTCCGACCCCATCTGCTCGTCGATCATCTTGTTGAGGGTGTCGCGGGCCGACTTGTCCGCGATCACGATCTGATGATCGGCGGCGGCGTTGTCCAATATCATCCCGACCGCGACGGCCTTGGCGACGTCACGGCGGAACTGCTCCAGTTCCGTGCCCCCGACAGGCTCACGAATCCCGTAGAGAGCACCGAGGACCTTGACCCGGTTATGCAGCTGATCCTTGGTCACCACGGTGCCGTCGACGCGGAAAGCGGCGCCGCCGGGCAGCCCGACCACCAACGGCACGATGAGGAACGCGAGCCCGGCGATGACCAGCGGTATCAGCAACGCCAGGGCGATACGGGCCCATAACCGGCCCGGCAGGCCCGGTAGGCCCGGTAGGCCCGGTAGGCCCGGTAACGTGACCTTCACACCTTCGCCTCCGTTCTCGC
>NZ_CAAAFO010000074.1:63054-64686 GCF_900634715.1 Candidatus Protofrankia californiensis | reverse complement strand
GGCGGCGGGGGCAACGAGGCACGCACATCGTGCAGCAGGATCTTCTGCTTCGCGACGTCCTGGAGCTCGACACCAAAACTGATCACCGCCTGCCGGGCGTCGTCGCGCACGACGGCGGCGCTGAGGTAGTGCGGGAGCTGCTCGAGTCCGGCCGTGATCTGGTCGGGTGTCGGCGAGGAGCCGAGGAAGGCCAACAGGCCGGGCAGGCTCACGATGGGATGCAGGTCGCCGCCGAAGCGCCGGATGGTGGTGTCCTCGGCCTGTCGCATCCAGGCCAACGCCTCCGGCGTCACCACGTTCACCCCGCTGACCAGGATCTGGACTTCGCCCGACGATCCGAGCACGTCCTCGGCGTGCTGCGCGTCGGCCAGGGCGGGCACGCCCTGGGCGAGCCGGTCCGGCCGGGCTTCGACATCGAGAAACGCAAGCGCCGACCAGCCCAGTCCCGCGACAGCGACAAGCACGATCAGCACACCGATCCGGCGTGCACGCGACATCGTCGGTACCGGCTCGTCGTCCGCCGGTGGCTGCTCGACCTCGGTGTTCACGACCCGGTACCGGAACAGGATCGCCAGCCCGACGGCCACCAGGACACCGGCCGCGAGCGCGAGTCCGAGGTCCCGGACGAACGGCACCGGCGACAGCCCCAGGGAGGCAAAACCCGCGGCGCTGGCCAGTGCCGCTACGAGCACGCGCCGCGGGTCGGCTCCCCGGATCAGGTAGGCAGGGAAGTCGCTGCCGATCCCGACGAGGATGGGAAGGAAGGCGACGACCCCGAGCGAGAGCGGATGCCCCAGCCACCCGAGGGCCGCGAGCGTGAGCACTGTCGCGCCGAGTGTCGCGACCAGGGGCAGCAGCCGGTGGCGTCTGCGCCGCACCCAGGGCACCAGCACGTAGCACGCGGCGATCAACCCGAGGGCCAGCGCGCCGAGCAGGGGGATCTCGCGCCGTACCTGCCCACCGAGATCGGCGGCGACCGCGGGCATGCCGGTGACGGTCAGCCGTGTCGTCCGCAGCCCGGCGGTTTCCGCCATCCTGCGCGCGGCTGCGACCAACCGCTCGGTTCCCGCCTGGTCCAGGCCTTCCCGGGGACGGACGAGGATGGCGACGGCGTTCGGTGACGGCACGACGAACCGCCACTGCTGCCGGGGAGCGCCCCCCTGCTCGAACACCACCGCGGTGACGAAAGCCGGATTGCGCATCGTGGGCAGACCGGCGGGCAGACCGCGCACGAGCAGGCTGCCGTAGCGCAGGTCGAACTCCGCGACCGCCGCGTCGCCGGCTTCGGTGACCTGGGCGTCGGAACGACCGTCGGCACGCGCCTGCTCTTCGGCCGTGGCCCGCAGGGCGTCACGCTTGCCGGACAAGGTCGCGAGCAGGTTCTGCGCCGAACCCGCGATCTGGTTCAGCACGGTCCCCGGGCCGTAGACCACGGCCACGTCAGGTAGCTGCGCGAGCGTCCCCTCCAACCCCACCAGCTTGGGGAGCTCCTCGGTGCCGAGCAGCTCACGGGCGTTCGCCGACTCCGCGAGGATGACGACCGGATCGCCGCCAAAGGAACGCGCGGACTCCTGCAACGCGCGCTGCGCCGGATCCCCGGCGGGCAGGAAGGACGCCGTCGTGGTGTCCGAG
>NZ_CAAAFO010000074.1:62544-62984 GCF_900634715.1 Candidatus Protofrankia californiensis | reverse complement strand
CGGACCCGGGTGAGCCCCATGCCCGCCGCCAGCGCCACAACCGCCAGGACCGCGAACCCGGCGCACTGCCGCGCGGACGGGCGCCACCACGCGGACGGACGCCACCGCGCGCCCGGCAGCCGCGGTGAACGGATCCACCGCGCCGCCGGGCGCCGGAAGGCGGGTCTGCGAAACCTCATCCGCCGTTTTGCTCCACCCGTGGGTACGGCCCGCTGAAGGGTCCGGGTTTCGCGCCCGTGCCGGGTGCCGGATACGGGTTGGTGTAGGTCAGCACCTCAAACGGCACGGGTGTCTGCACGGATTTTTCGTTGACCAGGGGAATCAGTCTGAGGTAATGGGCTCCGGATTCGTCGGTGTACTGGAGAACCGCGTTGAAGTTGGCGAGGTAGGCCGCCAGTTCGGGCCCGTAGGGTTTGATGTAGGACAGCATCGGGTTGACG
>NZ_CAAAFO010000074.1:59750-62170 GCF_900634715.1 Candidatus Protofrankia californiensis | reverse complement strand
TCCGCGGTCGCCCCGGTCAGCCGGTTGGCGTTGCCCACCAGGGCGGCGATCTGCCCCTGGCCGGTGTCGAGGGCCTGCAGCACCGTGGACGTCTGCTGCGCCAACGCCTTGAGATCGTCGGACTGGGCCGCGATGGCGTCCAGGGCGGTGTGCCCCTCCCGGCCGAGGTCACCCAACCCGGCCAGGGCCGCGGACACGTCGGGCTGGGTGCCGTCGGTCCCCTCGCCCAACGACCGCAGCAGGCTGCCCAGTTCCTCGCGGGTGTCCGTGTCCAGGCTCGTGAGCACGTCCCGTAACTGCACGCTCGGTTTCACCCCGTCAGCGGGGATGCTACTCCCGGACGGCAACGCCCTACCATCACCATCGGTGATGTCCAGGTAGCCCTCACCGACGAGGGAACGCTCCCCCAGCCGCACGGTCACCCCCTGATGCAGCGGGGCGATCTGCTTGTCCACCGAGAACTCGACCCGCATCCCGTCGGCCTGCCGGGTGACCGCGCGCACCTGGCCGACATGCACGCCCGCGATCTGCACCCGGCTCGCCGTCACCACGTTGTCGACGTCCGTGAGCACCGCGACGGACGTGTACTCGCCACTGTCGATCACCGGTATCCGCACACCGGTACCGGTGAACAGGTAGAACAGGATCGCGAAGCTCGCGGCGAGGAACAGCAGGACGGTCACCAGCCGGCCCAGTGACCCGGTCAGCATCTGTCTCATCGGCTGCCTCTCTGGGACGTGGGGGGCAGACCGTTCTCCGCGCCCGGGAAATAGCCGTTCGGTGGCTGCTTCGGCAACACTCCGGCACCGGGGAGAGGCACGATCAGGTGCCCGCGGATGATGCTGCCTTGGGCGTCGCCCGCGCCGAACACCGACGAGGTGTTGTACACGAACGCCTGGAGGTCGGTGAGGTACGACATCACCGTCTGCGTGTCGCGGTCGAGGTTACGGGTGACCGGCCTGAGGTTCACCAGGGAGTCGTCGATGTCGTTCACCATCGGGCGCAGGTCGGCGACCACCGGCCGGGCCTTGCTGATCACGGGCTTTGCCGCGTCGACCGTCGCGCCCAGCGTGTCGACGGTGCTTTCCAGCCGTTCCAGTGTCTGCGGCAGGTCGCCGGAGGCGCGGTCGAGGTTGTCCAGCGTCGGGTTGAGCTGCTTGGTCAGCTCCTGGGTGCTGGTCAGCGTGTCCCGGAGCTGGTCGGTCAGCCCGGGAAGCTGCGCGAGACTGTCCCGCAGCGCCCCGTCGTTGCTCGCCAACGTCTCCAGTGTCTGCTGGGTCGCCGTCGCAAGCTGGGCGACCCGCTGGTCGTTCCCGCCGACCGCCGTGGAGATCTGCGACAGCGCGGTGACGAGCTGGCTGATCTTCTCCCGGCGGGTCTGCAGCGCCTCGACCACTGGCTGCAGCTCGGTGAGGGTGCTGTCCGTGGCCGCCAGCCCGCCGGGCAGCTGCTCGGCGGAGCGGGCCAACGCGACGTCGGACTCGACGAGCATGTCGGTCAGGGCCAGCTGCGTGCGGTCGTCGAGGTGGCCGAGCACCTCGTCGGCCTGGACCGGCCGGGCGGTCTGGCTCAACGGGATGATGCCGTTGGCCGGCAACCGGTGGCCCGGCGCCCCGCCGGGGTTGATCTCCACCGACATCTCGTTGAGCGCGTTCTTCGGCCGCACCACGGCGCGGGCGTTGTCGTAGACGGGGTGACCGGGCTCGAGTTCCAGCGTGAGCAGGGCCGTTCCGCGGTCGGTCACCTTCCAGCCGGAGATCTTCCCGACCTTCACGCCCGCGATCGTGACCATGTTGGAACTCGACGGGTTCACCCCGGGCACCGACGCGAACTCCGCCTTCACGACCGACCGGTCGGCCCACGGGAGCGTCGAGGTCAGCTTGGACTGGATGATCACAGCCGCGACGATGCCCACCACGACGAGCGCGGTCATCGCGGTCACGTCCCGGCCCAGCCCGGGTACCGTCCGGATCCGTTCCCAGCGGCGCCGCAGGGATGTACTCATCGGGAACTCCTCGACACCAGCGGAAGGTTCAACGCAGGCAGCAGCGGGCCGGGCCCGCCCGCTTTCGTTCCCGCCGCGGGCGGCGGGATCAGGCCGGGAGCACCCTGCCGGGTGCCCTCCTGCGGGCCCGCGGGCTGCTGCAGACCGAGCGTCTCCAGGTACTCCTCCAACGGCATCAGCAGCGTCGACCCGCCAGCGATGTTCACCCCGACGCCGGCCATGAGCCGCCCGGCCGCGCCGTTGCTGTCGTGGAACTTGAAGACCTCGGCGCCGTCGGAGAGCAGGTAACCGGCCTCCTGGTAGAACAGGTGGTCGTTGCCGCCGCCGGCGTAGATGCCGGTGCCGTGCCACGGCGACAGCACCGCGTCCTTGATCGGGCCGTTGAGCCGGTCGAGCACGGGCCCGCGCACGTCGG
>NZ_CAAAFO010000074.1:58606-59137 GCF_900634715.1 Candidatus Protofrankia californiensis | reverse complement strand
TCAGCACCCCGGTGGCGTTCTGCGCGGTGGGCACGAGCCGGTCCACCAGCGGCCGGGCGTCCTGCAGCAGGATCCGCAGCTCACTCACCACCGGCAGGGTGCGTTCCAGCACCGGGTCGAGCTGGGCCAGCAACGGGTCGAGCTGACGCGCCGCCGGCCGGAACGCCTGGGCGGTGGTGGTGAGTCGCTGCAGGGTGCCGTCAAGGTCGGCAAGACCCGCCCGGGTGGTGCGCAGCGTCTCCGGTCCGGTCGCCACCGCCTGGGCGAGCGGACGACGCTCATCGGCCAGCGCCGCCGCGGTCGTGGCCAGCGAATCAATGATCGAATCGAGCTGGCCGTCCTGGCGGGTGAGTGCCGACGCCGTCTGCTGGAGGCCGGTCACCACCCCGGTCAGGTCGGTCTCGGGTCGGGTGCCGCGGGCGGCGTCGAGCACCACGGCGGTGGGGGCCAGGCTCCCCGGCGCGTCGGTGAGGAGTTCCCGTAGTTCCTGCCGCCCACCGTTTTGCAGCGTGGCGTCCAGCTGTCCGACGG
>NZ_CAAAFO010000074.1:57679-58535 GCF_900634715.1 Candidatus Protofrankia californiensis | reverse complement strand
TGCGCGGCATGGCCTGCTGCGCGTCGGGGGTGATGGCGCTGAGGACCCGGTCGAGTTCGACCGGAACACTGGTCCGCGCCACCGGAATCGTGTGTCCGGCGCCGAACCCGCCGCGGCCGCCCCCGTGGGAGAGCTCGACGTAGTACGAGCCACCCAGCACAAGCGTGGGCCGCACCGCCGCGGACGGCTGGTCACCGAGCTTCCCCAGAACCCCATCGTCGATCTTCATCGACACCAGGGCCGTGTGTGTGTCGGTGTCCTCCACACCCGTGACATCGCCGACCTTGACGCCTGCCATCTTCACGACGCTCTTGTACGGCTCCAGCTTGTACGCCCGAGTGAACTCGGCCTTGACCGTCTCCCCGGAACTGAGCGTGACCGCGACGCGGTTACGGTTGAACGCCACCACCGCGACTAGGAGCAGCGCCAGCAGCACCACCAGGCCGAGAACCCTGCTCGACGTCGACTGTCCGCGGCGGGCCACCCCTGCCAGCCGCTGCCGCACAACGCTCATCGGGTGCCTCCTACCAGCGGGATGCCCGCCGGAAGTCCCTGGGCGCGATCCCGCGACGCCTCACCGGGCCGGGGATACTGGTTCTGGTAGTAGTTCCCCGACGGCAGCAGACCGCCGGTGACGGTCGCCAGACCGGGGTTGACCCCGAGGCGGGCGTAGCGAATACCCGGAACAGGCCCCTCGGACACGAAGCTGTGGCCGCGGACGAACAGCTGGCCGATCTCGGGCGCGTACGGGGCGAGGACCCGCAACGGGGTGAGGAGGTCACCGACGGCCTGCCGCACCGGCGTCGCCAGTGGCCTGGCGTCCGCGACGGTGTGGGTGAGGTCCTCGACCGCGGGT
>NZ_CAAAFO010000074.1:55944-57324 GCF_900634715.1 Candidatus Protofrankia californiensis | reverse complement strand
CACCGTCTCGTCGGCCTGACCGACCAGCGAGGCGATCTCCTGCTCCCGGCCGTGGAGCCGGCCCGCCAGCCGGTCGACGTCCTTCAGCAGCGCGGGCAGGTCTGTCTGGTCGGAGGCGAGCGCCTGCGACACCGTGCCGATGTCGTCGAGCAGATCGGGCGCGGTCTTGAGCAGATCCTGGAGATCCTTGCTGTGGCCCGCTGTCCCCCCGCCGAGCTCACGGACCGTCCTGGTGGCCGCGTCCCGGGTCGGCTGGTCCAACACGTCGAGCAGCTGGTACAGGTCCGCCGAATTCACATTACGGGTCGCCTCGATGGGCCGGTCGCCGAGTTTGCCCGCCCCCCGGGTACCCAGGTCCAGCTCGACGAACTTGGTG
Organism: Candidatus Protofrankia californiensis; assembly: GCF_900634715.1. GTDB lineage: Bacteria > Actinomycetota > Actinomycetes > Frankiales > Frankiaceae > Protofrankia > Protofrankia californiensis. The sequence goes on along the minus strand of NZ_CAAAFO010000074.1, from coordinate 56,948 downwards.
GCCAACGCCGACACGTCCCAGATCTCGGCGTGCGCGTCCCGGTACACATCCACGGTGCCGTCAAGCTCCATGGTCACCAGCGCGGCGCCGTTGGCGTACTCGATATGGCTGACCCGGCCGATGCGCTTACTCATCTCGCGGACGCCGTCGTTGACGCGCAGCGAGTGGACATCATTGATCGACGCACGCACCGTCGTCGTCGGCGCGAACGGCAGCCCGGTCTGTGCCTTGAACGTCAGGTACAGGATCACCGCCAGCATGGCGAACACGATGACGCCCGCGCGGAAGGAACGCGACCGCGCGCGGATCTCCGGGGTTGTCATAGCTACAACAACCCCCCCAGCAGTTGCTCGAGCATGGAGTTCTCCTGTCGCTCGGTCAGCCCGGTGGCGCTGCCGCCGGGTGCCGGCGCGGACGAGGCGCCGCCCCGGGTGGACGGCGACGCAGCGGGCTGCCCGCTGCCCGCGGGCGTTGCCGACGCGGCCGTCTTGCCGGGAAGCGGCAGCTCCGGCGGCGCGGGCAGCGGCAGGCTGGGGATCGGCGCGTCGGGCACCCCGGGAACGATCCCGCCGACGGTCTGCCCCAGCGCTTTCGGTGACAGCGGCACCATGGCCTTGAAGTAGTGGCTGATGGCGTCGTAGTCGCTGGTGGCCATGGCCCACCCCTTGGCGAACTCCATCAGGTTGGTCAGCCGCAGGCTCAACGCCTGCTCCGACAGGGTCCGGGCCGCGACCGACACCCCTTCCAGGTCCGGGGTGGCCGGGCGCAGCGCCTTCACCAACGGTGCGGCCTCGTCCAGCAGCACGTTGGCGCGGTCGAGGACCGGCGGCAAAGACGCCAGAGCCGGATCAGCCGCGTCCGCGAACCGGTGCAGCTCACCGGTGATATCGGTCAGGTCGTCGGTGATCGGACGCAGCGACGCCAGCGTACGGGTCGCCGGATCGGCAACCCCGGACAGCTCCGCGAGGGTAGCCCGCGCGCTGGCCATCGTCCCGGGCAGACGC
>NZ_CAAAFO010000074.1:50622-55313 GCF_900634715.1 Candidatus Protofrankia californiensis | reverse complement strand
CCAGGCTGCGGCCGTCGTCGGTGGCGAGCGCGCTCGCCACCGGCTGGGCGCTGTCCACCAGCCTGGTCAGCAACGCGTTCTGCTCGTCGAGGATCGCGGCGAGGTCACGGGCCTGCGTCATCGCGGGTTCCAGCGCGGCGATCGCGCCGGCGGCCTGCTTCCCCTGCCCCTTCAAACCCTCACCACCCGTGGTCAGCAGCGCGCCGAGGGCCGTCGCGGTCGGCGTGTCCACCGCGTTGAGCACGTCCTGCAGGTCCACGACCCGGTTGGTCTGGGTCTGCGCGATGACCACCGGCTCGGGCAGCACCGGCGCCGACGGCGACCCGCGCTCCAGCCGGATGAACCGCTCACCGAGCAGGTCCTGGGTGGTAATCGTCGCGCGGACATCGTTGTGCAGAGGCAGCACGCTGCGGTCCAACGCCATCCGCACCCGGGCGCGGCCACGCTCCAGCCCGATGGACGTGACCGTGCCGACGTCCACACCCGCCGACTTGACCACGTTACCGGCCACGAGAGGACTGGCGTCGGCGAACATCGCGGTCACGACGACCGTGCCGTCGTCCCGCGCGGCCATCGCCGCCCCACCCGCCGCCACCGCGACGGCGAGCACCACCGCGATGACGACGACCCGCCTGCGACCAGAACGACCGGCGCTCATCGCATCCCACTTCCGGTCGCATCCACCCACGGCTGCCCGACCGGCTGGCCGGGATACGGCTCGGGATTGCGCCGTGACCCGGGTGGCTGCACCACACTCTCGTTGATCATATTGGTGCCTGGTGCGAGCAGACCCGCCCAGGTGTGTCCCTGCCCGTCATACGGCGCGAACGCCTGCCCCCAGTTGTGCAACATCCCGATTCCTTCGGGTGTGTAAGGACGAAGGAAGGACACCGCGGGCTGGATGCTGTTCACGAACTGCGTCACGGGCGGGACGACGCCGTGGGCGACGTCGAGCAGGCCGGGGGCCTCCCGCAGCAGCGCCTGCGCCGACCCCAGCGTCGGACGGAGCTCGGCGACGCTGGGACGCAGCTCCGTCAGCACCGGGCTGAGATTCCTGGCAATCGACGGCAGCCTGCCGGTGGCCGGCTGGAGATCCTGCAGCAAGGCGATGGTCGGCTCCCCCGCCGCGGGAACCCGGTCCAGGGTGCCCTTCGCGGTCTGCAACGTCGACGGCAGTTCCTTGAGACTGTCGGAGAGCTGCTGCTGCTGGCCGGCGACCGCGCCGGTCACGCTGGTCAGGTTGTTGACCACCGTGGCGATGTCCCGGCGATGATCAGCGCCGATCGCCATCATCTGCTGGAGCTGGGTGACCAGCGAACGGATCGCCGGACCATCGCGTCCGACCGCCTGCAGGATCTCACCCAACGCCTGCACGCTCGATCCGGCGCTCTTGAGCGTCGCGGCGAGATCCGGTTCCCGACCGTCCACCGTCTGGTTGAGTTGGCTCACCAGCGAGTTGACCTTGTCGCGGGTCGGCTGATCGAGCGCGGCGAGCACCTGATCGACCTCGATCTGCCAGGACTGGCCCTCGATGAGGCCGTTCTCCGGGATTCCCGCGTTCTCGGCCGGACCCGGATACAACGTCAACATCCGCTCGCCGATGGCGGAGTTCCATTCCACCCGCGAGGTCGTGCCATCGCGCAGAGGTGCGTATTTTTTGGTCAGGGAGACAGTGACAACCGCTTTGTTGTTCCTGGTTTCCAGGCGGTCGACCGAGCCTGCCTTGAAACCGTTGATCCATACCGGCGAACCGTCGGCGAGCTGCGCCGCCGACGGCATCACTAACTTCACTTTGTAGTCGTCGTTCGCGACCCAGACGACGCCGCCGATGCCGACGGCCGCCACCAGTGCCACGACGAGGACCAGTCGTCGAGAGATCATTCAGTCCATCCCAAGGGGGCCCGCCGAATCTCCGGACAAAAACTGGCGGACGAAAGGCATGTCGGAGTTGAACGCCTCCTCCGTCTCACCGTAGTGGATGAGCTTCCCCTTCCACAGCACACCGACATAGTCACTCACCTTACGCGCGGTACGGATGTCGTGCGTGACCAGCACATAGGTGCCGCCATACTCCGCGTGCAACTTCAGAATCAGGTCGTTCAACAAACTCGTACGCACCGGATCCAAACCCGAGTCCGGCTCGTCGAACATCACCACGCTCGGGTTCAGGACCAGCGCCCGGGCGAAACCCGCGCGCTTCTTCATACCACCGGACACCTCACCCGGAGTCTTGTTGACAGCCCGCGTGAGACCGACCTCGTCAAGCCTCGCCATCACGATCTTGCGAATTTCCGACTCGCTCTTGTCGGTATGCTTACGCAACGGGAAGGCGACGTTGTCGAAGATGTTCATCGACCCGAACAGCGCACCGTCCTGGAACAGCACACCGAACCGCTTACGGATCTCCTGCCGCTCCCGCTCACTGACATTCCAGATGTTCTGCCCGAACACGACGACCTCACCGTGATCCGGCTCGAGCAGGCCCACGATGTGCTTCAACAGAACGCTCTTGCCCGTCCCGGACGGCCCCAGAATCGTGGTGATCGCATTGTCCGCGAAATTCAGATTGAGCCCCGTCAGCACGTGGAACGAACCGAACGACTTCCGCACATCACGGATCTGCACACTGTGGGTGACGTCCGACCCCTTGCCCCGCGGCTTCGGCTGACCCGGCAGCGGCCACGGATCGACAGCCTCGTCAACAAGATCATCACTTGTGGACATGCGCCATTCCTTCCCTCCAGAAACACCCGTCGAGCACCTGCGTTACACGCCTGACAACCCTGGATCTGAGCCCCCGGACCTCCCCAGATCAGCTTCCGGACCCCACATCCGGCAGGAGCCCCGGGCACGGAATAAGCATGATCGCACCGTCTCCGACCGGCTAGAATCCGATGGGCGCGCGAGTCAGCGATCCGAAGAACATCTGCTGGAAGATCGCGCCGACCACACTGACGATGATCAAATTGATCACCATGGACTTCGCCGTGTTCTTGCCGACCCCGACGGGGCCGCCACTCGCCGTGTAGCCGTAATAGCAGCCGACAGTGATGATCATGATTCCCATAATCGAACCCATGACGAGGGAGAGCAGCAGGTCCTGTTGGGTCTGGAACGCCCAGAAGACGGACAGATAGCCGCCCGCGGACACGCTGTGGAACACATGGACGTTCAGCACATAGTTGACGTAGTACATGAGCCCCGTGCCCGCGATGAACATGAACGGCGTGACGATGACGACCGCGAGGAGCCGGGTACTGATGAGATACGACCGCGAGTCGATGCCCATGACTTCGAGGGCATCTATTTCCTCACTGATCCGCATCGAACCGAGCTCGGCGACCAGCCCACAGGCGACCTTCGCTGACAGAATCCAGCCCCACATCTCGGGGGCGACCGTGTAGTCAGCGGTCGAGGTGAACACCGCCGTGTAGCCCCCGGCCCCCAACTGCCCCAGCAGATAGTGGGCTTCCAGCGAGATCTCCGCGGCCAGCATCGCCATCATGAACCAGATGATCCCCGAGCTGGACAGGATGACGATCCCGGCCTGGCGCAGCACCTCCGACCCGTAATGCCGCACACCCGCCATGCGACGGACGGAGACGACCAGGAACCTGGCGATCTCACCAAGGTCGTGCACCAGTGGCTGGTCACTGCCGTAGGAGCCGAATCCACCGCCACCGGTACTTATCGGCTGCTCCGCCGCAACGTCATCCTTGTCGTCGATCACGGTCATCGTCGAACGCCTTTCACCGGTTCACCAACATGTCGGGATTCAGGCCCAGCATCGTCGCGTTCACCACGAAGTTGATCACCCACACGGCGGCGAAGCACAGCACGACCGCCTCGTTGACAGCGCGTCCGACACCCTCCGAGCCACCGCGCACGGTGAGTCCTTTCTGCGCGCAGACGATGCCGATGAACAGACCGACGAGAGTGGACTTGACAAAGGCGCCGACCAACTCGGGAGCAGTTATGCTCGACAGGAAGCTTGAGAGGTAGCTGCCCACGGACGTCTCGCCGAACACGGTCGCGGAAAGCATGGCCATCATGATTCCGAGCGCGCTGCCGATGATACTGAAGGCCACCATCATGATTGTTATGGCGAGGACCCGGGGAAGAACCAGCGTCCGCACCGCGTCGACGCCGAGTACCTTCAGCGCGTCGAGTTCCTCCCGGATGCGCCGGGCGCCGAGGTCAGCGGTCATCGCGGTACCCATCACGCCGGCAACGGCCATGCCGGTGCAGAACGGCGAGATCTCACGGATGCTCGCCATCACGAAGTAGGTGCCCAGCCTGTTCTGGCCACCGAGCAGGCTGAGCAGGTCGTAGGCGTAGTTCGCGATGAGGAACGTGAAGCCGCCGACGGCGAGGCTGACCGGCAACCAACAGAAACGCAACATCGCATACATCTCGTCGCGGGTGCTCCCCCAGTACCCGCGCGGTTGGCGTACCGCCGTGGACGCCAGCTGCGCGAGCAGTTGCCCGCTCTGGCCGACGTCGACCGCCACCCGCTGAAGGAGCGGCGGGAGCTTGATCATAATACTCGAGGCAGTGGGACGAGAACGTGGACGGTGGCGGCTGGGCTTGGTCACAACCTGGTGCGTCATCTGTCTCCCTGCATCAGCTTGGCGGTGTACCACGTCCGCAGACCCGCCGCGCCGTCGTCGAAGGGGTTCCCATCGCTTTCA
>NZ_CAAAFO010000074.1:48997-50287 GCF_900634715.1 Candidatus Protofrankia californiensis | reverse complement strand
GAAGCAGATCACCTGCGCGGCCTCGAGAACCCCGATGATGAGGGGGTACTCGAAGATGCGAAGCACATATGGTCCCCGGTGTTCATACGCGCCCCGTTGATGTCGATCATTTCGAAGGTGCACGAAGCCAGGAACTCCACTGCCCGTCCACGCGTAGAGAGCCCTCCGTGACATCCCGCGGTTGATCTGCCGGACGACGGACACCGCGACGGCACCGTAGCGGGTCACATAGCCGCTGTACACCCAGACCGGCTGGGGGATGTCGAGGGAGGTGACGGCGTCCCGCATGCCGGGGGATCGTGAGAATGGTCTGCGTCGTCGCGTTGAGGGGATGGCTTATCGGAGCTGTGGGCATGCTTCCCGTCCCTTCCGTTCCACCGCGATGAAGGCCCCACAGATACACCGAGTACTCTTTGGAATCCCTCGATCGGAAGAACGGAACAAGCGGCGACGCCGATCGTGACCCGAAACTCTGATCATCGCTGCCAGTAGTGGACTGACAGCGATGACGAGGTGGGAGTCAGGTCATGCCGCCCCTGGAGATCGTGATATTCGACGATAGAACGAGAACACATGTCCATCCTCATCCCCCGGGAGGAAAACGGCTACCCGACGGGGGTATTCCGGACAGGCAGCCAGGTTCTCGATCACACGAAGGCCCTTCGACACCCACCGGTGTCCAAGCCCGAAGTGGACTCCGCCCCCCGGCTCCTCGCGCATCGTCGGCAGTCACCCCTTCGAAGGGCAGAACTTCTCCACAAGGGAGATTCCGTGAACGTGCGGACCGGCTACTTTCAGGATCCGCCGTCCCGGACGGACAGTGAACTCCGGCATGCGAAGATGCGACGTCGAAATGACGCCGGCTGAACAGGTCGATGCGATCGGGAGCACGATCGCCGGCCAAGGAGGAGGTTTCATCGGTCATGGCGCTTCGACTGACTGCGCGGAAGGCTGCCGGCAACGAGAACACTGAGGGCCACGGCCAGGATGCTGGAGGTCACGATCAGGACGCTGGAGACGAGAACGCCGTCCAACAGGAGCGGGACCAACAGCGGGACCAAGCCAGTGACCTCCCTGAGACCGGCGCGAACCCGGCACAGGCTTCCGGCCGCACCCACCGCGCCCACCGCCAACGCCGCGCCCGCCGCGCCCGCCGCGCCGACGGGCCGTTACGTCATCCCCGTGCACGCCTGGTCGCGGGCCGAGCCCTCGCGGGCCTGCTCGTCATCGGTCTGGCCATGTGCCTCTGGCAGGGCTGGCGCTGGTGGGCGGCGACGAGATCCGACGCCG
>NZ_CAAAFO010000074.1:47244-48903 GCF_900634715.1 Candidatus Protofrankia californiensis | reverse complement strand
CCGCGATGCCGCGATGACCGCCGGGCAGGACGGCATGATCGTATTCAACACCGTGGACTACCGCCGAGCAGAGGAGAACCTGGACGGTTGGGCCAGTGCCTCGACGAGCCCGCTCCAGGAGAAGGTCCGGCAGGAGCGCACACAGATCACCAAAACGATCACCGATGCCAAGACCGTCAACACCGCTCGACTCATCCAGTCCGGCCTCAACACGTTCGATCACTCCGCCGGCACGGCCAAGGTGATCGTGGTCATCGAGATCCGCTCGGTTCCCGACGGACAACCAGCGACAACCGAACGTACACGTCTCACAGGCGACGTGACACGGACGGCCTCGGGTTGGAAGCTCAGCTCAATACAGGCGGTCCCGGTGGGGAGATGACACCGCCGAGCCGATTTATGATCATGAGGACGCTGCTGTGACATCCGTTCACCGTTCCAAGACCAGCAAGACCGCGACACGTCCGCTCGCACCGGAACGGCGGTCTTCTCACCGACGACGCGGCAGCGACCCCGATGTCGCTGGCCCCGATGTCGCCGACGGGACCAAGGACACCTCGGCCACACCCGACGCGTCCGCTGACGGCGAGGGCTCCGATCTACTCGCTATGGACCCGGCGACCGGAAAACCGACGGCGGACGACGACACCGCGGTCGCCACCGGCGACCCGCTCGAGGAGCCGGCATCTCCCGATGACGACGAGCCGGCGCAATCCGCCGCGCCCGCTGTTCCCACTCTCGCCCGCCTCCAGGTTCTCGTGGCACTCACGATCGGCCTGGCGGTCGTGGTCACAGCAGCCGTCGCTTTGAGTATCCATGCGGACAGGGCCGGCCATCATGCCTTGTCGACCAACGACGCCTTCGTCGATTCCGCCGCCACGACAACCATGATCGAAAATATCGGCAAGGTTGTGGAGACGGTCTTCACGGTCAACCCGAGCAACATTGCCGCCACTGAGCAGGCCGCCAAGGATTCTCTGACGGGACGAGCGACCGACCAGTACGAACGCCTCTATCGACCGCTGCTGCAGCAGCAGGCTCCGGCGCAGAGCGTCACCGTCACCACGACTGTCCGCTCGGTTGGTGTGACAGCGCTCAACGGCGACCGCGCCGAAGTGCTGGTACTGGCTGACCAGGCCGCGAAAAGCTCGTCGGCGGGGCAGTCCGACGGCGGCCCCGCGCACATCGGGCTGATCCTGGAACGCCAGAGCGACCTGTGGAAAATCTCAAGTATCGAGATATTCTAGCTAGCCGAAGAGCGCGCGATCTCGGAGGGACCCTGCTGCTGCCGGGCCTGCAGCAGGGCGTCCCGCCTGGCCTGGATCTCCTCGTCGGTGATCGGTCCGTTTTCGGCTTCGGCGACCGCGATGAGTTCGTTGAGGCTGTCGCATCCGATCCGGCGGGCGACGGCCGCGGCGACGTATGCGGAAAGCGTCCTGCGGCTGGTGGGACATCCACTGCGGTGGCGGCTGCTGAGCGAGCTCGAGCGAAGCGATCGGCTGGTCCACGAGCTGACCAACAGGCGAACGGCTCACCACCGTCGATCCTGAGATTCACGCCGTTGGCGGAGCGGTTCTCCGCGAGAAAAGCGACTGCCTCCGCGCGGTCGACGCATCGTCGGCGACATCCTCACGGTATTATGACCGATCCGGCGGACGG
>NZ_CAAAFO010000074.1:45710-46698 GCF_900634715.1 Candidatus Protofrankia californiensis | reverse complement strand
CTGTGTCAGGACCGTCACGGAGAGGCAATTTCTTGACACTTCCGCTGGAGCCAACCAATAATCCGCATGTGCTGGCAGGCAGGAATCTGACGCGACGTCGTTGGATTGACTTCGCACGGGCCTGGACAAGCCGTTGTCGCTGACAGCCGGCCTGGCGGGCGGCGTGTTCTAGAGCCTGTTTCAGATCTTCAGTCCGGGTTGACGTCTGGTCAGGCGCCGGTGAAATCCTCGACGCCACCGTCCTCCTCCACCGTGACCAGACATTCACGGACGACAGTGCTCAGGTCATGCGTGAAATCGTGCCGTGGATCACGTCGAGCGGCTTTCACCGTCGCTCCGTCTTTATTACGGACCATTTCCCTCGCTGTGCGACGACTCCCGGAAGGTATGTCGCGAAAGGGGCGCTGTCGCCATTCCCGGATATCAGCGGTACCTGAGAGTGGGCGACGACACCGTGCCGAGCCGATACCCGCGGAAAAAAACAAGAACGAGGAGAACAGTGGGAAACCGCTCATGTGTTCATCGGCTGCTGACCGCCGCAATTCTGGTCGTCGGTCTTGTTACGGCCGTCAGCGGATGCGGGAGCTCCACCACGGCGAGTGGTGAACCGTCGCGCCGGTCGTTCACGCTGCGGGTGGGTTTCATCTCGACCGGATCGAACCTCGGCGGTCCCGAGGGCTGGGCGAAGAACAACGGTTCACTGGTCACCGCGCTGATGCCCGCCGGGGTGACGAACATCGAGTGGGTGTCCTTCGACAACGGTCCCAAGCTGGCCGCGGCCATGCTGGGTGGTTCCGTCGACGTCGGCATTCTCGGTGATACACCCGCCCTCGTCGCCAGGGCGGCCGGGTTGGACGCCCGGTTGGTGAACCAGACCCGCATCAACCTGGACACCTGGCTGTTCGCCCAGAAGAGCGGCGGCCCGACGAGCATCAAGGACCTTGCCGGCAAGACCGTGGCGACCCAGGTCGGCAGCTACATGTACCGG
>NZ_CAAAFO010000074.1:44219-45524 GCF_900634715.1 Candidatus Protofrankia californiensis | reverse complement strand
CCGCGGCCGAAGCGCGCGAGATCGACCCGCTCGACTCCTACTCGACCCAGCCCTTCACCACCGAGGGTCTTGCCCTGCTCACCTCGACCGCGCGGTTCCTCTCCGCCGAGAAGCTCGCGAAGAACACGGTCGACGTCTCGTCCTGGCAACTCACCTCGCCATCCTGAGCCGGTTCACCAGCACGAGGAGGTCCGCGTGACCGCGAACACCACCAACGGCTCCCGTCCCGCCATGCCCGCGCCCGAGGGCGTCGACCTGACCACCGACGTCCTCGTCGTCGGTGGTGGCCCCGCGGCCACCTGGGCTGCGCTCACGGCCGCCCGCGCCGGTGCCGACGTCGTCCTCGCGGACAAGGGCTACTGCGGCACCAGCGGCGCGACCGCCGCCAGCGGCACGGGGGTCTGGTATGTACCCCCTTACCCGGCACAGCGCGAGCAGGCCATGGCCAGCAGGGAAGGACTCGGTGGCCATCTCGCCGACCGGCGGTGGATGGCCCGGGTCCTCGACCGGACATTCGAGGGCATGAACGAGTTGGCGGACGTCGGCCGTTACCCGTTCCCGGTCGACGACAACGGCCAGCAGATACGCCGGGGGCTGCAGGGCCCGGAGTACATGCGCCGGATGCGGATCCGGGTCCAGCGGGCCGGTGTACGCATTCTCGACCACAGCCCGGTCAGCGAGCTTCTCGTTGACGGCGTCGGCACGGTCGCCGGTGCCGCCGGATACCGACGCCAGCGCGACGAGGCGTTCCGGGTCCGGGCCGGTGCGGTGGTCCTGGCAACCGGTGGCTGCGCGTTCCTGAGCGGGGCTCTCGGCTGCGACGTGAACACCGGTGACGGGGCGCTGTTCGCCGCCGAGGCCGGTGCCGAGATGTCGGGCATGGAGTTTTCCAACGCGTACGCCATCGCACCCGAGTTCACGTCGGTCACCAAGACCGCCTATTACACCTATGGCACGTTCTTTCACGAGGACGGCAGCGTTCTGGAGGGGGCCGGCAGCCAGCGCGGCCGTTCGGTGATCGCCCGTGCGCTGCTGACGGAGCGGGTGTTCTGCCAGCTCGACCACGCCGACGCCGAGGTGGCAGCGGCGATGCGGCTGGCCCAGCCCAACTTCTTCCTGCCCTTCGACCGGATGGGAATCGACCCGTTCACCCAGAGGTTCCCCGTGACGCTGCTGTTGGAGGGCACGGTCCGCGGCACAGGTGGCATCCGGATCGTCGGTGACGGCTGCTCCACGACAGTGCCCGGCCTGTACGCGGCGGGAGATGCCGCCACCCGCGAACTGATCTGCGGCGGCTTCACCGGC
>NZ_CAAAFO010000074.1:29420-43778 GCF_900634715.1 Candidatus Protofrankia californiensis | reverse complement strand
GAACCGAATCCCGGGGCATGCACAAGCGGGAGGACTTCCCGAACCTGGACGACTCCCAGCACTACCGGCTCGTCACCGCAGGCCTTGACGAGGTCTGGGTGGCTCCCGAATCCGCGCTGACCGCGGCGGTCGCATCATGATCGAATTCGTGTCGCGGGACCGGTGCATCACGTGTGACCGCTGCATCCGGACCTGCCCCACCAATGTGTTCGACCGGGGCGATGACGGCGTTCCCGTCATCGCCCGGCAGGACGACTGCCAGACCTGCTTCATGTGCGAGGCGTACTGTCCGGTTGACGCACTGTTCGTGGCGCCCACGTCATACCCGCTCCCGCAGGGATCCCGACTCCGTGACGAGAGCCATCTGGTCGCGACCGGTCTGCTCGGCAGCTACCGCGACAAGATTGGTTGGGGTGCTGGTCGGACACCGGGCGCGCGCCTCGCGATCGGGCCGCCGCTGCGCGTGGAGACCGGTGGTGGAGCTCCCGGCACACCCCGAAACGGGCAATCCTGACACGCCACCCCGGCCCCACGGAGCATTCGACTCGACTCGGGACGGGACGGGTGCACCGTTGGACGTGTCGTCACCTGCGAACGGCCCGGTCGAGCAGCTCGGCGGCCAGCCGGGTCGTACGCTCCCGGGTGGTTTCCGCGAGCAGCGACGCCTGGATCTTTCCGCCTGCCGCCAGGTGCCGGTCGTAGGGGATGGTCAGCACGCTCGCGCCCCCGACCCGCAGGCGCGCGGCCGCCTCGTCGAGGTTGACGGCCACATGGGGTGCGGTGGCCGTCAGGACGATCACGGTCCTGGCCAGCGCTTCCGGGTGGAACCAGGTCAGCATCTTGCGTGTCGTCACCACGCCCTCCGCTGTGGCCGGCGCCACCAGAGCCGTGACATGCGCCCCGGCAAGCACGGTGCGGGCCAGCTCGCTCGGCATCGTGTCGCAGTCCACCACAGTGATCGCGAAGTACCGGTTCAGGGTCATCGCCACGGACTGGTAGACCACCGGATCGACCTGGGTCTGGCCGACGGGCACCAGCCAGCAGCCGTCGGGTAACGCGACCAGGTGCTCGGCGATCTGCTCGAACGGCATCGAAGGGGCAACAATCCTGGCCAGGTCGCCAAGGGGAAAGCGGGCCGCGGGCGCACCGACCCGGACGGGCAGGGTGCCCAACCCCGGATCAGCCTCCACGATGAGCGCCCGATCGTGCCGGTAGTGCGCGAACGCGGTGCCAAGCAGTGCGGACACTGTAGTCTTGCCCGCGCCGCCTCGGATACTGGTGACCACGATCCGCCGGCCGGTCGTGATCGGCTGCTGGACACGTTGGGCGACCAGCGTCGCCTGGTCGACCTCGTGTGCCACCGAGGAGCCCACCAACTCGCGTAGCGCCCGACCGACCCGCCTGGCGAGCGGATCACCGTGCCACGGCTTGCGTCGGGCGATCAGCGCCGCCGAGTCGACCTCGTACCCCAGCATGGAGCCCACCAGCCGGCGCAGCGCCCGGCCGACCCGCCCGGCGGCCGGACCGCCATGCCGGGCCCTGTGCCTGACCTGCGGTGTGCTGGGGCTGGGACGATCGGCCGGGGAGGGCCTCCCCAGTTCCCGCCGCCACCTTCTGAACGTTCCGAGCCCCATACGCCGGGGAGTCCTTCGCGGCTGAACCTCCAGGATCGACACCGCTTCCGTGGCCTTCACCGTGATTTCCGCGGCTCGGCACTCCCTGTCCCCACCCGAAAGCGGGCCTCTAACGACGCGGCAGGCTTCGCTTCACGCTACGGACCGCTCAGTTGCTTCCCCCACAGGGGCTTTTGACGCTGGGCTTCGACCCGGCCCGTTTCCAGACCGAGCCGCCAGCCTGCTACCGGGCCTCCTGACAGCTACCCGGACCGGACTCCCACCGGCAGGCGACGACAAGCTTATGACAGGCAGACCAGCCGCTCACACGGCGTCACCTCCTGTCTGCTGGGCGCACGAATAGCCGAGGCTAACCGGACAAGATTACTGGTAGTTAGCCGGGAGAGCGCCGCCAATCCCGGCGCGTGAGGCTGACAAAGTACTGTGGCGCGCCGGGTGGGAGGTTGCGCTGGACCAGATCGGAGAGGCGCGTCGGGGCCTCGATCATCGCCATCCCCAGTGGCGAGAAGGTCTGTTCATTAAACACCCGGGAGGCGAGCAGCGGGTTGGTGAGGGCCTGCGAGAACGCGTCGACGCCGACCATCCTCCCCATCAGCGGTGGTAGCGCTGAGTTGGGACGCAGATCTTCGGCGAAGATGCCTACGTAGTACTCGATGCGGTCGACCGTTCCGTACAGGTCACGCAGGGCCTGCTGCACCCTCGCATCAGCTGATATCTGATTGAAGTCGGTCACCCGGGGAAAGCGACAGTTGGCTCGGTAGTCGTTGTAGGATGCGACCTGCACCTCGCGGGCCTGTAGTATGCTTTGGACCTCGATGTCGTAGAGGGTCCCATCGGTGTTGAAGAGTCCGATCCGTCCGGCTGGCTGGTTGGAGGCGTCCTCGAACATCGGGCCGAGGCCCCGACTAGTCAGGATCTCGTTGTTGAACATGGTCTCGCCAACCGGTATTTTCCGTTCGCCGATGTTGAATGTGGACGGAATTAGACTGTGCCAGCGGTAAAGCAGGTTGAATTCAATCGCCATCCAGTTCGGTCGGTACCAGGGCCCGTTCGGGAATGCCGTAGGATCGGCAAAAAACTTGAAGTGGTACGGCGCTATATGGTTGATATATTCCCCGACGACTATCTTGATGAGCAGCACGTTCAGTATGTTCCGGGCGGTGCAGAAGATTCTTTCATCATCCCATCGGGGGTATTCTGCGACCAGCAGTCGGGCAATTCTGTTGTGTTCCCGGAAGAACAGGACGTTGAGCAATCCGAAGCCAACCTGGGTGTTCACCCGGTCACTGCCCATCGCGAAGAGCCTGTTTTTTTGCTCGACCGTAAGCTCGTTGAACTCCACGACGTCGAGCCCCTGGAACTCCGGTTTGATCACACCGTTCTCGCACAGATAGGGCGGAAACTCCTCACCGTTGATGAGCTGGCTTTTGAGCAAACCGTCCTTACCCGAGCGGATCAGCTGGGTCACAGCCGATGTCAGCCCATAGAGCTGGCAGAGGTCGATCTCATGGTTCGACGCGTTCTTCCGTGGATCCTTGGGGACGGAGCGGTCGCTGCGCAGAAATCCATCAGTGAACCACTGAGCAAAATAGGCGAACAACACCGTGGACTTCGAACATACCGTTTCCGGGCCGTTGCGCGCGAGCAGCTTGGCGACTCGTTCGACCGCGGGAACGTCCCTCGTTGCCTCCGGAGCCGGTGGAAGGTGTCGACTATCGAACGTGCGGTCCGTAAGCGAGGCCCATGATGTGTAGGGGGCCATCGTACTGAGCGGGTTCGGCCGGGTTGGCATCTTCAGAATTGCCCGGTTAACGAGGACCCGATTGATCACCCGCCGCAACCGTCTGCTCTTCTGGACCAGATTCCATACGGGGCCGAAGTGGGTGGTGACGTAGGTTTCCAACCGGTTGGACCATCCGTCCCTGGCGGTGCTCCGCCGCCCCATCGGAGCCTGTTCCGTGGTCATCGCGCTCTCCCCCTGATCCAGCCATGGCCCTACCGCATAGTGTGGGTGTGCTGAGCCATGCACCTCGTCTCCCGCACCGCCGCCCAAGACTCATAGATAGCTCCAGGCTCAGTGCCCTTCGATCCGGACGAGAATTCCTTCCAGTCTGCGGGACTGCCCGCGCGTGCCGCAGAACTGGCCGTTCTGGAAGAACCCGGTGTCACCGCTGCCCTGCAGGTGCGCCATGTAGAAGACGTCGAAGTTTGCGGCATCCGGACCGGTAAGTTCGATCGCGAATCCCTCCATCTGTCGGGACTGGCCGCGTGTACCAGAAAACTGCCCGACGGACACGAACGGCATGTCACCAACGCCCTGGACGTGAGCCATGTAGCGCATGCCGAGCCCGTCGACCGCCGAGGCAAAGTCGACCTGAAAACCTTCCACCCGTCGTGACTCGCCGCGAGTGCCGGCGAATTCGTTCTCACGGGTCGCCAGGTCGCCTATATCCTGAACGTGCACGAGAACGTCGAGCGGCAAACCGCGCCGGCCATAGAGCGATCGAGTTCCGCCCAGGTCATCCGGCGTCAGGCTTCGCCGCTCCCCCGGATAAAATGGATTCATCACAGCGCCGGGCTCATTAGAGTGATCAAGCCCGAGAAGGTGGCCGATCTCGTGCAGAGCCACGGTTTCTGTATCAAACACTCCAGAACCCGCGCTCAAGGTCCACTGTTCAGCATTGTCGAAGTGCAGCTTGCCGGCATGCGGTCCTCCGCACGGCGGTGGATAGAAGGCGTGCGCGAGCGTGTTTCCAACTCCGTCAAACGGGTCACCGTCGCCGTGGTCTCCCTCGAACCACCCCACGGTGAAGTTCGGGCGGTTCTGCAGGCCCACCTCCTGGAAGTCCAGGGGAATCTCTTTTTGCCAGGTGGCGAACGCGGACCGGACCGGGTTCTTCTCCTGAGTTCCCGGCAGGTCCGGCGTCGCGCGCACGAATGCATAAGTCAGGGTACGGAAATCGGCCTCGTAGTTGCAGCCACGCAGGACGAACGACGGAGGTGCTCCGGACACTGCTGGTGGTGGTGGTACGTCGGGCACTCCGCAACGCGGCTTCTCGAGTGCCGCGGCGGTCGGCGGGTCCACGACACCGGTCTCCTCCACCCTGGCGAAGGACTGGAACGAGCGGAGCGCTCGCTGCGTGGGCTGGTCGAGCGTGCCCTGGTCAATGGGTCCGGCGAGATGACCGAAGCGCATCAGGTACCGCTGGACCTTGGTAACGTCCGGGCCGGAATCGCCAGCCGAGAGCTCCCGCGTTGCCAGTGCGAAACGCGACATATTTCAATCCCCTCTATCCTATTTAGAAAGATATCTCATCAAACCCGTCAAGCAGTCGACTGCCAAAGAGGTCAACCAACAACTCAAAGCTCCTTCTCTCCGAATCTCCGTCAGAATGTTAATGTTCTTGGTCTCGATGTCAGTGAGGGTGCTGACCGGCCTCCAGACCTGGCTGCCGTTGAAGCAGATCCACGCCACGTCGCTGCCGGTCCAGTGTTCGGTTCGCTCCCAGCAGGGTCACCGCAGCCTTACGTACGTCACACGGCCGCCTTCCCTAGCGCGGATATGACAACAAAGACACGCGACCGCACCTTTACCGTTCTTGACAAATCCCTGGAGAGCCTCCTTCAACTGTCGCGGACAGCAAATAACGGACACAGGTGAGCCTAGACCGTGCTACCGACGACCGCTCGCTCCATGTTCGATTTCTCGCCGAATGCGGGAAGAAAACTGCTCACTGCGGCGATGTCACAATTCTCGCCAAATGAAACGAAATCGTTTTGGTAGGCAGTATATAGGCTTCGGCAACACGTGTATCACTTTGGGTGGCCCGATTGTCACGGTAGATGTGGCCAGCGTCATTGACGCAGGTGGAGGCGAAGTCAAGCTCCTGGCCCGCCGCTACGTCGGCTCCGGTGTCGTTCCGTCTGCCCTGCGCGGCGACCTGAACTATCACCTGTCCCACCAACGTCGAACACTCTACCTGCCCAAGGTCGATGCCGCAGATCGCAGCACTTTCGGGGAGCTTCGAACCGCCCTTTTGCGCGACCCTTTCTGGTTGTTAGTTGTTTCATTACGGAAGGCTTGTTGTCATCCAGAACATGTCCGCCGGGGCCGGCGCAGAGAGAACGGCCTTGAGAAGGTTTTTCGCGTCGTCAGAGCCGAGCTGAATCGCCGCGTCAACGAAGTCGGGTTCGAAGAGCAGGTAGCTGAGCAGATCGTCGCTGCTCGGTCGAGGGCCGAGGAGAGCACGAAGAAGTGCCAGTTCCGGGTCCAACAGGGGTCGCAGGCCGGCCAAGCGATTCGCCAGGACGTCTCCCGCGGCCACGCCCAGGCTTCGCTGCACGGTGGGTCCAACGAACCGGAACCTGACAGTACGGTATCTCTTGTCGCCGACCCGTATTCCCTCCGGCGGGCGCCCGGCATTCTCCAAGATCTCATTGACCATGCGTAGATTCAGGAGATCCTCGACCATCGGGTCGTTGAGCACAGCCTTCAACATCAGAGCAGCGGAATCCTGAATCGCCGGCTTCTGAGCGGGACGGCCACCGACTGGAACCTCGGGGTTGCGGACCGGCTCCGTGCCGACCACCAGCACCCGATCGGCCCCCAGCGCAATAGCCGGCTTGATGGGCACGTTCAGTCTGACGCCGCCGTCTACAAACCAACCGCGCCGCATCGCGGGTGACAGGAAAACCGGAGGAAAGAACACCGGTATAGCAGCGGATGCTCTTAGATGCGCCGCCGTTATGTTTTCATGGACATAGTCGATACTCCGAGCCGGATCGTCCCGCAGACCAGCTGCGCGGCGGCCGTCGGCAAAGACC
The DNA here is from genome assembly GCF_900634715.1 of Candidatus Protofrankia californiensis. GTDB lineage: Bacteria > Actinomycetota > Actinomycetes > Frankiales > Frankiaceae > Protofrankia > Protofrankia californiensis. Next base: position 37,320 of record NZ_CAAAFO010000074.1, on the reverse strand, counting down.
ACTGTACGCCCCTCCGGGTACAGCGTCGCTGCCACGGCAACCGCCTCTACGGTCCCGCTCCCGAGATTCCGCTGCAAGCCCCTCCAAACCTCCTGCTGGTTCTCGAGCGTCGCGAGCAGAGGTGTCGTATCCAGCAGGCTCCTGAGAGGCGCTGAACCCGTCAGACGCCCTACTAGGTCGCGCACACCCGCAAGGGCAAGACTTGGCACGATCGGCCGGAAAACCTGCCTTCTGCCCGTCCTCCGCCAAATATCAGCTATAGCGGCGGCCGCGTCTGCTGGTGCCGCGTCGGCATAGGCCGCGAAGAGCACAGCGTTGAGGGCGCCGGCACTGGTACCAAGGAAGATACTCGGTGACTGTCCCCACGCCTTCAGGGTCGGCAGCAGCTCTGAAAGCACCCCCACCTCGTACGCACCTCGCGCACCCCCACCGGACAATACGACCGCAACCGGGCTCGGTTCGTCGGACTCTATCATTGTCACGTTCACCCCCTACCCACCCGTTCAAAAAACTATCCAGTATCGACATACTGCCGCCCGAGTCACAGAACCGCAACAAGGACGATTCGACTCCATCTGGATATGCCGTCTCACCGTCTCACTGATAGGCATGCCCGGCAACCCGAAGCGGGGGAATACTTACAATTTCCGGCTTTCATAACGAATTCTTTACCAGTGCGACAACACCCCTCTCATCCGACGGAAAATCGTTCTTGGCGAAGAGTGGGAGCGGCTGGACCAGATGGTGATCCACCCGACGGCGGTCCCGCCGCCGCCCGCGGACGGTCCCGGCCCGCGGCCGGCTGGTCGCCTGGTGACCGGCGCCAAGGCGGCGGCGGTGCTGGCGCGGCGGCGGAACAGCAGGACGTCCCGGTCCAGGACGGGACCGGCGGCCCCACCGGTCTCCTCCGGTACGACGCGGCCGGCGTCCGGGCGTCGTCCGCGACCCGGCTGCTCCGCCGCCGGCGGGAGTAAGCCCACGACCGCCTGCGGGCCGCCCGGCGTCAGGGGGCCGCCAGGTCGACGCGGATGTCCGGATCGTCGTCCGGTAGGAGCAGGACCTGGTCGTCGCTGCCGGACCGCCAGCCCGCTGGCAGCAGGAACGCCGGCGCGGCGGTTCCGGAACCGATCCGGTACCGGTCCGGGAGCGGCCGTCAGTAGAGCTTGCCGAAGTTCTGCGTCCAGTAGTGGCGGTAGCTGCCGCCGGTGGCGTAGCCGACGCCGATCAGCGTGGTGCCGCATTCCAGGATGTTGCGGCGGTGGCCCTCGCTGTTCATCCATATCTGGACGGTGGCGGCGGCGGTCCATCACCATCGCCTCGATCACCTCATCGTCCGAGGCGCCGGTATAGGCCTGCAGGATCAGGGCCAACGCCAGATGCTGGCGGTACCGGTGGCTGCCCCTTGGGACTGTCGAGGTAGACCTCGGCGAGCTCGGCCTGGAACGCCTCGTCGAACAGCACATGCCGATACCGGCGCAGGAACACGAACGGCTTCGCCAGCCGCACCAGACGGATCACGGTCTGCTCCGTGACCGAAGGCTCTACCGGTGGGCGCCACCCCAGGACGCATCAACCAGCACCTTCCACCCGGGCAGGCACCCACCACCCACCGACCCGTGCTATCTACCACGAGCGTCACGCCGTCGCAGTTCTCGACGAGTTCATCCGACACTTCAATGATCACCGCCCGCACCAGGATCGCGACCACCGTCTGCAACATCATGGATAGTGGCCCGCAGGGACGCCTGCACAGCTGCCGGATCGGCGAGGCGTTCGGCGAGGGTCTCCTGGGCGAGTTCACCTGGCACCGCCGCGGAGAACTTGAGCCCTTCCACCGCGTCGTCATCGATGGCCGGGCGGGCGAAGACAAGTTCCTCTGATCGCCGGTCGACCGTCTTGCGGATATCCGCGGCCGTGACATGCGACCGAAGCCGCACGCGGAGATCCCCGACCGCGGCGTCCGGATCCACCAGTTCACCGAGACCGGCGGCCAGGGCGGAGTTGGCCGCGAACCCGGCGAAGGTCCACCACACCGGTCCCTTGGCTGCGTCCCGGACGAGATACGTGCGCTCCCCCGGCTCGTCGCTGACGAATGAATATTTCTCCCGTAGCTCGTCGAGTGCGTCAGCAGCTCGGCGAGATATCGTGATGTCTGCTGTCTGCCCGGCAAGCACGTCGTGGTGGGCGCGGGCCAAGGCGTGGGGCATGGCACGGCCGTCGCTGTTCCAACGCGAGCGCCCGCGGTGCTCGCTCGGCTCCACCCAGACCCGCTTTTTCCGCCAGTCGACGTGATCGACCTTCCAGGCCCGGCCCCCGAGCAGGACGACCCGCGGCCCGTCCTCCGGTCGGGCTGCGAGCGCGATGGGCGGAAGGTAGCCGAGCGTGCCGCGCCCCCAGACGACCTGCAGCATCGGTTCGCTGGTGAACGTCGACGTCAGATCGAGAAAGAAGCGTCGCCCGAATTCCGCCTCCGCGCGGGGGCCGATGGATACCAGCCCGCCGGAGTCGATGACGAACTCGGACGCGGCCAGATGCGCCAGCACATCCTGCGCCCCCGGGATGTCTGCGAGCGCGCCGAGCCATTCCCAGATGTCGCGGCGTACGAGGTGGCCTTCTTGGAGGATGAGTCCGAGGATCTGCTGGGCGACGATGTGGCGCGGCAGCGTCGGTGGAATGACAGGTTCGACGTATCCGCGTTGCCACAGAAGCGTGAGCGCCGCGGCGAGCCAGAGCGAGTTCTGCGATGTCGCCAGGAACAGGGTGTTCCTCCGGGCTTCGGCGCGACGGCCGGTCCGCCCGAGACGCTGGAGAAATGAGGCCACCGTTGCCGGGGCACCGATCTGGATGACCCGGTCCAGGTCACCGACGTCGATCCCGAGTTCGAGAGTGGACGTGGCCACGATGACGCAGTTGGTCGAGGTCGCGAAGGCGCTCTCGGCCTGGCGTCGTTCGTCCCTGGACAGCGACGAATGGGACACGTGAACCCGAACGCCGAGCTCACGCAGCGCGACGGTCAGCTCCTCGGCCTGGCTTCGGGAGTCGCAGAAGACCAGCCTCTTCTCGCCCTGGTGCAACCGGGCGATGACCAACGCGGCGTTGCCGACCGAGCCCACGTAGTCGAGCCCGACCTCGGGAGCGGTTGTCCCAGCGCCGACCGCCTCCACAGCGGTCGTCTCCGCACCGATCGCCCGGCCCGACGGTGCGCTCGTATCATCAGCAGGCTTGACGACTGTGCGTGGCCGGGTTGATCCGTTCGCGAGCCAGTCGAGCAGCGCGTCCGGGTTTCCGACGGTCGCGGACAGGCCCACCCTCTGTATGGGGCGACCGGTGAGCCGGGTGAGTCGCGCCAGCACCCCGAGCAGGTGCCAGCCACGGTCGTCACCAGCGAACGCGTGTACCTCGTCGACAACGACGACGCGCAGGTCGACGAAAAGCCACCGATGATCGACCCGTGCCGAGAGGAGCATCGTCTCGATCGACTCGGGCGTGGTCAGCAGCACCTCGGGTGGATCAGCGGCCAGCCGACGCTTCACCGAGTCAGGTACGTCGCCATGCCACACTGCGGCCCGCCGGCCGAGCCATCCGCACATCGCGGACAGTCGTGGTTCGAGGTTGTTGAGCAGGGCCCGCAGCGGACAGACGTACAGTACGGACAGCCCACGCCAGCCCTCTCCGGCCATCCGGGACAGCAGTGGCAGCATCGCAGCCTCCGTCTTGCCACCCGCGGTGGGCGCGAGAAGCAGCGCGTCATGGCCTGCGAGCACCGGCCGGATCGCCGCCTCCTGCAACGACCGCAACGCAGGCCATCGCAGGCTGTTCACGACGTGATACTGGACAGCCGGATCCAGATCGGCGAAGGCGCTGTTCACAGCCGCAGGTCGATGTCGTCAACGGATGTCGCCGGCGGCGGCTGCGGTGCTGTGGGCATGGCCGCCCGTTCGGCGTCGGTGAGCTCGCCGGCGGCCAGCCGTACGACGTAGTCGCGACGCGGGTCGAAGGTCGGGAACTGGTCCACCCGGTCCAGTACATCGACGAGCTTCTTGACGAAGATGCGCGGTGCGACCCCGACTCGCCCGCCGAACTGACCGGCCACGGTGTCGGCAAGCGCGACGATGTAGCCCTCGTCCACTGCCGCGGCGATTCGCTGCGGCTCGGCGCAGCCGGCACTGTACAGCTCCCGGATCCTGCCGCCCAGATCCACCAACGATGCCTGGGTGAAGCCGGGGAGCCGTAGTTGCACCGCCCGCGGGTTGTCGTACGCCGGATCCGGCAGGAAGTCGACATGCAGCCGCTGCGCGAGGGGCGCGAGCCGCTGGGCCCCCTGCGGCCCGTCGAAGAACGCGGGAGTTCCAGTGATCACGAGCATGAGTCCGGGGAACCGTCCCGCGTCCACGTCGTCAATGAGCTGACGCAGCGCGTTGAGGGCCTTGTCGCGCACATCTGCGCGCACCCGCTGCAGCGTCTCCACTTCGTCGAGGACGACGACGAGCCCGGTGTGCCCGCTGTCGGTGAGGACCGCGAGCAGCCCCTGCAGGAAGCCCAGCGCCCCGTCGTGGTCGAGGTCGCCGCGTACTCCGGCGGCACGCTTCAGCGACGCGGCGACGTGCGGCTGCCCGCCCAGCCAGGCGATCAGCCCCTCCGCGACCGCTGTCTCGCCCTCGGCCACCGCCCGCCGGTAGGCACGCAGGGCAGCCGAGAAGGACGGGGCGACACGCCCGACAACGGCCAGCCGCTGCTCCAACAGATCCTCGACTCCCCGCGCCAGTTCGTCCTCGCCGACCTCACCCCCGGCAAGGACGTCCTCTTCCAGCGCGAAGATCCAGGAGTCGACGACCGGACGCAACGCGCTGGGCCCGAACTCGGCCGTCGAAAGCCGTTCGGCGAGCCGCCGGTAGACGGTTTCGAGCCGGTGCAGCGGCGTCTCGTTCTCGGAGATCTGGATCTCGGCAGTAGCGAAGCCGCGCCACTTGCCCTGTTCCGCGAGCCACCGGGTGAAGAATGTCTTCCCCGCGCCGTACTCGCCGCGAACCGCCCTGAACGTCGCCTGCCCGCGTGCGAGCCGGTCGAAATCCTCACTGACTGCTGAGGAGAACCGGTCCAGGCCGACGGCCAGCACGTCGAGGCCCTGTTGCGGCACCGTGCCCCGGCGAAGCGCGTCAACCACCTCCTGGCGGCGCTGCTCGGAGATGGTCACGAGACGGCGTCCGAAATCACGCCAGGCCGGCCTGGGTCTTCAACAGAGCCGCATTGAGCCGCACGGTATCTCCGTCGATTCTCAGCACCTCATAGCCGTCGATGTTGAGTACCCGCTGCGCAGCCGCGATGTGGCTGCCGACACGTGCCTCGGGCACGTCGAGCGCGCGGGCCACCGCCGCCCGGGTGGCGGCACCGCCGCGTTGGTCGAGCGTCCGCAGCAGTGCCACGAGCCGGTCCGCGGGCATGGTCCCGCGGCGCATCCGTGCCAGCCGCGCGACCATCACGTCAGTGTCGAGCACCCGCTCGACCCACGTGTCCGCGACCACCTCGGAGGCGTCGAACAGCGCGGGGGCGTCGAACAGCGCGGGGGCGGATGACTCCGCCGGCACTGCACGTGCGGCGGGCTTGCCCCTTCGGGGGGACGGCTTCGGTGTGCGGGCCGCAGCCGGGGCGGAGGCGGCCTCCACCCACCAGGCAGGCGCGGCATGATGGACGGGCGTCCAACCGGGCAGCCCGAGTTCGGCACGGCCAAGGAGCGCGAGCGGGATCACGACCTCCTGGGCGCTTGCGCCGCCGTGGTAGCCGTTGCGGATGTCGGTGTAACGCAGCCGCTCGTTCCAGGCTGCGACGATCCGGCTGTTGCCCAGCAACACGCGCGGGCCGGTCAGCTCGATCTCGTCATCCCCGGGGGGCTGCGCCGACGACCGCCACCGAGCCCCGCCGCTGTCGTCGGAGGACAGCCGGGAACCGCGCTCGTGAACGTGCCCGTGGTCGCTGGCCAGGAGGACGACGCGGTCGGATTCGTGGGCGACGGTCAGCAGGTCAAGGAGGCGATCCAGCGAGTCGGCCGTCCACGGCGTGCGCCCCCCCTTGTCAAGGGCGTCATCGACGGTGTTGACCACGACCCCGACCACTGCAGTGCCGCTCCGGATCGCGTCGGCGACCTTCGGCGCGAGGGCGTCGCCGGCACCGGCCGTGGTGAGGTCGCTCTTGTGGAACAGCGGCCAGCCCCGCTCGTCGAAGGCGGCGCGTTCGTGGGTCCGGGTGCCGTCGGTGAGCCGCCCGCACAGCAGGCTGGTCCGCGAAACCCGTGTGACCGACGGCAGCGCCGCGAGCACCGGCCGAGCCGGAGCGAGCGTGTGCTCGACCCAGCCACGCGACGACAGGTCCGCGAGCAGTTCCCGCGCCACGCCCGTGGACAGGCCGTCGAGCACGAGCAGCAGCACCCGCAGTTCCCCCGACAGGGGCAGCACGACCTCGCCGAGCACGTCCTCGACCGGCAGCAGCTCCCCCAGCGTGGAGCCGGTACGGACATGGTCGGCAAGCAGACGGGCGAACCGCTGCTCGTGTTCAGCGCGTATCGCGTCGACCGCCGCGCACAGCGCCCGGTACGCCGCCGCGACCGCCGGATCGACGTCGCCCTCCCACACCCGGGCGCGGGCCACGTCCACCCACGCGTCCTCGCATTGCTGGCGACGGGCCGCTTCGGCGAGACTTGCCGCGGGTGGCTGCCCGCTGGCCTGCCGGTAGGCCAGCCAGCGGAGCAACCGGATTGCCATCTCGACCCGGCGCACCCGTTCGCCATGGTCGACCGCGAGCGCGTGCGCCTTCAGCCGCGCGGACTCCCCCTCCGCCGGCGCGAGATCGTCGGTGTACAGCCGCCGCTTGCGCAGCAACGCCGTGACCTGCGATCCGACACTGCGCACCCGCTGAGCGAGACCCGACTCCAGGACCGTACTCGGGTACGCGAGATCGCCGGCGCCCTGCTCGGTCAGCAGCTCCTCGGCGCGCCGCAGCACCGTCCCGGCGACGGCCCTGCCGTCCTGGGTGAGGAGCCGCTGTACCAGACCTTCGGCCGCCCGTCCCCATTCCGCGGCGGTCGCCGTGTCCAGGGCTCCGCCGACCGCCCGCGTCTCCAGCATGGTGCGTGGCACCTGCGCGGCCTCGCGTACATCGGAATGGGTCAACGCGGCGAGCACCAGCCCGACGGCGACGGTGTCCGGGCCGTACCCGCCGACGAAGCAGCGCAGGACGGCGCGGGCCACGTCCGCGTGACCGCCGCGTCCGGCAAGCCACGCGGTGAGTCCGTCGCGGATCGCCGGATCCAGCGCGCACCACCGGACGAGGTGGGCGGGGTCGATGCTCCACTGGAGCAGACCGGTGAGGTCCAGGTCGAGGCGGCTGAGCCCGACCCGGGTCTCGGCCAGCACGCTCAGCGCGCTCGCCCGGTCGAGGTAGCCGCTCGGCACCGCCGGGTACCCGTCCACCGGGGGTACCGCGAGCAGCGCGTCGACCGCCCACTGCTCCTCGACGAGCGCGGGGTCGATGTCGCGTGCCCGAAACAGGCTGGCGAGCTGCTGCCAGCGGTCGAGCGGAAGCACCTTCTGCCCGACGAAACGGGCGGTGATGCTCGCCCCCAGCTCGCTGGTCTCCTGGTCGGTGAGCAGGACCAGAACATCGCCGGGCGCCAGGTCGGCGACCCGCGCAAGCTCATCCCGGATCGCGAGCGTGGACACACAGGGCCGAACGACCATCACGCGGCCGGTGGACACGTCCAACCGCTCGTCGTGCGGCCACACCGGGGTAGCTGCCAGCGCGATCACCTGTGCCTCCGCATTCCGGCGCAGGACCTCGGACACCTTGGCGCGTACCAGCACCGGCGTGGCCAGCACCATCACTCCACGACCTTCCAGGTGACGCGGAC
>NZ_CAAAFO010000074.1:26029-29007 GCF_900634715.1 Candidatus Protofrankia californiensis | reverse complement strand
AGCGAGTGCGTCGATGAGCGCCACGTTGTCGGTGGCCGCCGCCAGCTCCTCGCACAGCCGTACGACACCTTCCGCGATCCGCACGCGCTCGGTCGCGCCCGCATCGGCGTTTGCGCGTAACACCGCCGAACCCTTGTCGACCAGAGCGGAGTACAGTGCCCGCGCAACCGAGGTCCGGTCCGCGACGGCACGCCGGACGCGTTCAGCGAGCAGACCGACGTTGCGCGCGGTGCACAGCTCGGTGATGTCGGCGACCGCGAAGATGGCGTGGGCCCGGTCACGGGCCTCCAGCCAGGTCGCCCCGTCGGGCAGCGGCTCCTCCGCGACCCGCGCGTCCGCGGGCAGCGGCTGCAGGGCGCTGATATCGATCGGCTGGCCGAGGACGATGCTGCGGTTGGTCTGCTCGGCGAAGACGAACAGGACGAGATCGGCGATCTCCTGGGGCAGACCCATCGGCTGGGGCTCGTCGAGCCACAGCCTCAGATCCCTGATGGTGACCGGTTTCCCGGCCGCCTCAGCCTCGACGATCCTGCGACCGAGGTGTTGCTCCCAGTGATGGCCAAGCACGAAGTACTGGTCGTGCTGCTCGCCGAGCCGCAGCGGGTTCGCAACCTTCTTCATGAGTGGCCGTTCACCGGGCTCCACCATGATCCGGTGTTCCGGATGTTCGATCGCCCGGCGGACCTGGGCATGAACCTTCCGCAGATCGGCCTGGCGGACCTCGGCGGGGAAATGCGGATGAGCAGGATATTCCCAGCTCAACAGTTGGTCGAGGAGGTTCTCGAACGCCTGCCGCAGCCCGGCGCCGGCAGGCACCTTGGGCGTGAAGGCGGGTTCGAGGCTGACGAACATGTCGATCCCACCATGTGCGGTGTCGACCAGCGTCTCGTCCGGTGTGACGACGCCGTAGGCCTGAAGCAGCGCGTTGGACAGCCGGCTGCGCAACTGGTCGCGTAGCGCGGCCATCTGCTGCTTGGCGATGGCCTTGTCGTTGTCCGAAAGATGCCCGGCAAGCTGGTCGAAGCTCGGCCCGAGAGCGTACTGCAGGCGCACGTAACGGCCGAGGTCCCGCTCGACGTGCGCGGTGAAGTGACGCGGCACCCAGCAGATGGTGCGCGCGGGCCGCACCCCACGCAGGCGGCCCGCCCGGTCCAGGTCCTCTACCGGGGAGTGACCCTCCTCGTCGAACGGGAAGCCGAAGGCGACCCGCCAGCCGCCGTGGGTGGGTACGAACATGCTGTCACCGAGGTCACCGGGGTCACGGATGGTGCCGTAGACGAGTTCGACGCCGCGTCTGGTGCCCCGCCAGATCGTGGTGTACGTGGTGACCCTGTCGAGGGTGACCTCCTTGGACGCGCCAAGCGCCTCGAACACCAACGTCCGCGCCGTCTGCCGGCGAGTGCCGTCCGAATCAGCGCCCTTGGCGTTGTCCAGGACGCCCTCGATGTCGATGCCGTCCAGGCGTACCGAGATCAGCGGGCTCGCGTCGTCACCGGTGAGCTGTACCGTGCCGAGCCGGGCCGCCCACTGACGGACCACCTGGAGCACGGCGCCGGTCTCCTGGCCGGGCACCATGGAACGGATGTAGCCGTGGTTCAGCGCGACGATCTTGCGGGCGGTGAGGTCCCGCATCGAGGAGACCTCGGGCATGAGCGCGGCGAGCACCAGGGTCTTCGCGATGCGGTCGTCGCGGTGCACGGCATGGGTCGGTGGCACCGTGCCCACGGCTTCCTCGACAAGCCCGTGGCTTTCCAGGATGAGTCGACGGATCTCCGCATACACCTTCTGCGCGTTGCGCCACAGCGCTCCCAGCTCACCGCTGATCGGCTCGTCGTTCGCGACGAGCACGTCGAACAGGTCCGAGACCGGGACGAGCTGCCCGAGCGCGAGGGTGTTCCGCTGGTCGACGAGCAGTTGCTGCATGACCCGCAGCGCGGTCCGTTCCCGCTGCAGCGCGCCGGAGAGCGCGACCAGCGTCTCCACGAACGCCGGGCTGAACGGGTACGTCAGCCGGAACGCCTGCCGGTCGGCGTGCGCGGTCATGAGCGCGGACCGGATGTCCTGACGTACCTGGTCCATCGCGGTGAACGCGGTGTCGATCTGCGCGCGGGCCTCGGCGCTCCTGGGCTTCAGCAGCCGCTTCGAGGCGATGACCGGCAGGTTGTTGTCGGACAGCTTGACCGAACCGAACCGGCCTTCCCACCATTTGAGGCTGTCCGCGAACGCCAGATGATCGGTGCCGGGCAGGTTGGTGCCGACGAGTTCGCGCAGGTCGCGCTGCCGGGCGACGAAGCTGACGATCGGCACCGGCCGGTCCGCGTTGGCCGACTCGACGAGTTTCGCCACCTTGGGCGCCTCGTTCGCCACCCACGCGTGGTCGGCCATCTTCGTCGCGAACCACAGGATCAGCTCGTCGAGGAACAGCACGAGCGCGTCGTAGCCGAGGCTCGCCGCGTGCTGGCTGATCGCGGCCAGCCCGTCGTCGATGTTCACATAACCGGTACCGGTGCTACGGGCGAGGTCGGCGAACCCGCTCAGGGCCTCCCGCAACGTGCTGACCAGGTTGTCCCGCTCGGACGTCCCCGGCCCTGCGGCAAGGGCCACCTCGAACTTCGGCGCGTCCCACGGGTGCTGCAGGTCACCCCATCCCTGATCGCCCTTTCCGAGCAGCCCGAAGAAGGCGTCGTCGCCGAGCTTGGCGCGCAGCGCGATCGCGGTATTGATGAGTGGTGTATCGATGAGGACGTCCGGCAGGGGCGCGTCAGGATGCAGCTTCTGGACGTGGGCGACGTAGCCGCCGAGGACGGCCGCCTCCAGCGTCTGCCGGCCGACGAGATGGTACGGCACGAGGAGGAACCGCTTGCCGATCACGTCGCCGTCGAACTTGCCGACCGCCGGGGCGAGCTCACCTATCCCGCGGGCACCGGGATGGTTCGCCAGCAGCGCGCTCAGCACCGCCATGAAATGGCTCTTGCCGG
>NZ_CAAAFO010000074.1:22221-25825 GCF_900634715.1 Candidatus Protofrankia californiensis | reverse complement strand
AACCGAACGAGCCGTCGAGATAGGCGGCCTTGCTGCTGCGGTCGGTCAGGGCACCTTTGATGATCCCAAGCGCTTCACCGAACCGGATGGCAAGCTCGGGCGTGACGATGTAATCGCGCAGGGTGCGCTCGATGTGGGTGACGCCCTGGGCGAGATCGAGGACGAAGTCCCCGGAGTGCACGGTCTCGGGGACGTCGATGAGTTCGGAGATCAGGGTCATGTCTTCGCCGGCTTCGTCGTCTTCTTCTTCGTCGTCCGGGCCGGCGGGAGCCAGCCGGTGAGGTCATCGCGGGTAAGGCCCAACTGGAGCAACTGCTCGTCGAGAAAGCCGGTGTAGGCGTCGGCAGGCCGGACGCCGAACTCGGGATCGACATCCGGATGCCACTGCGCGACCCAGGGCAGCAGTTCGCCCAACCCCGCCAGCAACGGGGTGAGTTTACCTGCCTCCCAGGCGTCGAACTCACGTCGGTCGGTCACGTACGTGGTGAGCGCCTGCGCCTGCTGCAAATGGTCCCACCCGGCCCAGCCGAGCAGCAGCGTGCCGTCACGGGAGGCGTCCGGGTAGGAGATGAACCGCTCCTTGTGCACGTCCAGCTTGCCGCGGTTACGCCAGAACGCCGTGTCCCGAAAGTCGCCCTGCTTGTACTTCGGGGGTACCGGGATCTCGATGATCTTCTTTCCGGAGGCCTCCGGAAGCCTTTCCTCGCCGGCCTGCTGACGCTTCTTCTCTTCCGCGCGGATCCACTCGTCCTCGGCGTCCTGCTCCCGCTGGAGGTCCCAGGTGTGCTCCCACTGCTTGCGGACGCGCAGCCCCGCATCGGTGTAGCGCCACGCGGCGAGGAACGGCACATGCTGGTCCTTGACCAGTGCCGCCACCACATCGCCGAGATCGACGTCCCGGGAATAGAGGCCCGCCACCGACACGAAGTCGGTGTCCGACCGCAGCTCGTCGGCAAGCTGGGCAACTGTGCGGAGCGTCGGCGCAGGTCGGTGCCACAGCGCTCGATCCTCTATCCGGTCGAGCAGCCAGTCCCGCAGAGCCTCGGCCTCCATGTCCTCCCACGACCGGGTGGCCCAGCGCCGCTTACACTCGGGCCGCTCGATCAGGTGCAGGTACGGATCATCGGCGATCTTCGCAAGCCGCCGCTCGACCAGCGCCCGGTAGTCTGCCGGCCAGCGCTCAGGCAGTTCGGTGATCGGCGTCGACCCGTGCCGCGCGAACCACTCGGTCTCCTCTTCACCGGCCGCCACCTTCCGTGCCAACGTGATCTCGAAGGCCCGCTCCCCGAGCGTCAGCGGCGGCTTCGTGACGCCCTGTCCGATCAGTTCATCGGCGTCGTCTCCGAGTAGCCCATAGAGTCCGTAGACCTCCCAGTCCAGCTCCTCCTGCGCCGAGATCATCTCACCCCGGATCCGTTTCCACTCTCCGCGGGCTCGGTCCAACGCATCCCGCGTGGACACGCCCTCTCGGGCCACTGCGGATGGTGCCACCCGCTGCATTTCCTGCGCCCACCCGTCCAACCGCGTGGCGAGTCCAAGCGGTGCGCCGTCCGGCAACGGGAACTCCTGCAGCTTGGTGCCGGTGAACTCGTAGCGGCCTTCCCACGCCTCGTCCTGGATACCGCGCCCAATCCCACTGCCGGCCTTGGGTTGGCTGACCTGCTTGAGCCAGAAACACGCCGTCGACGAGTTGAGCAACCCGAGCAGCCGCAGATGCTCCTCCTCCGACACCCCCTCCGGCAGCTTGATCACTGGAGCCGACCGTATGAAGACCTTTGGCGCTTGAGACAGCACGAAATGATTATGGGTTGCAACAAAGGAGAAAGCGATTAGATAGGGACTCCTGAAGCGACCTCGCGAGAAATCCGAGTAATCGGTCCAAGGGATATCTCGCTCCTCATTCGTCCCGGACAGAGCCTTCCTGAGCGCCAGGTGTTTCTTGAAGAGCCACAGGTGGGCCCCGATCCTGTCGTTTACCGAGCTACGCAAATTGTCGCCACTGTAGGGAAAAACGATAGCTTCACCCCCCCGAAGGTTCCAGTCGCGGACGCCGACGCCATCAATGAGCTCCGAGACGAATTCTCCGGACGGAGAGAGAAATTTCCAGGATCTTCCCACGATGTAGGCATCATCCTCGCGGGTGGTTGCAACGAATCCAATCGAATCCACTACCTCGCGAAGCCATTGAGACCCGACTTGGCGTAGACTTTCAGCAAGGTCGATGGCACCACCGCCGGAAAGAGACCAGGGAAACCGACTCAGCGACTTACGGTCAAGATCCTGGACAGTGACGTACTCAGTCTCGGTACCAGAGGTGTCGACACTTTGAGTGAGTGATGTCCATACAATACCCTTGCCCGGATCGACGGGTATACCGGGCTCTCCTCTTATCCCCAGCACTGCCCGTACGGTCGACAGGACGGGCCGACGATTACGCCCACACACGATGACTGTCGGCGTGCCGTGACCAGGGATATATGCGCCGCTGGTGTCGATGACATGGGTTAGGTCGACGGTGGGGAAGAACTCCTCGATGAGCTTCTTACCGAATTCTCGCTTCATGAACGAATTCGCCGTGATCTGGCCAGTAAAGCCGCCGTCAGCAGCGAGGTCGAAGAATCGCTGGGCAAATGGCACACTCAGTGCATATTGACGATGGCAGGCATCCCACAGGACGCGGTACACATTACCGAGCACCCTGTCCTTGACGGTGATGTAGGGCGGGTTGCCGACGACGGCGTGGTAACGCTGACCGAGGATGTCCTCCAGATCCCGGGCGTCCTCGTACTCGTAGGTGAACTCGCCTTCGCCGGCCGACCCGGCGAGCACGTGTTCGGTGATGCCTTCCAACGTCTCCTGGCCGTGGCGGACGCCGAAGCGCAAGGAGTCGCCGATCGCGACCCGGATGCGCCAGGTCGGGGCGTCGACGAGCCGGGTGATGCTGCAGGCGGTCAGGGCTGCGATGACGAGGCGAAAGCGGGCGATCGCCGCCGCGTACGGGTTGATGTCGACCCCGTGCACCTGGCCGAGCGCACGCTCGACGTGGGCTCTGACGTCGATGCCGTATTCCTGCTCCTGCCAGCGGCCGACCAGACGGTGGAACGCGCCGAGCAGGAAGTGGCCCGAACCGCAGGTCGGGTCGATGAGCCGGACTTCGGCGAGGCCGTACTCGTTGATGGCCGGGTCGAGGGTGCGGTCGAGGATGAACTCCTCGACGAACTCGGGCGTCTGCAGCAGCGCATAGTCCTTGCGCGCCTGCTCGGACAGGTCCTGGTACAGGTCGCCGAGGAACCGGGTCGACAGTGTGTCGTCGCGGAAGTCATGGACGAGCGCACCGCTGTCCGGTTCGATCCGGCGCCAGAAGTCGAGCAGCCCGGTGGCCGCGTCCGGGGACATCTCCACCAGGTGCAGCGGGTTGTGCCGGTCGACCAGCGTCCGCGTCGCGTCGTACCGCTCCAGCCGGGCGATCGCCGCCCGCAGGTATTCCAGGTCGGAGTCGGCCGGGTGCTCCCGGAAGTAGTGGGCCTGCCGTTCCCGCGCCTCGGCGAGCCGATCGTCCTGGCCGGGGGCCACGGGCCCGGCGAGCATCGGGTGTTCCAGCAGT
>NZ_CAAAFO010000074.1:19338-21854 GCF_900634715.1 Candidatus Protofrankia californiensis | reverse complement strand
CGGTTGTCCTCGCAGAACCGGGTGAAGACGCAGGCCAGCACCCAGCCGACGGCCACCTGGGTGAGCTGCTGGCCGCGCCACGTCTCGTACGTGACGCCGGTGCGCTGGCCGGCCTTCGCCTCCGCGTACCGCTTGCGCAGCCGCGCGTCGACCTCCGCACCGGATTCCGGGCCGGCTTCCGCCCGCGCGAGCAGGTCGGCTTCCAACCCGCGTACCTGCTTTTGCAGGTCGGTCAGCAGGCGTTTGGCCTCGATCACGCTGCTCCCCCTCGGCAAGCCGGGACTCGTACCCGACGACCCGCCGATTCAACACCACACCGATGATCGGGGGATCAGGTACCACCCGCGTGATCTCATATCAGCCCCAGGCGGTGAGTACCGCCCGCCAGGCATCTCTCCGGAACGCCGGGAGGGAACCGGCAAGTCGAGAAATAACGGCCTCGGCCTTCAAAACCCTCCACCACCGCAAGATTGATGCCGCGGCAACCGTCCCGGTGCAGAGCCGAATCCCGACCGTATCAGCGGCCACCATCTCATGGTGGCGTGAACGGAGCCGTGACGTCGAAAACGGGGGGTGCTCGGGGACGGAAGTTACGTCACGGCTCCGTTCGCGGCGCAGGCTACCGCGGTACCCCCGAGTTCGCGGCGGGCAGGGCGCCGCGAATCGTGGTGACGGTCTCATGCGGCCGGTTCCAGACGTCGTCCCAGGTGAACCGCAGGATCCGAAACCCGGCGTTGACCAGGAGGTTCTGTCGCCTGCGGTCACGTACACCGTCCGTCCAGCTCTCGTGGTGCCGCCGCCCGTCGCCCTCGATCACCAGTCCGTGTGACGGATAGGCGAAGTCGACACGGGCAAGCAGCTCGCCGTTCGTGGCGCGCACCTCGTACTGGGGCACCGGAGGCGGCAGACCGGCGAGCCGGATGAGTTCACGCAGGAGCGTCTCAAGGGGCGACTCGGTCGCCGGCTCGATCAGGTCCAGGATCCGGCCAGCTCGGCGGACGCTGCGGCGTCCGGCCTCCGCCGCGAGGGCGTACGCAACCGAACCCGGGATGGCCCGGTTGCGGTGCGCGGCGGCGTCGGCGACGACAAGTGCGGTGATCGTCGGCGCGGTCCTCATGAGGTCGAACACAACGCGGGTAGGGGACGTGACTGGCAGTCCGGACAAGGAGACGACGTCCTTGCGAACCAGTCGGTGGCGATGAACCTTGATCCCGGAGGCAGAAAGGCGGCGACCCGGCTCCACTGTGACGGTCACGGTCGGGCGCGGCGGGTCGGTCGGGATACCGAACAGCCGGGTCCATGACAGCGGCGTCGAGAGCACGGGGAAGCCGAGGAGCTCCGCTGCCGACCCGTGGCTGACCACCACGCCCGGACCCCACATGAGGACTGCGGCCGCGGCGATGGTCGCGAGCGGGAGCGGCGTGTCGTCGCGGCGGTCAGCGCTCGGAAGGTCGTCGCCGCGGGTGGCGGTGATGAGGTAGACGCCTCGGTGTATCGGACGCCAGGCACCTGTGCGGACAAGCGCGTCCACCGCGCTCACGGACATGCCGGCCCTCAGCGCCTGCGCACGGGTCACCAGGCCGTGTTGGCGGGCGGCCGTACCGACAAGATCGCCCGGGACAAGGGGCATGGATTCTATTGTGATTCACCGCGACGCGGCAGCCTCGAACGACGCGGCAGCCTCGAACGGAGCCGTGACGTCGAAAACGGGGGGGATCGGGGACGGAAGCTACGTCACGGCTCCGTTCGCGGATCTGGACGGATTGGCTGCGGTCATGCTGCGCCGCCTTCGGCGAGGCGGGATTCGTGCCTGGCGATCCACTCCTCGGGCAGCGACAGGCACTGGTTGCCGAACTGGGGTACCGGGGCGCTGCCGTCGAGCAGCGGTTGCTTCTCGGTGTCGGCCCAGGGTACGAGCACCCACGCCGTGCGCACCGCCGCATCGGCGGTGGCCGTCCGCACCGATTCGCGTAGCTCGTCCAGCAGGGCCAGTGAGCCGTCATAGCGTGCGAGCACACCGGCGTTCACGAGCAGGACGGCCGGCCCCGCCGCCTCGATCGACACACGTACTGTGGCCATGCCGGCCTGCGCGACCTTCGACAGGTTGGCCCATTCACGGGACGTTCGCTCGGCGGCGTCGGCCTCCAGCACACGGGACCACGCCACCCGGTGCCGCTCACAGAAGTCACGCATCCCAGCCAGAAGGGCGCCCTCGACGTCGACCACGGTCACATCCTGGGCGGCCAGACAGCGCTCGGCGCGGGCGAGCCTGCGTGGCGGCATCGAGAGTACAAGCCACCCGCCGTCCGCGAGCGAACGGGCAAGCCGGTCGTCCGCGGCCAGCACCCGGTCCTCGACGCGCCGCCAACCAGCCCTCGTCATGGTGACCGTGCCGCCGGTGCCGCGACGCGGCGTGGTGCTGCGGTAGGTCAGCAGCGATGTCAGACCGTGGGCCTCCACCCGGCGCGCGAGGTACTGCTGGGCTTCGTCGTCCCAGCGCAGCGGCACGCCGGCCG
>NZ_CAAAFO010000074.1:18594-19037 GCF_900634715.1 Candidatus Protofrankia californiensis | reverse complement strand
TCGGGCCGGCCGGGCAGGGCAGCGGCGTGAGGGAACCGGGCTGCGACCCGCTCGGCCACCTGCTCGGGCGTGAGCCCCGTGCTCCCGTAGAGCGCACCGGCGGCCAGCCGCAACGTACGCCCCGCGTCCAGACCGCGCGGGTAGACCTCAAGGCGTGGCGTCACCGCCGCGGTCCGCGAGGCGATGACCGCAACCTCGACAAGCCGCTCAGGGAAGATCAACGATGGGTCGGTCTCGCCGGGTGCGGCAACGGCACGCAGCCGCTCGATGACCCGGGCCGGGACGGGAAGCGGATCCGTCGCGGCCAGCTCGTCGGCCGCGTCGCCGAGCCGGGAGGCCCAGTCGAGCCGATCCGCCGTCGAGGGCGCCTCCCCGGCGTGCGAGGGACCGGCTGCGATGAGGATGCCGTGCAGTTCACGGCTGTAGACCAGCCGCGGATCCCC
>NZ_CAAAFO010000074.1:0-18103 GCF_900634715.1 Candidatus Protofrankia californiensis | reverse complement strand
CAGCGAGCCGGTCAAGCTCCTCGCGTAGGCGATACCGCGTCTTGGTGCCGATGCCGGGCAGCCAGACGACCTGCGCCGGAGAAAGGTCGATGGCCCCGCCGACCGTGACGATGTCGAGTCGCTCCAACACCGCCAGCACCTGCGGGGACAGTCCAGCCGCGCCGATCGGGGTCGCACGGCCGACCCGCTGAGTCGGCGCCTGGGACACCGCGGTAACCGGCTCGGTGAAAACAGTGTCCCAGGCGCGGCGCATCTCCTCCACGGTGTCGAACCGCTTCTTGGCATCCCGGTGCAGCGCCCGGCGGAAGAATCCCGCGAGACCAGGCGCATACGACCGGTCGAACAGCTCCGGATCGATCGTGGCGTCGGCATCGGTGAAACCCGGGTGCGCACCGCCGGCCCCGTACTCCGGTCGCCGCGCCGTGGCCATCTCGTACAACGTCACCGCGGTCGCGTACCGCTCGGCCGCCAGATCCCACAGCCGGCGCTCGCCACGGCCGAGGAACGGGTCGAGATACGGCCGGGTGCCGGCGTCGATCGCGTCCAGCGGCTCCTTGGTCAGGGAGAAGTCGAACAGGACAAGCTGCCGCTTCTTACCCTTACCGCCACGCTCGGCCACCCCCAGGTTGTCGGGCTTGATGTCACGGTGGGCGACCCCGTGCCGCTGCAGATGCTGGACGATCTCCAGCAGGTCATCGCCCCATTCCTGCAGCCACTCCGGCTGCAACCGGCCCCGCTCCCGCACCTCCTGGGCCAGCGTGCGGGTCCCGGCGAACGAGACCAGCAGCGCGCGGCGGGGGCCGACGTCGATGACACCGTCGCTGAGCAGCTCCACGACACCGGGATGCTCACCCAGGCTGGTAAGCGCGACGGCCTCGGCGGCCAGACGCGGGTCCCTGCCCCGGTCGAGCGACACCTTGAGCACCGCCCGCTCGCCGTCCCGATCCACGAGCAGCGCGAGCGCGGTGGAGCCGCGGCCCAGCCGCCCCACGACCGCGAACCCGCCTTCCAGCTCGGCCCCGGCCTCCGCTTCCAGCGGGTCGACAACGACCGGCGCTTCCTCCTCGACCGCGGCCAGCCGTTCCCGCACCAGGTCGAGGTCGAGCAGGAACCCGGCCATGTCCCGGGTGCGCTTGTCCGGGTCGGCGTCTGTCGCAGCGGCCACGAGCTCGTCGAGCGCCTCCGGGACAGCATCCACCTGCTGGGCCAGGGACAACCGGCCATGCTCGGCAAGCCGCTGGGTGAGCGCCCCGTACGTCGACGCCGGCGGCACTCCGGTGAACAGGTGGTAGGCGATCGCACCGACACCGAAGACGTCGAGGGTGACCCCGTTCGCCGTCCCCCAGCTCCACTCCGGCGCGAAGTAGGCGGTCGCAGCCTCGTCGGCCAGCCCGGCGTAGCTACCGGTGGACGTCACCGACACCCCGGTCGTCGACTCCGAACCGCGCGATGCCGTCTGCCAGTCCGTGATCTGGAGGAAGAAGCCGTCCGGTGCGCGGCGTACCCAGACACAGCGCGGGCTCAGCCCACGGTGGGTGAGCACCCGACGGTGGGCGTACGCCATCGTCTCGGCGATCCCGCGGAGCAACGTGAGCCGGTCGTCGAAGGACAGCTCCCGTTCGTGCTCCCGCAGAAAGTGGTCGAGCCGCGTCAGGGCCGGGTCGTAACGGAAGACGACCGCCGGGCCGAGGTCATGCTCGACGAAGTCGACGGGTGTCGCGATACCGGGATGGTCGATGCCGCGCAGCGCCAGATACTCCCGCTCCGCGGCCCGCACCAGCTGGTCCCGCTGGTCGCGGGAGTCGACACCGCTCGCAAGGTAGATACGGACCCGGCGCGGCCGGTCCTCGGTGAAGCGGTGGTGGCGGGCCAGGAAGTCCTGCCAGCCAGGCCCGTCGGCGAAGGCCGGCATCTCCAGCCGCAGGCTGCCCACCGTCCGGACGCGCTGGGACTGGCGGATCCCGGCCTGGTCGACCGCGCGGGCAAGAGCACCGCTCAGCTCCGCGTCCACCCTGCCCGGCTCGCGCACGTGGTCGAGGAAGCTCGGCAGCTCGGTCTGGTCGTGACGCCCGAAGACGTGCGCCCGGCCTTCAGGCGTGAGCCTCACATCCAGGCGAGCGTCGCTCAGGAAGACCGCGCCCTCGATCCACGGCACCCGGCGCCCACGCACAGCCTGCTGGGAGGCCAGCAACGACTTCAGCTTGCGTGCCTTACGAGCCGCTCCGACGACCGGGTTGTCGACGGGTGCACGGTGCGTCTGACGCCATGTGCCTGCGTCGCCCACGAGCACGCCGGACCACGACTTGATCTCCAGGATGACGATGCCGGCAGGGGTGATGAGCAGCAGGTCAACCTCGTTGACCGAACCGTCGGTGCCGAGAAACTCCGCGTTCGCCCAGGCCCGGAACGGATCCTTGTTCGGCAGCAACGTCTTGAGATACCCCAGGGCCGCCCGCTCCCACGCGAACTCGGACGGCGTGCACTGCTGCCAGCGCCTGTCGTCCATCCGAACCCCCCCATAGATCACCGTGTATGCAAATGTCTAAGAGCACTCGAGGATAGGGCGTTCGATCAGTGAACGGCGTCCGGGTGGATGCATCGCCAGGCGGAGGAGGGAAGCGCCCTGGTGTTGGGCATCGACCGACGACAACGCCGCGAGCCGGACAGTCCTATCCTCGGGCTTGGACCTGACAGGGATTGCCCAGCGTTTCAAGCGCATCGGGACCGGCATGACGGACCGGACCAAGAGCAGGCAAGCCGCAGGCGACACCGTGTGGGTCGTCGAGCTGTACGCCGCACACCCCACCGGCGGCGGCCACGGGAGCAAGCTGCTCGGCGCTTTGCTCCCACATCTACCTCAGCACGTCTGGCTCATGGCCTCCGCGCCCGACCCCGGGCTCGCCTCCCTCTACAGGACCAGGTACGGCTTCGCGCCCTGGAACCCCGCCCGGCCAGCACTCCTTGAGCGGACGCCATAGCCGTTCGGTGTGCGGCCGCCCGAACATCTACGTCTAGATCGGTGAGAAGACAGCATGACCGACCATGAGGCCGTCGGCAGGCTTGACGAGATCGACGTTCCTCCGGCAGAGCGCCCGCACGTCGTCGTGCACAACTCGGGGCCAGCGGCCAGGCCCTGGATCGTGACCTGCCACGTCCCCAGCTGTGACTGGGAGAGGGACGGTTATCGGCGCAGGTCACATGCAGCGGACGTCGCTCATTGGCACCGCAGCGCCCATCGGGTTGCCGCCAGTAGGCGGGACGCCGAGGACGTCGTCGAGTAGGGCCGGCTCTGGGATCGCGGCGTGAGGCCGGGGATGGACGACGAGCCGTCTGAGGCGCATAGTTCGTTCGCAGTACTTTCCTTGACGTCGGATCACCGCAGATGTTCTAGTGCAATTGCACTGAAAACATCTACCGTCGTGGAGGACTCATGCACAGCACCTTCTATGTCAGGTGGCTCAAGGCGTTCCGCGAGAGCCCCGAGGCCATCTGCAAGATGTACAACGGCGAGGACTTCGTCTTCGAGGATCCGATGTTCGACCAGCACAACGTCAACACGCAGGCCGACCTGCACCGGACGTTCGGGCCCTACGGCAACAAGGACCCCGAGAACGGCATCGGTATTCACAACTTCAAGGTCCGGTCCTACATCGGGGACAAGAGCAGCGGGCTGCTGCGCTGGGAGTGGAGCCCTGAGCACGCCGGGTCGTTCCTCGGCCTGGACGTCGCGGGCAAGGATTTCCTCACCCACGGCCACACGTTCCACACGTTCACGCCCGAGGGCAAGATCAGCCGCGAGTCCTCGTGGTGGGACGCCTCGGCCATCCTGCGCGCGGTCTACGACGTCAAGCCCACCAAGAGCATCACCGGAACCAAGGGCGCCGTTCCGTCCCAGGTGACGCCGACCCCGATCCAGGGCACCGGCAAGGAGGCCGCGCAGCAGTGGGCAACCGCGCTGGGCAGCGACTTCTCGGCCCTGGCCGGCCTGTACAACGCGGACTGGTTCACCGTCGACACCGGCAAGATCGACGATCACGAGCTGGACACCGCGACTGACGTCTCCACCCTGGCCGAGGCCGTAGGCGGTCTGTCCAGCGGTGAGAACGGCACCTACACCTTCACCGTCAGCGACGTCTTCGAGGGCAACGGCCACCGCCTGATCCACTGGGACGTCACGATCGAGGGCGCGTCGAGCTTCCGCGGCATCCCGACCGAGGGCAAGACCCTCACCGGCGTCGGGGCGACGTTCCACGAGTTCGACGCAGACGGGCGCATCCTGCTGGAGTCCACCTTCTGGGAGGACAACCGGATCTTCGTGCAGCTCGGTCTGCCGATCATCCGCCCGCACTACTGGGAGGCCGATTTCGACATGGACGCCTTCATCGCCAGCCTCGGCGGCTAGTCAGACCCGTCGTCGGCCCAAGCGCTCCGGTAAGGGCCCCGCCCCTGCAAGGGGCCGCCGGAGCGTCGCCGTTAGCTGCTCGCGGCCAGCGGCTTGTGCCGAGTCGGCAGTGCGTCCTCGATGATGTTCTGCAGCACCTCACGGGCGACGGAGTCGTCCGCGAGCAGGAGCTGGACGTAAAGGCCGTCGATGACGGCGATCAGCTTGCGTCGCTCGAAGTCGGTGAGGTCCTGCAGCGGGATCAGGAGCGCCTCGGCCCACGCGCGGGCGGCCTGGCGCAACGCCGGGCGCCTGCCAGCAAACAGGTACAACTCGAACTCCGCGACCAAGCGTCCCCGGTTGCTGGCCGTCTCCGTGACCAGTAGGTCCGCTAGCCCGAGTTTCAGGATAAGACGATCTTGATGTTTCTTTGTGCTGGTCAGTGCCGGTGCCGTGACCAGCGCGGTGTATTACCCACGTCAGCGTTTCGGGGCGTACCTCCCAAGGTCGAAGATCTTGTAGAGGTGTTGCTGGTGGGGCGTCATATCGGTGATCATGCGTCGGGCTCGGGGGCGGCCTCGGTCGGCCTGGTGGAGCAGGACGGTCTCCTGGATGCCTTCGAGCTGGGCGAGGAGTTCGCGGACGGACAGACGCTGTCCGGCGCGGGCGGCCGTGCGGCGCATGAGATGGGCGACGACCAGGGCGAGCACGCAGGTGAGGACGTGGACGCGGATCTTCTGGTCGGTCCAGTGGTGCATGGGTGAGAACGACACCACGTGCAGGTCCTTCATCTGGCGGAACCCGGACTCGACCTCGGCCTGGGAGCGGTAGGCGGCCACGACGTCGGTGACCGGCCAGTCCTCGTGGTCGGTGACCAGGACCCGCTTACCGAAGATCTCGGTTTCCAGGTCGGCGTGGGCGGTGGGGTCGACGCGCCAGGACAGGCGCAGGTCGGGGGGGTCGGTGCCGGTCAGGTCGGTGACCAGGACCCGGTTCACCCAGCGGGGTTTGACGATCCGGTCGATCTCGGCCTGCACCGCCTGTCGGCCGCGGCGGGTTTTGCCGCGCTCCAGCGTGGCGGCCAGCTCGTCGAGTTGGCCGGTGGCTGTGGCCAGGGTCTGGGCGAAACCGGTCCGCTGCCGGCCGGCCAGGGTGGGCGAGTGGGTGAGGACCACGCGCCGGTCCGCGCCGAGGGTGTGCGCGCGGGCTTCCACCGCGGTCAGGCCGCCGAACGTCGCGGTGTCCACGACGTGACGGTCGGCGGCAGGCCGCTCCAGGAGGGCGGGATGGTCGCTGGGTGGCAGCGACCCGACGAAGTGCAGCCCGAGCCTGTCCAGGTGAGCGAAGTTCGCCGTCGAGTTCTGCCCGGCGTCGAACACGACCGTGGCCTGGGGCGGGTCCCCCAGCAGGTCGCCGTAGCGGGCCGTCAGCGTGTCGCGCATCGTGGCGAACTGGGTGACGTCGGGGCGGTTGCCGGGGTAGGCGTGGGACACCAGCGGGATCCCGCCGTCGCGGGTGACCACCAGGCCCAGCCCGACCAGCCGCAGGTCGTTCCTCTTCTGCTTGGCCCGGCCCCGCTGGGCGAGGGGCGCCTGGGTGCTGGTGGAGTCGACGAAGGTAGCGAAGGTGGTCATGTCCAGTACCAGCGCGGCCGGGTCCAGAGCAAACCTGCTGACCGTCGTACGGACCAGCCGCGACTCGATCTCGGCCAGGTCAGCCTCGGACAGGGTGTCCATCGCACCCCAGAACCGGCGGTGGTCGAGAGCGGCGGCGGGTACCTTGACCAGCCGCGGACCGCAGGTGGTGGCCCACCAGTCCGCGAACGCCGCCTTCGAGCAGGGGTCCACCACGCGGTTGAGCACGCTGAGCGCGATGTAGGTGCCCACCGAGGCGGCGGCCTCCGACCGGCGCGGACCGGTGACCTGGTCCACGACGGCAGCCACGTCCAGCTCCTGGATGACCGACCAGGCCGCGGCCACGTCCCCGAACCGCTTGTGCTGGGTGCGGTCCGGCACGCCCGCGTCCGCACCGGCCAGCCGGGCCGTCACCTCCTCGGCCGTGCCAAGATATTCCTGCGCCACGATCCGTGGCTTGCCGTCCACCCGCGCGGACTCCACGAGGTAGTAGTAGGTCTGCGTCCCCCGGCGCTTGCCCACGATCGACGGCATATATGGGTAATACAGGATTCGAGCCACCCGATCACGTGCCCGACCGGTGAACACCCAGCTCAGGCCGCGGACCAGGCCATACCGACCATCGGAACCAAACCCCAAGATCGTATTATCCTGAAACTCGGGCTAGTCGAACAGCTTCGCCTGCAGCTCGACCTCGCGGTCCAGTACCTCCCGTGGATCGCGCGGCCACATCGTGAACATGGCTTTGATTCCAGCGAGTGCCAGAGGTAGCCCCGAGGCCATGATGTGTGCGTCGGCCAATGCCGCGTCCAGCGCGCATCCGGACGTGGTCGCGGAATCCACCAGGCCCAGCTCATGCGCCTCGGATCCGGACAGCCTGCGCGGCAGCAGCATCAACTGACGGGCCAGCGAAGGTCCGACCCGTGCCGGCAGCGAGGCGGAGATGCAACGCCTCGGCGAGCACGACCCGCAGTTGCGGGCAGCCACGCCGGGCCCAACGACGACCTGCTCAGCCGAGCGGGTTGGTGCCCGGCAGCGCACCGTCGAGGTCGACGATCTCCCGCCAGCGCTGCGCGACCTGGTCGATCGTCGGGACCTCCGGGAAGGTGACCCCCTTGGTCTGGAACTGCGCCACCCGGTGGACGTTGCCGCCGGCGGCCACCAGGACACTGCCGGTCTCGGTCGACTCGTCGGTGAGCAGGTAGCCGACGACCGGGGCGACGTGGGCAGGCGGCAGCTTCTCCAGCACCTCGGCGGAGGCGATGTCCTCGGTCATCCGGGTGGCGGCAAGCGGCGCGATCGCGTTGGCCAGGATGTTGTGCCTACGGCCCTCGATCGCCAGCGTGCGGATCAGGCCGATCAGCCCACTCTTGGCCGCTGCGTAGTTGGCCTGGCCGAAGTTGCCGTAGATGCCCGACGTCGAGGTCGCGACCACGATGCGCCCATGACGCTGGTCACGCAGGTGCGGGAACGCCGGCCGGATCACGTGGAACGCACCGTCGAGATGCACCCGCAACACCGCGTCCCAGTCGGCCGCCGGCATCTTGTGGAACGTGCGGTCACGCAGGATGCCCGCGTTGGCGACGACGCCGTCGATACGGCCGAAGGTGTCGAGCGCGGTCTGCACGACAGCGGCGCCGCCCTCCCGGGTGGCCACGCTGTCGTAGTTGGCCACGGCCTCGCCACCGGTGTCACGGATCTGCGCGACCACTGTGTCAGCGGCGGTGTTCCCCCGGCCGCTGCCGTCCCGCGCACCGCCGAGGTCGTTGACGACGACCTTCGCGCCCGACCGGGCCAGCAGCAGCGCGTACTCGCGACCCAGACCGCCTCCGGCACCCGTCACCGCTATCACACGACCTTCGACTCCTGCCATGTCCTGCAACCTCTCTCGACGTTCTGGGGCGTCCTGGGGATTGTCGTGCTCTCGATACTCTGGGGATTGTCGTGGTTCCGGGGGCTGTCGTGGAACTGCCGCGGCCGGCGTCAGTGATCCGGGAACGCGGGCCTGGCGCCGCTACCAGCCGCTGGACGTCGGCCTGCGCCGCCCGATGACAGCCTGCCAGGCCCTCCGCGCGTCCGCCGTACCGGACAGTTCGGCGACCGCCCTGGCCTCCTCGGGCAGCTGCGTACCCGGACCCGCCCCGCCCCGGTTGAGGAGGAGTGCGCTATAGTCCGCACAGGTTGTTCCTGCCGGGCCAGGCCCGGTCGAGTGCGAGACAAGGCGATGCCATGATTACCGCCCGGTCACACCGGGGCGGATGACAACACCGGCCGTTTCAGCGGTTGGCGCTGTGCGGGTATGTGTGTTTGTTTGTTGTGCCCCGGTCTCGTGGACATTCTTTCGCCGGCATGGCGCCGGGCGCCGTGCCTATGCATCCGGAGCACTCGAAATGTCGCAGGACCCCCTGTCCGCGTGGTACGCGGACTTCTTCACCGAGCTGCCCAACGCCTTCTGGCGGGCAGCCGTGCCACCGGAGTCCACCTCGGCCGAGGTGGACTTCATTATCCGTGTGACCGGGCTACGTCCTGGTTCGCGGGTGCTGGACGTGCCCTGCGGCAGCGGCCGGCACACTCTCGAATTCGCCCGGCGCGGCTGTCGGGTCACCGGGCTGGACATGTCGGCTGAGGCCGTCGAACACGCACGCAGGGCCGCCGCCGACGAGCGACTCGACGTCGACCTGCGACTCGGCGACATGCGGGCCCTGCCCACTGACGTGCGGGCTGACGTAGCCATGTGCATGGGCAACAGCTTCGGCTATCTGGAACACACCGGTACGGAGAAACTTCTCGACGGCCTGGCCGGGCTCGTCGTGCCGGGAGGCACTCTGATCCTGGACTACGGCTTTGTGGCCGAGTCGCTGCTCCCGCACCTGACGCTGGAGGAGAACCCGATGCACTTCGGCGGGGTCGAGGCCATCTCGGTCAACGAATACGACACTGCAAACAGCCGCCTGCTCACCGCATTCACCTTCCGCCGAGGCGCGGAAGAACACCGCGGAACATCCGTACAGCACGTCTATACCGCAGCTGAGGTCATCCGGCTGGTAACCTCAGCCGGATTCGCCGACGTCGAACTGTACGGCGACACCAACGGCACGCCATTCCACCTCGGCAGCCACCGACTGCTCCTGACGGCGCGATGCCCCGGCGGCAGCCGCCGGTGACTTCCGGCGCGGGGGCCTGCGCCGCCCAGCGGCGGCGCAGGCCCGGCCTATTATTGAACCGTGACAAAAAACGTCGTCGAGGACGATGAGCAGACGGCGACCAAGTCGAAGTCCTCACGGACCCGCGAACGACTGTTGGACGCGGCTGCGGAGGTCCTCAGCCGCAAAGGCTTCAGCGGGACCCGGTTGTCGGACATCGCCGAGCAGGCGTGCGTGCAGGCGCCGGCGATCTACTACTACTACCCGTCGCGCGAGGACCTCATCGAGGAAGTCATGTTCGTCGGCGCGGCGGCGATGCGGACACATCTGGAAGCAGTCCTGGCCACGCTGCCGTCCGGCTCCACTGCGTCCGAACGGATCGCTGCAGCCGTGGAGGCGCACCTGCGTCACGAGCTGGAGATCTCGGCCTACTCGCACGCGATCATCCGCAACGCCAACCAGCTACCCGAGGCCATCAGCAGGCGGGCGCTCGCCGAGGTGTCCGCCTACAACGACATCTGGCGCGGGCTCGTGGCCGACCTACAGGCCAGCGGTCAACTACGCCCCGACGTCGACCCCCCGCTGGCCCGTATGCTCGTGCTCGGCGCCCTCAACTGGACCGCCGAGTGGTGGAACCCGGACCGCGGGCCGCTCGAAGCACTGATCACCACGGCGCAGTCGATGGTGCTGCACGCGCTTCGCCGCTGAACGCAGCCTGTCGACCGTCCGGCCGGGCCACCGTTGCGGTTCGCTCCGCAACGCTCCAGCCCCCTGCAAACAGGATGACCCACAGCAACGACGAGGCGCAGGCCACTCACGCAGACGCTGGCGCGGCCGCGTTGCGCTTGGCCGCGAACTCCAGCGCGTCATCCCAGGATGTGCGCCGCCCGATCTGTATCCGATAGAGGAAGCACCCGCATCGTCATGCAGCCGGGTCACACCGTGGGCATCACGAAGACCGTGGCACTGATCGTGGCATCGGCGCCTCCAAGCCACAGATAATCAAGGGATTTCATGGCGTATACAACATTTCGGTCGGACCGACCCGTGAATTGGATCTCGGAGTGAGACCATGCCCCAGCCTCTTTCGGACTGACCATTAATATAGTTCACCATATAGATCGGCAGTCATCTGGTCAACGTCGCCCACAATCGCCAGCCTTCATGATCGCGAAAGACTGGGTAGGTGGTCTCTCTTCGGGTCCGCCGAGCATGTCGTCGCCGTCGCTGCGCCGTCACGTCAAGGACGTTCGGGCAACGTGGCCATGGCCTGCCGGTACCTCATCAATCGTCATCAGCGATCATCAGTCGTCCGACCTGCTGCGCATGACTGTCAAGGGCCACGCCACGAGGTCAAACCGGAAGTAATATTATACATAAGGGTGTTTCCACCGTTAATTCGACAGACTTACGACCGGGTGTACGCTATTTTCGCGTCAAACCCATGGCGAACGAATCACGCGTGGCGACCGGATATTTCTCCCTCCGTAACCAGGCTGAACGTTTACCACGCCCGACCTGGGAAATCCCGGGACAATTGGTGACGCCTGGAGACTCTGTGACCCTTGGAATTTCCCTTCCGTCCCACTGGCCGGATCTTGGCTCCAACACGGTGGACACGTTGATCGCTCGTGCCCGTGAGGCCGGCGAGGCCGGGCTCACGTCGATCTGGTTACCCCAACGATTCGACCATGACGCTCTGTCGATAGCCGCCGTGATCGGTCACGCCGTGCCCGGTATCGCCATCGGCACCTCGGTCGTGCCCATCTATCCCCGCCACCCGATCGTGGTGTCGAGTCAGGCCCAGACGGCCCAGGCGGCAAGTCATGGACGGTTCACGCTCGGGCTGGGGCTCGGTACGCCACGACTCATCACGAGCTTTGGCATGTCCTTCGATCGGCCTATCCGTCACCTGCGTGAGTACCTCAGCGCATTGAGGCCGCTGTTGTCCTCCGGTTCGGTCAACCTGCACGGCGCGACGTTGACAGCCTCCACCCCTATGCCGGCGGCCGTGCCTGGGGCGCAGCCGCCGGTCCCGCTGCTGGTGGCGGCGATGGGACCACAGGCGTTGAAGGTCACCGGCGAGCTGGCTGACGGCACCCTGCCCTACCTTGCCGGTCCTCGGACGCTCAGCGAGTTCATCGTGCCAACGATCACCGAGGCGGCCCGCGCCGCGGGACGGCCCGCACCGCGAATCGTCGTGGCGTTCGCCGGCATTGTGACCGCGGCGGTCGACAAGGTACGGGCATCCGCCGAGAAACAGCTGGCGTCTTACGCGACAGTGCCTTCATATCGGGCGGTACTTGCCCGCGAGGGCCTAAAACACCCGGCCGAGTTGGCGGTCATCGGCGACGAGGAGATGTTAGCCGCCGCCGTGGCCCTCTATTTCGACGCCGGGGCAACCGAGATCGTGGTGACCAGCACCGGTCTGAGCACCGCCGAGGATCGCCGACGTACCTGGAAGGTACTGGGAGAAATCAACCGTGGCCGGACGAGAAGCGCCCGCTGATGCGACGCCGACGGACCGGGGAACAGCAGTCCGATCGAATGCCGAGGCTGAATACCGAGACCAACGCCAGGGACCGCCTCCCGCGCGGCCTCTGGCGTCGTCACGACACGACTTTGGCCGCCCGCAAGTACTGCTCACGCAGGACCCGCTTCACGAGCTTGCCGGTTTCAACTCGTCCACGAAATCAATCCCGCGCGGAGCCTTGTATCAGGCGATCCGTTCCCGGACATAGGCGTGCAGTTCCTCGGCGAGTTCCTCACTCGGCACCACGCCCGACGGCAGCTGCACCACCGCATGCACCGACTCACCCATCTCCGGGTCGGGAACGCCGATCACCGCGACATCGTGCACCTTCGGGTGCAGGGCGAGACAGCCCTCGATTTCCTGCGGGTAGATGTTGACCCCACCGGAGATGATGGTGAACGCCTTGCGGTCGGTCAGGAACAGGTAACCGTCATCGTCGATGTAACCGATGTCGACCGGCGCGGCGGCATCCCCTCCCGGATGCCATCGCCGACCGGGATAATCTCGCTATTCACGTTGCTGGGAACAGCTCGGCCGGGCAACGCACCGGGAGCGAATCTTCCCTTTTGACGCGCCGGGCCGCATCTCTCGCCCGGGGGACAGTTACTCTCTCCAAAGAGGGAACATCCGCCGTACCGGCGCCGGCGACCCGGACAGCAGGTTATAGATATGGACAGAATGTGACGAGACTGAACCTTGACTCGTTGATCCGCCGTGAATGTCCAGTGCCTGATGCTCGAGCAAGCCGAGGAGGCTCATCGTGTCCACCGAGAACGCCAGGTGCCACGAGAGAAGCCGCAGACCGACGATCGGGGACCGCGTGTACCAGCGGTCGATCTCCGATCAGACGCTGAGCGAGGTGCTCGACACGGTGCGGCAGGCGGAGAAGCTGCTGACCGGAGCCGGGCTTCCCAAGGCGGCCGACATCGTCGATCTGCCCTCGGCCGCAGACGCGCTCGGCTGTGTGTGGCGCGGGGTCCGGGCCGCACTTCACGGCGATCATGCTGCCGGCGAGCAGTTGGCGAACACCGACGATCTGGTCACCCTGCTGATACGGGCCCGTCAGACCGATGAGGACCTGGAGCGTCAGCACGCCACCCGCCGGTCCGCCACGCTGCGCCGCGCGCAGAGCGCGCTCAGCCAGTTCCACCAGAGCGGCTTCTCCGTGGCCGAGCTGATCGAAACAACCCCCGTGGCGGTCTGCGCACTGGGCTTCGACCGGGCGATCTTCTCGCGCATCCACGACTCGCTCTGGGTCGCAGAGTCACTACACGTCGAGGGTGATCCGGACTGGGCAGAGCAGATCCTGCAGGCTGGGAGGGAGAGCCCCGAGCCGCTGGCGCCCCCACTGTTCGAGACCGAGATCGTACGCACGCGGCGGCCGATCACTGTGCCGGACGGTCAGCAGCGGCCACGAGTACACCAGGCGATCTCAAGGGTTTCCCAGACGCGCTCCTACGTCGCCGCGCCCGTCATGCCCCGCGGCGACGTCATCGGCTTCCTGCACGCCGATTGCTACTTCCAGCGCCGCGAGCTGACCGACCTGGATCGCGACCTGCTCTCGGTGTTCGCCGCGGGATTCAGCTACGCGCTCGATCGCGCCATCCTGCTCGACCGCCTCGCCGGTCTGCGCGCACGGATCCTGCGGTTCGCCGAGGACATGATCCTCTTCGTGCACGAACGCTCCCCCCTTCCCACGCCGCGATCCTCCACTCCCTTCGACGACGAGCTGGTAGCGCCCACATCGGATCCAGCACACCGCCGGATCGAGACACCGCTCACCCACCGCGAGCTCGATGTGCTCCGGCTGATGACCCAGGGGCACACGAACCACCAGATCGCCAGCAAACTGGTGATCTCCGAGGGGACGGTGAAATCGCACGTCAAGCGCATTCTGCGTAAGCTGGTCGCAGCTAATCGCGCCGAAGCCGTGTCGATCTGGCTGAATACCCAGCGGTAGCCACCGCATTCCCGCAACATCGCCCGAACGCATCGGACGCGAACGCACCCCCGGGCCCCTATTTGGTCAGCCCCGACCATATTGACATCCAAAGATTCCTGGCCGACAATTTCCGACGAGTTCCGCACCGTTGCCCGTCCCGTGAGGAGTTCTCACTTTGATCCAGACACCGCCGCGCACACAGGACCATATGTGGCACGACTTAGGAATACCGGAGGAGACGATCGCCCTCCGTCGGCAGATGCGCCAGGCGGCGATCGAACGGGTCGAGCCTTACGCCCGCGACATCGGACAGCGCGAGGAAAGCGCGGAGAGTTTCCCGTGGAAGGCGTTCCGCGGGCTCGCCGAGGCAGGTGCTTTCGCGGTCCCGTTCGGATCGGATTTCGGCTGGGGTCTGGAGTTCCCGCTGCTGGGCACGTGCACCACGACCGAGGAGATCGCCTACCACAGCAGCAGCATGGCCGGCGTGTACGACGGGCAGTGCATCCTGGTGCCCAAAGCGCTGTCCTTCGCCAGCGACGACCTGCGTGCCCGGTTGATCCCCGGTCTGGTTTCCGGTGAGCTGGTTTTTTCCTTCGCCACCACCGAGCCCGGCGCCAGCAGCGACCTTTCCGTGAGCGCCCTGCAGACCACGGCCGAGGAGACCGCGGAGGGATTCGTCCTCAACGGACGCAAACGCTGGATCACCAACAGCCCGGTCGCGGACTGGGTGACCGTGCTCTGCCGCTCCGGTTCCGCCATGACCATGTTCGCCGTCGACCTGAAGAACAGTGCCGGTATCCGCATCGGCAAACCGGACCTGAAGATGGGTCATCGCGGCCAGTTGACGGCGGACATCGTGTTCGACAACGTGCTCGTGCCCAAGGGCAACGTGCTGGGCGGACCTGGTAGAGGTCTGTCGGTGGCACTGGCGACACTGACCTACGGGCGGATCGGCATTGCCGCCGCCGGCGTTGGTGTGGCGCAGGCCGCGCTGGATCTGGCTGTGGACCGGATGCGCAGCCGTCATCTGTTCGGCAAACCGCTCGGCGCCATGCAGCACTGGCAGTACCGGCTCGCGCAGCGAGCTACCGAACTGGACTGTGCACGGACGCTGTACCAGAAAGCCGCACTGCGGGTAGACCGCGGCGAACGGGCACCAGAGCCCGAGGCATCGATGGCCAAGGCATACGCCACCAGGCTTGCCGGCGACATGGCTCGCGACGCCATTCAGGTCTTCGGCGGCTACGGCTTCGCTCGCGAAGTCTCCGAAACCGGCGAAACCTACCGGTTGGAGGAACTCTACCGCGACGCCAAGGTCTTGGAGATCTTCGAGGGTGCCAACGAGGTACTGCACTGGGTGGTCGCTCGCCAGCTCATCGGCAGGGATGTGACGGGATAAAACGGAAGGCTCTCGCCCGGCACACGCCCTCGGCCGGGACTGACCGTCAGCGACCGGGGAACTTGAGCGTTCCGGACCTGCCGGACCGGTTTCCGGACCTCCCAGATCGGCTTCGCCGATCCGGCAGGAACCCCGGATCCGGCAGGAACCCCGGCTCGCTGACCGAACGCCATTATTCAGCGGCCTTTTAGTCGACGAGTTTCAGTGCCTCGGTCGGGCAGGAATCCACCGCGGCCTGGATCTCTTCGCGACGGGCGGGGCTGATGTCCTCGATCAGCACGCGGAGGCTGCCGTTGCCCTGGACCTCGAACACGTCCTCGGCCATCGACTCACAGATACCCAGGCCGGTGCACCTGCCGCGGTCAACCACTATACGCATATCGATCATCTCTCCGGTGTGAACTCGAACTTCATCCGCTTGATGCCACGCATGAAGTTGGTGCCGAGATATTCCGGTTCGCTGGCGGTGAATTCAGGTATGCGGGTCAGGATCTCGCGGAACAGCGCGCGCAGCATCGACTTCGCGAGCTGGTTACCCAGACAGAAATGTATACCTCCGCCACCGAAACCGACATGCGGGTTGGGGTTGCGGGTCAGGTCGAAGTGGTCGGGTTCCTCGAACACGTCAATGTCCCAGTTGCCCGACGGGTAGAACAGCACGACCTTGTCGCCTGGGATGATCCGCTGGCCGCCGAGTTCGGTCTCCCTGACCGCGGTACGACGGAAGGTCATCACCGGCGAGGCGTACCGTACGAACTCCTCGGCGGCCTGGTTGATCCGGCCGTCGAAGTCCGCCAGCAGCCAGTCCCGCTGGTCGGGGAACTTGGTGAAGGCGAGCACCGTGTGGCTGGCGGTGTGCTTGGTGGTGTCGGTGCCGGCCACGGCCATCAGCACGAAGAAGGAGCCGATCTCGAAGTCGTCCAGGGACTGCCCGTCGACCTCGGCCTGCACGAGCGCGGTCATCAAGTCCTCGCCCGGATTCTTCCGGCGGTCGGCGATCAGCTGCTCGGCGACGTCGTGCAAGGTGGTACACGCTTCGACCTGCACTTCATCAGCCAAGCGATCGCCCAAGATCTCCGGATCGGCCCAAGCCACCACGTCCGCCGCGGCCTTGGCCACGGTGGGACGCAGCTGCGCGGGAACACCGAAAATATCCCCGAACATGCGGACGGGCAGTTTCTCCGCGCATTCGGCGACGAACTCGATACGGCCCTTGCCGGCGATGGAGCCGACGATCTCAGCCGCCGCCGACCTGATCTTGTCGTCGATGCGTTTGATCTGTTTCGGAGTGAACGCCGCGCTCACCAGCCTGCGCAGCTTGTCGTGCCTGGGCGGGTCCATCGCGAGGAACGACTGGGACAACTCCAGGAAGATGTCCGGCAGGAGATCGAACAGCACACCCTGGCCGGAGATGAAGGTGTCGTGGTCCTTGCTCACCCGCACGATGTCGGCGTGCTTGACGACAGCCCAGTAACCAGGGTCGTCCGGGTCGGGGGTGACCGCGTCCTCCACGGGACGCTGCCAGGACACCGGACGCTGCTCGCGCAGCAACGCGAAGGTCTTTTCCCGCTGTTCGGAGGTTTGCTGCCAGAAGGACTTCGACGAGATGTCGATCTCGTCGTATCCGGGTTTGTGATCCGCGGTGGCCGGGATCATCTCGACGGTCATCGGATGCTCCAGAGGATGAAGTGATTCAGTGACCCGTGCGCTCTAGTCGACGTGGCTGAGCAGGACGTCGTACGGCCTGCGGTCGCGACGGCCGTAGATGTCGAGGTGGACGTTCTTGGTCTCGGTGTACTCATCGAGCGCGTCCGGACCGAGCTCCCGGCCGAGACCGCTGTGCTTGTAGCCGCCGAAGGGCACCTGGCAGTTGATCTGGTGGGCGTCGTTGATCCAGACCGAACCGGCCTCGATCTCGTTCGCGATGGTCAGCGCGCGGTCGTTGTCCCCGCTCCACAGCGAGGAGGCGAGCCCGTAGCTGGTGTCGTTGGCGATCGCGATCGCCTCTTCGTCGGTACGGTAAGTGATCACCGACAGCACCGGGCCGAAGATCTCCTCACGTGCGATGCGCATGTCGTTGCGGACCCCGGTGAAGATGCTCGGCTCGATCCAGTGCCCGCGCTCGAACCGTTCGCCCTCGGGGACACCGCCGCCGCAGGCCAGTGTCGCGCCCTGCTCGACCCCGGAGGTGATGTAGCCGAGGATCCGGCTGTGCTGCTTGGCTGTCATCGTCGGTTCTCGCCTTCCTGACTCAGGAAGCCGCCGCATCCTTGTCCTTGACGAGGTCGCGGTAGACGGGGAACAGCGGCTTGGTCAGCGGCACCAGCTTGAGGATCTTGTTGATCGGCCCCTTGGCCTTGACCTGTCCCTTGGCCAGGCCGACAGCCAGGTTGTACTCCCCGCGCCAGAACTGGTTCGCGATGTCGGCGCGCATGATCAGGGTGATGTCCGGTGCCAGGTCGGTCTCGCCGGATTCGACACGCATCGGGTCCTGGAAGGCGACGGTCACCACGCAGTCCGGGTCGGAGTACTCGACCCGCATGACGATGTTCGCGGCCTTCATCTTGTCGCCGACCTCAGGGTGGTCGCCGGCCAGTCGGAACATCTCGCCGATGTACTTGTCCACTTCGTCGGCATTAGCGAAGAAGGCCATGGTCTTTCTCCTGTCGGATACGGTGGAAGATGCGGGCGGAATCGGCAGTCCGTGTTGTGTACTGGAACACAGAAACTATTGCGACCCGGCGCACGCCTCATCGCTCGTGCGGGGTGTTTCGATCCCTCGATGGGAATACTTCACCCGGTTCCGCACCTCGATCAGCTGTTACTTTCGTTGCGGCAGAGGAAGGGAGCAGCAATGGCGACTTCACCCCGGCACCGCGGCACCCCGTCCACACGGCCCCGTCCGCACCCCGACAGCGCCGGCGAGACCCCCCGGCAGACGACGGCGGAAAGCATCGTGACGAGGGCGGGCGAGGACGCCGGAAAGAGCGCGGCGGCCAGCCGGCCCAGTGGTTTCCCAGCGGCGCTCGGCGTGTCCGTCGCGTGCTGGTCGGTGGTGGGCTTTCTCGCGT
>NZ_CAAAFO010000073.1:2446-8264 GCF_900634715.1 Candidatus Protofrankia californiensis | reverse complement strand
CCCAGGCACGGGTTTCACGATTGCCGCCGACGGTGCACGGGTGATCAGTTACGGCACTGGTGCGGGGGAGTTCGCTGAGCTGAGTCAGGACGAAGCGCGCCGGAGGGGCATCATGGTCACCGGCCTGTTCGAGCTTCCGCCGCTCGGGCCAGCGGAGCGGGCGACCCTTCTTCAGCGTGCGTTCGCCGCGGCTGCCGAGGGCGCTGCGTGCCCTCTGCTTAGCCGCGTGCCTTTGACACAAGTGGCTGAGGTGCACGCCGCATTGGAGGACCGCACTGCGATCGGCAAGACAATCCTCGCCCTAGGCCGGCCTCTGAGATGAGCCTTGCGAGACGGGCGTGCCCACCGGGGCCGGTGGGCCGGGACTGACCGAAGACGTCGCCGCCGTACGGCAGGTGCTCCAATATGGCGACGAATCCACCATCGTGGTCGCCCACAGCTACGGCGGCATCGTCACCGCGGAAGCGGGCCGCTCCTTACGGGCGATGACCCGCATCCCCGGTGGCCAGCCGGCAAGGTCCATCAGGCCGGTCAGTTCGGCGACGAACGCGCCGGGGCGGGCCGCGCGGTTCGTGCGGCGACGCCGCGTTGAGGCACACCTCCTCGAACACCGCGGCCCAGCGTTCCACGTCGTTACTGAATGTTCCTGGCTTTCGGTTACCCGGTGTAGCCAGCTGGGGCGGGTGGCGCGGGATGCGGTGTAACGGCGCGGCGTTGCTGGTTGGTGACGTTGGTCAGGCCGAAGGCGGTGCAGTAGACGAGTTGACGCTCGTTCCGACCCCGGCCGGCCCACCGTCCGAGCCTTAGGTGGGTGTCGCATGCTTTTTGACCTGGGCGGTTGGCGGTTTTCATGTCAGAATTTCCGATCTTCGTAGCGATGGTGTTACGTTCACGGGGCGCTGACCGGCGCCGATGCAAGATCGGCAGTGGGAGCCATCGTCCGTCGGTGGGCGGTCCTCGGGCAGGCAGCATCGCGAGGCCGTAGGTCAGCAGGAAGGCGAGCGTGGCGCCGACGAAGTGACCGCGCGTTCGGAGGAATCAGGCCCGGCACCTGCGTTCAAGCGGGGCTACGCCGCGTTCGCGACGGGCGCTCGCCGCGGCCGGCTCGCCGCCCTCCGACTACCCCGTCCTCGCCGCGCCCGCTGCGAGGACCGCATCGATGAGGCCATGGGCAAGGGCCTGTGGTGCGCCCCCTCCTCGTCGGTGACGCGGTATGCCAGATCGCGTCGCGGAGCTCTTCGCCGGGCACGCTCCCTGTCACCGCCAGTCAGCCGGTCCCTCGACGCGGCTGCCGGCCGCCGCTGCACTTGATGGGGTGGTATGACGGGTGCGCGGGGTTCCCGCCCATGCGGCGTTTGTCCGTCAGGGTGACAGCCTGGGCGTCGCCGTCTTGGTCGACCACGGCGTGGCCTGTCGCGGCTATGCAGGTCCCAGCCCTGAGGTACGTGGCGGTCTGCGGGGTCCAGGCCGTGTCGGCGGGGGCAGGCTTGGGCTTGGTCTACGGTGGAGTTGGGAAGAGCACTCTTCGACGCGAGAACCAGTCCTGGAGGTGGTGTCAGAGATGGCAGGTATGCCATCCGGTGGGCCGCCCCCGGGCTCGCGGTACGCCGACGTGCGTCCTTACGCGGTCGCGGACTCCCTGGATCAGCTCCATGGTCCGACCGCAGGTGTGGTGGTTCTGGACCGGTGGTTGGACTGGTCGGGTTCAGCTCGGTACGACCTGGCGAGTCCCGGCCGTCTGGCACGGATGTACGAAACTGTGCTGCGGGAGGCGTCCAGGACGGCGGATCTGTCCCGCTGGCTGGACGGGCTTACGCTGGTCCGGCTCTGGCCTGACCTGGTCCTGCCGCCGCAGGTCCGTAGCCGGTGGGAGGCCCGGTTCCCCGAGCTGACCACCGGGCGTTCGTCCGCGGCTTGACCAGGTGACGGCCCAGACCCGGCCGATCCACCGGCGGCTCGCGCGGATCGGGCTACAGGTCGGCGGGCCATATGGCTTCGCCTTGGCTGGCGGCCACGCTGTCGCGGCCCACGGGATCCTTCAACGGCCGAGCGAGGACGTCGACCTGTTCGCCGACTGGGACCGACGCGCGGATTTCCCGGCCGCCGTCGATGCGATGATCGCGGCATACCGAGCGGACGGTCTCGAGGTCGAGACGGAGTTTCGGAACGAGCTGATCGCGCGACTCCACGTGGCCGACCCGAGCCAGCCCGACGATGTCCACCGGGTGGAACTGGTCGCCAACTGGCGGATCCAGCCACCGGTCCAGATGGACGTCGGTCCGGTGCTGCACCCGGATGACGTCACGGCCGGCAAGGTCGACGCGTTGTGCAACCGCGCCGCCGCCCGCGACTTCCTCGACCTCGACGCCGCGATCAGCGGCGGTCGTTACACCCTCGACCAACTCTGCGAGCTCGCACAGCAGGCGGATCCGGGCTTCGACCGCAGCCAGTTCGCCGCCATGCTCGGGCAGATCGCCCGCCTCGACGATGCCGACGACTTCGCACCCTACGGCGCGAGCCCAGCCTACGTCGCTGGCCTACGCGAACGCGTCGTCGCTTGGCGTACCGAACTCCTCCGGGAATGACCACTTATACGAACACGGAGCGTAACGGTTCTCCCGGGGTCAAACAGGAATGTCAAATCCGGCTACGATCCCCGCGATCACGGTCACTAGGCGGACCGCAGCGTCCGGACCCGCCAGACCCGCGGAACGCAGGTTACCCACTGAGCTGAGCGGGATGCACCGCCCCGGGGTCCGGGTCCCGGCCGACTGCTTCCCTCTGCTCCAGGATCGTGAGCTGGACCGGGCTGAGGGTGAAAGCCTGATCCTCGGTGAAGCGGACGTCGAACTGGCGGCCCAAGTACGGGGTGTGCGTGCAGGTGATCCGTGATTGCCAGGTCTGGCGCAGATCCGCATGCCGGTGGCGGTGCTGGTCGGGCAAGGCGATCGCGCAGTGCGCGGCCGCTGGGGCGATCCGCTCGAGCGTGAACTTCGTCGAGGCGAAGAGCCGGTGCTGGTCGGGTTCGGTGACGTGGCGCACGGCCTGCAGCCCGGGCCGGTTGGTGGTCGCCCCGGACTTCTTGTCGACGTAGATCCGCGTCGCCGGGATCCCGGCCGCTTCCAGCGCGATGATCTGCCGATCGAGGTCCTGCTTGGTGGTCGAGACCCGCGCGTACCCATGCGATCGGGGTGTCGCGGCAGTCGCTGTCGAACCATCTGACGTGCCTGCGCGGGTGCGGGCTCGTCGTCGCGGTGCCTGAAGGCCGGCGGGTTCGGTACGAGCTGGCCGACAGCCACCTGGCCCACGCCCTGACCGATCTGCTCGACGTGGTCCTGGCGGTGGACCCGGACGCCTGCACGTCCTCGGCGGCCGGGAAGGACTGCTGCTGATGAGCAGCCTGATCGAGCTGGGCCCCTCCCCGGTGCGGCGGGCGGTGCTGACCCGCCGGGTACGCATGCCGGTCGCGGCGACCATCACCTACAACGTGCTCGAGGCGGTCGTTGCCCTGTCGGCCGGCGCGGCGGCCTCCTCCAGCGACCTGGTCGGGTTCGGGCTGGACTCGGTGATCGAGGTGTCCTCGGCGGCCGCGGTGGCCTGGCAGTTCTCCGCCCGCGACCACGCGGTACGCGAGGCCCGCGAGCACACCGCCCTGCGCCTGATCGCGCTGTCGTTCTTCGCCCTGGCCCTCTTCGTCACCGCCGATGCCCTCCGGGCCCTGACCGGGACAGGCGTGGCCCGCCCGTCCACGGTCGGGATCGTGCTGGCGGCGGTGTCCCTGGTGGTGATGCCATTCCTGTCATTCGCGCAGCGGCGCACCGGGCGCCAGCTTGGCTCCGCCTCGGCCGTCGCCGACTCCAAGCAGACCCTGCTGTGCACGTACCTGTCCGCGGTGCTGCTGGTGGGCCTGGTCGTGAACACCGCGCTGGGCTGGGTCTGGGCGGATCCGATCGCGGCCCTGGTCATCGCCTCGGTCGCGGTCCGCGAGGGAATCAACGCCTGGCAGGGCACGGACTGCTGCCCACCCGCCACGGCTCTGGCTTTCGGCCCAGAACACCAGGACGCGAGCATCGGGGCGTGGCGCTGCACCCCCGGATGCTCCTGCTGTTCCTGAGCGGACCCCTCGCCGGCGGCCGTGCACGCCATCACCGGGCGCGATCGGGGGTCGAATCAGTGCAACCGAATCCGTGCAGAGGAACGCGGACATCCGTGCACACGACCTCGGACATCGCGCCGGTCTGTGCAGACGACCTCGGACATCGTCACCCCGCTGAGGGTGAGCCGGGTGTAGCGGCCCAGCGTCCTGGTGGTCTTTGCTTGCTGCTTCACCCTCCGCTCCATCTGGGCCACCCGTAGCTTCCAGCGAAAAAACAACGCTAAGGATCTAGGCATTGATCTTGGTCTGACTGCCCCGTAACCTGCGGCGGGTCAGTGTCCGGGGGTCAGTGCGAACCCGACGCCCGTGAGCCGCTCGGAGAGCGTCCACAGACGGCGGGCCAGCTCCGGATCCCGGGCGTCCTTCGAGCGGCCGACGAGCTTCGGTGCGCCGCGGAGCTCGCCGAGGCCGCCCGGACCGACATAGCTGTTGCCCGGGATGTCGGCGGTCGCGGCGTGGACCGTGGGCCTCGCGCCATCTTCCTCGGTCTGAGCGAACGGCCGGGTGACCCTGTCCATGAAACGGGCGAACCGGTCGCCGTCGCTGAGCAGGTTCGTGGCGGCCACGCCGGGATGGGCGGCCGTGGCGATGACCGGCGAGCCCGACTCGGTCAGGCGGCGCTGGAGTTCGGCGGTGAACAGCAGGTTGGCGAGCTTGGACTGCCCGTACGCCCGCGTCGCTTTATAGGGCCGCCGCTCCCAGTTGGGATCGTCGAAGTCGATCGTGCCCCGCTTGTGCCCGCCGGATGAGACGGTGACGACCCGGCCGCGGATCCGGGGCAGGAGCAGGCCGGCCAGCGCGAAATGGCCGAGGTGGTTGATCCCGAAGTGGCGTTCGAAGCCGTCAGTGGTACGGCCGAGCGGCACGAGCATCACACCCGCGTTGTTGATGAGCAGGTCGACCGGCTCGGTGAACGACTCGGCGAACGCACGAACCGAGGCCAGGTCGGACAGGTCGATCGGCCGGACCTCGGCCCGTCCGGACATGGTCGCGGCGGCCGCGCGGCCCTTGTCGAGGTCGCGGACCGCGAGGACGACCCGGGCGCCGCGCGCGGCCAGGAGCCGGGCCGCGGAACGGCCGATGCCGCTGTTCGCGCCCGTGACGACGGCGGTACGGCCGGTCAGTGAGGTTGTCATGAGCCGAGGCTCGGGCAGCGCGGACCGTGGAACCAGTGCCCTTCGCTACGGTAGGAATCGCGTTACCAGGCTCGACCGCGGCGCTTGGCTCATGATCGGTGTCATGCCGTCCGCCGAGAACGACCTGGGCCGTCTGATCCGCGCCTGGCGTGACCGATGCTCGCCCGCCGACGTCGGGCTCCAGCCGTACCGTCGGCGTCGTGCCCGCGGGCTGCGCCGCGAGGAGCTGGCAGACCTGGCCGGTGTCAGCGTCGACTATCTGGTCCGGCTCGAACAGGGCCGGTCCCGCCGCCCCAGCCCGCCGATCGCCGCGGCGCTCGCCCGTGCGCTCCAGCTCGACGAGCAGGAGACCGCCGTCCTCTACCAGGCGGCCGGGCTGTCCGCGCCGTCCGGGCGGACCGTGCCGATCCACGTTCCGCCCGGTGTGCAACGGCTGGTCACCCGCCTGAACGACTACCCGGTGGCCGTCTTCGCCGCGGACTGGACGCTGATCACCTGGAACGCCATGTGGAGCGCGCTGACCGGC
>NZ_CAAAFO010000073.1:0-1856 GCF_900634715.1 Candidatus Protofrankia californiensis | reverse complement strand
GGTCGGCGACGCCAGCCCGCGGTTCCGCGACCTCTGGGACTCGGGCGCGGCCGGGCCGCACGTCAGCTCCCGCAAGACCATCCCGCACTGCCTCGCCGGCGACCTCGTCCTGGACTGCGACGTGCTGACCGTGCCCGGCTCAGACCTGAGGATCACGCTCTACACCGCGGCGGCGGGCAGCGTCTCGGCCGAGCGCCTGGAGTTCCTGCGCG
Source organism: Candidatus Protofrankia californiensis (assembly GCF_900634715.1). Lineage (GTDB taxonomy): Bacteria > Actinomycetota > Actinomycetes > Frankiales > Frankiaceae > Protofrankia > Protofrankia californiensis. The sequence continues at coordinate 1,644 of NZ_CAAAFO010000073.1, read as the reverse complement.
TCGGCGCGGTGACCAGCTGAGGCGTCAGACCGCGCGGTCCAGCAGCGACAACGGCTGGACGGCCGGGTCGTCGCTGGTGGTGGGGACCGGCGGCGCGATGATGCCCAGGCCCGCGAAGCGCTCCGTGTTCGCGTGCGCGTAGGCGAGGCTGATCTCGGCCGCGGCCGGGTCGAGCGACTCGTCCTGGCCGGAGCCGCGTGCCAGGTCAACTCCTGGATAAACGCCTACGGCAAAATCCGCCGATGCACCGACCACCATGCCGCCATCATCGACTTCTACCTCTACCTCTACCTCGCCGCAGCGATCGTCACCATCCGTCAACTCATCCGACGAGCCAGAACCCTCTACCGCTGGGACACCCGACCCACCACCCGCAGACTCAAGTAGTCACCTATTGCCGGTCGCTCTTAGCGTTGTTTTTTCGCTGGAAACTACGGGCGCCCCATCTGCTGTCGCCGAGGCACTGTTGCGTTGGCGAAGTCCGCCATCTCGGCTACCGATCAGTCATGATCGAATGATGCGCCGACGTCGTGTCCGTCCACCGGTTCCGATGTCGGAGTTCGCCGGGTTCCGCTTCCCTCCCGAGGTGATCGTCCTGGCGGTGCGGTGGTACCTGCGCTACGCCTTGTCCTACCGGGATGTGGAAGAGCTGCTTGCCGAGCGCGGCCTGGTCGTTGATCACGTGACCGTCTACCGGTGCGTGCGCCGGTTCACCCCGCTGCTGCTCGACGCGGCCCGGCCATGCCGGCACACACCGGGTGATCGTTGGTTCGTCGACGAAACGTATGTGAAGGTCGCCGGACGATGGACCTACCTGTACCGGGCCGTCGACCAGTTCGGCCAGGTCATCGACGTGCTGGCCTCCGAGAAGCGGGATCTCGCCGCGGCCCGCCGGTTCTTTACCCGCGCCCTGTCCCACGGCCGGCGGCCTGTCGAGGTGACCACCGACCGGGCCGCCTCCTACCCACGAGTCCTCGACGAACAGCTCCCCGCCGCTCATCACGTCGACGACCAGTACGCGAACAATCCGATCGAGGCCGACCACGGCCGGTTCAAGGCACGACTACGGCCGATGCGCGGCCTGAAACGCCTCCGCTCCGCACAGATCATCGGCTCCGGGCACGCGTTCGTGCAGAACATCCGCCGCGGCCACTACGAACTGGGCGTCGATGCCGACCCCCGGAACCGGCTGACGGCTGCCTTCACCGAGCTCACCCTGGCCCTCTGACCGCCCGCCCGAGACGGCTCCACCACGCCCCGCCCGCCTCCGCCCAATGCAACAGCGCGGCTGCGGGCGCTACTATGAAATAACCTGTGGGTTCTCGGCGCTGCGGCTACCTCTGAATCATGTGTCATGGCCTGGGACAGCGCCTTCCCGGCCATGATTCCTAGTCCAGAGGCGAGTTGACGGTCCTTCGGCATTCCCGAGCTTCCCTCCTCCTTGCTGCATTTTCCCGCACGAGCGGTGAAGGCGAGCATGCGTGGCCGCCCGCGGCCCCCAGGTGGCCGGCGGACGGGGAACACCTGGCGCTGCTGGGAACCTGCCTGGACGGCGTGCCAGCGCCTAGGACAAGGCCCGCCCAGCTGCCGCCCCGTGTGGGCTGGCGCCGCGCCGTACGCTCTCATTGGTTGACCGGAACCCAA
>NZ_CAAAFO010000072.1:4690-5257 GCF_900634715.1 Candidatus Protofrankia californiensis | reverse complement strand
GGCCGTGCAGGAGGAAGGCGACGCTGTGCCCGGCCAGGTTCGGGTTTGCGTCCCAGACGGCGGTGATGTGGTCGGGGTCGAACCGGTCGTCCTTCCGAACGGTGATCAGCGCCCTGCGCGGTGACGAAGGCCGCGATCTCGCTGGTCGCCAGTTCGCCGGTGTGGACGTCGAGGTAGGCGGCGTAGGTGTTGAGGAACAGGTGGCTGGGATAGCGGTCGAGCTTGGGTCGTTCGCGGACCTGGATGGCGTCTTCGACGGCTAGCGGCTCGAGCGCGAACTCCTCGGAGATCACGGCGAGGTCGTCGTGGTCAGGGGAGCACAAGTCCAGCCAGACTACGGTGTCGCGGTCGGCGAGGTGGTCACTGATCTCGGCGACCGGAAACCCCTACGTGACGAGGCGTCCCCCGCGGTAGAGCCGGGTGCGAGCCTGCGCTCGGGTCGGGGTGTCCCGACAGACACTCGGCGCCGTCCCCGGACCGGCGATGTCGGTTTCGCCGCGCTGACCAGCCGTGGCCAGTTCGTCGGTGGCTGCTGTTTCGCTGCTGGCCGTCACGGCACCTCCAGGT
>NZ_CAAAFO010000072.1:3809-4275 GCF_900634715.1 Candidatus Protofrankia californiensis | reverse complement strand
CTGATCTTCTTTCGGGTCTGCGGCTGGCTTGTCCTGCTCGGCTAATCGTCGGCGTCCAAGGACCTGGAGTTGCTGGTGTTGCGGCACGAGGTCGCCGTCCTGCGACGTAACGGTCCGAAGCCCCGGTGGGACTGGGCGGACCGAGCCGTGCTCGCCGCACTGATCCGAGACCTACCGAGAAGGCTGCGGGCGTACCGGCTGATCACCCCCGGCACCGTCCTACGGTGGCACCGCCGCCTGATCAAAAAGAAATGGACCTACCCCCACACCGGACCGGACGACCGCCGGTCGGGTCTGTTGCATCCGCCAGTTCCTTGATCAGGCATCGTAGGTGGATGCGTCGACGTGCCGTCCGTCCATCGGTCCCCGCCTCTTCAGTTCACCGGATTCCGGTTCCCGCCCAAGGTGATCGTGCTGGCGGTCCGCTGGTATCTGCGCTATGCCCTGTCCTATCGGGACGTCGAGG
>NZ_CAAAFO010000072.1:2210-3405 GCF_900634715.1 Candidatus Protofrankia californiensis | reverse complement strand
CCGCCGGCCGGTCGAGGTGACCACCGACCAGGCCGCCACCTACCCGCGGATCCTCGACGAGCTGCTGCCCGCCACCCACCACATCGACGCGTGGCGGGCGAACAACCGGATCGAATCCGATCACAGCCAGCTGAAAGCCCGGCTGCGGCCGATGCGCGGGTTGAAACGCGCCCGTTCCGCCCAGACGGTCAGTTCCAGGCATGCGAACGCGGCAGAACATCCGCCGTGGCCACTACGAACTCGGTGTCGAGGCCGACCCGTGGCTGCGGCTGTCGGCTGCCTTCACCGAGCTCGTCCTGGCGGTCTGAGCAGTATTCAGGCAGGGTCCGCCATGTCTTGCTTTCCTATAACGCAACAGACCCGTCGGTCGGACCCATCGGCGCCGATCGATGAGCTGCCGGTCGGCGTATCGATGCGGCTATACCCGCATGTGGCTGCGACCACGACCACGACCCTGGCCGTGGCGACCGGGCACGGCCCGAACGATCAGGAGCAGGATGACAGCTCCGACGATCGCGGTGATCCAGGTCGAGATGTTGAAGAACGTGTTCAATGAGTGGACGTGAAAGATCACCTTGGCGAGCCAGCCGCCGAACAGGGCACCGACGACGCCGACGACGCCCGCGAGCACCCAACCCGTCCGTTCCCCGGTGAGCCTTTCGGCGACTAGCCCGGCGATGAGACCGAGTACGATCCAGGCGATGATGCCCATGACTTGCCCCTACTGTTGATGTTAATCAGTCATGTGTGATATGCCCGGCCGGCAGCGGACAAACCCACCCTGGGCTTCATTTCCGGATGCCACGGGGACGCGTATCCGTCGTCGCGTGAAAAACCCGCCGCCGGCTCCGCCGTATTCGGAAACTCGCTACTTCCAGCCGCCGCCAACTACTCTCCGCTACCTACCTCATTAAGGGTCGCCGTGACCCGGTCGGCATCGGGCGTCGGTTGACGTTTCACCGACGTTCGAGGCAGGAGGTGTCCAAACCATGCGCGGCGGGTATCGCACGGGCATGGTGGGCGTGGAGGATTTTCGCGGTGTTTCCGTTGCCGGTTTTCGTGAGTCCGCGTCCGCTCGCACCATCCTTTTGGTCGCCTTCCTTACCGGCGGTGTCGCCGCCGCGGTCGACGTCGCGGTGGGGCCGTGGCAGCTTGCTCCCCTGTACGCCTGGGATGCCGCCGCCGTCGTCTACCT
>NZ_CAAAFO010000072.1:0-1489 GCF_900634715.1 Candidatus Protofrankia californiensis | reverse complement strand
GGGCGGGTCTGTTGCGTTGGCGAGGTCCGCCGTCTAGACGTCCAGCCAAGCATGATCAAGTAATGCGTCGACGTCCCGTCCGTCAGCCAGTCCCGGCATCGGAATTCACCGGGTTCCGGTTCCCTCCTGAGGTGATCGTGCTGGCGGTCCGCTGGTACCTGCGCTATGCCCTGTCGTACCGGGTGTTGAGGAGCTCCTCGCCGAACGCGGCTTGGTCGTCGACCATGTGACCGTCTACCGCTGGGTCCAGCGGTTCACCCCGCTGCTGATCGACGCGGCTCGGCCCTGCCGGCACTCTTCCGGGGATCGCTGGTTCGCGGACGAGACGTATGTGAAGATCTCCGGCAGGTGGATCTACCTGTACCGGGCGATCGACCAGGACGGCCAGGTCATCGACGTCCTCGCCTCCGAGCACCGGGACCTGGCCGCGGCCCGCCGGTTCTTCACCACCGCGTTGTCGCACGGCCGCCGGCCGGTCGAAGTGACCACCGACAAGGCGGCCTCCTACCCCCGGGTGCTCGACGAACTGCTGCCGTACGCCTGTCACATCGATGCCCGGCGGGCGAACAACAGGATCGAATCCGACCACAGCCAACTCAAGGCCCGCCTGCGGCCGATGCGTGGATTGAAACGCGTCCGTTCCGCCCAGACGGTCAGCTCCGGGCAGGCATTCGTCCAGAACATTCGCCGCTGCCACTACGAACTCGGCGTCGACACCGACCCACACCTGCGATTGTCGGCTGCCTTCACCGAACTCACCCTGGCAGTCTGATCATCGGCCCGGCGGGCCTGGCATGTCTTGACCCCGCTGAACGTAACAGACCCCGCCGACATGGCCACTCCCGCCGGCTCGGGTGCCGCGGGCGTGGGGGCGGCGGGTCCGCTACCAGCCGGTTCGGGGGGCGCCGCCGGTTCGGGGGTGGGGATGGCGGGCCGCCAGCGCGGCCGGCCCCGGCGCGTCTCGTCGATCCCGAGCACCTCGACCGGAGGTGGCGCTGTGTCGGTCAGCGGCGTGGCCGTGTCGCGCACCGCGTCCATGACCGTCGGCCAGGACGGCCCCAGATGCCGGCCGGCGGCCACCACCGTCGTGCAGATCCCGTCGACCACCAGCGTCCCGGCCGTCTCGCGCAGCCGGGCCGTCAGCCGCGCCCGCGCCGGCACCGCCGGCAGCGACTCGGTGAACGACCGTCGCCCGCACCGCGGTTCCTGGCAGTACCAGCGGCGCTTGACCCAGACCAGCCGCAGCGGGCCGGACCCGCACGGCGGGTCACGCGGCCGGGTGGCCACCACACCTTTGACCCGGTCCGCGCACACCCCGCAACCCGGGCAGGCCCGCGCCGCGGGGTCCGCGGTCTGCAGCCACACCTGCTGTGACCCGTCCGGGAACAGTTCGACGCGCCGGACCTGCAGACCGTCAAGGTCCAGCAGACGTGTCGCGTCGTTCGTATGATCGTCCAAGTCCGTAGCCCCGTGGCGTCTGGTTGTCCCG
>NZ_CAAAFO010000071.1 GCF_900634715.1 Candidatus Protofrankia californiensis | reverse complement strand
CCCCATCTATTCCCGGCGGACGGGATACCCGATGAACCGCATACCTATGGCTCGACCGAGCGACCACACGATGGCAGAAGACCTTGATCCTTACGTTGATCAGCGAGTTTCGACCGAGCTGATTCGCGAAGCGGTTGTCCGGGGGGTGCCCGTCGAGGTCCACGGTGAGGGTTATTCAAAACTCTTCGATCAAGATCCGTAGCGGCACCCTGAGCTTCGGCGATGCATGATCTAGATCATCTAAGTTGGGAGTTCTGAATAATCCTCAAGGTCCTGCGGAGGGGTGCGCCGAAGTTCACGTGCATTCCTGACTATGTGGACGAAGGAGAGGACAGCAGTAAGGGACAAAGCGAAGACGAAAATCAAGGAAACGTAATCAGTGAGCTGGAGGACGCGCTCGTGGCCATCGGCGAACCAGAAGCCGGCAAGCAGCAATCGATCCATGGCGATGTCGAGGAAGACTCCGACGACAGCGGAAACCCAGGTGGCGCGGGCGAGGATATGGATATAAGGTGCCTTCTTGCCGATCTTGGGGGCGTCTCGCCGTATCGACCGCATCCAGCGGAACTGTTCCCGCGCCGCGCGTATCGGGTCCATCTCGACGGCGAGTATATGGATCATCTCGGCGACCCATTCCTCGGCGTAACGGTCCCTCTCGGAGGGGTCGGACAGCATGGCCAGAGCTGACCTGTAATACCACCGCGTCCCCGCCTTGTACCATCGCACAGACCATGCCGCCGTCTGGCCCGCTCCCGCCACCGGTTCCCACGCTGGCGGATAACCCATGTAGGGACGAGTTTTACGGAATACGCGGAAGAAGGCGAGGACAAAAACGAGGAGCACGGTGGAGGCCAAAATCCAATCGGTACCGGCGAGACCGTCTATTGCGATCTCGTCGACAACGTCGATCAAGCCGAGGCCGGCCGCGAAGAACGAGCAGGCGCTGTCGAGGAGAGCGAGGACGACAGCGAAAGCGTCGACGGCGACTTTCCAAAATCCATCGATGATCTTGACCATGATTAGCTTTCCTGAGGGCGAAGACGACCGGGCATCCGCAAAGCAGGATCCTACAAATGGATCACGCCGCTTTTCGGAGTCCATCGATGATTATGACCATGGTCAGCCCTCCTGAGGGCGAAGACGACTGGGTATCGGCCGAGGCTCCGGGTCAGGAATCATGCCGGCTTTAACGAGTTCCTCGCGGGTGCGCCGCCTGCCCGTGCCGGTGAGGAGATAGAACCGGCGCCGGGGCCGTTTCACCCTGGAGGGATCGACCTCCTCCCAGTCGCTGGAGACCCAGCCGGCTGCTTCCAACCGGGCCAGGATCGGATAGATCGTGCCTGAGGGCAGGCCCGCAGCCTTGACCAGTTCGAGCCCGTAGTGCCGCCGGGTCGGGTTCGCGGTCATCTCGCGCAGCACCTTCAAGGTCTGCAGCGTCATCCGCGGCTCCGACCCCGCATCCATACACCCATTCTATCCGCCGCTCTACCAAGCTGTGTAGCAGCCCAAGACATCGGGTGCTGGCACCTCCCGGGCCACCCCCACCGTCACGTACCCGCAGGCGCGCCTTGGGCCGGTGTGCCTCTGCGGTTCACGCTCGCCGGCGACCTGTCCGCGCCCGTGGCCGGCGGCGCGGGACAACTCGCAGGCACCGGTCCGCAAGCCGACCGTGACGGTGCTCCAGGACGGGCGGTAAAGGGTCGGACAGGTGCAGCCGAGCCGATCGCCTGCTCCTGGCAGGTCCATGAGCAGTAGCCCGGCGCCCCCACGATCGGCACCGGGACTTCGTCGACGCCCCAGCGGCATGCCACGACCACCCGCTCATCTTGGCCTTGTGCCGCCGGGCGGGCTGATATCCCGGCCCGGTCTTGCCGACGCGCCGGGCGAGCGCGGGAGGAGTGAGCGGCTGCCGCACGCGCTCGGGAAAGCCCGTGGTACGTGTTCTCCCACCCAGGCGCGCGCCTCGGCGCCCGAGGCGACGGGGCCGACTGTCAGGAGAGGGGTCTTGTGACTGGTGGAGATCGTTACTCGGGCGCTGCAGCCCCAGCCGGTCGGGATCGCCATCGACATCACCGCCGGACGGTGCGTGCTCGAGCTCCGGTCGTCGGACATGGCCCACCCGCGGGGAACCGTCGGGCCGTACCGCACGGTGCCACCCGGGCGCCACCTCGACTAGTAGTACTGGGTCTGTTGCATCCGCAGAATCCTTGGTCAGGCATGGTAGGTGGATGCGTCGACGTGCCGTCCGTCCGCCGGTCCCAGCCTCGGAGTTCACCGGGTTCCGGTTCCCACCGGACGTGATCGTGCTGGCGGTCCGCTGGTACCTGCGCTACACGCTGTCGTACCGGGACGTCGAGGAACTCCTGACTGAACGCGGCCTGACCGTCGATCATGTGACTGTCTACCGGTGGGTGCAGCGGTTCACCCCGCGCTGG
>NZ_CAAAFO010000070.1:1982-3690 GCF_900634715.1 Candidatus Protofrankia californiensis | reverse complement strand
CGTGCGGAGTACAGGTGGTAGCAAAATGTCCAGACGAGCGGCCGTCGCCGCGAACTCGGTAAACCTGTCAACCGACACAGGTGGGATAATATTGAAGCAATCACGAGGTATACCCAACACCTCGCCAAGAAAACAAGTTATTTAATTACAATTTCCTCTGCTCAGATGAGCAGAGAAAGTCGTGAACCCCCGCCACCTGTCCATGCCACCGTGCCCGTTCAACGCACCTTCGAGAATGTCACCCATGATCGCCCCATCGGGCTAGGCGAGAAAAGTGAGGACATCTGAGGAGAAGTCCGCAAAGTGTTGGAAGAGAAAGCCGCGTGCTGAATCAGGATAGTTTTTGACGACGCCATCTGACAGCAGGCTGCCCACCAGGTAAGAATATCAGGGAAGAATCCAGGGCCTCGTCACGATCGCCGATTCATGATCTATCGTGAAGAAAGGAAGCGTCGTGAACGCATCAAAGAACTCCGCTCCGGACGATTCTAAAACTCCCAGGAGGCGAAATGCTCCCAAGAAAGGCGTTCCGGACCTGAGTGTGACCCTGCGACGGACTCCGATCGAGCGACTCGACCTCTCATCAAAAAGACTGGCAGTCATCGGTGGGACGGGTGGCCTCGGACGAGCCATCGCTCAGCAAGCCTTGGCGCGAGGCGCCGAAGTCACAGTGGTCGGACGAACGTTTCGCGACAGCAAGGCCGCTCGGCTGACGTTCGTGGAAGCCGACCTGTCATCGATGAGCGAGGCTGTCCGCTTGGGCCTCGAATTCCCGGCAGAACTCTTCGACATCGCGCTTTTCACCACAGGAACCTTCGCGGCCAAGACACGGGAAGAGACGCGCGAACATGTCGAGCGGGATGTGGCGATCAGCTACCTGAGCCGTCTCGCTGTACTCCAAGGTCTCAGCCCCAGACTCGGGTCAGCACGTGAGGACGGTGCACCCAGGCCACGCGTTTTCGTCATGGGATCTCCCGGCTACGGAGTGCTCGGAGACCCTGACGACCTCAACTCTGAGGACAACTACCGACCCATGGTGGCGCACGCCAACACTGTCGCCGGGAACGAGATCCTCGTACTCGCAGCGAAGGGCAGGTTTCCAGGTCCGGCATTCTTCGGCCTGGGCCCAGGCCTCATCAAAACCGGCATCCGAGCGAATTACTTGGGCGAAGGCAGCGTCACGCACAAACTGGTCGAGACCGCCATCGGCGTCTTGGCGCAATCCCCTGAGACCTACGCGAAGCGGATCATGCCGATCCTTTTCGCCCCGGAACTCGAAGGTAGGACCGGGCTCATGTTCGGTAGCAAAGCACGCCGGGAAATTCTGCGGGGCGGTGACCGACCGATCCTGCCCACTCAAGGCCTCGACAGCACCTACATCGATCGCTACATGTCGGCATCCGAAGCCCTCCTACGACGCGCACTCAGCTGATCGCAGGCAGCCGCCATCGACCGCTACGCCCACCAACCACCACGCTCACCGTGAACCGGGTCGACTGTCTGGACATTCGGGTGACGTTACGTGCGGGTGATGGTGGACGCCATGCGCTGGCAGCTTGGCATCTACTGGGAATACTGACTGACTGGGTCTGTTGTGTAGGCAATGTCCGTCGTCTCGGCGTTCCGCCAGTCATGATCGATGGATGCGTCGACGAGCCGTCCGCCCACCGGTTCCCGTCTCTTCAGTTCACCGGCTTCCGGTTCCCTC
>NZ_CAAAFO010000070.1:0-1605 GCF_900634715.1 Candidatus Protofrankia californiensis | reverse complement strand
CATCGATGTGACAGGCGTCCGGCAGCAGCTCGTGGGGCCCTGCTGCATTCGCCGATCACAGTCGATCTTTACCGCAGATCTTCCCGTCAGACGCGCTCGTGTGCCCCGATCAGTGGGACTACCGGCCGGCCGGAGCCGCGTTGGTGAGCCTCGGCGCCGGAAGACTTGCGGCCAAGATCCGCCGGTGCATGCGAATGCAACAGTGCCCCGCGACCTCATGCCGCACCAGCAGCAATTCTAGGTCCTTGGAGGCCGACGAACGGCCGAGCACAACAAGCCAGCCGCATACCCGAACGAAGATCGGATGCGGCAGACGCACGGACACAGCTGACCATCATGCCGACAGCCACGCCGTCACATCACCCCAGGTCACAGGCCCAGGCCGACTTCCGGCACCCACAGGTACGATCCGACAAGTAGCGAAGCATATCATCGGCGTATCCGCTATAGCGGTGTAGCCGATGCAGTGAGCGATCCACAGCCGTGATCACATACGGGGGCTTGGGAAAACATCGGAGCGAAAACGTCCGCCCGTGAGTCTGCCGGTGTCGGCCATTCCCCACCGGGCGATCATCATGATCCGTCCGGCGGTGTCGACCTTCCGGACCCGCCTGCGGTCGGCGATGTAGAGGTTTGGCCGGCCGCGTCGATCGCCAGCTTAGATCGACAGGCCGGACCCCAGCCGGACCCCACCTGTCGTTGGACGTTTCCGTTCTGATGTTCCAGCCAAGCGCCTACCGTTTTGGTGATTTTAACCACTTCGCCTGAAGCGTGGTGAGGAAGCTTTCGCGCGTTTCAATACCATTCGTTTGTGGTGATCGTGACAGCCTATATTCGATACACGATTCTCCGTGTCGGGCCAGACGTTCGGGCGCGTGTCCGCTGTCGTGTCCTGACGCACGTCCTGACCAGGCAGTCGTGGCCGTCGGATCGGGCCGGAGGTGGACTGTCTTATGTCTGAAGACACCGAGCCGCTGGCCATTGGCGCCGGCAGGAACCTGTTGCCGTGGGACGGCGACCGGGGGCCTGGCCAGCCACCGGCCACGGTGGTGGTGGATCAGCAGTCCCGTCACCGGCATGCGCGGTCGGCTGGCCGCGGCACGAGCGTGGTGTTCAGGACCGGCGTTGGCATGTGCATGCTGGGTGTCCTTCTGGGTATCGTTGTTGTGCTGAGAAATGATCACCCGGCTGCTGAGACAGATCCGTCGGTGGCCGACACGGGGTCCATGAACCGCGGACGTCAGCCTGCGACATCATCCGATGCCATGTCACCGGCGGCGGTCTCGACCACAGATCCGACCTCGTTCGGTGGTGTCATCCCGGCTGCTACTCCTGCGGCCACCCCGACGGCGGCCCGGACCGTGCAGCCGATAGTCGCCTCAAGCCCGGCCGCCGCGCCAGTCACGCCGACCCGCTTGTCCGGGGCAACACCGGCCATCACGACGCTGCCCCCGTCGGCCACCCCATCGTCCACCCCGTCGGCTGGACGTAGCTGTTGGGTGGTAGGGAAGCTGTGCTCTGGTTTTTGATAATCGTTATTGTGTTTGCACTGGGTCTGTTGCCCCGGCGGGATACTTGATCGGGCATGCTGGAGGGATGCGTCGA
>NZ_CAAAFO010000069.1:34369-36764 GCF_900634715.1 Candidatus Protofrankia californiensis | reverse complement strand
TCGTCGACACACCACCTGTCCCCGGGAGAGTGTCGGTAGGGCCGGGCTGCGTCGATCAACAGCGGAGTGAACCGCTGCACCCACCGGTAGACAGTCACATGATCGACGGTCAGGCCACGTTCGGTCAGGAGCTCCTCGACGTCCCGGTACGACAGCGCGTAGCGCAGGTACCAGCGGACCGCCAGCATGATCACCTCGGCTGGGAACCGAAACCCGGTGAACTGAAGAGACGGGAACCGGCGGACGGACGGCACGTCGACGCATCCGTCCACCTTGCCCGATCAAGGACCTAGCGAACGCAACAGACCCTGTGGCATCACAGTTGCATCGGCGTCCCGGACGGCCGCGGCCCAATTTTCCCGCCTCCACGGCGGCCCAGCGCAGCGGGCCCCGGTTCCTGACTGAAAAATCAAGCAGCCCGCATCGACAACATCGACAAGGAAGGAGTCGACGGCGATGCCGAAGAGCCGCGTGTATGACAGCACTGCGGCTTGCCCGTCTCGGCTTCCAGCAGGTTCTTATAGCCCAGCGCGGCGGCGAGGGGATCGAGGTGCTCGTTGACGGATGGCGTGCCCCCAGCACCTGATCGGTGCCACAGTGACCACCGCGAATGCGACGGCTTTGTTAGCATCTCGCTATGATCAGCGCAGACGCGCCCGCCGTGGGCAGGAGCGCGACGCCATCGCCGGACCCGAGCCGCCGAGATCTGCTGAGGGCTGTTCTGGTCGGGGCCGCGGCCACTGTGGTGGCGACCTGTTCCCAGGACACGACGGGGACGGTGCCGCGCTTTCTGTTGGCCGCGGGACCGGAAGGTGGATCCTCCAACGCCTTCAGCCGGGCGCTGGAGGGGGCTGTCGCCGCGAACGGTCGGCACCTGGAGATCATTTTGGTCCCCACTTTGGGGAGTATAGATAGTTTACGGCAACTGGACACCGGTGCGGCGTTCGCGCTGGCCAGGGCTGACGCGGCCGAGAACGCGGTGCTCGGCCACGAGCTGTTCTCCCGACCGATTCCGGGGAAGGCGCTGGCCCGGATCTACGAGAACTACACGCATCTCGTCGTCCCGGCGGACGGGCCGGTGCGCTCGGTGGAGGACCTCGCCGGGCGGCGGGTCCGCGTCGGTCCCGAGGGCGCAGGAGATCAAGGGCGGCGGTTGCTGCACGCCGCCGGGCTGACCGGTGCCCGGTCGGTGCAGGAGCAGTGGCTTGGCCTCGCGGAGTCGGTGGATACCCTGCGGCTGGGAAAGATCGACGCCTTGATCTGGTCCGGTGCCGTGCCGACACCGGCGCTGTCGGCCTTGGCGCAGGATCTGCCGTTGCGGTTCCTGGCGCTGGACGGCCTCGTGCGCCCGCTGCGTGACATCTATGGTCCCGTCTACACTGCGGTCACGCTTCCGGCAGGGGTGTACGGGCTGCGGGAGCCGGTGAGCACCTTGGGCGTCGGCTACTACCTCATGGCCCGCACCGACACGTCAGAGCGCGCTGTCCGTTCGCTACTCGAAGTGGTGTTCGACCGATGGTCTGACCTGATACGGGACGTGACCGCGGGAGCGCGGCTGGAGCCCCGCTTCGCTATCTCCACCGGTAAAGTGCCGCTGCACCCGGGAGCGCGCGCGTACTACCGGTCGGCGCACGAGTGACCACTTTATTGGCCGGCGGCCTTGCGGGTCCCGGCAGCAGTATCTCCACCACCAAGCCTCGTGGTTTGTTGGCGTCCAGAGTGAGGCTGCCGCCGCTGTTTCTGGCAATCCCATCAACGATGGCCAGGCCCAGCCCACTGCTGCTGGGGACGTCCTGGTGCCCGGGGGCACGAGTGAAGGGATTGCCCAGCGTGGCCAGGGACTCCGGCGAGAACTCGTCCCCGTTGTCGACGACACGTATCCGGACCCCTTCGACCAAGCGTGTGGCGTTGATCTCTACGCGGCAACCGGATGGCACGTACTTGAGAGCATTTTTAAGGAGCTCTTCCAGGATTTGCTCCACCCCGCCGGATTGTGCCAGCGCACGCACGCCGTCGCAGACGCCGGTGATGTCCAACTCCACTCCCTTTTTGCTGAAGTCCGGACGAAAAATTTCCGCCTGCTTCCGTATGATCCCTGACACGTCCTGTTCGACCGGTTCGGCCATGCCGAACTCCGTCCGCTTCAGGGTGAGGACGCTGTCGCACCGATTGCGCAGGCGTTCGACCTCGTCCCCCGCGTGGGTATACGCAGTCCGCCCGCCCGGCTCGATGTGCGGCTCAAGATTATTCAGGGACAGCTGCAGGGCGAACAGCGGGTTGCGCAGCTGATGCGACGCATCGGCGATGAACCTGCGTTCATGGAGGACGGAGGCGACCACCGCTTTGGCCATCCTGTTGAAGTCCTGTGCGAGGTTGCGTAGTTCCGGCGGTCCGA
>NZ_CAAAFO010000069.1:30242-34049 GCF_900634715.1 Candidatus Protofrankia californiensis | reverse complement strand
TGTCGGAGACGAGCAATAGTTCCGTGTCGGAGATGGCCCCGGTCCGCATGCTGCTGTCGGTCAGTTTGTTGACCGACCCGGTGAGAGTTTCGATCGGGTCCAGCACCCACTGGGCGATCCGCGTGGCGACCAGGGCAGCCGTCGCGGACGCGGCGAGTGCTCCGGCCGCGATGAGCGACCAGCGGATCGCCACATCCCTTCGGACGGCATCGGTGGATACGATCAACACGACCGCGCCGCTCACCTGCTCATCCCACCCCACCGGTTCGGCCAGCACGCTGGTGTGCGGGCCCCAGGGTCTGATCGTCGGCAGGCGGTCGGTGGAGCGGCCGGTCAGGGCCTGACGAATGGCGTCCGTCCCATCGGCGGTGGCCGGCCCGGCTCGCAAAACCGTCCGTCCCGCAGCGTCGACGACCTCGACGCTGGCCTCGTACACCTCGGCGTACCGTCGGATCTCGGTCAACAGCGTCTCGTGGTCGGGGTCGATATGGACCGGGTCCGCGAGATCGGCGTACCGCGCCGCGTCGTCCCGGAACTGGAGCAGCAGCTGCTCGGTCCGCCCGCGTGCGTAGGCGTCAGCCAGCGGGACGGAGAGCAGAAGCACTATAGCCCCGATGAACGTTATCAGCACGGCGAGCAGCCTGCGCCTCATCCGCTGCCCTTCTGCTCTCCAGCGGCAGTGCCGAGTTGGTAGCCGAATCCATGGACGGTGTGTATCAGGCTGGGCCTGCCGGTTTTGGTGCGGATCTTTGACACGTGCACGTCCAGGGAGCGGGATCGGCCGGGGCCGATATGGGTATCGCTCCAGACCTTGTTCAGGATCTCCTCGCGGGAACGCGCCTCGCCCGGCCACTCGGCGAGAAACGCGAGCACGCCGAACTCCTTGGAGGTCAACGCAACCTCGGTGCCCGCCACCGTGACGCTGCGCCTCGCCAGGTCGATCTCGACGTCGCAGACGCGCACGAGTCGGATGACGGGCGGCCTGAACGGTCCGCCGCGCTTTGCGGTCCGGCGTACGGCGTAGATCCGGGCGAACAACTCACGCGAGTTGCAGGGCTTTCTCATGTAGTCATCGGCACCGGCGGCGAGGGCGGCCGCGACGTCGCATTCACTGGCCGTGAGCACGATGACGGGTGTGTCGTAAATGGCACGCAGCTGCCGGAGCAGCTTCAGCCCGTCCTGGGGATCATTGTTCTCCAGGCGTAGGTCAAGTAGCACAAACTCGGCCGTGTCCAGGTACCGCAACGCGTCCTGGGCACGGCTGACCCTGGTGACGGTGTGCCCGCGGTACTCGAGGGCGGTTTTGAGCTCGTCGGCCACACCGTCATCGTCCTCGACGACAAGTACACGCATAGAGCTTATTCCTCATGCTCAAGAGATCGGGAATATTCCATCAGGGAACGAACGGAAGTGACCGGCAACCGCGGCGGCGCTGTGGGCGGTGGCGGCGCCGATTCAGCCGGTGGTGCGTCCAGGTTGGCGGTGGCGAGCTGGGCGGGGTGGCGGGCGAGCTCTGTAGGTCGGGTTCGGGCTTTGCATCGGTATGAACGACCCTGCCGCAGGTGCTGGCCGATGGGCTGGCCGTCGGGTGTGATCTGCACCCGCAGCATGGCGGTGCAGGCGGCGACCGCGGCCAGCGGCACCGAGACAACGATCAGTCTGCTGGCGAACGCCGAGGTGGTCGGGGCGGCGTTGATGGTGGGAAAGGTCATGTCGGGCTGGAAGCGGCGCAACCGGTGCCGGTCGGCGAGGCCGCTTCCACGGCGCGGCGGACGTCGGCTGGAATGTCAGGGGCTGAAGGTTTGCAGCAGTTCCGGGCGGCTGCCGCCGGGAGTCGGATGTCCCTTTGGGCCCGAGGAGTCGCAGCCGATGTCGAGAATGGTGGCGCGCACGATCGCCGGGATGTCCATCGATGCGGTGCTGGTGACTTCCCCGCCGATGTGCACCTGCCCGGTCGTGACGAGTGCCTCTATTGCGACTCTGCTGTGTGGTCCTGGGTGAGCAGGGCGTCAAGGATCCTATCACCGATTGCATCACAGATCTTGTCAGGGTATCCCTTAGCCACCGACTCCGAGGTGAGGAGTCGTCGAGGATGGGGGCCATGATGAATCACCTCGCTCCCGCACCTGAGTCTCCGCTGCTATTTCTTGGTGGCGGTGGCGTAGTTGACGCCGAGAACGAGGCTGGTCAACTCGTGGTCGACGATCCACTGCTCGTTGGCGCGGCGGACGCGGGCCGAGGTGTCGTCGTCGAGTTCCATTTCGATGCGGCGGATTCCGGTGCCGCGGACGATACGCCACCAGGCTTGCGGATTGGGTAGGGCCATAGGGGTGAGTTCATCGGTGACAGCCGGGTTGGGGATGCCAGCGTCGAGCAGCATGGTGCGCAGGGTGTCCGGGTCTTCGGTGCGCTGCCAGGGGATGGACAGTTCGAGGTCGGGGCGTTCGGCGCGGACGGCGTCGAGGAAGACGTCGAACATGGGGTGGAAGAATTTCGGGCCCAGGGTGGTGATGGCCAGCGTTCCGCCGGGCCGGACGAGCCTCCACAGGCCCGTGAGGGTGCCGACGATGTCTTTGGCGAAGAAGAGCCCGAGGACCATGGTGACCGCGTCGAAGGATTCGGTGTCGTAGGGCAGGGAGTCCATGTCGCCGCGGGTGAAGGTGACGTTGTCCAGACCGCTTTCGTGGGCGTGACGGCGGGCGATGGTCAGCATCTCCTCGGAGATGTCCACGCCTTCGACCCGCCCGTCGGGTCGTACGCGCTCGGCGGCACGGAGGGCGGCCGGTCCGGGGCCGCAGGCGACATCGAGGACACGGTCGCCGGGTTGGAGCAGGAGGCGTTCGATGGTGTTGCGGGCGCAGAAGCCCCAGAATTGTTCGAGTGCGGCGTCGTAGTCGTGGGCTGCTGTGGTGTAGGTGCGCTCGGGGTCGTAGCTGGCCAGGTCAGTGATCATTGGTGCGCTCCACGGTGTAGTAGACGAATCCGCGGCCTTCGTCTTTGCCCACGGGGGTGGCGGTGCCACTCCAGCCCCAGGTGGCGAGCACGAAGAGCAGCTCGTTGGGATCCCAGTAGTTTTTGATCACGGTGAATTTCCGGCCATCGTTGAGACTGCGGGTGACGATGGGGACAGAGGATTCTTCACCGACTCCGGTTTCGATGGCTTTCTCTTCATCGGTGACGTCGACGAAGATGACTTTCCCGCCGGGTTTGAGGGCATGGTCGAGCATGTCCCAAAACCCGGGGAGCTTTGCGGCAGGTACGTGTGCGAGCCAGTGCACGAAGAACACGAAGTCCCATTTCCGGTCCGGTTGCCAGGTGAACAGGTCGGCCTGCACAGGGGTGACGTTGGGCAGGTTGCGGCGGGCGACGATGTCGAGCATTTCGTGGGAGCCGTCGACTACGGTAACGTCGTGGGCGAGTCCGCTGAGAGTTTCGGTCCAGTACCCGGTGCCGGGCGCGAGCTCCAGAATGGACCCAGCCAATGGGCTGGCGCGCACGAGTTTGTCGATATACGGGCGTACGGGATCCATGTAGTCGCGGATCCAGGCGACGTATTCTTCCGCTTTGGCCGAGTAGAATCGTTGTTGCTCGTCGATCAGCTTGTCGACGTCGCTCATGTCAGCACCTCCACAGTGGTTGATCGTCTGTCCTCATAGGATTCTTTCCAGAGCGTGATGGATGTCGTCTCTGGTAAGCCCTTCGGGGTGGTTGGCGTAGCGGGGCTGGGTGATCGCGGTCCCGGCGAGCACGTCGAGGAATTCCCTGGTGACGGCGAAATCGCGCAGGTGTGTGCCGAGTCCGGCGCGG
>NZ_CAAAFO010000069.1:25852-30192 GCF_900634715.1 Candidatus Protofrankia californiensis | reverse complement strand
CCGCGCCGGTGACACCAAGTGAGTGCGCCGCGAGGGCGACCCGGTCGGGAGCGATCCGCTCGGTGGGCTCCAGCACCGCCAGGAGCATGAGGGCGACCGCGAGGCCGTGCTCGATACCGAGGATGCCGGTGAGGGGGTAGCTCAACGCGTGCGGTGCGGTGGAGCGGCACCAGCTCAGCGCCAGACCGGCATGCAACGCCGCAGCGCTCATGCCCGCGCGGTGCCGGCGATCGGGTGCGGAGACCGCGTAGGGCAGATGTGCTGCGATGAGCGTCAACGCGTAGCTGGCGTGCTGGTCGGTCTCGGGACGGTGGTTGTTGTTCCAGATGCTTTCGATGGCATGTGCGGTGGCGTCCAGCCCGGTTGCTGCAGTGAGCCGGGGGCTCATCGATGCGGTCAGACCGGAATCGATTACGGCGCTGTCAGGGTAAAGCGCGGGAGCTTCGACGCTGACTTTCCGGCCGTCCTCGGTCCAGATCGAGGACCATTTGGTGACTTCGCTGCCCGTGCCGGCGGTCGTGGGAATGGCCCACAGCTCGCTCGTGCGGCGAAGCGGCACCTGGCCGGCGACGAGACCATCGAGGTCGCCGGCATGTGTCTCGGGTGAGTCTGCCAGGGCACATGCCACCTTGGTGGCGTCCATCACCGAGCCACCGCCCATCGCGATGACCGAGCGCGGATTCAGGCGGCGGAGCTCGGCGGCCAACGTCCGTACCGCGGTCCACCGTGCCGAGGCGACGGTCAGGTGCGTGGCACCGGTCGGCGCCCGTCCCCGCAGGCGGGGGCCGGTGACCACCACGGCAGGGCGGCGAGCGTGGTCGACCGCGAGCTCAAGAGCACCGTGGCGTACCTGCACCCGGACGGGGTTCCAGGGAACCGTGAGGCTGAGAGTGTCCATGGCGTCAGAACCAGCGCCGGTCTTCGCGCACGACCCGGCTGATCGAGGGAAAGTGCGACAGCTCGCGCTGGGTGTCGCCGCTGACGTGCCCAGCGACCCGGACGACGCAGAGGTCGGCGGGTTCGCTGTCGGCCCGGGAAAACGCGTGGGTAACAAAGGGCTGGATGTAGAGGGAGTCGTCGGGCTCGACCACGGTCTGGCGTTCGCTGGTGCCGTCCGACCAGCACAGCCGGGCGGCGTGGTTGCCGTAGTTGTAGATCCAGCTGTGCAGACTGCTGGTGAACCCACCGGTCAGGTCGCTGTCGGGGGTGGTGACGCGGGCGGTGAAGCCCCGCATGGCCGGCATCTTCGCCGTGCGGATCATCGGCCGGATGGTGTAGCGGTGATCGGTGGACGCGGGATAGGGGTATCCGTCGTCGACGCCGGTGTGTTCGACGATGACCTCCTCGCTGTCGTCGAAGACGGGAACGTGGAGATCACGGACGCTGACCCCGAGCGTGGCCGCAAGGTGATCGAGGTCGTTCGCGTCAAGGGGGCGGTCGCCCTCGACGGCGTCGCGGGCGGTCAGCGTGGCCCCGGCATGCCGTAGCTCGGTGTCGAGTCGTTCGACGGTGAGGGCGGCATCGCGCAGGTATTGGCGTACCAGGCTCTTGGTGGCTGCGGTCGTGGTGGCCTGGTCGAGCAGATAGTGCTCGGCGCGAGTGCCGAGCGCGTAGAGCTCACGCTGGGCGCGGCGCACGTTCCCGCCGAAGGCCACCGCGAGGATGAGGGCCCGTTCGGTGGCCGAGCGGCTGGTGAACGTGTGTGGCCGGAACGGGGTGGTGTAGCTGGAGTCCCCGGTGGTCATCTCGGCGGCGTAGCGTCGGCCGTCGATCTCCCAGTAGTGGTTCACCGGTCCCACGTACATGCTGTATTGGTGCAGGAAGTGCCCGTGGTTGAACGCGGCATCCGGGTTATCGGGGTTGCAGTCGGAGACCACGCGCAGTTCGCGGATCCATTCCGGACGGAATGGTGACAGACGTGAGAACGCGGTGTCGCGGTACTCGTAGTATGGCTCCAGGTTTCCGTTCCTGTCGGGCCGCCGGAAGATCCGGCTTGTGGCACGGGATTCCTCCGCACGCATGATCTTGATCCCGGAGTCACAATCGTCGGGAAGGATGCGCAGGTCTGTTTCGTCGATGGGATAGACCTCGCCCATCCTGCGGATGACCTCGTCGGCGATCTCGGGTGTGGCGCGCCCGGCGATCACTTGGTCGATCGTGGCGTGGTCGAGACGCAGCTCGGTCGCCAGCGCGTGGGAGTCGCGTTTGAGGTCGTTGGCCTCGGACAGGATGCGCGCTCCCACGAGTTGGAGATAGGTCGCGGCCTTCATCGAAGCCTCCCTGCACGGTGGGCCAGTAGCCTGCGGGTTCGGCGAACCAGTTCCTCGGGCGCGGTGATGATCCGTGGGGCCACGCTGGTGCGGGGTGCGACGGGGATGTGGATTCCGGTCGGGCCCGGCCGATGCAAGGCCGCTGCCACGCTGTCGGTCACGTGGGTGGCACGCAGCGCTCGTACATACCCGGCGGCGCGCATGGCCTTGCGTATCCGGACGCCTGAGCGCCCGGTCGCCACGGTACGCTGACCGCCGGTACTCTCGTGCATCCCGTTGTCGAGCACCACGTGCACCAGGTTGTGCGGGGCCAGGGCCCCAACCAGCGGCAGACAGTTGAGGCCCATCAGGAACGAGCCGTCCCCGTCGATCACCACGACCTGTGTCTCGGGTGCGCAGCCGGCCAGCGCGAGCCCCAGCGGCAGCGCCGCACCCATCGATCCGGCGAGATAGAAGAAGTTGGACCTGTCCCCCACCTGTTGCAGGTCTCGGCTGAGATAGCCGCAGGTCGACACGAACATCGCGTCGGGCACGGCGGAGACCAGGTCGGCCAGGATCTTGGTGGGAGCTGCGGAGCTCATATCGTCTCCTGCACCAGGAGTGCGACCGGCCTCCGGCTCGACGACGCCGTCGAGGTGGCCCAGCGCACCGCAGCCGGGACATCGTCCAGGACCTGGTGCGGCACACCGATAGCGTCGAGTAGGCGCTCGATAGCCTCACCGATGATGACGTGCTCGACCGCGTCGGGACCGTGCCCCCGCCAGCTGATGACCAAAACCACCGGTATGCGGTAGATCAGCAGCAGCGAGGTCAAGGTGTTCAGGCAGTACCCCAGGCCGGAGTTTTGCATGAGTACAACCGGATTGCGGCCCGCCAGATACGCTCCCGCCGCCGCGGCCACGGCGACCTCTTCCCGGGGTGCGGGCAGATAGTAGGCAGCCTGATCGGCGCCGAGGGCTTCTAGGCGGACGAACGCGCCTTTGAGCAGCGAGCACGGCACCCCGCTGAAATAGTCCCACCGGTGCTCGATGAGCTCCTCGACCAGGACCGCGCCGGTAGTCTGCTGGGACACGGCCATCAGTCCTCGAGCTCCTCGTCCTCGTAGGCACCCAGGGCGATCGCGATCTCCTGCACCGAGGCGATCTGATCCTCCAGTTGCGGAGCGGGACCGGTCTTGGCTTTCTCGATCTGTCGAGCTACATCGTCCATCGCCCGGTACGAAGCACGGAGGAGCTGGTTCGCGAAGATCCAGTGTGTGATACCGGCCCTGGTGTAGTGCTCGACACCGAGCGCTGGATAGCAGGTTGGTGCGATGAACACCGGCGTGCGCCGACCCCATCTCTGGGCGAACTCCAGAAGTTCCCTGCCCCCGTCGGGTTTCGTGGCCTGCACAAACACCGTGTCCGCGCCAGCGTCCACATAGCGGTTCGCGCGGTCCAATGCCTCGGCCACGCCGAGCCCGGCTACCAAAGCTTCGGTTCGGGCGATCAAGAGACAGCCGGGCGCCAGCCCGCAGCGCGCGGCGCGGAGGCGCTTCTCGTGTTCTTCCACGCTGGCCAGGACCCGCTTACCAGGGTACAGGCTTGATCGCTTGTCCAGCGGGTTGTCCTCGATGCACACCGCGCTCGCGCCGGACCGGGAAATCAGCTGCGCTCCCAGCTTCACCTTGCGCAGGCCTCCGTACCCGGAATCCATGTCCACAACCACCAGGTGACGCGTATTTCTCGCCACAGTCCGCACCACACTGGCCATCTTGAAGAGATCCAGTAGCCCAAAATCGGGAAGGCCCAGCGATGCGGACGCACCATAACTGCTCACCCAGACGAAGGCGAAGTTGTACTTGTCAGCCACCCGCGCGGACAGGCCGTCATGCACCCCCAATCCGAGACGTAGAGGACCATCGGTCAGGAACCAGTCGGATTTCTCAGACAGCACGTGATCTCCACTTTCGCACAGTGATACTGAAGAGTTTGACCTGTGATCATCGGGGTGGCATACGCAGCGCTCCGTCGAGCCACACAATCGCGCCGTTCAACATGGGGTTCTCGATCAGCAGTACCCGTGCTGTCG
>NZ_CAAAFO010000069.1:23703-25185 GCF_900634715.1 Candidatus Protofrankia californiensis | reverse complement strand
CTAGACCGAGTCCCGTTCCACCACCCGTAACCAGGGCGACGCTGCCCTTGATATTCACGGCCGCACTCCCATCCTTAGCCGAGTTTTGTAATCGCGACACTGGCCGAATAGATCCCGAACAACGTTGTTCGTCACGATCGACATCGCGTTCGTTGGTAGCTAAACGAGCCGGTCATGGCAACACCCGGACGCTCATGTCGCCCATCCTTTTCTAGGTAGCACGGCGGTTACGGTTCAGCCGTGTTCGGGGTTCGGGCCGGCTGTCTCGCGGATGTCCTGGGGAAAGCATGCAGTCCGCCGCCACGGCGGGACAAGGTTCGGCGCCCAGATCTAACATTCCGTTAAGGACTCCTAACCTCGATGATTCACGTTGCGGTAGCGTCTGGTTCCGATCTTCCTGCTCCTCCTTTTTGATGTTCGTTTTCGGGTGCGGGCAGGGTGGGTGCTCGGCTGTCGCGCCGGGTGGGCGCCGGCTCCACGGGCCGGACGGTTCCTCTCGTCTTGTCGGGTCAGCGGCGCTGGTGTCAACCGGGCTGGGGCAGGGCCAGGATCCGGGTGAATGCCGTGGCCAGCGCGTCCGCCCACGGCCAGGTGGCGGGGATCCGTAGCCGGCGGCGTCGCTGACCAAGCACGATCCGCCCGGCGGTGTGCAGCAGCCGGTAGCGGACGGTTTTCGGTTCGGCTTTCGCGAGGTCGCCGTCCAAAGCCAGCAGGGCCATCCAGGCCAGCAGGTCACAGGCCATGCCGACCGCGACGCACCACACCCGGTTGATCGTGAACTTTTGGGACGGCAGCCGGCGCAGGCCGGTCTCTTTGGCGCAGCGGATCCGGGACTCGACGTGGACGTGGGAGCGGTGGCGGGCGTCGAGCCAGGCGATCTGCCCGACCGTGGCGTTGACGGCGACCAGCTGGTAGCGCCGGCCGAGTCGTTTCTCCCGTTCGCTGGCCCGCGTGCGGTAGCGGGGGTGCAGCGGCTCGTCGCGGACGAGGACCCGCAGGCCCGGGATCTTCTCGTGCCAGGCGTCCAGGTCGAGCAGGCCGGTCAGCTCCGCGACGAACGTGTCGTCGGCGACCTCGCCGTCCTGGTCGATCCCGGCCTGCCAGGCTTCCTTCGGGACACGGGCGATCGCGTCCATCTCCACGTCGGTGCACGACCAGCCCACCGAGAACTCCCAGCACCGGCCCCGTTTCCCGCCTCCGGAAGCGATGTGCTCGAGGAGCTCGTGGGAGAACCCGGCCCCGTCGAGGCGGACCAGCAGCCGGCGCCGGAACGCGCCCGGCAGCCGGGAGACCGCCAGGTCCAGCGCGGCGACGTTGTCGGCGGCGCAGTTCGACGTCGCGTTCCCCGGCCGCGGGTCGACCACCAGTACGTCGTCGGTGTTGTCGCAGGTCGCCAGGTTCGGCGCGAAACCGACCCCGCCCTTGTAGGTGGCCTTCGCGTTCTCCTTCTCCGACCCGGCGAACACGATCGTGACGTCCAGG
>NZ_CAAAFO010000069.1:20373-23382 GCF_900634715.1 Candidatus Protofrankia californiensis | reverse complement strand
CCCCTGGACGTCGCTGATCGCCTCCCCGCCCAGGACCAGAGCCAGGGCCAGGTCGACCAGGACCTGCCCCCGGTCGTACACCGGGACGAACCCTCGCCGACGCATCGCCGCCGACACCCCCGCCCGCAGCCCGGTCCGCTCGGCCAGCAGCCGTAACGGCAGGACCCCGGCGAACCCCGACCAGCCGGTCGTCGTCACCGACCAGTTCGAGCCCGTCTGCCCATGCAGTAGATTGCACGTAAGAGGCGCATCCGCCTCAACCAGAACGTGATCGTAGAGAAATCGCATTCTTGCTGGTCGGGTGCACCTCGCCCCGTTTTAGGTTGAGATCACACCCGGCGTGTCGTCAACCGTGGTGAAAGACCGAGGCCATCCCGACCAGCAGTGCCAGCGAGTCGTTCGTCAGCAGCTCGTCCGCTTCGACGATCTGGCTCAGGTGCAGGCTCACGTGGCGGGCGGGCGCTGGCCGCCGCGATGATTCCGCACGCGTCCACCGCACGCCCACCCGCCCGACGTCAGCGGATCACACCGACCAGGGTCGGCTCGGCGGGTGCCGGCACAGCCGCCGACACCGGTGCAGGCGCCGGTGTCGGCGTCGGCTTCGGCTCGGGGACGTCGACCAGGCTGGGCACGTTGGTCACGTCTTGCGGACCCGCGTCCAGCGCCCTGCGCATCTGGTCCTTGTCGAGCACGCCCTCCCACCTGGCGACGACGAGGGTGGCTAGCGTGTTACCGCAGACGTTGGTGAGCGCCCGGCACTCGGACATGAACTTGTCGACGCCAAAGATCAGCATGATGGCCGCGACGGGGATCGTGCCTACCGTCGACAGCGTCGCCGCGAGGACGATGAACCCGGACCCAGTGACTCCGGCGGCGCCCTTGGAGGTCAGCAGCAGCACCCCCACGATGGTGAGCTGCTCTCCGAGCGAGAGGTCAACCCCGACGGCCTGCGCGAGGTAAAGGCTGGCGAGTGTGAGGTAGATGCAGGTCCCATCCAGATTGAACGAGTATCCAGTGGGCACGGTCAGCCCGACTACCTGGCGCGGCGCGCCGAGCGTCTCGAGTTTACTCATGATCTGTGGAAGGACCGACTCGGAGGACGACGTCCCGAGAACGACCAGAAGCTCTTCTTTGATGTAGCGGAGCAGCTTGAAGATGTTCACACCGATAGTGCTGGCAATCGTGCCGAGCACGACGACGACGAAGAACAGCGACGTTCCGTAAAAGACCGCGACAAGCTTTCCGAGACTGGTGAGGGTGTCTAGGCCGTACTTGCCGATGGTGAAAGCCATTGCGCCGAACGCACCGACCGGTGCCGCGTACATGACGATCCGGAGAACTCCGAACATGATGCGGCCGACTCTCTCGACCCCGCCGGCGATCGCGACTCCTTGCTTTCCGGCAAGATTCAGCGCGATGCCGAAGAGCACGGCGAAAAACAGCACCTGAAGGACCTTGCCATCGGCGAAGGCGCCGACGACGCTGTCCGGCACGAGGTCGGCCAGATGGTCGCCCCAGCCCTGCGACGTGCCTTGCGAAATGTAACCGCTGACGGTGCTGTTTACCGTCAGCGTCGCCGGGTCGGCGTGTACGCCGTCACCAGGTCGCAGCACGTTCATCACGACGAGTCCGAGGACCAGGGCCACGCTCGTCACGAGCTCGAAGTAGGTGACGGCCTTCAGCCCCACCCGGCCCACCTTGCGAAGGTTCTCAACCTGTGCGATGCCGCCGACAACCGTGCAGAACACGATCGGAGCGATGACCATCTTGATCGCGTCGACGAAGGTCGTTCCCAGCGGTTGCAGGTCGACACCGACCCCGGGCGCGAAATTGCCCACCAGGATCCCCGCGACGATGCCTACCAGTACCCAGACGTAGATCTGGCGGTACCACTTGCGTCGTCCGGGGGCCGAGCGTACAGCAGACGACGGTCTGCCGGCCGTCGGTGGCTCTAACACTGACGGTGACGCTGACGCGGCCATGGCAACCTCCTTGTCGGACGGGCCACCGTGCTGCCCGCCCTCGTGGCGTGGCAGCTACGGTGACCGCACTCACACCAAAGGTCGCGGTTTCGGTCGTAGTGTTCATGCCTGCCCGGAACGGGAACGTTCGTTCGTGCCTGGTACTGCTCCACGGCCGCCTGCACACTGGGCCGATGACCGGTTCGTCCAGCGGTGCCCCCGAGCGCGTCGGTGGTCGCGGCGCGCTACGGGGTCGCCGCAGTATCGCGGGTCAGGTGCTCGTCCTGCAGGTCACGCTAGTGGTGCTGCTCGTCGTGGCCGCGGTCGCCGCGTCGGTGCTCCAGGCCCGGCACACAGCGCGACGCCAGGCGGTGGATCGCGTCGTCGCGGTCGCGGAGACCTTCGCCCACGCTCCAGGCATGGTCGCCGCGCTGCGATCGACCGAGCCGAGTTCCACGCTGGAGCCACTGGTCGAGGCCGCCCGGGTCCGGACCGGGGTTGACTTCCTCGTCGTGATGAACCCGGCTGGAACGCGTTACACCCACCCCGACCCGAGTCGCATCGGGCAGCCGTTCCTCGGCCACATCGAACGGGCACTACGAGGCGTAGCGTTCACCGAGACCTACTCGGGGACGCTGGGCCCGTCGGTACGAGCGGTCGTGCCGGTAACCACAGGCGACGGGACGGTCGTCGGCCTGGTCGCCGCAGGCATCACAGTCGCCAACATCAGCGAGACTGCGGGCCGCCAGCTGCCGGTGTTGCTGGCTGCCGGGCTGGGTGCGCTCGCGCTCGCGGTTGGCGGCACAGTGCTGGTCAACCGACGCCTTCGGCGGCAGACTCGCGGCCTCGGCCCGGTGGAGATCACCCGAATGTACGAACACCACGACACGGTGCTGCACGCCGTCCGGGAGGGGGTTCTCATCATCGACGACCAGGCCAAGGTGCTGTTGGCCAACGACGAGGCCCGCCGGCTGCTCGATCTTCCGGTGGACGCCCAGGGCCGGCGGGTGGCGGAACTCGGCCTCGATCCAGCCACGGCGGAGCTGTT
>NZ_CAAAFO010000069.1:19436-19956 GCF_900634715.1 Candidatus Protofrankia californiensis | reverse complement strand
CAGCTCGACCGGTTGGACGAGGCCATCGAGTTCGCCACCGCCGGGCTCGCCGGGTCGCAGCAGCTCACTGACCGGCTGCTCGGCGCCGTCGACGAGCCCGTCCTCACGGCGTTGCTGCTCGGCAAGACCGCCCAGGCGGCCGAGCGAGGCGTGGACCTCGTCGTCACCGACGACACCCGGTTCGAGATGTTCGACATCGAGTCGGCGGAGCTTGTGACGGTCGTCGGCAACCTCATCGACAACGCGATCGAGGCCGCAGCAGCCGGTGACCCCCCACGGCGGGTGACAGTCGCCGTGTGTAGCGACCACGACGGCCTCATGGTCCGGGTCGCCGACAGCGGTCCCGGCCTCGACCCGTCGCAGGTCGCGTCGGCGTTCGAACGAGGTTGGACCACCAAGGCGAGCACGTCGAGCGGCGACGGGGGACACGGTCGAGCACGTGGCCTCGGGCTCGCCCTGGTCCGCCAGGTCGTCCGGCGCCACGGCGGCCAGATCGAGGTGGGGCGCGAGTGCGGCGCGG
>NZ_CAAAFO010000069.1:17106-19336 GCF_900634715.1 Candidatus Protofrankia californiensis | reverse complement strand
CCGTGACCGGCGCGCCCATCCGCACCCTGGTCGTCGAGGACGACCCGATCATCGCAGACGCGCACCGCAGCTACGTCGAACGGCTTCCCGGGTTCGTCGTCGCCGGCGTCGCCACCAGCGGCCGCCACGCACTCCGCCTCGCCGGCCTGGGTAACGTCGACCTCGTACTGCTGGACTTCGTCCTGCCCGACATCGGCGGGCTCGACATCTGTCGCGCCCTGCGCGGTGGCGGCGCACTGGTGGACATCATCGCGGTGACCTCGGCGCGTGACCTGCCCACGGTCCGGTCGGCGGTTGCATACGGGGTGGTCCAGTACATCGTCAAACCGTTCACCTTCGCCGCGTTCCGTGACCGCCTCGAACGGTACGCGGCCTATCGGATGCAGGTCACTGCGGACGCCGACTTGGACCTACTCGGCCAGCGCGACGTCGACCGCGCCCTGGCGACGTTACGCAGCGCCGACCTCGACACCATCCAACAGCCGAAAGGACTGTCGACGGACACCTTGGACGCCGTCGTCAGCTGCCTGCGTAAGGCCGACGCCCAACCTGGCACGGCGGATATGAGCACCGCGGACGTGGCGGCCGCGGTCGGCATTTCACGCGTCACCGCACGGCGCTACCTGGAACGACTCGCCGATCAACGACTGGCGACACGCTCGAGCCGCTACGGCAGCTCCGGACGTCCGGAACACCTCTACCGGTGGACAGGCAGTTGATTGGCCTGCGACCAGCTGCGCCGGCACGCCTCGGAGCGCATCATACGGCTGGACACTTGAGATGGTTGCAGTTCGAACGTCGCCTGCGTCTTACCGACGCCGTTGGGTCCGTTGAGCCAGATGAGCACGGTCTCCTACTCGCCAGGAAATTCCGCCGCGACGAGATCAGTGTGGATAAAATCCTCACCCTTGAACAACAGCGGTTCGCGTCGTTGAGCCACGAGTGCGTACGCGAAGCAGTCGCCGAAGTTCAACCGGGCAGGGCTGCCAATGCCCCTACCGAAGTCTCGGTAGGCCTGCCGGGCGAGCGTCGCGTGTTCCACCGTCACCGCGACCACCTCTACGTCGGCCACTCTGACGAGTTCGTCGAACCGGCGGCTCGCAACCGGGTCACGAGCCGAGTCGACAACTACAGCGGCCTTCACGTAGTTCACGGCTGACATGGCGGCGTCAGCCGACACGAGCGCGACCAGAGCGGAAGAGTCGACGATCATGCCGGCAGCCCGCGATCGTCGTAGAGGGGGTCTGTTGCATTCAGCGGAGTCAGGACATGACAAGCCCAGCCAAACCGCTGATCAGATCGCCAGCGCGAGCTCGGTGAAGGCAGCCGACAGGGTCTGTTGCGTTATGGGAAAGCAAGACATGGTCGACCCTGCCTGAATATTGATCAGACCGCCAGAGTGAGCTCGGCGAAGGCAACCGACACCTGCAGCCGCGGGTCGGCGTCGACGCCGAGTTCGTAGTGGCCACGGCGGATGTTCTGCACGAAGGCGTGCCCGGAACTGACTGTTTGGGCAGAGCGGACGCGTTTCAGCCCACGCATCGGACGCAGCCGGGCTTTCAGCTGGCTGTGATCGGACTCGATCCGGTTGTTCGCCCGCCACGCGTCGATGTGGTGGGCGTCGGGCAGCAGCTCGTCGAGCACCCGCGGGTAGGAAGCAGCCTGATCGGTGGTCACCTCGACCGGGCGGCGGCCGTGCGGCAACGCGACGGTGAAGAAGCGGCTGGCTGCGGCCAGATCGCGGTGGTCGGAGGCGAGAACGTCGATGACCTCCCGTCCTGGTCGACTGCCCGGTACAGGTAGATCTACCGGCCGGAGACCTTCACATACGTCTCGTCGACAAACCACCGATCCCCCGGCACATGCCGGCAGGGCTGGGCCGTGTCGATCAGCAGCGGGGTGAACCGCTGCACCCACCGGTAGACGGTCACATGGTCGACGACCAGGCCGCGTTCGGCGAGGAGCTCTTCGACATCCTGGTACGACAGGGCATGGCGCAGGTACCAGCGGACCGCCAGCACGATCACCTCAGGAGGGAACCGGAACCCGGCAAACTCCGAGACGGGAACCGGCGGACAGACCGGACGTCAACGCATCAGTCCACCTTGCCCGATCAAGGATCTGGCGAACGCAACAGACCCCAGGTGCCGCACGTGCCTGCGGGCCGGTCGGTGACCGGCTCGCAGGTGTTCACCCGCCTGCGCGGCGCGTCCTTCCAGAAAGGGCAGCA
>NZ_CAAAFO010000069.1:13190-16711 GCF_900634715.1 Candidatus Protofrankia californiensis | reverse complement strand
AGCCGCACCGGGTCGGGGGCGGGGACCACGGCGGCCTCGGCCACCGCCGGGTGCTCGAGGAGTACCGACTCCAGCTCGAACGGACTGATCTTGTAGTCGCTGGCCTTGAACACATCGTCGGTACGGCCGACGTAGGTGATGTACCCGTCGGCGTCGACGCTGGCCACGTCACCCGTGTGGTAGTAACCCCCGGCCATCGCCTCCGCGTTGCGCTCGGGATCGTCCCGGTACCCGGTCATCAGCGGCAGCGGCTGGCGCGCGAGGTCCAGGCAGATCTCGCCCTCGCCCGGTTGTGTCAGCCGGCGCCCGCTGGTCGGGTCCACCAGCACCACTGGAACGCCTGGAAGGGGCCGGCCCATCGACCCCGGGCGCACCTCGGAACCGGGGGTGTTGCCCACCTGGGCGGTGGTCTCGGTCTGCCCGAATCCGTCGCGGATGATCAGTCCCCATGCCCGCCGGACCTGCTCGATCACCTCCGGGTTGAGCGGCTCACCGGCACCGACCGCCTCCCGCAGGGCGCTGGGGCGCTCACCGAGGTCGGCGTTGATCAGCATCCGCCATACCGTCGGCGGCGCACAGAACGAGGACACCCCCCACTCGCGCAGGTGCTTTAGCAGAGCCGCCGCGTCGAACCGCCGGTAGTTGTAGACGAAGATCGCTGCCTCGGCGATCCACGGCGCGAAGAAGCACGACCAGGCGTGCTTCGCCCATCCCGGCGACGAGATGTTCAGGTGGGCATCGCCCGGCCGCAGCCCGAGGAAGTACATCGTGGACAGGTGGCCGGCCGGGTAGGAGACCTGCGTGTGCTCGACCAGTTTGGGCCGTGACGTCGTGCCCGAGGTGAGGTACAGCAGCAGCGGGTCGCCCGGTGCCGTGCCCGGGTGCTCGACCGGCACGTGCTCCAGCTCCGCGGCGCCTCGCAGGTCGGCCCACCCCTCGGCCTCCCCCACGCTGATCCGCGTGTAGTCCCCGGGGACCTCGGCGAACTTCCCGGTGTCCGCGGCGTTGCAGACAACATGCCGGGCGCGGCCGCGGGCAATCCGGTCGACGAGGTCCGCCGACCCGACCGCCGTCGTGGTCGGCATGATCACCGCACCCAGCTTCATGACCGCCAGCATGGCCTCCCACAGCTCGACCTGGTTGCCGAGCATCAGCACGACCGGGTCACCCTTGCGGACGCCGCGGGCGGCCAGCCAGGCCGCCAGGAGATCCGAGGCACGGGACATCTCGGCGAAGGTGCGCTGTGTCGCGGACCCGTCCTCCTCCACGAGCACCAGCGCCGGGCGGTCGTTGCCGCGGGCGATCGCGTCGAACCAGTCCACCGCCCAGTTGAACCGCTCGCCCAGCTCGGGCCAGCGGAACTCGGCCACGGCACGGAGGTGATCGCCGCATAATGCCAGCAACTGGTCCCGGCTCGCCCGGTAGGCGTCGGTCACGTTCACCGTGCATTCCTTCCTTCCGTCAACTCGGTCACGTTCACCGTGCATTCCTTCCATCAACAAGGTGGGCGCTTTCCTGAGAGCGTGCGGCTTCAACCGAGTGCCCGGATACCCACGCATGGGGGTAGCTGCGTTGACTCGCGCCCGTCATCTGCGAAACTGAACCGCACCGGCTCCTCGCAGGCCATGGCGTGCCTGCACCGACGGCGGGGAGGGTGCGTGGACGACGGCGTCGCGGTGCAGCAGACGATCGACAGGCTGCTGCCGGAGCGGCTGCAACGGCTGCGGCAGCTCAGCGGGGTGCCGGTCGTCTTCGGCGGGACCACCCGCCGCGGCGTCGCAGGATCGCAGCAGCTGGTGCTCAGCCGCCTGCTAGGGACCTTCGGCACCTCGCTGCACGGTCTGGTGGTGCGGCCCGGCCTGGGACTCGGCGGCAGTGTACTGTGCCGCGGCATCACCCACCGTGTCGACGACTACGCCACAACGACCGACATCACCCACGAATACGATCGCATGGTCGTGCAGGAGGAGCGCCTCACGTCGGTGTTTGCCGTGCCGGTGGTCGTGCGCGGCGCGGTCCGGAGCGTCCTTTATGGAGCGGTTCGCGACCGCCGGCCGATCGGAGACCGCGCGCTGCGTGCCGCCGAAGTGCTCGCCAGGCAACTGCAGCAGGACGTGGAGAACCTGCTGCAGCCAAGCCCCGAGCCGGCACTCCGCCGGTCCCTCGGCGCGCTCGCCGAACTCGCCGAGGTCATCAGAGACACCGTCGACCCCGGTCTCCGCGCGCGCCTGGTCCGCATCCACCGAGAACTCTCGGGAGCGCCAGATTCCGCGACCGGCGGGGGGAAGACGCTGGCTCCGCGTGAGATTGACGCACTGCGTCTCGTCGCGGTGGGAGCGACCAATGTGGAGATCGCCGCGCGACTCGGCCTGAGCCCGGAAACCGTCAAAGCCTACCTGCGCGCGGCCATGCGCAAGCTCGAGGTGCGAAATCGCACGGCCGCGGTCCACGCCGCGCGCCAGGCGGGCGTCCTGTAGAAGAACCCGTTGTCGTGCAACGAGAGAAAATCGGTATGCCCGGATGTGAGACCCGGGCACACCGACGACTTGGAGCCGGTTCAGTGCTCGTGGACGAGGACGCCCCGGATGTTCTTGCCGTCGACCAGGTCCTGGTAGCCCTGGTTCACCTCGTCCAGCCGGTACTTCTGGGTGATCAGCTCGTCCAGCTTGAGCTGGCCGGCCTGGTAGAGCCCGAGCAGCTTGACGATGTCGTACTGCGGGTTGCAGCCGCCGAACAGCGAGCCCTTGATCGTCTTCTCCCACAGGGTGAGCACCGCGCCGGAGACGTGCACGGTCAGCTTCTCCGGGTTGGCCAGCCCGGTGACCACGACCGTGCCGCCCTTGCCGATGATGTCGAACGCGGCCTGCACGACCGCCTCGTCGACCGTGCCAACCAGGATGAGCGCCTGGTCGGCGCCCTGCCCGCGGGTCAGCTCGGTGACCGCCTTGCGCGCCTCCTCGGCGGCGGCGAAGGCGTGTGTGGCGCCGAACTTCAGCGCGGTGTCCCGCTTGAACGGGTTCGGGTCCACCACCACGACGTGCTTGGCGCCAGCGAGCACAGCGCCCTGCACGGTGTTGGCGCCGAGTCCGCCGACGCCATAGATCACCGTGGTGTCGCCGACCCGGACGTTGCCCTCGTACACGGCCGTGCCCCACCCGGTCGGCACGCCGCAGCCGACCAGCGCCGCGGTCTCCAGCGGGATCGACTCGTCGACCTTGACGGCCGAGTTCTGGGAGATCGTCGAGTACTGGGAGAACGTGCCGAGCATGCACATGGCGCCTAAGTCCTCGCCGCCGTGGTGGAAGCGGAACGTGCCGTCGGGCATGTGGCCGTCCAGGATGGTGGCGCCCATGTCGCACAGGTTCTGCCGGCCGGTGGCGCAGTACCGGCAGTGCCCGCAGTTCGGGATCATGCTGCACACCACGTGGTCGCCCGGCTTGACCCTGGTGACCCCGGGACCGACCTCCTCGATGATGCCGGCACCCTCGTGCCCGCCGACGATCGGGAAGCGCGGTGGCAGG
>NZ_CAAAFO010000069.1:9960-12752 GCF_900634715.1 Candidatus Protofrankia californiensis | reverse complement strand
CTGGATGTTCACGGCCTTGGTCTGGGTGTAGAGCTCGAGCGCGGCCTCGCCGAGCTCGCGTCCCCACCCGGACTGCTTGTAACCGCCAAACGGGATCGCGGCGTCGAACGCGTTGTAGGAGTTGATCCACACACTGCCGGCCTTGAGTTGCTTGGCCAGCCGGTGCGCCCTGGAGATGTCCCTGGTCCAGATCCCGGCCGCCAACCCGAATTCGGAGTTGTTCGCGGCGGCGACCGGACCGTCCGCCACACTGAACGGCAACGCCGCCACGACCGGGCCGAAGATCTCCTCCCGCACGACGCTCATGTCGTCGCGGACATCGACCAGCACGGTCGGCTCGACGTAGTACCCGGTGTCGCCGATGCGCCTGCCGCCGGTCAGGGCCCGCGCACCGTCGGCCCGCCCCTGATCGAGGTAACCGGTCACCCGGTCCAGCTGCTCCTGGGACACCAGCGGCCCCAGCTGCGAGGTCGGATCGAGGCCCGGGCCGACCTTGACCTGGCTGGCGAACTCGGCGACGCCCTGCATGAATTCCTCGAAGATCGAGTCCTCGACGAACAGCCGTGTGCCAGCCACGCAGCACTGGCCGTGGTTGAACAGCCAGGCATTCGCCGAACCCGCGATCGCGGACTCCAGATCGGCGTCGGCGAAGACGATGTTGGGGCTCTTTCCGCCGAGCTCCAGGGACACCTTCTTCAGGTTCCCCCTCGCAGCCCCGACAATCTTCTTGCCGACCTCGGTGGAACCCGTGAAAGCGATCTTGTCGACGTCGTCGTGCGCGGCCAGCTCGGCGCCCGCGTCACCGAACCCCGTGACGATGTTGACGACGCCCGCAGGGAAGCCGAGTTCGCAGAAGATCTCCCCGAGCAGCAGGGCGGTCAGCGGCGTCTGCTCGGCGGGCTTGAGCACGACGGTGTTACCGGTGGCCAGCGCGGGCGCGATCTTCCATGTGGCCATCAGCAGCGGGAAGTTCCACGGGACGATCTGCCCGCACACGCCGACCGGCTCGCGCAGCGTGTAGGCGTGCCATTCGGAACCCGGCAGCCACGGCACCGACGGGGTGATGGTCCGGCCCTCGATCTTCGTGGCCCAGCCCGCGTAGTAGTGGAAGACGTTGGCCGACCACACCACGTCCACCGCCTGGGCGATGGCCGCCGACTTACCGTTGTCGATGGACTCCAGCTGGCCGAACTCCTCGGCCCGCGCCAACAGCGCGTCACCGACCTTCCACAGCAGGCTCTGCCGCTGGCTGGGGGTGAACCGGCTCCACGGTCCCTCGAAGGCGCGGCGCGCCGCCGCCACCGCGCGGTCGATATCGGTGGCATCCCCGTGCGCGACCTCGGTGATCCGCTCGCCAGTCGCCGGATCGTAAGTCGGGAACGTGCGCCCCGAAGCCGCCGCGACCCACTCACCGCCGATCAGCAGCCGCTTGTCCGTCGAGACGAACGTCCGCACCGAGTCCAACACCGGCGTGTCCGCTACCGTTGTCACCCGTACCTCCTCGTACCGCAACACGAATGTGACGTGGGTCATTCTGGGCCGGGTGCTCGCGCGGTAACTGTGCAAATCCCGGACAGTACCGGAGTTACGGGCCGGTGATTCCCAGGCTTCGCATGCGGTTGTAGAGTGTGGAGCGGCTAATCCCCAGGTGTTCGGCGGCGTGCACCTTGTTGCCGCCGAACGCGCGCAGCGCCTTGATGATCGCGTCGTGCTCGGCCTGTTCCCAGGCGCTCAACCGGTGGGAGATCGCGTGCTCCCGGTACGCGGCCGGGAGGTCGCCGGGCACGATGTCGCCGGCCGAGCGGGCCTGCGCAGCAGCTCGCACCACGGCTTCCAACTCGCGCAGATTCCCAGGCCAGAGTTGGCTTTCGAGCAGGCGCAGGGCTTGCGGTGCGAAACGCGACGAGGCACCGGGATTGCAGGCGGCCAGCATCGCCCGGGCCAGCGCGGGCACCTCGTTGCGGCGGCAGCGCAGCGGAGGCAGCTCCACTCTGGCCACGAACCGCGCCATCAGACCGGCGTGCTCGGCGGCCAGATCCGCCGGGGGCGCACCGGTCACCGCCACCCAGCTGTTCGAGTCGTCCAAGGCGTGGGCCAGCCAGACGGCCAGGGGGGGCGAGAGCAGGTGGACCGACTCCACCGCGACCAGCCCAGGATGCGTGGCCAGCAACCGCTCCAACCGCGCGCACCAGTTGCCCTCGTCGGCCACCGGCACGTCGGCGGCGTCCACCAGGGCGACCGGCTCGTCCCCGGCCAGGTAGCGCACGCTGGTGGTCCGGCCGGTGCCGGGCTCGCCGGAGATCGATACCCGGCTCCGGGACAAGCGGTACTCCCGCAGTTCCCGCTCGACGGCCGCCGGCAGCACGCCGGCGGCGATGTGTTGCTTACGGGGAACCGGGCGGCGCGTGGCCTCGACGGGGAAGATCTCGAACAGCGCGCCCGAGGACCCGGCGATCCGCTCGACCCGGACGTCGACCATGGTGCCCGAGGCGAGCCGCAGCGGCTGTGGCGCGTGCCTGGTCGTCCCGGCTTGCGACATGAGTTCGCGGAGCAGCATGTAGTCGGCCGCGTCCAGGATTTCGGCAGCCGCGGCGCTCGCCAGCACCACGCCGTCGCCGAGCGCGAGAACCGGGGACGCGCGGTGCTGCGCGGCCTGGAACGCGGCGAACAGCCGCCGCTCGGCCTCGCGCGCACCGTCCAGCAGCCGCCGCTCTATGTCGCCGACCGCACGGCGCAGGAACGGCCCCAGCAGCGGGGTCGACTCCCTGGACAGGCAGGTTATGTCCAGCACG
>NZ_CAAAFO010000069.1:8751-9401 GCF_900634715.1 Candidatus Protofrankia californiensis | reverse complement strand
TAGTGCTCGGGGCCATGCACCGCTATCCCCTTGCGCAGCTCGAAAGGCGTGGCAATGGCGTTGGTCCCGGTGTTCTTCTCGACGAACCGGCAGCCCACCCCTATACCGATACCGTCGACCACACGCTCGACCGATCGCGTGCCGAACCGGCGACTGACGATGCGCGAGTCGCGGTCGGCGAGCACGACGCAGAAGCCGGTATCGGCCAGATGCAGGGCGATCTCGTCGAGGACCGGAGTCGCTGCGCGCATCAGGCGGCTACGCCGGTCGATGTCGGCGACCGTCAACCGGTCGACCGTCTGTGCCGGGTTGAGGCCGTAGAGCTCGGCGCGCCGCCACGACTGCGCGATCTCCGGCCGCGAGGGTTGCGCGCCCCGCCGGTCGTGCGTGACGTCGGGAGGCATCGACACTGTTCACCCCCGGTGTCCGGCCGTTTCGCCGCATTGTCGGGGGCCGGCCCGGGTATGTCGACACCCCCGTTCGGGGGTAATCTACAGGGCGCACCGCCACTCGTTCCGGCTAGGAGCGTGTCTCTGTAACGGACAACTGGCCGGGTGGTTGTGATCGGCGTAATCGCTTGTGATCGCCCGGGTCTCGCCTGAGGTGCTCGGAAGTGGCGTGTTCTGCTGGGTGCGTGGCTCGGTCGAGGT
>NZ_CAAAFO010000069.1:5749-8364 GCF_900634715.1 Candidatus Protofrankia californiensis | reverse complement strand
AGCGAGCAGGCGCCATTCTCCTCGGGCTCCGTCCTCGCCGCGCAAGAGGAGCTGTCGGCCGTTCTGGCAGGTCATGATCTGTCCGAAGACGGGTTCGACGATGGCCTTGCGGCGGGCGTATGCGGCCCGTCCGGATTTGGTCCGCAGCTTGCAGGCCATGCGCTCCTTCAGCGTCGCGTTGGTGGGGATGCGTCCGCAGGGCGCGGGCGGGACCTGCTCGTCGCGGCCGAGTCGGCCGGTGGCCATGAACGTGTCGGTGCCGCAGGCGTGGTGGCGGTCTCTGGCGGCTTCGATGTTCGCGTCCGAGCAGTATCCGGCGTCGATCAACGCCTGCTTGGGGTGGCGGCCGGTGTTGGCCGCGGACTGGCCGAGCATCGCAGTGTAGGTCAGCACGTCCGAGGCGTTGGTGGTGATGTCGGCGGCGGTGATGACCTGGTGGGCCTCGTCGACGACGGCTTGGGCGTTGTAGGCCTGGATGTAGGCACCGTCACTGTTCTTCATGATCCGCGCGTCGGGGTCGGTGAAGTTGCCCTGGGCCTTCGGCTTGGGCCGGGCCTTCGCGGCGGCCGCCTCGCCCGCGTCGGCCGCGGCCTGCGCGTCGCTGGTGCCGGCACGCTGCTGGCAGCGGCGTTCTTTGTCCTCGGCGCGGTGGCGCGCCTTGGCGGCGGCCCCGGCCTCGATCTGCGCGCGGGCGGCCTGCAGCTTCGCCAGCCGCTTCTCGCGCCGGTCCAGCTCGGCGGGCAGGTCGACATCCTTGCCGTCGGGGCAGAAGGTCTCGTCCTCGGCGGTGTCGGTGGCCTCGGCGTCGGCCAGCAGTGCCCGGGCCCGGCCCTCCAAGGCGGCGATCTCGGCCTCGACCTGCTCTTCCTTGTCGATCAGGCGGCCGTAGCTCATCGCCTTGTGCTTGGAGGCGTTCGCCTCCAGCTTGGTGCCGTCCAGCGCGACACGGCCCATCCTGACCATGCCCAGCCTCATGGCCAGGTGCAGCGACTGCGTGAACAGACCGGCCAGCGCATCCAGGTGATGGCGACGGAACCGGGCGATCGAGCGGAAGTCTCCGAGGCCTGATCGGCGGCCAGGAACCGGAAGGCGACATCGTCGACGCAACGACGCACGATCGCCCGCGAGGAGCGCACTCCGGTGGTGTAGCCGCAGATCAGCAGCCGCACCATCAGCCGCGGGTTATACAGCGGGAAGCCGCGCTTTTCGGTGTAGTCGGCCAGGATCGGGGACAGGTCGAGCACCTCGTCGACCAGCTCGGCAACAAACCGGGCCAGATGATCCTCAGGCAGCCAGTCGTCCAGCGACGGGGGCAGCAGCAACACCTGGTGCGGGGCGAACGCCCGGAACGTCTTGTCCACCGCCGCCGGACGACCCTGCGGCCGCTTCTTCCCGACCCCCTCGACCTCGAACAGCCCATCCCCACCATGCAGGGCGTGATCATCCCGCCCGATTGATCACGGACCGCAGGCGGGTTGCCGGTTACTGAGACACGCTCCTAACCGACCGAGTGTCGTAGAAAGTCGACCCGAAAGGCTCTGCTCGCTCTCCCTGCCGGCGATCCGGCCAAGCGGAACTACCCCTTTCCGGGGGTAGTTACGGTCGTGCGCCTTCGATCACACTCCTGGCCACTGACAACTCGAGGGGGAATCATATGAGCACCACAAATGACGAGACACAAACTCCGATGCACCGCGTCGCCTTGGCCAGTTGCGCCGGCACCACCATCGAGTTCTACGACTTCTTCGTCTACGGGACGGCCGCCGCTCTCGTATTCCCGAAGATCTTCTTTCCGGCGCTGGGAGAGGCCGCAGGCACCGTGGCGTCCTTCGCCACCTTCGCCGTGGCCTTCGGTGCCCGGCCGCTGGGCGCGGTCCTCTTTGGTCACTTCGGCGACCGCCTGGGGCGTAAGAAGACCTTGATCAGCACTCTGCTACTCATGGGAACCGCGACAATTCTTATCGGATGCCTGCCCACTGCGGATACGATCGGCGTGGCCGCGCCTGTCCTGTTGGTGGCCCTGCGGATCGCGCAGGGGCTTGCTGTCGGCGGGGAATGGGCCGGCGCCACACTTCTCGCGGCAGAGTACGCGCCCGCCGAGAAGCGTGGGCTCTACGGCGTCTTCCCGCAAGTCGGTCCCGCCCTGGCCTTTGCGCTTTCGAGCACGACGTTCCTTGTCGTCAACCTGTTCGTGGGAGACGCTTCGCCCGCCTTCGTCGAGTGGGGTTGGCGTGTGCCCTTCCTTCTGAGCGCGTTGCTGCTGGCCGTCGGCCTCTACGTCCGGCTGGTGATCGAGGAAACCCCGATGTTCAAGAAGGCCGAACATGCCCGGACCGGCACCGCTCGTGACAGCGACAGCCCGCTCATCGGCGCCTTCAAGCACCAGTGGCGCGAGATCATGTTAGCGGCCGGCTCGCTGGCGATGCTGTTCGCGTTCTTCTACATTGGAACCGCATTCCTTACCTCGTACGGCACGAAGACCATGGGACTGTCCCGCTCGACCGTCCTGACGCTCGGAGTCTGCTCGACCGTCGTCTTCGGCGGGGTCACCATCCTGTCGGGCATCTACTCCGACCGCGTTGGCCGGAAGAGGGTCGTCCTGGGAGCTTGCGTCG
>NZ_CAAAFO010000069.1:1920-5402 GCF_900634715.1 Candidatus Protofrankia californiensis | reverse complement strand
TGTCGGTGCCGTGGAGTCTGATCATGTTCCCGTTACTGAACGCGGGCTCCGCTTTCACCTTCGCGATCGTGCTGATGACGACGCTGACCATTTTCGGTGCCGCGTACGGGCCTATCGGAGCCCTGCTGCCTGAGATGTTCCAGACCCGCTACCGTTACACGGGGGCCGGCACCGCCTACAACCTCGCCGGTGTGATCGGCGGTGGCACCGCACCGATCCTCGCGGCGGACCTCAGTGCCTCGTATGGTGGTACGTCCGTGGGTTTCATGCTCGCCAGCTTCGGAATGCTCTCCGTGATCTGCAGCCTCGCTCTGCCCGAGACTCGCCATCGTTCTATGGAGCCCGGCGCGGAGGAGCGCGTCGATTTGTCCGGCGTACCGGCGGAGAGGGTTGCTTGACTCCCGCGAATTAGATTCCGCTGCAGCAGGTGGTACCGAGCCGGCTGGGTGACCAGTCCGGACTTGGTACCACCTCGACGGCTCTCACCCGTCGGGCAAGGTCAGGGGAGCAGCATTGCCTTGCGGGCACGAACGACGGCTTCGTGGCGTGTGCCCGCGTCCAGTTTCCGCATGGCGGATCGCAGGTATGCCTTAACCGTTTCGAGGGAGAGCGAAAGCCGGTCTGCGACCTCGGCATTGGTGCAGCCGAGGGCGACCTGGGTGAGGACATCGGTCTCGCGTGTGGACAGGCGTACTTTAGGGTCGTTCTTCGGCCCGCTCTCGCCGACGGTGACGAGACGTTGTGCGGTCGCGTAGATCCTGCGCTGGGGCACCGAATCGGACGTGGCTCCGGCGATGGCCCTCAGTTCGGAGTGCACCGAACGAAGTTCCTCGAGCATGGCGGCGTGCGCGGGCTCCAGCTGTCTGACGGCCGCGAGCGACTCGGCCATCGCCAACCGATGATCGACTTCGTCCCGGATGGTGAGCTCGTGGGCGAGCCGCCGGCCCGCGGCAACGATCTCGTCCCGTATCCGGTCGCCCAACGCGGAGGGCTGGCGCACCGCGCCATAGAGGACAGCACGGCAACGGCCACCAGCGTGGACGGGAACCGCGAGTAGCGAGGCGAGACCTTCGCGGAGCACGGGCTGGTCGTAGTCATGCGTGATGCTCCGCGCGCTGGCATAGTCGGTCACCCCGACCGGGCGGCCCTGCACGATCACCCGACCTCCCAGTCCCGTGCCGGGACGGACCTCCAGATTGTGCAGGCCGGTGGTACGAGTGCCCAGGAACTCCGTCAGGCGCAATCCGTGCTGAGCCTGTCCGCCTTGTGCGGGATCACCCTTAACCATCTCGCCGACCGCTCCAGGCACCCCCGACCGGCAGATGGCGAGTGGCAGCTGCCCGGCGGTGTCAGGCTGTTGTCGAAAGATTCGGATCAGGGCAGCAGACCGAGTCTGCGCGCGGCGACGACCGCCTCCAGCCGTGAGTGCGCCATGAGTTTGCCCATGGCGCTGCACAGGTAGCTTTTCACCGTCTCCACCTTGATCCCGAGATCGCTCGCCACGTCCGCATTGGTCCAGCCCAATGCCACACACGCGAGGACGTCCAGCTCGCGGCTGGTCAACACCAGCGTTGGCTCCGCTTGCGCGGCGCCTTGCTTGACCGAGGACAGCTTGGCGCAGGCAGCCTCGACCCGCTGCCGCAGGAACGCATCGTCCACGTCCTTGGCGAGTATCCGGAGCTCGGCATACGCCTCCCGGACCCGTTCCCACAGCGGTGTCGCAGATTCGGCCGCTGACCCCGTGGCCCCCTGCTGATCAAGCCAGTCGAGCCGGCGCGCGAGTTCGTCCTGCACGGCCAGGTTCTGCTCCAGGTCCCGCGCCGACTCCACAACGGAATGAATGATCCGGTCGCCTATGGGGACGGCGCTGCGCACGGAGCCGTAAAGGACACCGCGCGCGGTTCCCCTTACCACCAAAGGGACCGCCACCATGGCGCGCAGGTGCTCGGCGATGATGTTGTCGTAGTGGTGGCTGATTTTTGGTGAGCACACGTAGTCGTTGACCACGAGGGGGCGGCGCAGCGCCACCGCCTTGCCGCCGAGCCCGCAGCCCGGGTCAAGCGCCAGCCCTCGCAGCGCTCCGGTGATGGGGCCGGCGAACTCGGTGAGGCGCACACGCTGGTCTGTGCTGACCAGGCCGCCGAAGGTGAGCGGTAGCCTCGTGGTCGCCCGCAGGCGGGCGAGGGCGCGGTTGATCTGCGGTCCGTCGTCCGTCGTCCGGCTTCGGGTCATGCGGCATCCTCGTGGGCTTCAGCTGCGTGGGGCCCTCCCCTCATCCGGGGGTACTCGGCTCTCCCCTCCCTGGGAAACATGCAGCGAACGATACGCCGACCACCTGTTTTCAGACACCCCGGGAGACTTGATGCCGAGCCCGCAGCAACGTGTCGCCGCTGCGCTGGTCGTTTTCGGGCAACCACAGGCGTGCCTGGCCGGTCTGCTGCGCGACCGGCACCCCGCGGATGCCGTAGCTTTCACGATCATCAAGCCGGATCTGACCAGTCGTGACCTCACGTTCGGCGAACTGCGCGACCTCTCGGCCCGGCTCGCAACGGGGCTGGCGGAACTCGGTGTTGGCCGCGGCGACCAGGTTGCCACGCTCATGGGCAAGTCGGCCGAGCTCGCCATCCCGGCGCTGGCGATCTGGCGCCTCGGGGCGGTGCAGGTTCCCCTGTTCACGGCGTTCGCTCCATCCGCTGTCGCCGCCAGGATCCCCGGCAACGGCACCACCGTGGTGATCACAGAGCCGGCGCAGCGAGCCAAACTCGAGCCTGCTGCGGACATCCCTGCCGACCCGGACAGACACATCGTCACAACCGGCCAGCCAGCCGGCACGGATGTCGCCTTTGACGATCTGCTCGGCGCCGCACCGCAACAGGCTCCCGTGGCCGTCGGGGGGACGGGGTTATGATCGAGTTGTTCACGTCAGGCACGATGGGTGCGCCGGAAGGTGCCCCGAAGCGATGTGGCAGGCCCTCCAGTACGACCGGTTGCTGGTCCTGCCGCACCCCGGGGCGTCGAGCTCGGCGAGCCTTTCGAGGTGCTCCGGCTTGTCGACGTGACCGACCGCCGTGCCCCGTGCAGCTGTTAAGGGTGTCGGCCTCCGTGACCAATTTTCCCGAGGTCCTGATGTGTCGCGGCGAATACAGGTCAAGCCGGAGCTCCCGTTCACCCCCGGCGTCGATCAGAACATCCGAGATAACGACGGCGATCCCTCAGGACTAGCTGTAGTCCGCGGGGATCGCTCGTCCGGTCTCCTCCCAGACGAAAGGTTGTCCGATCAAACGACGGCGTCCAGTTCGGGTCGTGAAGCTGGCTTATAGGGGTGACTACAGATGACCTTCAGGATTCTCTCCATCGCAGAAAAAGGGTCATCACACAGCCATCCACCGGCGTGGACCCAGTTAACTATACAACTACCACCGGTCCCGCAGTCGGCGGCGAAAGCACGCACAACGCTTTCTGAGATGCTTCTGCGCTTGCAA
>NZ_CAAAFO010000069.1:951-1537 GCF_900634715.1 Candidatus Protofrankia californiensis | reverse complement strand
CTAGTGTCCCGTGATTCCAGTATCTTTACTTTGCGTTGTTGTCTACCAATTTCTTGATATTGGTCTGGATCAGGCTGACCTTGGCGAGGATCTCGTTGGCGGTCGCGGTCCAGACGAACGGTTCCGGGTTGGTGTTCCAGTGGGTGATGTAGTCACGGATCTGCTTGATGAGGACTTTTACGGAGCTGAACGTGCCGCGGCGGATCGACTGGCGCGTGATGATACCGAACCAGGTTTCGATCTGGTTGATCCACGACGAGCCGACCGGAGTGAAGTGGAAATGGACGTGCGGGTTCTTCTCCAGCCAGGTCTGAACCTCGGGGGTGGTGTGAGTGGAAAGGTTGTCCAAGACGACGTGGATGTCCTTGCCGGCATGCGGTTTGACGGCCTTCTTCAGGAAGGCCAGGAAGTTCTCCCCGTCGCGGCTGGGCCGGCACTCACCGAAGACCTCCCCGGTCCCGACGTTCAACGCGGCGAACAGGTTCGTGGTGCCGTGCCGGACGTAGTCATGGGTGCGTTTCTCGGTGGCGTCGAACTCGATCGGCAGCAGAGGCTGGGTGCGGTCCAGTGCCTGGATCTGCGTCTT
>NZ_CAAAFO010000069.1:0-541 GCF_900634715.1 Candidatus Protofrankia californiensis | reverse complement strand
CGTGCGCCACGAGGCGCTGTGTTTCCGGACGGAGGTGGAAGACCTTCGTCGCCGCCCGGTCGCGGCCGGACGGTGAAGCTGGCGGCAGCCTGACCCGTGTGACGACGGTGAGGGTGGGAGCAGCCGTGACAACGGCCGGACGGGTTGGCACTGCCAGACGGCCCGGGTCGGTCTAGCGAGATGGGAAGGTGTACGTGAGGAACCAGCGTGTAAAGCCTCTCAAGAGATACGCCGGCTCAAATCTGGTGGATACGGGCCGGAGTGCGGTGCACGCCCATCGCTGGTGGGCGACTTCTTGGCCGTGTGAAGACGGCGGTCGGAAGGCCACGAGGAATGACCGCGGCGTACTTGTGGCGATATCGCAGGGGCAAAGCTGGGCACCGACCCCGTCAACCGGGATGCAGTGAACGTGGGAAGCGCCTCGATGCTGGCGGGCCAGGCCGAACAGGCTGGGTTTTGCCAGGCGCGTCATCCGCCGATGGTGTCGAGGCGTGGCGGAGCCGTCGTAGTACTCCGAGGTCGGGAAAGCCGGCCACATGGG
>NZ_CAAAFO010000068.1 GCF_900634715.1 Candidatus Protofrankia californiensis | reverse complement strand
CTGCCCTTCGACGATGTCCGACGGCTCGAAGGTCGACGTCCCGATATAGCGGATCTTGCCTTGGTGGACGAGGTCGCTGAGAGCGCCGAGGGTTTCGTCGAAGTCGGTGCCCGGTTCGGGGCGGTGGACCTGGTAGAGGTCGATCCAGTCGGTCTGCAGCCGGCGCAGGCTGTTCTCGACCTCGTGGGCGATCCACCGCCGGGAGTTGCCGCGGTGGTTGGGATTGTCGCTCATGGCCGCGTGGAACTTCGTCGCGAGCACCACCTCGTCCCGGAGACCGCCGGCGAGGGCCTTGCCGACGATCTCCTCGGATTCACCGTGCGAGTAGACGTCCGCGGTATCGATGATATTGATGCCCGCGTCGAGCGCGCGGTGAATGATCGCGATGCTCTCGTCGTGGTCGGGATTTCCCCAGGAGCCGAACATCAGGGCCCCGAGCGTCAGTGGACTGACCTGGACTCCGGTCCGTCCGAAAGCGCGAAGTGTCACTTGTTCCACTCTCCTGTGAGATCGAGTGAGATCGGGACGGTGCGGCGCCGACCCAAGGTTAAAAATCAAGCTAATGTGACAGATCCAGTAGTAGATCGGCGTAGGACGTCGGGATGTCGGGTTCGGTCTCCAAAGCGAGTGATTGTCGGTGTTGCCGATGAGCAATATCTGCCTGCATGCCAGGTACAACGGCTGTTTCGAGCTCAACGAATGCGCCTAGTCCGGCAACCTCGTCAAGATGAACGATGGTCGAGTCGAGTTTCCATTTCTCCCGGGTCTTGACAACGTCGACCCGCACTCCCAGCAAAACCCCGAAGACGTTCCTGCACAAATCGGGATCGGTGACGTCGATGGTGATGTATGTGCACGACCGGTCGGGCCCCTGATGGCGGTGGTATGCGACCAGTTGCGCGGTGTCTACGGATATCCGAAGTTTGAGCCAGCCGACCGATACCTGGAAGTAGGTATCGCGTTGGTCCACGAATGTATCGAGAGACCCACCCGCGTCGATCAGCCGCTTCCGAACCTCAGCCAGGTCGACACATCGGATCTTCGTTTCGAACAGTTCTGGCATGGTCCTCAATCCTGTCCGGTGCGTGCGATCTCCAGGCGTACTGGACCGCGTACGAAAAAAGACTGTCCATAGTCGACGGTGGTGACGACGTAGTCAGGCACGAGTGACAGCAACTGCTCCAGAGCTAGGCGTGCCTCGACGCGTGCGAGCGGAGCGCCGAGACACAAATGGATTCCATGACCGAATCCGAGGTGCTGATTGGGTGAGCGAGTGATATCGAACCGCTCTGGATGGGGGAAGCGGATGGGGTCGCGGCCTGCCGCAG
This sequence comes from Candidatus Protofrankia californiensis, assembly GCF_900634715.1. GTDB lineage: Bacteria > Actinomycetota > Actinomycetes > Frankiales > Frankiaceae > Protofrankia > Protofrankia californiensis. The sequence continues at coordinate 5,594 of NZ_CAAAFO010000068.1, read as the reverse complement.
CCGTCAAGACCCAGACCGTTTCGCCGGGTGACAGGGAGACCGCACCGATCGCGGTATCCTCGGTCACCGTTCTGGGGTCGAACTGCGCCGGTCCACTGAACCGGATAACCTCCTCCACGGCGGCTCCGGTGAGTGAGCGGTCGGCAAGCAGGGCACGGCGCTGGTCGGGATGCGCGGCGATCAGCACGATCGCGTTGGCGATCAGCTTGGCCATGGTCTCGGTACTCGCCAGAAGGAGTAGTACACAGGTGGCGACGACCTCCGGTCTGGTCAGGGTTCCCGTGCGATGGGCTGCCAGCAGGTGCGCTAGCAGGCTGTCCTCGGCCGGCGCCTCACTGGCCAGTCTGCTGCGGGTATAGTCCGCCAACGCCCTCCCCGCGCTCACCGCATTGCGGTAGAGTGCCGCGGCCGTCGGCTCGGTGTCAGCCAACACCGCGGCAACGCTGCCGACGGCCATCTCGTGTGTCCACCGAATGACCTGGCTGCTGTCCGACTCCGGGACGCCCAGCATCCTGCATGTGACCAGGGCGGCGAGTGGGAACGCCACGCCAGTGAGCATGTCAATGGGTTCCCCGTCGCGTAGTGGCTCCTGCAGGGCGGCGAACACCTCCTCGACAGTGGCGCGGACGAGCGGTTCCCAGCGTGACACGGCGCGTACTGTGAAGCAGGGGCGCAGCGCGGAACGTAGCCGGTCGTGGTCGGGTGGATCGCTGCCCAGCATGGTGGCTGCACCGTCGTACCACGGTCCGAATTTCTCATCGGCGAGTACCCGCGAGGAGTAACGGGAGGGATCCCGGAGAATCGCGACTGCGTCATCGTATCCGGTCACCATCCACACGTCGGCCAATCCGTTATAAACACACCTGCCGAGCAACCGGATTCGCTCATAGACCGGAAACGGGTCGGCGACCACCTCCGGCGACATGAAGTTGATGTTCAGTACGGGTGTTCGGGCGGTCGCGGTCACGCCGGGACCTTTCCGAGCAGGATCATGTACTCCTGGTCGATACGGATGCCGTCAGATGTCGTCGATGACCTTGTGGTGAGCTGTTCGACCTCGGCGGTGAGCTTGTGCACCTGTGCCGGATCTAGACCACTGCAGGCCGCGATATGGGACGCGGAGTTGGTGAACAAGAACTCTGTGGCAACCCCAGCGGACGCGAAGTTCCACGGGACAGTCGCGGTGAACGTCATCACGTCGGTGAAGTGTCGCTCGAGCCGGGTGATGACCACTGCTTCGTTGGCCCAGTCATTGCGCTCCGGCACACCGTCCGGCAGCGGTCGGTAAGCCTTGAGGATCTCCTCGACCTGACCAAAATAGCTTCCGGGCGTGAATCCGGCTAGCCCCACGACACCCCCGGGCCGCAGTACCCGGCGTGCTTCCGCGATAGCGATATCCGGTCGCGGCACCCACCAAAGCCCGCAGACTGACAGGACAGCATCGAAAGATGCAGACGGGAACGGAAGATCTTCAGCATCTCCCAGGACAGTGCGAATAGCCAAGCCTTCCGTCTGCGCGCGTTCGATAGTCAGGTCGACCATGCGTGGGGTGAGGTCGACAGCGCTCACGGAGGCTCCTCTGCGCGCGGCTGCAATTGCGACATTTCCCGTGCCGGTCGCGACGTCCAGCACAGCCTTGCCGGGTCGAATGTCAGCGCTCTGGCACAGGTGTTCAGCGATCGGCATTACGCGTGTGGCAAGTTTCGCGTAATCTCCTTTTTTCCAGGTCTCGCGAACATGGTCCTTGTATGCGGCGGCGGCGGTTTCGGTTATCATCGGATATCCTCCGTGATTGCATTCATTGTGCGGCGTCAAAAGTCGTCAGTGCCGCGACGACTTGATGCAGCAGGGATACCGGTGCGGCGGTGAACTGAAGAAGTGACGCGAAACCTGTGTGATCTTCGTGGGAGCGGACCATCACGCCGTTCCTGGCGAGATGGTCTTTGAGACGGCGTGCATCGTCCGGTTCGCCGACATCCACGGTGAGAAAGTTGGCGTCACTTGCCAACGGCGAAAATCCTTTCTCCAAGCCGGCCACCTGGCCGGCGAGCCACTCGCGTCCGTCGATGATGTCTTCCCGGATCGCGTCGAGTTCCTTCTTACGGTTACGATGCAATTTAAGTGCCATCCAGGCAGTAGCGCCGGACACAGCGGCAGCCCGACGCCATCGGCGGAGATAGTCGATCTTTGATGGTGCGCCGATGACGTAACCCAAACGCATCCCGGCCAGCCCGGCGCTCTGGGAAAAGGATCCGATCCGTACGATGTTGTCCCATCCGCGGACGGGCTGGAGTCTGTCTTCCCCGCGAAAGGCTTGATAACACTGGTCGAGTACGAGCAGATGTCCATGAAGATCGGCCACAGCGGCAAGGGCCATCATGGCCTCATCGCCGAGGGACCTGCCTAGCATGCCGTGCGGGTCGGTCACGACGAGGACGGTCGACGGCGTGCGTTCCATGGCCCGCACGGCGTCGACCGCCGCAAAGGACAGCTCGCCAGGCCGCGGCAGCCAAGGAAGAACGTCGATGCCTCGCAGTTGGGCGTGATACCGGTAGGCCGGATAGGTGGGATCTTGCAGGATCAAGGAGCCCGATTGGACGGCAAACGCATCGATGATCACTCCTATCGCGTCGTCGGATCCAGGGAAGATCTCCAATTCCTCAGGAGAGCAGTCCGCAACATCGGCCAGTTCGGTGATGAGTTCCGAGTAGATCGGGTATTTGGTCACGGCCGTCGACGGAACTTCCTTCAGCAACGTGGCTATCAACGGATCGAGCGCTGGATGGATCAGTTCGTTGCGCGAGAGGTCCAAGACTCCACGGGGACGGGGGCGCCGGCCAGGGGCGGCCAAGCTGCTCACCCGCGGGTCGAAATACCACTGGGCCGACGTCGCGAAATCGGTCATGCCGCGGCCACCTCCTTGTCGGCGAAGTAACTGCATAGGCAATAGCCGATGAGCCGCTCCGCACGTCGACGTTTCCTGCAAGCTTCGAGGCTGCGGCCCCGAGCGAGCGAGTACGGTACTTCGACGTCGGTTTCCTCACGGCAGCGCAGGTAATCTGTCGCGTAATGCAGCCCGCTGAATGACACCGATCCGCCAGTGTCGATATTCCACTCGTGTACAGCCAGTGCCATCTGTGCCAGCTCGTTGTCCATCGTCCGTGCGCCCAACAGCCGCGCGACCTCACGCTGGGCGTGGTCCTCCTCCAGGACCGTCGGCACCGACACATGGAGGCCACTGTCCAGCGCCGGCACTCGATCGAGGAGCAGATTCGGCGGCCCGTCCGATACCTGGCGCACCCGTATACCGGACAGCAACCCGTATCGCGAGGGCACAAAAAGTCTGTTGTAGATATCCTTCGGTTCGTCGAGCGTCCCCAACTTCCCCACATAGATGATCTCACGGGCACCCAAGTTGCAGCATTGCCGCGCCAGTCGGCCACCGATAGATCCCCAGTAACTGAACCGCACCCCCAGCAATGTGACTCGCCGACCCCTTGGTCGGCTGAAGGTCGAGGCGTCATAATACGGTGTCGCCTGATGCTCGATGCGGTGATAACCGACACTACCGAGAATGTCGGAAAGCAATTCTATCTTGCCGAGCACGACAGTTTCAGCACCGTTGACGAGCGATTCGTTAAGCCCCGTCCATTCGGCGATTGCGTGCTCCGCGTCCGGATAGTGCCACACCCGCAGCAACTGCCCGGTAGGGCGGGTGTACCGGCTCATCGCGTGTGCGACAAGGCTGGCGTAGTGAGTCACGTAGTCATGTCCTGGAGGCACCGCGATGCATAGCAACTCCTGGCCGTAAGGATCGTGTGCTTTGAACAGTTCGGGCCGCACGCCATTGAGTATCTTGTCCGGCTGCTGATTTGAGCCGAGCGACTGTTGCACCCGTCGTCCCAGCGCCGTGGCAACCAAATTGAAATGGGCCGGGTACACACCGTGGACCTCGATGGGCACCCTCCGCACGACCGCTCCGCGAATCAGCTCGGTCGAAACTCGCTGATCAACGTAAGGATCAAGGTCTTCTGCCATCGTGTGGTCGCTCGGTCGAGCCATAGGTACGCGGTTCATCGGGTATCTCGCCCGCCGGGAATACATGTTGAGCAGCGAGGCATCCGCCTCCATCTGCGCCTCCTGCCAATCCAGCCCCTGCCGGGCCAGGAAGACAAACCATTCGGTCAGATCGTGGGGGTACGCCCGCACGGTGTTCGGGGATCGCTCGATGTTGGTCAGGTGCGCCTGATACGGCTCGGTCGGCGCGACCGGGCCGTCGTCTCCGAGTACGGTCCATGGCTCACGCCGCATGGCAGGTGAGGGCGGAAGCTGAACGAGCATCGCTCCTCCACAAGATCTGTATAGCGGAAAGTGTTCAGATGGACACGTCTGTCGGACGAATCCGGCGAACTTCCCCACGATACCATTCTCCGGTCACAAGAATGGTCATACGATCGAATGGAATTTGTCAAGACATATGACCATGATCTCTTGTGTGGCCTGTTTGATCTGGTCGGTCAGATCGTGGGGGTACGCCCGCAGGGTCCGTTGCGTTGGCGAGGTCCGCTGTCTCGGCGTCTGATCAGTCATGATCGATGGATGCGTCGACGTGCCGTCCGTCCACCGGTCCCCGCCTCGGAGTTCACCGGATTCCGCTTCCCGCCCGAGGTGATCGTGCTGGCGGTCCGCTGGTACCTCCGCTACAGCCTGTCATACCGGGACGTCGAAGAGCTCCTCGCCGAACGCTGCCTGGTCGTCGACCATGACCGTCTATCGGTGGGTACAGCGGTTCATCCCGCTGCTGATCGACGTCGCTCGGCCCTGCCGGCACATTCCTGGGGATCGGTGGTTCGTCGATGAGACGTATGTGAAGGTCTCGGGCAGGTGGATCTATCTGTACCGGGCGGTCGACCAGTACGGGCAGGTCATCGACGTCCTCGCCTCCGACCACCGCGATCTGGCCGCAGGCCGCCGCTTCTTCACCCGCGCTCTGTCTCACGGCCGCCGGCCGGTCGAAGTCACCACCGACCAGGCCGCTTCCTATCCGCGGATCCTCGACGAGCTGCTGCCCGCCGCCTGTCACATCGACGCGTGGCGGGCGAACAACCGGATCGAATCCGATCACAGCCAGCTGAAAGCCCGACTGCGGCCGATGCGCGGGCTCAAACGTTTCCGCTCCACCCAGATCGTCAGCTCCGGGCACGCCTTCGTGCAGAACATCCGCCGTGGCCACTACGAACTCGCCGTCGACGCCGACCCGCGGCTGCGGGTGTCGGCTGCCTTCGTCGAGCTCACCCTGGCGGTCTGACCAGTATTCAGGCAGGGTCCGCCATGTCTTGCTTTCCCATAACGCAACAGACCCGGACGAGTAGGTCGGGGTGACGTGCAGCTGGAACCGCGGGTGCTCGACCAGCCAGCGGTGCACGGCGGGAGCCTTGTGGGTGGAGAGGTTGTCACAGATCAGGTGGACCGTCAGGCCCGGCTCGACCTGCCGGTCGATCTCGGCGAGGAACCGGGTGAAGTCCTCGGCGGTGTGCCGGGTGGAGGTTGCACCGATCACCGTGCCGGTGGCGGTGTGCAGCGCCGCGAACAAG
>NZ_CAAAFO010000067.1:1610-4354 GCF_900634715.1 Candidatus Protofrankia californiensis | reverse complement strand
GCCCCGACTGGCTACCCCCCGTCACCACCCACCCGCGGGCGGCGTAATCAGCCGAATACAGAATCCGGCCAACTGCAAAGAGCCTGAAATCTCCTACCGGAAAGGGCACCATTATCTTACTGTCGTTATCGACCATGACACCGGCCGGATTGTCTGGGCCGGTGAAGGCCGCTGCAAGGAGACGTTGAACGCGTTCTTCGATCTGCTGGGCGACGACCGCAGCAGGAAGATCACGATCGTGTCGGCGGACGCCGCCGAGTGGATCTCCATGGTGGTCAAAGCCCGTTGCCCGCAGGCGAAGCGGTGCATGGACCCCTTCCACGTGGTGGCGTGGGCGACGGGAGCGGTCGACGCGGTCCGTCGGCGTACCGTGAACGAGCTGCGCCACGCCGGCCGGGGTAAAGCGGCCAAGGAGTTGAAAGGTACCCGGTGGGCGTTACTGAAAAACCCGGGGAACCAGAGCGGGGACCAGCGCACCACCGTCGCCTCGATCAAGAAGGCGAACCGGAAGCTGTATACCGCCTACCTTTTGAAAGAGCAGTTACGGGAGGTGTTCACAGTGAGCCTTTCCGCGTAACGACCCGTCGCGATGGGTAGCCAGACGGCAAAATCGAAAGAATGGGCGAGTCCTTACACTCGGCGTGGGCCTTTCCGGCAGCTATGACATGCCAACAGATTGCCGTGGACCGGCCAATGCTTACCCGCCTGATGGCGGGGCCTCCCACGCCGGCAACGACACGTGCCGGGTGACGAGCCATTGCCGTCCGTGGCGGTGGCGGTGCGACACGCCGACAGCGTGGCGGATTCCACCCGAAGACGCGGAACCCCGGTAGGAAGACTGTTCCTGCGAAAGATCAGCTTCAGGGGGGTTCCGCGTCCCGATGAGTGTGACATACACAGCCGTGCTGCCGGCACGTGACGAGACGGTCCAGTTCCTGGAACGCCTGTTGGAAGCGGAGCGTGCCCGGCGCGGCACCCGGGCCGGTACCCGGGCGCTGACCTGCGTGCAGCAGGCGGTGCTGGTGGCGCGCTGGTTCCTCGACGGCACCCGGGCCACGCAGCTGGCCACCGACAACAAAATGGGTAAATCGGCTGTTTACGATTCATCCACGAGGCCGTCGACGTGCTCGCCGAGCGGGCGCCGACGCTTCGGTCGGCGCTGCTGGGCGCGAAGATAGCCGGCTACAGCCACGTCGCCGTGGACGGCACGTTGATCGAAACGGATCAGGTGGGGACCCCCGGGCCCACCGCGGGGGTGGACCTGTGGTGGTCGGGTAAGCATCACCACCACGGCGGCAACGTCCAGGTGTTCAGCGGACCGGACGGCTGGCCGCTGTGGACCTCGCAGGTGCGGCCCGGGCCGGGAACACGACACCACCGCGCTGCGCGCACACGCCGACATCCTGCCCCTGCTCTCCGAGATCGGCGCGGAACTGGCCACCCTCGGTGACCTCGGCTACGAAGGCGAGAAGGACACCATCGTGGTGGCGTTCAAGAAACCGAAGGGTGGGGAACTTACCGAGGAGCAGAAGGCCTCCAACAAGGCCCACAACGGCAAGCGGGCGGTCGGCGAGCGTGCGAACACGCTGCTGAAGGTCACGTTCAAGGCGTTGCGTCGTGTCAGGATGTGCCCCTGGAAGATCGGGAGGATCGTGGCGGCGGCCCTGGTGCTTCTGCACGTCGAGCACGACCGGACGACCTGATCCCGCCCGCGCGTGTCGTAGGGGTCGTCACGGCGGGCCGGGCCGACCGAACAGCAAGATCATGGCATTCCGGTGGCGGACACGTTCACCCCACCCAACTGTCGTTACTTAACGTTCCCGTGCAGGGGATTCCTGTCGAGCGCGCCCAAGACCGGTGGGAATTGGCCGGTCCGGGACATTCGGTTGGCCTACCGCGACTGGTGGAATAGCCGGCCGGGGTGTAGTGGCCCTGTCTATTCTCGCGGCTCTGCATCTTGCTACCGAACGTAACGAGTCGTTACGCAGAAAGGCTCAGTCGGTGGCGACGCGGGGAAGAAACTCCTCGCGGGCTGGTTGTCCTGGGCTTACCGCAGCCAAATCCCGGAATTCATCGCGATCGCCAAAACCGTGGAGGAACAGCGTCTGGCGATCCGGAACACCCTCGAGTACGCCGTCTCGAACGCCCGCTCCGAGGCCACCAACACCCACTTGCGCCAGCTCACCCGACGCGCCTGCGGCTTCCATTCACCTGACGCACTGATCGCCAAGGCGACCCTCACCCGCGGTGGCCTCAACATAACCCTTCCCGGCCGAGTCACATGATCACCGATCAGATATCCACTGATCTAGCAGAAGAGCCACATTCCCGGGGATCGGTGGTTTGTCGACGAGACGTATGTGAAGGTTTCCGGCCGGTGGGTCTATCTGTACCGGGCGGTCGACCAGGACGGGCAGGTCATCGACGTGTTCGCCTCCGACCAGCGTTATCTGGCCGCAGCCCGCCGCTTCTTCACCCGGGCCCTGTCGCACGGCCGCCGCCCGGTCGAGGTGACCACCGACCAGGCCGCCTCCTACCCGCGGATCCTCGACGAGCTGCTGCCCGCCGCCCACCATGTCGATGCCCGGCGGGCGAACAACCGGATCGAGTCCGATCACAGCCAGCTGAAAGCCCGGCTCCGACCCATGCGCGGGCTCACACGCCTGCGCTCCGCGCAGACGATCAGTTCCGGGCATGCGTTCGTGCGGAACATTCGCCGCGGCCACGACGAACTCGGCGTCGAC
>NZ_CAAAFO010000067.1:0-1254 GCF_900634715.1 Candidatus Protofrankia californiensis | reverse complement strand
CGAGCGTGGCCAGCCACCATTCATCGGGCCCGAGAAGATCCTCCTCGGCATGCGGTTGCGGGCGGGCGGGGCACAGACCGTGCCGGTGAAGAAGCTGGAGGACTTCACCGTCATGGAAACGCTCCTGTCCGCGGGGCGGCCGTAGACCGTCGCGGGCAAGCTGGTCGGCGATGGCCTTCGCGGTCAACCCAGCGGCGGCCAGCGCCCGCAGCCGGTCGACCAGCCGGGAATAGTAGGACAGCTGATCGACCCGGGCCACCGGCCGCACCAACTCGGCGCTGCTGCGGCTCCCGCCGGCCCACACGAGGGTGGTATGCACGTTCTCGCTCGCACCCTCGGCGGTGACCTCGACCTGATCCACCACGCAGCGCAGCAGCTGCTTGCGGTCGGCGCAGGTGGTGGTCGCCGCCTGCCACAGCGCGGGAATGTCACGGGACAGCGCGCGAATGGCGGCCCGTTCCACCGGGCTCAACCGGACAGGGCGGGTGCGGATGAACCGCTGGTAGTCCTCGACGAGCTGCTGGCGGACGGTGAGCGCGGCCTCCCAGTCGGACTCCAACTGCCGGACCACCAGGCGGTTCTCCGATTCGGCCTGCTCATACTGGCGCCGGGCCCGCGCACACGCCTGCTCGGCGCGTTCCAGCCGCTGCCGCCAGAGACGGTCCAACGCCAGCCGGCGCTGTTCGATCTGCCCGGTGGCCTGTACCGACAGCTCCACCGCCGCCGGGGCCAGTGCGGCGAGTACCTGCTCGACCACATGGGCATCGAGGAAGGCCCCGGCCATCTGCTGGCAGCGCTCCACCCCGTAGGTCAGGTGCCCGCGCCGGCACACATAGCGGTGCACCAGACCGGTGCGGCTGCGCTCGTAGGTCACGCCCATCCGCCGGTGGCAGACCCCGCAGATCACCAGCCCGGCCAGCAGCGCGGGGCCGTCTCGGGGAGCACCGAGGCACTCGGCCCGGGCCCGGTTGGCCTGCATCCGGGCCAGGTTGGCCTCGTACTGCTCGACGGTGATGTAGGCGGGCAGCAGTCCGGGGATCGTCACCAGCCAGTCGTCGGACGCGGTACGGACCCGGCCTGTATGCGGATGCCCAGACAGCGCACGGGCCCGTATCGACGCGGGTCCGCCCATAGGCGTAGATCCCAGCGTAGGCCGGGTTACGCAGCATGTTCTGGATCCCGGTCTGATGCGGGCGGCGCCAGACCACCTCGCCCTTGGCCGCCCCGGTGCGCTCCCGCATCCCGATCCGCACC
>NZ_CAAAFO010000066.1:9690-10122 GCF_900634715.1 Candidatus Protofrankia californiensis | reverse complement strand
CCCAACCGCGTAGTACGCGGTTGACGTCCGCTACGATCACCTCGACCGGCAGCAGCAGCCGGCGCCGATCCGTCAATTCCCGGATTCGGTCCCGGACGTGCTGCATCGCTTTCCTCGTGGGCCAGCGGGCCAGGAACAGTATGTGCCGGAACCGTGGCGACTCGGATCGCACCCAGCGGTGGTGGAAGCCCAGAAAGTCCAGGCCGTCTCCACCTTCCACCAAGGGAACAATCCTCGTCTTGGCCGCTTTCGGCTCCAACCCGAGATCAGCGAGCAGCGCCGTCAGCACCGCAAGGGCGCGTTCGGCTTCCCACCGGCTCCGACACATCACCACCAGGTCGTCGCAATACCTCACGAGCACGCCAACCCCGACCCCGCCGCACCACATCCGATCGAGCCGATGTAGATAAACATTGGCCATCAACGGGGAAA
>NZ_CAAAFO010000066.1:8752-9348 GCF_900634715.1 Candidatus Protofrankia californiensis | reverse complement strand
CTCCCGCCCTGTGGCGTACCCGTCAGGTCACGACGGACCACCCCATACTCCATCACTCCCGCGGCCAACATCGCCCGCAACAGTTTCAGCAGGGAGCGGTCACTGACCCGTTCCTCCACCGCCGCGATCAACCGGTCATGCGGAATCGCCGAGAAACAATTGGCGATATCCGTTTCCACCACCCACCGCCGCCCACGCCAGCTCTCGTCGACGAGAACCTGCAGAGCATCGTGCACGCTCCGCTTGGGCCGAAACCCGAAGGAACATGGCAGGAAGTCCGCCTCGAACACAGCCTCAAGGACAATCTTCACTGCCGACTGCACGATACGGTCACGGACCGTCGGGATCGACAGCGGGCGCTGCTCGGTCGAACCGGGCTTCGGTATCAACACCCGGCGGGCCGGCGACGGCCGCCATGACCCCGCTTTCAGGTCAGCGGCCAGTTCGTCGAGTAGTCGGGACACCCCGTACTCCTCGACGTCGGTAATGGTGGTCCGATCAATGCCAGGCGCGCCGTTGTTCCGGCGTACCTGCACCCATGCGCGCTCCAACACGTCCCTGCGATAGACCTTGTCGTACAGCGCGTGGAACCGGCG
>NZ_CAAAFO010000066.1:5456-8452 GCF_900634715.1 Candidatus Protofrankia californiensis | reverse complement strand
AGGAACGTGAACGACGTGTGCTCGAAAGCACCCCGCCGGTTAGCGTCCTTGCAATACACCAGACGGGTCTTGTCCGGATGTAACTCCAGACCGACCGCCTCCAACCGCGCAGCCAAGGCAGTCAATACATTCTCGGCCTGCCTCCAGCTCCGACAGTGGATCACCGCATCGTCACAGTAACGCTCGAACTCGACTGCCGGGAACTCCCGAACGAGCCACCTGTCGAACGCGTAGTGCATGAACAGGTTAGCGAGGACGGGTGAAATCGCGGACCCCTGTGGCGTTCCGCGTTCCCGGTTCGCCACGACGCCATCAGGGCGTTGCACCGGCGCGGCGAGCCACCGCCGCACATAGAGCAGGATCCACTTCTGCCCCTCTCCAATATGCTGTTCGACCGCTTTGAGCATCAACGCCCAGTCCACGCTGTCGAAGAACGCCCGAATGTCCACATCGATCACCCAGTCGTATCGCCAACAGCGCTTCCTGCACGCCGCGACCGCATCCAACGCGGACCGACCAGACCGGTAGCCGTAAGAGTCCGGATGGAAGATCCGCTCGACCTTCGCCTCCAGCACCATGGCCGCCGCCGTCTGGGCGATCCGGTCGGCCACCGTGGGCACCCCGAGCACGCGGACACCACGTCCGCCCGGCTTCGGAATCTCCACGGCTTTCACCGGAGGAGGGAAGTAAGATCCCGACGACAGTCGATTCCACAACTTGAACAGATTGTTTTGCAGATCCTGTTCGTATCGTTCGATCGTCACCCCGTCGACACCCGGCGCCCCTCTGTTCGCCTTGACCCTGCGATACGCCTCCCATACCAGCCACTTGGAAATATCGAACGGTTTGACCCGCGATTTCGATTTCGATTCGCTCATCCGGCTCCTCCCGGAAACACCGGTTGACCAGCCAACGAACCAGGACAACGCGCCCCCTTCGCTCCACCCGCATTACACGAGCTTCCTCGCTACTACGGAGCGCTCCGCCCCCCTGCCGCGCATCGGTACTCCATCCACACCCACGCAGGCGCCGACTCTCCCTCTCACCGGCCGACGTCAACCCGCCGACCAGCCTTGCCGCGGCGAGGGGTTCCCACGTTCCACACCGGAGCCTGAACCGGGCTCGCGCCGCCTATACGCCGGACACCACCAGGGCGGTAAGCAGGTATCCCCCTGGCTCATCCCGGGGCAACGGACCGACCCCGGTTTCGATGTCACCCAAGATCCTTACGACGCTTCATCAGCGGTTCACTTGCGTTCGCCTTCCCGGCTCCCACCTGACGCATCCCGTGCGCCTTTTCCGCAGCGCTCACCACCCCGGCTCATTCACCGACGCAGCCTACGGCGGTTTGAGACCTCCCCCATGCAGAGCGATCCCGGAGGGCCAACCTCCATCTCCCGTGCAGCACCGCAACCGTCAGCAGCGACCTTCTACACCGCCACCTCCAGTCGCGTTCGTGGCACACGACCGTCGCGGATCTTCACGTGGATCGCGTCGATGAACACCACCGGGTAGACCGGGTCCAGCGGCCGGTTGGACCACTCGGCCATCCGCGCCATCACCGTGTCGGTGATGTCGGAGATCTGCTGGCGTGACACCCGGGTGTCGTAGACCTCGGACAGGTGGGCCTGGACGTCGCCGGTCGTCATCCCGCGGGCCACCAGCGAGATCACCATCTCGTCCACCCCGCGCAGGCGCCGGACCCGTTTGGGGACCGTGACCGGCGTGAACGAGGACGCCCGGTCCCGCGGCACGTCGATCTCGACCGGCCCGACCTCCGTCAGCACCGTCTTCGTCCGGGTCCCGTTACGGGAGTTCCCCCCGTCGCGGCCGACCGGATCGTGCTTGTCATAGCCGAGATGGCCGGTCATCTCGGCTTCCAGGCCGGCCTCGAGGACCACCTTCGTCAACTGCGCGAGCAGGCCACCCTCCCCGGCGAGGCTGATCCCACCGGACTGGGCCCTCTCGGCGAGCAACCGCACCAGCTGCGCGTCGCCGGCGTCCAACTCGTCCCGGCCGTCCTCGGCACGGCCCAGGACCGGGGACTCCGCCACCGGCGGAACCCCCACCATCGTGTCACTCATGGCGCATCCTCACTCTCAGAGGGTTACACCGTTAGCTGGACAGTCCCCGACCCGTCAGCGACACCGGCGGGCGTTGAGCCGGGCGGCCTGGCGCGTCAGGTGGTCGCGCTCGGCGAGGTTGGGCGCCTTTCGGGCCGCCTCGGCGTACAGCCGTGCCGCCGTCGCCAGGTCGCCGTCGCGCTCGTGGAGGTACGCCGCCACCGCGGTGTGGCGGGGCAGTGAGTTGTCCAGCGCCGCGAGCGCCGCCAGCCCGGCGCGCGGTCCGTCGGCCTCGCCGACGGCCACCGCGCGGTTGAGCCGGACGACCGGGCTGTCGGTCAGGCGCGCGAGCTCGTCGTACCACTCGACGATCTGCACCCAGTCGGTCTCCTTAGCGGTGGGCGCGTCAGCGTGGAGTGCCGCGATGGCGGCCTGGGCCTGGAACTCGCCCAGCCGGTCGCGGGCGAGGGCCGCCTGCAGGATCGCGACGCCCTCAGCGATCAACTTGCTGTCCCACCGGCCGCGGTCCTGCTCGGCGAGCGGCACCAGGCTGCCGTCGGGCGCGGTCCGGGTGGCGCGCCGGGCGTGGTGGAGCAGCATGAGGGCGAGCAGCCCCGCCACCTCGGGGTGGTCGATCGCGGCCGCGAGCTGCCGGGTGAGCCGGATCGCCTCGGCGGCGAGATCGACGTCGCCGGAGTAGCCCTCGTTGAAGACCAGGTAGAGGACACGCAGCACGGTGGCGACGTCGCCGGGCTGGTCGAACCGCACGCCGGAGACGGTGCGCTTGGCCCGGCTGATGCGCTGCGCCATGGTCGCCTCGGGCACCAGGTAGGCCTGGGCGATCTGGCGGGTGGTCAGCCCGCCGACGGCGCGCAGCGTGAGCGCGACCGCGGACGACGGCGTCAGCGACGGGTGGGCGCACAGGAAGTAGAG
>NZ_CAAAFO010000066.1:2324-5181 GCF_900634715.1 Candidatus Protofrankia californiensis | reverse complement strand
CTGGAGCGTGTCGTCCACCGCGGGCGCGGGCCCGGGCGCCGGCTCCTCGTCAACGAGGTCCTCACGCCGGCGGCGGGCGGCGTCCGCCCGGGTCGCGTCGAGGAACCGGCGCCAGGCCACGGTGACCAGCCAGCCCTTCGGGTCCCGCGGCGGGTCGGCCGGCCAGACGCGGACCGCCTCGACCAGCGCGTCCTGCACGGCGTCCTCGGCCGCCGCGAAGTCGGCCCCGCGACGGACGAGGATCCCGAGCACGCCCGGCGTGAGGCTCCGGAGCAAGGCCTCGTTCACCCGAGAGGTCACTCCGTGACGGTGTCCATCTTCAGAGGTCACTCCGTGATGGTGGGCGGCGCGGTCAGGAACGGGCGCACCTCGAGCCACTCGTGGATCGGTTCCCCGCCCGCCCCAGGGGCGGCCGACAGGTCCCCGGCCAGCGCGATGGCGCGCTCGTAGCTGTCGACGTCGATCACCATCCAGCCAGCGATGAGGTCCTTGGTCTCGGCGAACGGGCCGTCGGTGACCGGCGGGCGCCCCTCACCGTCGTACCGGACGAACGTCCCCTCGGGGGCGAGTGCCTGACTGTCGACGAACTCGCCGGTCCCCTCAAGCCGGGCCGCGAAGTCGTGCATGTACCGCATGTGCGCCGCGATCTCCTCCGGCGTCCACCGGTCCATCGGCACGTCGTTGACCGAAGCCGGAGCGCCGCGGTAGTGCTTGAGCAGCAAGTACTTGGCCATCGTGTTTCTCCTCGGTGCTGGTGCGACCCATGGTGGTCACGTTCACCGCGGGGACGGAGCCAGTCACGGGTTCTCGACATCGCCGTCCGAATTTTTCGGCTCCCGTAGATGAACCTGGATAAGCCGTCTCGTGCTGTCCGGCTCCACGGCGTGGCGCGAGGGCGCGACGGAACGAGGTCTTCCACGATCAGCAGCGACCAAACACCTGAATCAGGAGAAGGCCTCGCGTGCGTCACCGTACGTGTGGTCCTGGCGCGTCGTGGTGTGCTCGGACCGATGAGGTGTTCGGCGTGGAGGACATGCACCTCCTCGACGTCACCCGCGATCCCGACGTCGGCGGTGAACAGGGTCTGGTGGTGCTGGACGTCGAGTCCGACGCCGATCTGACCGGCTGTCCGGACTGCGGGGTGGTCGCGGTCGGCCACGGCCGGCACGTCCAGGTCCTGCACGACGCTCCGTGCTTCGGCACGCCGGTGCGGGCGCGGTGGCGCAAGCGGATCTGGCGCTGCCCCGAACCCTCGTGTCGTCGAGGGATCTGGAGCTAAGGGGATGGAATTTGAACCCCGATCCAGGTCGCTACCTGTGGAAACGCTGCTGATCACCGAGCAACAGACAGCAGAGGAAGGTACGTCCGAACCCACAGTAACCGTAACGTGATGGGGCCCCGGCCGTGTGGCGAGCCGGGCCTTTCCACGCCGCCGCCATAGCGATGACGGTGCGGGGGATTCGCGCGATGCGCGGATTTGCCGCGATGCGCGTGGCGGTGCGCGTTGTGATGGCTCTGGTGATGATACCGGTGCGGACCGTTGCCTGTCATGACGTACACCGACACCTCGACCGCCGAGCCGGCGGGATTCGTCCCGCGGACGGCGGTGCTGCGAGCCTGGCAGGCCGACTGGGACCGCTGGCAGCACGGCGCGCAGGCCCGCGACGCTCTGCACCGCTGGGCGGCTGACCCGCTTCTTGCCCCGCACACCGGTTCGATTGCCTCGTTGCTGGCGGCCTGCGGCCGGGACCGGCAGGTGCCCACCGCGACCGCGGACACCCGCCTGCACAGGCTGATCAGCCATGCGTGCGACGGTGACCCGGCCGCCGGGCGGGTGGTGCTGGAGCGGGTGATGCCCGCGTTGACCGTCCAGGCGGCCCGCTGGGCCGCCCGGTCGCCGATGCCGTTCTCGGCTGCGCTCACCGAGCTGGTGGCCAGCGCCTGGCTGGTCATCGCGACCTATCCGGTGGACCGGCGTCCGGTGAAAATCGCGGCGAACGTGGTCCGCGACACCGTCTATCAGATACACGGCTATGTGCCGGTTCTCGACCGGCTGACGGTCACCTGCCCGCAGCCGGTGGAACGCCCCGCCCGGCTCGACGGCCGGCCCGCCGACACCACCGATCCCCTCGCCGACCTGTTTGATGTCGTCACCGACGGGCTGGCGCACGGGGTTCCCGGCCCGGCCCTGCGTACCGTCGCGGAGATCGCGGCTGGTTTCTCCCAGACGGAGATCGCCGCACGGGCGGGGATCACTGTCCGGGGGGTGCGGGCCCGCCGGGACCGGGCGGTCCGCGCGCTCGCCGCCGTGGTGGCCGCCGACCGGGCCGGGGGCCGGTCATGACCGGCGGTGGGGGTGGCCTGCTGCTGGCCGGCGCGGACATCGTGCTGCTCGCCGCCGTCCTGGGCCTGGCCGGGACGGTCATGGCGGTGTGGGGTGGCGCGCAGCTGGCCGCGGTGTTCTTCGGCGGCCACCGGCCCGTGCCGGCGGGGCTGCGGGACACGCTCGCGGCCCTGCCCGGCCTGGTCATCCATCCGGCCGATCCCCGGCAGGCCTGGCCGGACCCGGTCGCCGCCGGCCTGCCCGGCCCGGCCGGCTACTGGACGGCCACCCTCCTCCCACTGGCCGTCGTGCTCCTCACCGCCGCCGTCGTGGTGACGGCGGCCGGGTGGGGTGGGGCCGGGGTGGCCCGCCGGCGGCGGATGGGCCTGAACCCCGACGCCCGGTTCGCCCGCGTCTGGGAGCTGATGCCGCTGTGGGTGTCCGCTCCCACCCCCGGCCGGATGATCCTCGGGATGGTGCGGACCGGAGGCGTCCACCGGCTGCTGGCCACGGAAAACCCGGCCCGGCCGCCGG
>NZ_CAAAFO010000066.1:1224-1982 GCF_900634715.1 Candidatus Protofrankia californiensis | reverse complement strand
GGCCGGGGCGCGGTGGTCGTGGTCGGCCCGTCCCAGTGCGGGAAGACGTCGGCGTGCGCGATCCCCGCGATCCTGGAATGGGCCGGGCCGCTGATCGCCCTGTCGGTGAAGGCCGACCTGATGGGCGCCACCCTGGACCGGCGCCGCCGCCTCGGCGAGGTGCGGGTGTTCGACCCCACCGGGATCACCGGGGAGAACTCGTCGGCCTGGTCGCCGCTGCGTGACGCGCGCCGTCTCGCCGGGGCCCGGCAGGCCGCCCGGTCGATCGCGAACAGCACCGACTGGAACACCGGCGCGTCCGGGGACATGAGCTTCTGGGTCGCCGCGGCCGAGGATCTCCTCACCGTGCTGTTCTGGACCGCCGCCCACACCGGCCTGGGCATGGACAGCGTCGTCGGCTGGATCCAGGGCATGGACAAGGACACCGTCCTGCGCTTTCTCTCGGCGTTCGCCGGCCACACCGACCCGGACATCGCCGCCGAGGGCCAACAGATGCTGGACGGGTTCACCGCGGTGTGGAAAACCGATCAGCGGCAGATCTCCTCGGTGTATCTGGTGGCCCGGCAGATGATCCGCCCCTGGCAGGAACCGGCGGTGGCCCGCTCCGCCGCCCACCCGGCCATCGACCTGCCCTGGCTCCTCGGCGGCGGGCAGCCCCACGAAGACGGCCAGACCACCGGCGGCGCCAACAGCCTGTTCCTGTGCGCGGACCTGGACGAGGCCGACCGGCTCGCCCCCGTCCTCGGCGGCCTCGTCGA
>NZ_CAAAFO010000066.1:0-773 GCF_900634715.1 Candidatus Protofrankia californiensis | reverse complement strand
AGTCTGGATGGCATCTCGGCGGTCATCGACCCGGACATCGCACCGGTCATCGCCGCAGCTCAGCCAGCGGATCCCTGGGCGGCACCGCCCGTCGACACGGGCAGGTGGACGCCCGCGCGTCCGTACGGCGGGCCGGTGCTTCTCGGCACCGTCGCCGGTGCCTGGCGGGTCGGCGCCGACCCGCGCACCGGGATGTGCGTGGCGATCCACACGCCCGGGCCGGTCGCCACGGACGCCCTGTTCGACGCCCCGGACGGGGTAGCCGTCATCGCCGCGTCCAGTTGGGATCTGGAGTCCCGGCTCGGCTGGGTCCTGCCGGACGCGGTGCATGGCGCGGTCCGGGCCGGTCGCGCCGTTCTCGCCGCGCCGGCCCCCGGCAGCGAGCCGGCCCACGGCGCGACAGCGGATTCGGATCTGGGTCCGGTGGGCAAGCGGATGCCGGCCCCGTCCGGCCTGATGCACGTACCAGGCCAGCGCGCCACGACCTACCGACGCGCCCTGGCCGCCTCCCGGGTGGCACACGCCTGGACGCTGGACGGTCGGGACAATCCCGCCGACCGCTTCCACGTCGACATCGTCGCCCTACGGTCCGCCGCCTCCGACACCAGAGAGCTCCTCCCGGGCCGGCGGATGCTGCTCTACCGGCTGCGCCACAACCATCAGGTGATCTTCGCCGGGGATGACATCGAGGCCCCCGCCGGCCTCGACGTCCGCGGCGACGACACGCTGCGCCGCCTGCTCGGGATACTCCTCGACCCGCAGCCGGACCCGCC
>NZ_CAAAFO010000065.1:104509-106023 GCF_900634715.1 Candidatus Protofrankia californiensis | reverse complement strand
CAGCTCCATCGGCTGGTCCATCGTCCCTTCTATCATGCCCCCGGACGGGATCTTCGGGCCGGCCGCCGCTCCGTCGTGGATCTCCACCAACCGCTCCCCGAGCAGCGCCTTCCAGGCGACGGAAACGGTCGCGCCGGAATGCAGCGGCGCATGGTCGGAATCGAGTGTGAGCTCGAGGTACGCCTTGCCGTCCTTGGCCCTGATGCCGGAGACGGACCCGGCCTCGAAACCGTTCACCATCACCGAGCCGCCCTTGACAATGTTGGTCGCCGACCCCAGCAGCACACCGACCCGGTATTCGTCGCTGAACAGCATCCAGCCACCCGTGGCCAGCACGACCACGGTGGCCAGCACGACCGCCCCGATCCTTCTCATCGGTTGTCAGTCCATTCCCAGGGGCCCGGTCGATTCACCGGACAGGAACTGCCGGACAAACGGATCGTCGGAGTTGAAGGCTGCCTCGGCCTCGCCGTAGTGCACGACCTGACCCTTCCAGATCAGCCCCACGTAGTCGCTGACCTTGCGCGCCGTGCGAATGTCGTGGGTCACCAGCAGGTAGGTGCCCTTGTGGCGGCTGTGCATGTCCAGGATCAGGTCGTTGAGCAGGCTCGTGCGTACCGGGTCCAGTCCGGAGTCCGGCTCGTCGAACAGCACGATGTCGGGATTCATCACCAGCGCGCGCGCGAAACCGGCACGCTTGCGCATACCGCCGGACACCTCGCTGGGATACTTGGTCAGCGACCTTTCCAGACCCACCTCGGTGAGCCTTTCCAGCACGATGTCGGAGATCTCGGACTCGGCCATGTCGGTGTGCTTGCGCAGCGGGAACGCGGTGTTGTCGTAGATGTTCATCGAACCGAACAGCGCGCCGTCCTGGAACAGCACGCCGAATCGCTTGCGTAATTCGTAGCGCTCGCGCTCGGAAATCCGCCAGATATCCTTGCCGAAGATGAGAACCTCACCGTCATCGGGTTCGAGCAGCCCGACAAGATGCTTGATCATCACGCTCTTACCGGTGCCGGACGGGCCGAGGATCGTGGTGATCGCATCGTCCACGAAGTTCAGGTTCATCCCCCTGAGCACATGGAAGTCGCCGAACGCCTTGTGTACGTTACGCACTTCCATGCTGTGCACGCGGCGGCCGGGATCCGGTGGCTGTGCGGCCATCGACGACCCGGGCAGGGGAACATTCTGGATGATCTCGGCGGAATTCTGCATAGCACTTGACCTCCTGGCGGCTGCCGGCCGGAGCTAGTTCGCGATCGGGGCGTTGGGATTGAGTCCCCAGAAAAGCTGGGTGGTGAGCAGACCGATGATATGGATCAGCACCATGTTCAGCATCATCGATTTCGCGGTGTTCTTGCCGACCCCGACGGATCCACCGCTCGCGGTGTAGCCGTAGTAACAACTGACGAACACGATCGTGGTGCCCATCGACAACACCTTGATCATTGAATAGAGAAAGTCGAGCGGGTTCTGGTAGAGCCAGAAGACGTAGTTGTAGCCACCGGCGG
>NZ_CAAAFO010000065.1:103698-104180 GCF_900634715.1 Candidatus Protofrankia californiensis | reverse complement strand
ACACCCCGCCCAGTTGCACGACGGTCACCAGGTACATCGATATGTACATGAGGCCGAGCCCGACCGTGTACAGGAACGGCATCGCAAGCCAGGCGGCCATGATCCGGGTGCCGACCAGATAGCTACGCGACTTGACGCCCATGACCTCCATGGCATCGATCTCGTCGGCGATCCTCATCGAGCCGATCTCGGCAACCAACCCACAGCCGACCTTCGCCGCGAAAATGTAGCCCCACATGTACGGCGCCATCTCGCGGATCGAGCAGAAGGCGTTGAAAATGCCCGAGTACAACGGGGCGCCGATCTGCTTGAGGGTGTAGCTGGCCTCGAGTCCGCAGGTGGTGCCTATGACGAACTGCATCATCCAGATGATCAGACCGCTGGACAGGATCAGGATGCCGGCCTGGTGGAAGATCTCCGAGGCGTAGTGGCGGACATCGCCGAAGTCACGAATGGTCCTGCCGGAGAACTGGGCGATGTCG
>NZ_CAAAFO010000065.1:101523-103267 GCF_900634715.1 Candidatus Protofrankia californiensis | reverse complement strand
CCGCCGGTGGCGACGGCCTGCTTCACTCCGCGCTGCACGCCGCCCAACGTGATCACAGTGTCCTGCGGCTTCGGTGCGGTGACACGCGGTCGCCCGCCCCGGTCGAGCTTGTCCAGTGATGTGGTCATGATCGCGCGGCCTCTACTTGTAGACCTGCATGTCGGGGTTGAGCCCGAGCAAGATGGTCGTGAAGACGTAGTTGAAGATCCAGATCGCGGCGAAGGAGATGACCACGGCCTGGTTGACCGCGCGTCCCACCCCGATCGGCCCGCCCTCGGTGTGCAGGCCCTTGTAACAGCACACGACTCCGATGAGCAGGCCGAAGATCGTCGTCTTCACGACGCTGCCCCATATGTCGGTGACGGTGGCGTTGGCGAAGAAGTTCTCCAAGTACGCGCTGCTGTTGGCACCGAGCACCCACACCGAGGCCATGTAGCCGCCGAGCACGCCGAACACGAGCGCGACCAGGTCGAGCAACCCGGTCATGAACGTGATCGCCACTACCCGCGGGAGGATCAGCGTGCGCACGGGATCGACACCGAGCACCTCCATCGCGTCGATCTCCTCACGGATCCGGCGCGCGCCGAGGTCCGCGGTCATCGCGGTACCCATGACGCCGGCGACCACCATCGCGTTGATCCACGGGGCGAACTCACGGACGCTGGCCATGATGAAGAAGGAGCCGAGACGTTCGGGAATGCCGAAGAGCAGGAAGATGTTGCCGCCCTGCAGGCCCGGCGCACCGAAGCCGAACGCCGTGCAGGACACGGCCATCGGGATCCAGCACAGCTTGAGGATTTCGAACATCTGGTCGCGCACTTCACCCCAGTAGCCGAAGGGGTGGCGGATGGCGCTGCCGAGAACCTGCCCGGCCAGCTGCACCATCTCCCCCCCTTGCTGCAGTGGCCGCCGCGCGGTGTCAACCCATTTCGGCGCCTTGCCCCTGCGTGCCCTGCGGCGGGTTCCAGGAACCGACGGGGCGGCCGTGGCCGGTACGCTCATACGCGCTCACCTGCCGACCGCACGCCGGCGCTCTCGCTGTGGCCGAGTTGCCGCCGGGTACCCGCCGCCCCCGCCACGAACCCCACGACCACCGCGGCCGCAAGAGTCATCGAGATCTGCGCCGGATCCCGCCCGGCCTGTGCCAGCAACACCAGCGGGAGCACCAGCAGATAGGCCCCGACCGCGGCCAGCGCACCATGCAGCCCGCCGCTGGTGGTCGTCCCCTGGCGCAGTGCCGCCACCACGAAAGCGGCCGCGGCCGACCCGGTGAGGATCAGTGCGCCGAGCGCCCCGGACACCGTCGCCGCGGCGGGGGCGGCGAGCCCGCCGAGGACGAGCACGGTGAATCCGCGCGAACTCCCGCGCACCACGGCGGCCATGTCCACGCCATCGAGCCAGCCATTCCCCGGGGAACTGGTCATGTCCATGCCTCTTTTCGTCGACGTGCCGAGCCGGATGACGGCACAGGGCTGCAGCCGGCGGACCGCATGCTCGTCGCGGTTCATCGCGGCTGCCGTCCCGGCAACCGAGTAGTCCAGGCGAAACGCGGGCGCGAGCATTCACGCCCACCCCACTCAGGCTCACCAACTGCCACCGGAAATCTTCAATGAGATGACCATGGATAACGCTCATCTCAGGTCGACCAGCACGGCAGCATCTCCTCCCGTGATGCCATCGCCGACCAGGATTGCTGCGCTATTCGCGTTACCGGGAACAGTTCGGCGAGGCAACGCGCCAGGAA
>NZ_CAAAFO010000065.1:99217-101259 GCF_900634715.1 Candidatus Protofrankia californiensis | reverse complement strand
CCAACGCTACCGTTTTGTGTGCCGGGTCACATCTCCCAATGGGGGGGTAGTTACCCCTCCAAAGAGAGGCTCTCTCCCGGCGGCGGTGAACCCGGGTTCCCTGGGGACTCCGAATACACGAAAAGACCATGATCGCATGCTTTTTGGCCAGCCCGTGTCCCGAGTTGGCAATTCGTTGATATTAGCCGGCGAAGACGTCCAGGGTCTCGTCGGCACTGCTGGAACGGGTTCTCCCACACGGCTCACCGACCTCTTTCAGCGCCGGCATTCGGTGTTCTGCGGTGGTACGCGATCGACCAGTCCCTGCCGCTGGCCCCGCTCGGCGGCAACCGACTGGTCTTTCCGGAGGGCCGCTTCAACCCGCGGGGAGGTGCTCAATGTGATCGAACGCGAACGGGTCACCTGGTGGGGCACTGTGGTGCGACGACGACCGGGTGCACACCGGTGACCCAGAGGATCGCTAGGCGGGCGCGTGCTCGAGCAGGTATCGCTTCACCTCGGCCACGTGGTCGACGCCGGCCTCCCAGCTCGAGGTGGTTGCCACCAGCGTGAAGTGCTCGCAACCGGCCGCGAGGTAGGGCAGCAGCCACTCCCCCAGCTGCTCCGGCGTGCCAGCAGGCGCCAGCCGCTCGAACTTCTCGTAGGGCAGGTGGTAGAGCCGCTCCATCCGTTCGGCCACCATGGCCCTGGCCTTGCTCGCCTGGGCGTCGATCCCACACCAGACGCTCAGCCCGTACCAGGACGGCAGCTCCCTGCCCGCCTGCCCGGCCGCCTCGGCGATCTGCTCGCGGATCTCGGCGAAACGCCGGGCGGAGCAGAAGATCCCAAGCCAGCCGTCACCGAAGCGCGCGGTCCGCCGTACCGCAGCCGCCGACGTGCCGCCGACCACGATCGGGATCCTGGGCACCGGGGCCGGCAGCACCTGCGCGTCCTTGAGCTCGAAGAACTCCCCGCTGTGATCGATCGCATCGCCCGAGGCCAGAGCACGCAGCACGTGCAGGCTCTCGTCGAGGCGGCGCCCCCGGGTCGACGGATCGACGCCGCAGTTGAGCATCTCGGAGCGATCCTCCCCGCCCACGCCGACCCCCAGGATCAGCCGACCCGGCGCCAGCTGGGAGATCGAGGCGAGCTGGCGGGCGACGGTCATCGGATGCCGGAGCGCGAGCTGGTAGATGCCCAGCAGCACGAGTAGATCGTCATTGCTGGTCAAAGCGGCGGTGGCGGACACCATCCCGTCGAAACCCCGGCCGCCGTGGAAACTGACATGATCACCGACGACCACGTGATCCAGCCCCGCGGCGTGCGCGCGACCGAGCAGATCGCGCCGCTGCCGCGGGCCCGTCGACAGGATCGACTCGTGCACGTCCAGCCCAAGTGTGATCATTTTACGCGCCTCCTGCCAAGAACATCCTTGGCGATAATGCGTTTCTGGATTTCCGCCGTGCCGTCCGCGACCAGGTAGGCCATGACATCGCGAAATCTCTGCTGCAACGGGAACTCGGTCGCATAACCGAGATTACCGTGGATCTTCATCGCCGCCTCGATCGCGTCCTTGGCGACGATCGGCGGCCACCACTTGCTCATCGAGGCGTGCGCGGTGTGCGGCTGGCCGACATGGCGCAGCCACAGCGCCCGATAGCACAACCACCGCGCCGCTTCCAGGTAGGTGGCCTGCTCGGCCAGGAGAAAGGATATGCCCTGGTACTCGGCGATCGGGCGGCCGAAGGTCTCACGCTGCAGGGCGTAATCGGCGGCTTCGTCGAGGCTGGCCCGTGCCGCACCGAGACACATCAGACCCAGTGCGGCGCGGCTGAAGTCGAAGTGGTTCATGACGCTGCGGAAGCCCTGGCCGTGTTCACCGATGAGACCCTCCTCCGGCACGAACACGTCGTCCAGGTGGATCGACCCCCAGCCCAACGGCAGGCAGCCCATCCCCGGCATGTGGCTCACGGTCACGCCCGCGGCGTCGAGCGGGACGAGGAAACAGCTCACTCCACTCGATCGTGCAGACCCCGGCTCACGGGCGTAGATGAGCGCGGCGG
>NZ_CAAAFO010000065.1:93781-98918 GCF_900634715.1 Candidatus Protofrankia californiensis | reverse complement strand
CGCCGCGCAGCCGCCAGCCGCCGGGCACCGGCTCGGCGACTGTGAGCAGCGCGCCCGCGTCGGACCCGGAGCCGGGTTCGGTGAGCGCGATCGCGACCGTGATCTCACCGGCGATCAGCCGAGGCAGGTACTCCTCCTGCACCGCCGGAGTACCGTGCGCCAGCTGCGACCCCACGAGCCCGACCTGCACCGGCGCGGACGCGATGTTCACGTCACCGTAGGCCAACGTCTCCGCTGCGAGCCCGAGCATGATCGGATCCTCGGCGCCGGTACCGCCGAACTTCTCGGGCAAGCCGATACCGAGCACACCGAGATCGGCGAGCTGGCGCTGGATGTCGAACGGGTAGTCCGTGCGCGACGCCCGGTCACGGTAGCCAGGCAGCAGTACTTTCTCAGCGAATTGGGCAAGCGCACGCCGGAAGTCCTCCTGCTCCTCGGAGAACTCAAAAGAGATCATGTTGCTCCGCCTCAGAATACGGTTTGGGACGCGACAGCTGCGATCGCGTCGACGAACATGCCCATCTCATCCCTGATATGGCACGGCACATCGCGTCGTCGCGAGCGAAGATCTCCTCGATCTGGTCGCGCACAGGCTCCGCTGACAGGTGTCCATCGGTGATGCCGCGTCACCGACAGCGCCACGGCCGAGACATGGCCGAGACATGGCCGCCGGCAGAGAGTACCTAGATCGCGATCGGACCGAGATCGCCGATGTCCAGCCTGTCGCGCCGCAGCAGCTACGAGATCACCACGTGCGGCCCTGTGAGCATCATGACCGAGTCGACGCCGACCGGCAACGAATCGACGATCCATGCCGGCGATCCATGCCGGCGATCACAGCCCCGGCTTCTCGGGACGCCTCCGGCCGGTACTCAAGACTGCCGCAACGCCATGGGATGCACGCCTGACAGGCCACCGTCACGGCGCTCCGAGGGAGCCCGGACAGCATGGACAGCCCCCGTACGCGACAACCGCATCGAACGGCCGGTCGAACGGATGTACGCTGACGGCCAGCACCGGAGCGGGCATGGCGAAACCTTCTCAGGGGTCGGCGCGCGCTGGCCGAAAGTACTCCACCGTCCTACTATTTAACCTCGGATTAATAACGCCTTTCCGCGCCAGGTGGTCGGCGTCAAGGTAGCCGGGATGCTTCAACGATGATGGGACAGCGGAGGTGATCCGATGCAGCGAGTCCATGCCGGGGCCGGAAACTATACGGCAGATCATCTCGGAACCCTTTTTAGATCTTGCTTTGACCTCGGGCAGGCGACGAGACGCCACGGGCACAAGCCTCGGCGCTCGGCGTGTCGACGGTTTGACGGCCCCCTCCGGCGGGCTGGCAGACCGGACGGGGGCGCGTCACAAGCAGGTTCTCAGGCGAACCGCCCCCACGTCGCCCGCGGGACACCGATCGCGATTCGAGTTCCGGACAACGCTCGATGACGAGGAAACGAGGCCATCATGCCTATGATCGATTCAAGTGATGGTGGCGAACGCTCGCACCCGGCGCGGGGCGAGATCTGGTTCTTCCGTAGTCCTGACCTGCCACGCAAAGAGGTCGAGCGCGTGCGTTCGATTCTCCAGCTGGTTTCCAAGCTGACTGGCTGGGACTGTGCACCGCTGAGCATCACCCCGCTGGATCTGCATGCCGCGGAGATGACACTGGCGGCGGCTCAGGACGCCATCACCAAACGGCTGACTGCCGGCGTGGAGCAGGTCGGCACGGAGGCGCACGCGGAGCTGATCGCGGCGCTCACGCGGCTCAGTCAGGCCCGGATATCCCTCCGTGAGGCGGTGCTGGTTCAACGAACGTCGGCTCTGACCGAGGTACGCCATACGCTGAACCGTCTACGGGATCTCTTCACAGTTCGAGATCTGCTCATCCGGGCACCCGCCGAGGTCGAAAAACTCGGTTTCGGACGGGCCATGCTGTCCCAGATCCAGAACTCCCGCTGGGTGGTGAAGTCGGCCTATGTTCGAGGCGATCCGGACCTTGCCGCGTTGATGGTGAAGGCTGGTAGTACGGACCCGATACTGCTGGACCAGCAGGTGCTGGAGACCGACATGATCCATCGGCGACAGCCGATCCTGATCAAGAATGCCCAGGCGAACCCGCAGGTGCACCCTTTGCTCAAGACCGTGACCGACTCGCGTTCCTATGTCGCCGCACCGCTTGTGTCGATGTCCACGGTGATCGGCTTCATGCACGCCGACGCATACACCGACGGGCGACACGTGGACAGTCTGGACCGCGAGACCATCGGATTGTTCATGGAGGGTCTGGGCTACGCGATCGAACGTGCCGTGTTCGCCGACCGGATGCTGGCCCTTCGCGACCAGTTATGCACCTATACGGCGGGCATCTCCGATCTGATGGCCTCCTTCACGGAGAACGACGTGTCCCTGAAACCGGCGGATACTCCCGTCGAGCTCACCCGGGACATCGGGACAAGCGCGCTGACCAGTGCGATCGAGGACGACGTGCATTCACCCCTGACCCGGCGGGAGATCGAAGTCCTGCGGCACATGGCCGACGGAGCCACCAACGCACGAATTGCCACTCGCCTGATGGTTTCCGAGGGAACCGTGAAGGTGCACGTGAAGCACATCCTGCGCAAGCTCGGAGCCACCAACCGGGCGGAAGCTGTTTCACGTTATCTGAACACGATTCAGCGATACCGGTCGGAACCTGTCAGCTTTTTCGAAAAAAAGTCCTACAGGAACGGCTGAGTACCTGTTTTCGAGGTACCCAGCCGTCGGGTCCGGATTCCACGGTGGATGGTCACGTGGGTGGTGAGGCCAGCGGGATGGACCGGACGGTCGAACCCGTCACCAGCGTCATTCCCGCAGTTCCGGAAAATCTTCGTCACGGTATTCACGGTTGGGCGCTGAGGCGCCCGCGGGGACTGCGGTGGCGCTAAGCGGGTGCAGCGCGTCCTCCCGGCGGCGAAGTTCCACCCGTCGGATCTTGCCAGATATCGTTTTGGGTAGCTCGGCGAATTCAAGGCGACGTATCCGCTTGTACGGCGCGAGCTGTTGCCGAGCATGACGCAGAATCGACAGTGCGGTGGCCCGGTCGGGTTCGTAACCGTCGGCGAGCACCACGTATGCCTTCGGGACCGCCAGCCGGATCGCGTCCGGCGACGGGACGACGGCGGCCTCGGCGACGGCGGGATGCTCGATCAGCACGCTCTCCAGCTCGAACGGCGAGATCCGGTAGTCCGACGCCTTGAACACGTCGTCCGCGCGGCCGATGTAGGTGATGTATCCGCCGGCGTCGCGCGAGGCCACGTCACCGGTGTGGTAGTAGCCACCCGCCATCGCCTCGGCGTTGCGCGCGGCATCGTCGCGGTAGCCGACCATCAGACCCAACGGGCGTTGGGTGAGGTCCAGACAGATTTCGCCCTCGTCTGCCGGCTGACCGGTGGCGACGTCGACCAGCGTGACGCGGTAACCGGGCACAGGTCGTCCCATGGACCCCGGTTTGACGAGCTGTCCCGGCGAGTTGCCGATCTGCACGGTGGTTTCGGTCTGCCCGAAGCCGTCGCGGATCCGCACCCCCCAGGCTTTCTCCACCTGCTCGATGACTTCGGGGTTGAGCGGCTCGCCCGCGCCGACGACCTTGCGCGGCGGGTTGCGTACCGCCGCGAGATCGGCCTGGATCAGCATCCGCCACACCGTCGGGGGCGCGCAGAAACTGTCCACACCGCAACGGTCTATCTGCGCCAGCATCGCGGCGGCGTCGAACCTGCTGTAGTTGTAGACCAACACGGTGGCCCCGGCGTTCCAGGGCGCGAACACGTTGCTCCACGCGTGCTTGGCCCAGCCCGGCGAGGAGATGTTCAGGTGCACGTCGCCGGGCTCGAGCCCGATCCAGTACATCGTCGACAGGTGTCCGACCGGGTAGGAGACGTGGGTGTGCTCGACGAGCTTGGGGGCTGCGGTGGTACCCGAGGTGAAGTAGAGCAGCAACGGGTCGCTGGCATGGGTCACGCCGTCCGGGACAAACACGGTGGACGCCTGAGCCGAGTCGGCGTAGTACGCCCAGCCCGGCACCGGCGCTCCGACCGCGATGCGGTCGTACGCACCGGGTACGTCGGCGAACTTGTCGGTGTCGGTCGCGCCGACGACGACGTACCGGGCCTGGCCGCGCTCGATCCTGTCCCGCAGGTCGGCGGGCGCAAGCAGCGTGGTCGCCGGGATGACGACCGCACCGAGCTTCATCGCCGCGAGCAACGTCTCCCACAGCTCGACCTGGTTGCCCAGCATGAGCACGATGCGATCACCGCGCGCCACGCCCCGCTCACGCAGCCAGTTGGCCACCTGGTTCGAGCGGGCAGACAGCTGCGCGAAGGTCTGACGCCGCTGTGAACCATCCTGCTCGACGATCCACAGTGCGACCCGGTCGGCACTGTCCGGGTCGGCGCCGAGATGGTCGAACCACTCCAGCGCCCAGTTGAACTCCGCCAGCTGCGGCCAGCGGAACCCGGCGTACGCGGCGTCGTAGTCCTCCCGGTGGGTGAGCAGGAAATCCCGCATCGCGCGGAACTCGGCCAAGCCGTCTGTACCCAACACCTGCGATGTCAACTGTCCTCCCTGAACAGTGCGGCCCTAACCAGTGCGGCGGCAAACAGTGCGGCGGCCGACCTTGTCACGGTCACCCGGGCCGCCCGGCCTCGACGGCTCCGGCTGCAACGGCCCCGACGGCAGCCCCGGCTGCGACAAGGTCCAGTGCGACGTCGACGATCATGTCTTCCTGACCGCCGACGAGACCTCGGCGGCCTACCTCCATCAGGATGTCGCGGGTGTCGAGCCCGTGTTCGCGGGCCGCGCGTTCAGCGTGCCGCAGGAAGCTGGAGTAGACGCCGGCGTAGCCCAGGGTCAGCGTCTCCCGGTCCACCTGTACCGGCCGGTCCTGCAGCGGGCGGACGAGGCCGTCGGCGGCGTCCTGGAGTGCGAACAGGTCGCAGCCGTGCTTCCAGCCCATCAGGTTCGCCACCGCGATGAACGGTTCGATCGGGCAGTTCCCGGCACCGGCGCCCTGGCCGGCGAGCGAGGCGTCGACCCGGGTCACGCCTTCTTCCACGGCCACCACCGAGTTGGCCACGGCCAGCGACAGGTTCTGGTGGGCATGTAC
>NZ_CAAAFO010000065.1:89725-93350 GCF_900634715.1 Candidatus Protofrankia californiensis | reverse complement strand
CTGGCGCCTGCCAGGCCGTCACCGTGAGCGACCTCAATGGCGTCCACGCCCGCGGCGTCCAATGCGGCGGCGATTGTGCGCACCCGCTCCACGGTGATGCGATGCCGGACCGCATGCATGCCGTCCCGCAGGGTCACGTCCTGGATGTAGAGCCTGGGCGGGTTCACGAGACCACCTCCGAGGTCGCTGGAACCGCTGGAACCGCTGACGCGGCCGACCCCGCTACCACCGCCGTGGGCTGCGAGGTGGACAACCGTTCAGCGGTTCGTAGCGCAGCAGAGGTCATGATGTCGAGGTTTCCGGCGTACGCCGGCAGATAGTGCGCGGCTCCCTCGACCTCCAGAAAGATCGATATCTTCCAGGTCGGCCGCGGACCGGCGTCGCCGATCAGGGTCCGCAGCGGCTCGTCCGGGCCGACAGCGGCGATCTGGACCTGCTGCTTGAGCCGGTATCCGGGCACGTACTCGGCCACGTCGGCGACCATGCGGGCGATGCTGGCGCGGATCTCGTCCGGATCGGCGTCGTCCGCCAGACACAACACGGTGTCACGCATGATCATAGGTGGTTCGGCCGGGTTGAGAATGATGATCGCCTTTCCGACGTCCGCACCACCGACGACCTCGATGGCATGCGAGGTGGTCTCGGTGAACTCGTCGATGTTCGCGCGGGTGCCGGGACCGGCCGACTTCGAGGCGATCGACGCCACGATCTCCCCGTACCGGACGCGGGTCACCCGGGACACCGCGGCGACCATCGGGATGGTGGCCTGCCCACCGCAGGTCACCATGTTCACGTTGGGCGCGCCGAGCTGCTGGTCGAGGTTGACCGCCGGTACGACGTACGGACCGATCGCGGCGGGCGTCAGATCCACCAGCTGCTTGCCGTAGCCGGCCAGCGCGTGCGCGTTCGCCGCGTGGGCCTTTGCCGACGTCGCGTCGAACACGACGTCGATCTCGTCGAACCCGGCCATGTCGATCAGGCCCTGGACCCCGTTCGCCGTCGTCGGCACCTTGAGCCGGGCCGCGCGGGCCAGGCCGTCGGAGTCGGGGTCGATGCCCACCATGGCGGCCATCTCCAGCGTCGACGAGAGCCGTATGATCTTTATCATCAGATCGGTGCCGATGTTTCCCGAGCCGATGACCGCGACCTTGGTGGTGCTCATGGCCGGTCCTCCCGGAAGGATGCGGTGACGGTGCCGAGCCCCGCGATGGTCGCCCGGTAGGTGGTAGCGGGCGTCACGGCAACCATCGGGCCGAGGGCGCCGGAGAGCACCAGGTCGCCCGCGCGCAGCGGGGATCCGAACTCCCGCGCGGTGCGTGCCAGCCACAGCAGCGCCTGGCACGGGTCACCGAGACACGCCGCGCCGGTGCCCTCGGAGACCACCTGTCCGTCAGCGGTCATGGCCATGGTCACGGCGGTCAGGTCCAGTTCACCGAGTGGCTGCCGGTGGGCACCGAGGACGAACAGGCCGCAGGAGGCGTTGTCCGCGACCGTGTCGACGATGCTGATGTCCCAGCCCGCGATCCTGCTGTCGACGATCTCCAGCGCCGGCAGGACCTGGTCCACCGCGGACCGCGCCATCTCAAGATCAAGATCGGGCCGGTCGAGGTCGGCGCCGAGGACGAACGCCACCTCGGCCTCGATCCGCGGCTGGAGCAGGTCCGCCGGGTCGATGGGGGTGTCCTCGCCCCTGGCCATGTCGGCGAAGAGCACGCCGCAGTCGGGCTGGTCGACCCCGAGCTGGCGCTGGACGGCGACGGACGTCAATCCGATCTTGTGCCCGACGAGGCGGCGCCGGGCCCCTACCGCCGCCTTGGTGAGCAGCCGCTGCACCGCGTACGCGGCGGCGATGTCGCCGTCGCCCAGCAGGTCCCGCACGGGCGGGCAGGGCCTGCGCTGCCGGGTCGCTGTCGTCAGCCGGTCGGCTGCCTGCCAGTACCGTTCCAGATCGGGCACGGTGCTGGCGGGTGTGGGTGAGCTCGTCATGGTGACACGTACTCCCGATGTGCTGAAGCTTCCTGTCTGGCGGCATGACTCCTCTGGCGGCATGACGGCCGAGGCATGACTTTCAATCAGCCCATCAGCCCATGCTGCTGCCACCGTTGACGCTGAGGACCTGACCGGTGACGAACCCCGAATCCTCCCTGGCCAGGTAGGCCACGGCCGCGGCGACGTCGTCCACGGTGCCGGGCCTGTTCATCGGGATCAGCTCGACGGCGCGGTCGACGACATGTACCAGCCGGTCCGGCAACGAGCCCGCGCGCAGGCCGGCGTCGAGCTCCGGAGTGCGGACGTAGGACGGGGCGACGACGTTGACGGTGATCCCGGCGGCGGCGAACTCACGCGCCAGGCCCGTGGTCATGGCGTGCACCCCGCCCTTCGCGGCGTTG
This sequence comes from Candidatus Protofrankia californiensis, assembly GCF_900634715.1. Taxonomy (GTDB): domain Bacteria; phylum Actinomycetota; class Actinomycetes; order Frankiales; family Frankiaceae; genus Protofrankia; species Protofrankia californiensis. The sequence continues at coordinate 90,960 of NZ_CAAAFO010000065.1, read as the reverse complement.
TACACGGCATGGTCCACCAGCCCGTTGCGCACCGACTCGGCGCCGATGTTGATGACACGGCCGTAACCGCGGGCGACCATGTGCGGCAGCACCGCCAACGTGCAGCGCAGCACCGTCCACAGGTTGTTGTCGATCGTCGCCTGCAGGGTCTGCTCGGTGTGCTCCAGCGTCGGCCTGATCACCCCACCGCCGGCATTGTTGACGAGGATGTCAAGACCCCCGAAGGCGTCGACCGCCGTACGCAGCAACCTCTCGCCCTCACCCGGCCGAGAAAGATCCCCGACGTGTTCGGCCAGGTCCGCACCGGTGCCGTAACCGCGAAGCTCGCCGTAGGCGCGCTCGAGCTCCTCGGCGTGCAGTGCGCCCACCAGTACGCGGGCCCCGTCGGCGAGCAGCCGGCGGGCGATTCCCAGACCGATCCCGGTCGCCCCGCCGGTAACCACCGCCGCCCGACCCTGTAGCGGGAGACTCACAGGATGATCGCCAGGTCGCCGACCGGGCGCAGGGTCGTCATGTCCAGGACGACGCGCTTGGATCGGATCCGCAGCTGTCCGTCGATCGCGACGAACCGGTAGTGGTACCTCCCGACGTAGTAGGACGCCTTGCCGTTGCGGAACCGCCACACCGTGAAGGACGCCACGACCGGCAGCTCGTCGCCCTCCCGTACGCCCACCACGACGTTGCTGAACTGATGGTTCGTGCGCGAGTGCGGGTATTCGCGGTGCGCCCTGCGACTGTTGAGCCGCTCCACCCGCAGCCGCAGGCGCAGCGCGTTGTCGTCGACGAGGACCAGGTCCCGGCTGGGGTCGCCGTCCGGGCTGTCATTGCAGGGGACGACATAGGACGCCTCGGGCGCGAACAGCGCGAACCAGGCGTCGAGCTCCCAGGCGTCGAGCAGTTGGGCCTCCAGACAGAGGAAGTCCTCGATCTGCGGCCGGCCGAGCGCGTCCAGGTCGAGGGTCGCGGCGGGCTGTGTCAGGTCGGCCGGGGCACCCGTGGTCGTGTTCACCGGACCTCCCCGTAGCCGGCCGTGCCCATCTGCTGGCTCCACCGTCTCCAGAAGGCCCGCATCTGCGCCTCGTCGTTGGCTGCGGGGGTACGGGCCATCCCGCGGGAGATGTCGTTCCACTCCACGCCGCCGCTGGTGAACCCCTGCTGGCAGGACTCCAGCGCCTCCAGGTCGTCCGGGGTGGCGAAGCCGGCCGGGCCGAGGAAGGTCAGGAAGCTGTCGAGGC
>NZ_CAAAFO010000065.1:83512-89189 GCF_900634715.1 Candidatus Protofrankia californiensis | reverse complement strand
GGGCGCCAGCGGCATGAAGGTACGCACCGTGATCGCCATGATGTCGTTCACCACCAGATTGGGGTAAATCAGCAGGTTGCGGTTGGTGTCGGCCATCCGGCTGCCGCGCGCCTGACCGTGCCGGGAGATCAGTTCGGTGCGCATGCGGGCGATCTCCTCCCGGGAGTCCTCGCCGAACAGCGGCTCCCATTTGGCGATCGGCCGTCCCCAGGGTGCCCGGTACTCCAGCACGGCGTGCCCGTTGCCCAGATCATGGGAGGTGCCGTTCACCCCGCCGGCGAGGTCGGTGCCGAGCGCCAGCAGGTACTTGAAGTAGGTGTCATGGGTGGAGACGGCGTGGTAGCCATCGATGCTGTTCTCGGCGAGCAGCTTCCAGTTCGCCTCGATGCAGTACTCGTTGGTCCCCTTGATGATCTCCATCTCCCCGTCGGCGGAGTCGATCACCAGGTCCAGGTACTCGACCGCGCCGGCGAGGTAGCTGACCAGATCCTCGATAGCCGGGTCGAAGCTGGCGAACACGAATCCCCGGTAACTGTCCACCCGGGCCACCGGCTTCAGGGACAGGGCCGTGAAGTCGAGCTGTTCGCCGTACGCCTCCCGGTCGGGGACCCCCATCAGGCGTCCCTCGGAGTCGAAGGTCCAGGCGTGGTAGAAGCACGAGAACGCCTTGGCGTTGCCGGCCTGCTGCCGGCAGACCACCGCACCCCGATGGGTGCAGGTGTTGTGGAAGACGTGTACCCGGCCGGTCCTGGCCCCCCGGACCATGAACACCGGCCTGCCGCCGACCGGCCGGCGTACGTAGTCGCCCGGGTTGGACACCTCCGACTCGTGACCGACGTAGAGCCACGAATGGCCGAACACCCACTCCAGCTCCGCACGGAACACCTCCGGCGAGGTCATCGTCGAGCGGTGGACGCGGAACCGGTGGTGTTCGGCGTCCTCGGCAACCAGCGGAAACCGTGTGCTCGCAGCGGGCCTGGAAGCGGGCGTGGAAGCGGGCGTGGCGTCGATCAGAGCCGTCGGTGTCCTCGGTAAGGAAGTCACGAGATCATCTCCGTGGGAAAGTCACGAACGAGAAGTCACGAACGGGTGGAGGAAGGACGCGCCAGAAAGCGGCGCACGAGATCGGAGAAGTCGTCGGCGCGCTCGATCTGCGTCCAGTGCCCGCAGCGGGCGAAGACCGCCAGGTCGGCGTCGGGCAGCAGCCGGACCATGTTCCAGGCGACGTCGACCGGGACGACCTTGTCCTCGCGCCCGTGCACCAGCAACGTCGGGATGTCGATGGTGACGACCTCGTCCGCCTCGATGGCGAGCTGGCTGCCGGCGTGGCGGGGGCTGAAGAACATGTCACGGTAGGCCTCGAAGGCGCCCGGGGCGATACTGGCCTCGTGCCGGATCCGCACCAGGTCGTCGGTGATGATCGTCGGGTCGACCGCGAAGCAGCCGAGCAACAGCTCGCGCATGTTCTCCAGCGACGGCTCGTACTCCCGCAGGGCGCGCAGGCCCTCGGTGGGCGTCATCCCCACGCCGGGGACACCCATGAGCACCATCCTGGCCAGTCGTTCGGGGTGCGCAGAGGCCATCCCCAGCGAGATCCGTCCACCCAGCGAGTTGCCGACCACCGAAGCCCGTTCGATCCCCAGCGCGTCCATGAACGCCCAGATGTGGTCGATCCAGGTGGCCAGCGAGTAGCGCACGTCGGCGGACCGTTCGGTGTGGCCGAATCCGACGATGTCGGGAGCCAGCACCCGGTACTGCTGAGCCAGCGCGGGGATCGTCAGGCGCCAGTTCGCCCACGCCGAGACCCCTGGCCCCGATCCGTGCAGCAGCAGCACCGGATCCCCGGAACCCAGGTCGTGATAATGCGTCCGGATGCCCCCGGCGTCGACCGTCCGCCCGGTGGCCTCGTCGGTGACCGTCGTCATGCTCACAGACCGACCTTTCCCTCGAAGATCGCAAAACATTTGTTGGAGTTGAAAACGTCGGTGACCACGAAGGTGGACCAGCTCAGGGATATGCCGAGTTCGTCCATGGCGCCGGCCAGACAGAACCAGTTGAGCATCTCGTGCTGGCCGGCCTTGACGATCTCCGCGCCGGTGACGCTGGTCCAGGTCGCGTAGTCACCCCGCACGAACGCCTCATAGAGCCGCAGGTCGGCCGCTGTGTCGGGACGTAGGTGCCAGTCGGCGTCGTTGAGGAACGCGTGCGACCAGCTGGACGAGGCCACCAGGGCGACCCGCTTGTCGCCGGCCCGCAGCGCGCGCGCCACGGCCCGGCCGAGAGCGAAGCACCGCGCCGGGGACGGGCCGATGGGGTCGAGTTGCTCGTCACGGATCTCAGCGAACCGGGCCAGTGCGCCCCTGCGGGCGATCGCATGCTGGCCGTAACAGTTCACCGTGATCGGCAGCATTCGATAGGGGAACTCGGTACCGGCATGGTCGTAGTCCAGGAACAGCTGGGTGTTGACGATCGCATGGGGAAAATGAGCGCCGTCCCGCTTCCGGTAGGAGTACGCGACGTCGAAACCGTCCTGGAGCAGGTCGTCGGCGAGCGCTCGGGCCGACGTGGCGTCGGCACGCAGGGTGAACGTCATGTCGTCCGGCCGGCCCCAGGCGTTCGGGCTGCCCCGTTCGTTCATCAGCGCGAACGGGTGTACCTCGGTGTCGTCGTAGGCCAGCACGCAGAAGGGCGGCACCACCTCCTCGCGGAAGTTCTCGTACTGGTCGTCGCCCCACACCACGAGCAGGTCCGGCCGGAAGGCGTCGATCGCGGCGCGGCAGCGGGCAAGACCCGCGCGCAGCTCGCGGCGGTGTCCGGCGGCGGCCGCGACTCCCCCGTCGTCGGCCCACTCCCGGCGCATCAGCTCCGGCCAGGACGCCGGATCCTTCTTGTCCGCGGGGATGTCCGGATCCTGCAGCGTCCAGCGCAGCAGCCCGGCCATGTGCTCGTCAGTGCCGGCGAGTAACGGATAATGGGTCAACCCGAGCCCAAGAAACTCTGCCATGCCTCACTCCTCTGATTCGCCCGTACGCGTCGTCCGCCCGCGCCGGTGAGCTCGAGCGCGTTCCCACGGCCGATGGCGGCCCGCAGGCGCGCGGTCAGTCGCTCGTGCGGCTCGGCGAACACCGCGCCCGCAGGGCTCTCCCGTGCCGCGAAGGGATAGTCGGTGCCAAGCAGGACGTGCTCGGCGCCGAAGCGCGCCACCGCCAGCAGCAGGCTGTCCACGTCGTAGGTCAGTGAGTCGCTGTACAGCGAACGGGCCAGCGTGCTCGGTAACTGGTCGGGAGGGAAAGCCGGATCGCTGATCAGCCGTCCCCGATCCAGTCGGGGAAGCAGCCACGGCAGGCAGCCCCCGCCGTGCGCCAGACACAGCCGCAGCCCCGGCCGGCCCGTCAGGGCGCCGCTGGCCAGCAGGCCGGCGATCGCGATCCCGGTCTCGGACGGCATTCCCGCGCCGAAGCCCACCCCGAGCCGGGCAAGCCGCGGATCCAGGGTCGAGTCGGCGGGATGCACCAGCACCAGGGCACCGAGCTCCTCGGCCGCGGCAAAGAACGGGTCGAACTCGGGGTCACCCAGCTCGGCCTCGCCAACCCGGGTGCCGATCTCGACGCCGAGGAAACCCAGTTCCTCCATGCACCGATGCAGCTCGGCGACCGCCCTGTCGGGGTCCTGCAACGGCACCGCACCCAACGCGCGGAAGCGCTCGGGTCGTTGGGCGACCAGGGCGGCGAGGAAGTCGTTCTGCGACCGCGCGAGAACCGCGGCACCGTCGGCCGGGGCGTCGTGGCAGAACGTGATCGGAACCGGGGACACCACCTGCACCGCGACGCCCTCGACGTCCATGTCGACCAGCCGGCGATCCGCCGACCAGCAGCGGTCGTCGATGTCGCGGTACGGCGTCCCGCCGACGAGGATGCGCGCCCGAGCGTCGCCGAGCCGCTCGACGGAGGGCCACCGCCGCCAGCCGTCGCGTCCGGCAAGATCGGGCAACCACGGCGCGATCGCGTGCGTGTGCACGTCGACCAGCCCTTCGTCGGCCACCGCTTCACCCGCCGCCACCTCACCTACCACGGCGCTACCCGCTGTGGGCATCGTCGGCGGGCGAGGACGGCGCGTTCGCGGACATCCACTCAGTGATCAATTGGTAAATGATCAATTGGTACCCGCCCTTCCCGGGACCGCCCAGGCCTGTCGCCCGGCTGGCGCAACCATAGCTATTCTGTATATATGTTTCAAGTACATATCAGAAGATCTCGTATACAGCGCCTGACCGCCCCCTCATGAACAGCTACGAACTGTGGAGTCTTGCAGTGGGACGTCACATAATCTTGTTATGAGATTCAGTAATGACTAGCTGTGCGTCCGGACTGGACGGGTCCGTCCCGGCCGGCGTGGCGCTGTCGCTGGAGTACCGATGCGGATCAGAAGGAGCGCAGACGATGCCGGGTGACGCGACGCCTCGAGGCTCTCGCGGAGGCTCTCGCGCGCAGCAGGTCGCGGCGGAGATAGAAGCCCGGATCCTCGCCGACCGCCTGTCTGCCGGCAGCCGACTCGGGCTACGCACCGAACTGATCAACCGTTTCGAGGTCAGCCCCTCGGTGATGAACGAGGCGCTGGGCATCCTGCGTGAACGCAACCTGATCGTGGTCAGGCCCGGGCCCAACGGTGGCGTGTTCGTGGCCAACCCGCCGCCTCAGGTGCGCCTCGGCGGCGTCGACCTGTGGCACCAGGGGTTGACCGTCGACCCCGAACAGCTCTTCGAGGCACGCGCCTACCTCGACGCGCTCTTCCCTCCGGTGGCGCTGCAACGCGCCAGCCCCGAGGACGTGCGGGCGATGGAATGGGCTTTGCACGACATGCAGGCGGCGTCGGACGACCCACGCGCCTACCTGGACGCCAACATGCGCCTGCACCTGGCCATCGCCCGGGCGTCCCGGATCGAGGTGCTGGTCGGGCTCTACCAGACGATCGTGTCGATCCTCAGCGCCACGCTCACGAAGGCGACCTACGTGGAAGGCAGCGAGGAGCTGCGGCGCCACAACCTCGACGTGCACAGCAACCTCGTCGCCGCGATCCGGGACCGGGACGCGGTCGCGCTGGAGAAGATCCTCGCGCTCCACCGCCAGGACATGGTCCGCATCGCCTGACCCAGCGGGCGGGCGTGGCCGGCCGACATCGGCAGCGTCGTCATCAGCAGGTACGCGGTGCGACCCAGCTCGTGTCCACGCAACACCTTGTCCAGAGTGGAACCGATGACCTGGTGGGCGCCCAGGACAACCGGCCGCACTTCGCCTGAGCCGACTGCGGTCCGCCGGGAAGGCGCCGGGAGACGACCCAGTCGGATACACGTTCCTCTCGCCGTCGGCACCGGCAGGAAGCCCGCGGCTGCCGAACGGCTACCGCACCGGGTTGGGACCGGCGATGTCCGGCTCAAGGTTGCCCCGGATCATCACGTCCCTGGAAGCAGGGTTCTGATCGGCGGTGGGAGCGGGAACAGCGCTGTCGCCGGGCCTCGGCGCGACCACCGCACGGCGCGTCCTGGGCGCCGCTCCCAGCTCCCAGCCCGGGTGTTCGCTCGCGGACCTGCCGGCGTAGCGGAATCCGCCGAACCACCATTCCCTGCGGATGCCGATCTCGATCGGGATCTCCTCGGCCACCTCCCGGAGGATCGCCCGGC
>NZ_CAAAFO010000065.1:80797-83408 GCF_900634715.1 Candidatus Protofrankia californiensis | reverse complement strand
ACGCGCTCGACCCTGCGGATCCGGTTGAACGTGTCGGTGACGTCCGGGTCCTCGCCGCCCGCGAAGCCGCGGAACACCTCGCGGATCAACGCCGAGGGTGCCGCGGCGCGGGTCTCCCGGTTGCCCCAGTGGTACGTGCTGATCGTGTCGCGGTCGCGGCCGCGCTCCCAGGCCTGCAGAGTCCGGTCGAGAGCAGCGGTGTCGTCGAGGGTCTGCTGGGCGGCTTCGCCGAGAAGCCGGCCGTGACGCAGCGCGTCGCGCTGACCCTGACCCACCACCGGGTCCTTGAAGTGCCCCGCATCACCCACCAGCGCCCACCCCGGCCCGCTCGAGACGCGGTAGAAGGCCGACAGGTCCGCGGTGGAGAGCAATTTGCTCTTGTTCGTGGCGCCTTCGATACGCTGGGCCAGGTCCGGATCCTCGGCGAGCTTCTCCGCCCAGACACCCTCCGGATCCCGGCGGAAGCGGGGGATGTCCTCGACGGGCGCCATCCAGACGACCAGCATCCGGCCGAGTGGGCATGACGGCAGGGTCAGGCACGTCGAGCTGCCGGCCCGGTAGATGCCATAGGTCTCGTGATCCGGGGTGCCGACCCGTGGGTCGTCCAAGTAGGCGAAGGCGAAACCGCGGCCGTTGCGCGAACCCCGGTACGGCGTCCAGGAACCGACCGCCGCGGCTACGTGAGAACGGCGACCGTCCGCGCCGATCACGAGTTTCGCGTGGATTTCGTGGGTGTCGGAGCCGTGGCGGTAGCGGATCCCGGCCGCGCGACCATCCCGCCAGAGAATCTCCTCGAGGGAGCACCGCTCCCGGACCTCGGCGCCGGCCTTTCGCGCCGCGTTCACCAGGACCATGTCCTGCTGGAGGCGAGGGATGCAGACGCCGTAGTCGATGCCGTCCACCGGGGTGAAGCGCTCCCGTACCCGGACATTGCCGATGACCAGTTCCAGGTAACGCACTATGGCGGGATTCAGCTCGAGTGCCTCGGGCAGCGCGCCCATCCGCCGCAGTTCCGCGACACCATTCGGGACCAGCACGTGGGTGGAGAGACGGTCGGACGGGAACCGGGACTTGTCGATCAGCACCACCTTCCGGCCGGCGCGGGCCAACGGGACGGCCGCCGCGGTTCCCGCCACCCGCGCCCCGACGATGACGACATCAACCTGCTCGGCACCGGAACTCGCCCTGCGCGTGAGCTTCGGTTCCCGCGACCACTGGCTCTCCCGCCCGCTCGGAGAAGGTTGGGGGACGGGCTCGTCCTGCCGGGGGTCTTCCTGCGACAGCCCGTCAGCACAGAGATTCTCTTCGATCGTCATCTTCGTTCCTTCTCAGCGATAGACGGACTTCAGGTTCTGGTGGGAGGCAAGAACCTCCGAACCGAGCTCGCTGGTCTTGACGCCGCCGAAGGGACGCTCCGTCGTGCGGCTCGCGTGGAAGGCGCCCAGACCGACCAGCCCGCTGGGTCGTCGAACACAGATCTGGCGGCGCCGACCGCGCCGACGGAATCCGGAACCCGTCCGAGGTACTTCTCGGTGTTGCTGGAATGCACTTCGAACACGAACCAAACTATCCGCGCACCTGAAAGGGCTGTTCGAAACGATCAGTCCACCCGGTGGATGCGGTATTCGATTCCACCGGGAACAATTCTGCCCGCAGCGAGGAAAACTCGCCTGTTCAACCAGGAATAGCGCTCGTCGCCAGTCTCGAAGCGCGGGGTCGTACGGAAGTACTGGTCGCCGAACCCGGTCTCGCCGCCGGTTGCCAACGCGGCGCCGACCGCTTCGTTCATCTCGATCAGCCCGTGATACTGCACATAGACGAAGGCCCCGTCGTCGGTGCGGAACTGGCTGCGCACGTCGATGCGAGCCAGGCCGTCCGGTCCGATCAGAGCCCAGTCGGCGCCGCCGCTCAACACCTCGGCGTTGAACCGCTCGCCCGTCGCGCGGCCAGCGACGAGCTCGAAAATCATGCGGGAGCCGAACGGACCGCTTCCTACCTCGAGCGGCGGTCTGATCTCCGCGCGGACGGCGAACTCCTCAACGAGGCGCAGCTCTGAGGTGACCGGTGTCGAAAGGGTACTCATAATGTTCCTTTTCCGGCTGCGCCTGGTTGGATGAGGTGGGACACAAGACGACCTCGCCTGTTTCAGGCGAGTCCGAGCTGATGGGCCAGCGTCGTGACGTCCCAATAAGCGTGGATCGCGGTCGCGCGGCCCTCGGCGTCGACGGTGAAGACGTCGGTGCCCGGCAGGTCGAACGCCCGACCGGTGGGCGGCACCCCCGGAGGAAAGCCCTCACCGGTATGGGTCCCGATCATTCGCCATTCCTGCGCGACACGACCGGTGGCCTCGTCGACGAGCGGATCGCCCACCAGGTCGAAACGGAGGTCGGGAAAGCCCTGCCACCCGGCCTGGAAGAACCCGTGCGCACCCTCGAGATCGGTGATCTCGGCCGGCAGCGACGGGTCGACCCAGCTGAAACGACTCGCCAGAAGACCTGCGACGACCTCCAGATCCCGCCCGTTCCAGGCTGCGAAATAGCGTGCGGGATAAGATGTTACGGCCTCACGTACCGAGGTTCCCACGGTCTCTCCTCTTCGACTGGTCCTGGTG
>NZ_CAAAFO010000065.1:59206-80510 GCF_900634715.1 Candidatus Protofrankia californiensis | reverse complement strand
ATGCCGGCGGTAACCGGCTTCGTGTGACGGAGACCTTCCCACCGCAATCGTCAGGCTGCTCGGCGACGACCACCACCCCAACCGGCTGGCTGAAGCGTTCCCATTTTCGTGAACACGTCACATGGATATCGGAGAACGAAGCTCGCTAACTGCCGGATACGTCGAGGTAGATCGTCTTGAAGACCTGGAAGGGATTCAGTCCTTCCGGACCGAGTTCGCGACCGATTCCGCTCGCCTTGATTCCACCGAACGGCGCGGTGGGGTCGTTGACGTAGGCGTTGATCCCGATCGTGCCGGTTTGGACCTTCCGCGCGAATGCGGTGCCGCGTTCCGGGTCGGCCGTCCACACCGATCCACCGAGACCGTAATCGCTGTCGTTCGCTATGGCGACAGCCTCCTCCTCGGTCGAGTACGGGATCACCGCCAACACCGGCCCGAAAATCTCCTCCTGGGCGATGGTGTGCTTGTTATCCACATCCGCGAACACCGTGGGTTCGACAAACCATCCCTTGTCGAGGCCTTCGGGCCGCTTGCCACCGGCTGTCAGTCGGGCCCCTTCGCTCTCGCCCTTGGCGATGTAGGACTCCACCCGATCGCGCTGTCGGGCCGACACGAGCGGGCCCATCTGAGTCGAGGGGTCGAGCGGATCCCCCACCGCTATCGAATTGACGAGTCCGGTAATAGTATCGACTACTTCCCGGTACCGGCGCTGGGGTGCGAGAACACGCGTGCCGAGCCAGCAGATCTGACCGTTGTTGAGCAGGGTCGACGCGAAGAAGCTCTGAATGTTGGCCGCCAGATCGGCGTCGTCGAGCACGATGGCGGCCGACTTGCCACCCAGTTCGAGAGTCACCGGCCGCAGCAGCCGACCACATGTCTCGGCGATCACACGCCCGGCGGCGGTCGAGCCGGTAAAGGACACCTTGTCGACCCCGGGGTGCGAAACAAGGTGGGCACCGAGTTCGCGGCCGCCGGGAACGATGTTGAGTACGCCGTCGGGCAGCCCGCTTTCCGCCGCGGCCTCGCCAACGAGGAAGGCGTCCAGGACGGTCTCCGGCGCAGGCTTGATCACCACGGTGCAGCCGCTGGCCAGGGCCGGCGCGATCTTCAGAAAAGAGATCGCCTGCGGCACATTCCACGGAACCACGGCGCCGACCACGCCAATGGGCTCGCGGATGACCAGGGAACGGCCGCCCAACATGCCGGGGCGCGTCTCCTCGAGGCCGGAGGCCGCCACCAGGCCACCGTAATAGCGGAGCAGCAGCGGCGGGAAACCCCCTTCGAACTGGTTGGCCAACCAGATCGGCATTCCGTTCTGGACGCTGACCCGGCGCGCGGTTTCTGCACCGCGCGCCTCCAGCGCGGCCGCGAATCGCTCCAGAACCTCCGCGCGGCGCGCCGGTGACCATCGTGACCACCCGTCCGGATCGTCGAAGGCACGGCGCGCCGCCGCCACCGCCAGGTCTATGTCACGTTCGGTTCCCTCCGGAACGCTGCCCACACGCTCCTCCGTGCTGGCCGAGTGCACGGCAATGCTGCCGCTCGATGCCGGCGCCTTCCACCCGCCGTCAATGTAGAATTGATCATAGTCGATCGTCGTCATTTCATTCTCCTTCCAGGAGCAGAATCCTGTTCACTGAATCCCGTTCACGCCGCAGCCCTCATTCGTGGACAAGCACGATCTTCACCGCTTCGCCGCGATGTTGCGCTGCCACGGCTTCGTTGATCTGCGTGAACGGCATCGTGGTGATCAGTTTTTCGAAGGGAAATCTCCCGGCCTGGTGCAGCTCAAGCAGTTCGGGAATGAACCTGTCCGGGTCGCTGTCACCCTCCACGATCCCGGTGATGGTCACTCCCAGCACCTGGGCCTGAATCAGGTTGACCGACAGCGCGGACGTCGGGTCGGCTGGAACGCCGAGAATCCCCAGGGTTCCGCGGTGCGCCAGCGACAGCAACGTCTGTTCGAGAACGGGGACGATCGCGGTCGTGTCGACCGCGTAGTCCACGCCGTCAGGGACGATCGAACGGATCTGCTCGGACAGCGGCCCGTCCGCCGGGTCGATCGCGTGGGTTGCACCCAGTGAAAGGGCGAGGTCCCGGCGTGCCTGGAGTGGTTCGACAACGATGATCATGGTGAGTTCGCGGACGACCGCGGCGAGCACGGCGGACAGGCCGACGGATCCGCTGCCCAGGACCACCAGCGAGGAGCCGGCTTCGCAGTCGAGCGAGTTCAGCACCGCGCCGGCACCCGTCTGGATTCCGCATCCCAACGGCCCCACCAGACTCAGTGGAGCGAGATCGGAGACCTTCACCACGTTTCGTTCGTGCGCGATGGCGTGTGTTCCAAACGACGACTGCCCGAAGAAATTGCTGCCCACCGTGGTTCCAGCAAGGCTCAGCGCACTGGTTCCATCAGGCCGAACACCGCTGAAGTTGAAGGCCATGAACTCGTGGCAGTACGCCGGCGCACCCTTTTTGCACTGCGCGCATCTTCCGCAGCTGTTGAAACTCAGGGCAACCCTGTCGCCTTTTCTGACCTTGGTGACGGCGCTGCCCACCTCAACCACCACGCCGCTGCCTTCATGACCGAAGACACCGGGTAACGGGAAGGGAAGATGCCCCTCCTTGACCGCCAGATCGGTGTGGCACAGTCCGACACCAGCAATCTCGACAAGCACTTCGTCCGCCGCCGGCGCGTCGAGGGAGACCTTGTCCAGCGAAAATTCTCCACCGATCTCGGCTACCACGGCCGCAGTGATATCCATGTCTGCTCCCTCGTCTGTTCTGCTGATTTCGCGTGCTGGCTGTCGAACTGCCGGCCGCCGGGCTTCCGGATATGGGTCCAATCGCGGCCGGGAGACCGACGTGGCATTGACGACCGGGGGACAGCCATCCCACGGTCCTCCCGGAAAAATCCGGGTCAACCGTTGGCGGCCGACACCGTCACGCGGACGCCGTCACATTCGGTGGTGACGACGAGCTGGCAGGACAGTCGAGAGTCGGCCTGCGCGCCGTCGGCGAACTCCAGCAACTCGCGTTCTTCGTCGGTCATCTCGTCGAACAGCGCCTGCGAGTCCGGGTCGACGTAGACGTGACACGTCGCGCACGAGCAGCTGCCGCCGCACTCGGCGACGATCCCTGGAAGATTGCTACGAACCGAACCATCCATCACGGTTTGTCCACAAGGAACGTCGATCGCGTGTTCGGAGCCGTCGGGTAGAACATAGGTGACCATGGGCATTGCGCACTCCGTGTTTATTTGATGACAGTGTCGCGAAGTGGAACGGCGGGATCGGCCAGCCTCGTCGGATCGATCCGCTCACCACCGGCGATGAATTTCTTGCCGGCCATGAACTCGCCCGGCGAGTTGGCGGACTCCACCGCCGTGATCTTTCCGTCCACATGATGAAACAAGGCGAAGCGTCCCGACGCCGGATCGCCGCGCAGGATGGTACCGGGCGGCGCGGAGACGACTCCGGCTATCTTGAGCTTCAGGTCGAACTGGTCGGACCAGAACCAGGGCACTTCCGCGGGGGCAGGCGCCGCGCCGACGATCGAGGCCGTGGCCTGTCTGGCCTGTTCCACCGCGCTGGGGATGCTTTCCAGCCGCTGCAGTCCGTCGACACCTGTCAGTGGTCGACGGGTGACGTCCCCGATCGCAAAGATCGCCGGATCGCTGGTGCGCGCCCGATGGTCGACCAGGATCCCCTGCTCGCAGGCCAGACCGGCTGCCACCGCGAGCTCGTCCCGCGGAAGAGCACCGATACCCACGAGGGCGATGTCGCACGGCACCTGCGTCCCGTCGCCGAGGAGCACGCCACGAACATGGCCGTCGTCACCCGACAGGCCGACAACCTGCGCCCCGGTGAGGATCTTTGTGCCGCGATCCCGGTGGTACGCCGCCAGAATCTCCGACAGCCGGGTGCTCGCGACCCTCGCGAGCACCCGGTCCTCGCGCTCGATGACCGTCACGTCGACGCCGTTGGCCCGCGCCACCGCCGCGACCTCCAGGCCGACGTAACCTCCGCCGATGATCGCGATCCGGCTCCCGCTGATGACGGCCTTGCGCAGGACACGGGCGTCGGCAAGGGTGCGAAGGGTGAAAACGCCGGCAAGATCGGTACCGGGCACCGGCAGGCGTCGGGGCTCGGCTCCGGTGGCGAGAACAAGCAGGTCGTACTCGGTGGCCTGCGCGCTGCTCGAGTACACGCGGCGCGCGGCGGGATCGATCGACTCGATCGACTCGCCCAGCCTGACGGAGATGTTCTGCTCCCGGTAGAACTCCGGCGCGCGCAGCCACTGCTCGAGATCGCCGTCGATGAACTTCTTGGACAGGGGCGGGCGGTGGTAGGGAAGCTCCGTCTCCTGACCGAACATCACGATCTCGCCGGCGAAGCCGGCCTGCCGGAGCATCCCCACCAGCGTGCCACCGGCATGACCCCCTCCGACGACCACCACCCGGCGATCGTCGGAGGAAACCCGCTGTTGGGTCACCGCAGCTCCAGACGTATCGGAAGGTTCTTCAGCCCGCCGACGAAGTTCGTCTGGACGACCTTTCGTTCACCGGCCAGTTCGACGCTCTTGATACGCGGCAGCAGCTCCTCGAGCATGATACGGATCTCGATCTTGGCCACGTGCTGACCGATACACATGTGGGGGCCGTAGCCGAAAGCGATGTGCTTGTTCGGTCGGCGGTCGAGCTGGAACGAGTCGGGGTCCTCGAACACATCGGCGTCGCGGTTGGCCGACTGGTACAGCAACATCAGCCGGTCACCCTTCTTGATCTCGCTTCCGTTCAAGGTGTAATCCTGGGCGGCCTGGCGGGTGAATTGCTTGACCGGAGACGCCCAGCGCAGCATCTCATTGAGAAGGTGTGGGATGAGCGACGGATCCTGTTGGGCCCTTCTCAACTGGTCGGGATGGATCGCGAGCTGTTCGATCCCTCCCGAGAGCGTGCTCGACGTCGTGTCATGACCGGCCGTGGCGATCGCGAGGAACCAGCCGTAGGCGAATTCCTTCGGATAGAACTCACCGTCTTCCTTCTTCCCGAGCGCGATGATCGTGGAAAGATCATCTCTTGGTTCCTTCCGCCGGTCCTCCACCAACACGTCGAAGTAGGCGTAGAAGTCCCTGATCGCCGCGGACCACTGCTGCGCGGCTGCCTCCGGGCTCAGTGCCTCCACGTCGTCCCGTATGAGGTCCGGGTCGGCTGTGCCGAAGAAATCCTGGCTCAGCGCCATCATTCTCGGCTCATCTTCCTCGGGCACGCCGAAAAGGGTCATGATGACGTGCAGCGGGTAGAAGAGCGCGAAGTCCTTAACGAAGTCGATCTCGTTCTCGCCTTCGCGCAGACGCTTACCGATGGCCTCACGGGCAAGCCCGCGGATGATATCTTCCCACTTCTTCAGACTCGCTGGCCGAAACCAGTCGTTCGCGATGTCCTTGACCGCGGCGTGTTCCGGTGGGTCGAGATAGGGGAGCGCATCAAGAATGCGGAGGCTACCGCCGGTGAGGCTTTTGGTGAACTCGTCACCAGCCTGGTTCTGCAGGATCGGGTTGTGGGAACCCGGCTGGACGCCGCCACCGCTGGTGAAAATTTCCGGCTGACGCTCGATCTCCATGATATCGGCATGCTTGCTGACCAGCCACAGCGGATCGTAGCCCTCTACCTTGACCTGGCCGAGCGGATTGTTCTCACGCAGCCAGCGGTAAGCGGCAAACAGCAGAGTCTCGTCGCTGTGCCCTTCAGGTAACACAACCTGCCGGGCAATATCGTCCGGTATCGGGCGGCTGTCCGCAGTCTCGATCGCGGCCATGAACTCTCCTTGTACTTGATCCCAGATCCAGGTCCGCCGAAGGCGGGAGAATGATGATCGACAACCTCTCTCCCCTGTCGACGTTGCCCGGAGGCGAACCCCACGCGGCGACGTTGGCGCGTGGTCGGGTCAACGGTAGGCGGCCGGACTGTGTCCTGCATCACCCATAGGGGAAGTCCTTATACCTCTTGCGGGTACGGTGGGTACCGCCTTCTGAACTCAGTGCGACCACTACCTCTCCCTGCGCTACCAAGCGTCCAGTCGCAGGCCAACCCGCTCATGGAAGGGCAAGCCGACGGACTACGCCTGGGAGATGCTCAACCCCACGGACAAAAGCGCGGTCGGGGCGACCCAGGCCGACCAGATCCCGATGCGCCGCATGGGCACCATCTAAATGATCAGGACTGGGCGGACATCCGCGAGCGCAGCCAGCTGGCGACCGTGCAGAGCAAATCCCAGCGCAGCATCTGACGGTTCTTCTCCAAAGACATAGCAGACTGGCCCCGGGGGATCTCCTCCCCGGGGCCAGTCTGCTATCTATGTCTTTACTTTCCGGTGAACTGCGGCGGTCGGCGCGCCTTGAACGCCGTCAGCGCCTCGGTCATGTCCTCGCCGCGCGTCAGCAGCGCCTGGCCGCGGTTCTCCAGCTCGAGCGCCGCCGCGAAGGAGGCGTTCTCCAGGTTGTACTGCAGTGCGCGCTTTGACATGCGAATACCGGCGGGTGAATTGCCGGCGATCTGCTTCGCCATCGCCAGCGCCTCCTCCAGCAACGTCTCCGACGGCACAAGCCGGTTCGCCAGCCCGATCCGGACCGCCTCCTCGGCCTCGACGGTACGCACGGTGTAGGCGATCTCAGCCGCCCGTCCGGGCCCGACCAGCCGCGTCAGCTGCCATGAGGTGCCCAGGTCCCCGATGGAGAGCCCGAGCCGGACGAACGGGGCGTTGAACTTGGCGGTCGGTGCGACCAGGCGGATGTCCGCGGCGAGCGCGAGGGCCAGGCCACCCCCCGAGGCCGCTCCGTGAATGGCCGCGATCACGGGGAAAGGAAGGCTACGAATCGCCGCGAACCCCCCGGCAGCCATCTCCTGGAAGCGCAGGAACTCACGCACACTCATGGTGCCGATGACGCCGATCTCGTCGAGGTCGAAACCCGCGCAGAACGCGCGGTCGCCCGCCCCGGTGAGGATCAGCGCCCTGGCGTCGGTGTCCCGGAGGGCGTAGGCGACGGTGTTGAACTCCTCGAACATCTTGACCGTCAGCGAGTTCATCCGGGTGGGACGGTTGACCGTCAACAACACGTTGCCGCCCGCGAGTGGCTCGAGCGTCAGCGTCTCCAACTTCGGTGGCTCAAACTGGAGCATGAAACCGCCTTCCCCACTGTTGGTCCGATCCGTCGTCACCGGCCCAGGAACAGGCGACCCGGGAACAGGAATGCTGGTGTATCCCGGTATGTCGGTGTGCTCCCGCTTGAAGGCGTCGAGGACCTCCGGGATGTCCTCGTCCCTGGTAAGCACCACCTGGCCACGGTTCTCCAGCTCCAGGGCGGCCGCGTACGAGGGCACCTCCATGTTGGCCTGCAGCGCCCGTTTGGACAGTTGTACGCCGCCGGGTGAGTTGGCACGGATGAGTTCGGCCATGGCGACGGCCTCGGCCAGCAGGGTGCCCGCAGAGACGATCTTGTTGACGAGACCGATATGCTCGGCCTCCTCCGCCTCGACGAAACGTCCGGTAAAGGCGATCTCGGCGACGCGGCTGGGCCCGACGATGCGCGGCAGCAGCCAGGATGCGCCCATATCCCCGGCGGACAGGCCGATACGCACGAAAGCGGCGTTGAACCTGGCCGACGGCGCGGCCAGCCGGATGTCGGCGACGAGCGCGAGCGACATCCCTCCTCCCGCCGCGGTTCCGTTGATCGCCGCGATCACCGGAATCCGGATCGACCGGATCGTTGCCAGCGCACGAGCGGCGCGCTCCTGGCGCTTCAGCATATCCATAGGCGAAAGGCTCGACAGCTCCTCGGCGTCGTCGAGGTCGTAGCCGGCGCAGAAGGCCCTGCCCGCGCCCGTGATGATCAGAACGCGTACGTCGTCATCGCCGTCCACTGCCAGGGCCATTTCCTCGAGTTCCTGGAACATGAGCACCGTCATCGCGTTCAGCCGCTCCGGACGGTTCAGAGTCGCGACGACAATGCCGTCCGTGGGACGTTCGAGCCGGATGGTTTCGAATGCCATCTCCCCGGTGCTCCGCACGATCCTTCTCCTCAGCTGCTCGTGTGAATCTCGCCGCTCAGCGAATGCCGCAGCCGATCGACGGCGGCCGTGTCCAGCATCTGGAAGTCCGGGTCGGTCAACAGCCTGAAGATGCCCCGCCGATACGGCTGAAGATTATTCTCCCGCCATAGGTCGGCGATGAAGGTGTGCGACACCACAATCCCCTCGGCCTGCCGCAGGTACCGCGCCATCTCACGGCTCGACCAGTGCCGCAGCCCCGTCTCCGCGGGGGGCGACTGCCGGGTCAGCGCAAGAATCCTCGCGCGCACTCGGCCATCATGAACCAGCGGCGGAGCAGACCGAGGCGCATCATACAGTCCCTCGATCCCGGCCTTGGCGAAACGCGCCGGCCACAGATACACGGTGGGCGGCGACACACGCAGCAGAGCGGCTATCGCACGGGCCGACATACCCTCGTCCCACCACAGGACCATCCGCGCCCGGTCGGCAATCGCCCGTTCCTCGACCGAGTTGCGGACCAGCATGATCAGCTCGGATCTCTGTTCGTCAGTCAACATATAACGGTTCGCCGCCATAGAGAAACCATGCCAAATTTCGAGAAGTAAATCCACCGCTATTACGGACACCATTTCGGTCCGGCGGCCGGCTGGCCGACCTGCCTGTCAGACGAAGTTCGGGGGACGCTTCTCCAGGAAGGCCATCAGTCCTTCCTTGGCTTCGCCGGATTCGAACAAAGCCTGCTCCTGGGCCACTTCGTAGGCAAAACCTTCCGGTAGGGGCAGATCGAACGAGGCATCGACCGTCCGGATCACAGCCTGGAGAGCGGGCAGTGACATGGTGCGGAGCTTGACCGCCAGCTTGAGCGCCTCCTGCTCGGCCTTCCCACCCTCCACGAGCCGGTCGACAAGGCCGATCGCGTGGGCCTCCGGCGCGGCCACCTGCCTGGCCGTCAGCATCATGTCGAGGGCACGGCCGCGGCCGACGAGCCGAGGTAGTCGCTGGGTGCCACCCGCACCGGGGATCAGGCCGAGCTTGACCTCGGGAAGACCGAAGCGCGCACCGGCCCCGGCGACCCGCAGCGTGCACGCCATCGCCAGCTCGAGCCCGCCACCGAGCGCAAGTCCGTCGACGGCCGCAATCGTGATACGACTCGGCGCGGCGAGCCTGTCGAGCACGCCGCGCAGCGAGTCGCCGTACGCCATGAAGGACTCGGCGTCCACCGAGGACATGTGCTTGATATCCGCACCGGCGGCGAAGAAGCCCGGGATGGCGGACGTGACGACGACCGTGATGTTACCCGCCGCGTCCAGAGCGTCCAGAGCGTCCAGAGCGGCGGTCAGCCCCTCGATGATGGGCCGACCGAGCGCGTTCGCGGGCGGCCGCTCCAGGGTTATGCGCAGAACGCCGTCCGCCACGCGGTTCCAGCTGACGGCCGTGTTACTGGGGTCGGGCATCGTGCCATCCTCATCAACAGCTCATGAATCCGCGGAGGCTGCGGACACGACCAAGGAACGGGTGCCGGCCGCCGCCTGTTTTTCTTGTGGATGTCTTTTCTTGTGGATGTCCTTGACTGCGGTGGCCGATCCCAGGTCCGGTCAGGCCATGGTGAGTCCGCCGCTGACGGACAGCGTCTGACCGGTGATGTAGCCGCTGTCGTCGGAGGCGAAAAAGGCGACGGCCGCCGCCACGTCACTGGGCTGTGCCAGTCGGCACAGGGGCACGGATTTCGTCATTCCGGAGATGACTTTCTCGGCGTCCTGGCCGGCGTTGTCGGCGAACCTGCGCAGGGCCGGCGTGTCGGTGGGACCAGGGCAGACGGTGTTCGCGGTGACACCCTTGGCCGCCACCTCGCGGGCGAGAGTCTTGGTGAAGGCGATGATGCCGCCCTTGGCACCGGAGTACACCGCCTCGAGCGAGGAACCGACGCGGCCTGCGTCGGAGCCGATGTTGATGATGCGCCCCCAGCCCCGCTCCAGCATGCCGGGCACGACGGTCTGGGTGACCCGCAGCACCCCCTTGAAATTGATCTCCAGGATGCGGTCCCAGAACTCCTCGGTGGTGTCGACGAACTTCATGAAGTCGTCCCAGCCGGCGTTGTTCACGGCGATCTCGATCGGACCGAGCTCGTCGGTCACCGTCTTCACCCCTGCCTGGACGGAGGCTGTGTCCGTCACATCCACCTGGACGGCGACGGCCCTGCCGCCGTCGGCGTTGATGGACTCGGCGGTTGCCTGCGCCACCTCCAGGTTGAGATCGGCGATGGCGACCTGGAAACCCTTGGCCCCGAGGGTCCGCGAGATACCTGCACCGATGCCCTGCGCGCCGCCGGTGACGAAGGCAACCCGACTACTCATGTCTGTCTCCGATGTGCTCGTCGTGTCTGCGGAAAACTCGTCAGGCGATGCTGGACGGCCACGTGACCGGCCCGGCGATGATCGAGTGACTGGTGAGGGTGCGGCCGAGCACCGACTGCGCCTCGCGGGCGGCCTCGATGATCGCGGGCAGCGACAGGCCGGTGGCCACGCCCATCTCGTGGAACATGCTCACCAGGTCCTCGGTGGCGATGTTGCCGGTCGATCCGGCCGGAACAGGGCAGCCGCCGAGCTCGCCAAAGCTCGACTCGAAGCTGGCGCAACCGGCTTCCAGCGCGGCGAACGCATTGGCCAATCCCTGCCCCCGCGTGTTGTGGAAATGAGCGGTGACCTCGACCCCGGGCAGCCGTTCGAGCGCCGCGGTGAAGAACTCGCCGGCGTACGCGGGGTTGGCCATCCCGGTCGTGTCACCGAAACCGACTTCGGTCGCCCCGGCCTCGGCGAACCGCTCCGCCAGGTCCAGCACCCGCTTCAGGTCGATTTTACCCTCGTACGGGCATCCGAAGGACGTCGCGATGACGGCGGCGCAGTTCAGGCCCTCGGCTTTGATTCGGCCGACCATGACGTCGTTGTCGGCCATCGTCTCGTCGACGGTACGGTTCACGTTCTTCTTGTTGTGTGTCTCCGAAGCAGACACGAAAATCGCGACCTCGTGAAACCTGTGCCGCACCTTCAACGCGTTGTCCAGCCCCTTGCTGTTCGGAACGAGCACCATGAGCGACACGTCGTCGGGCACATCGATGCGGTCGAGTACCTGCACCCCGTCAGAAAGCTGCGGGATCACGTCCGGGCGGACGAAGCTGGCCACCTCGATCCGCTTGAAACCGGCTCTGCCCAGGGCGTTGATCAGCCGGATCTTGTCGTCGGTGGCGATGCGTTCCGGTTCGTTCTGGAAACCGTCCCGCGGGCCGACCTCCCGGATGTGCACATGGTCGGGGCGGCGAGTGCTCATTGCTCGGCTCCTCTCTGTTTTCTCCGGACCTGTCTGTTTCTCAGAACCTGTCTGGTACAGACCTCTCGAGGGCTTCCTGATGCTCCGGTGCGGCAACGGCGATCAGGCGTCGGGCGCGCTCCACGAGGTCACAGCCACGAAGGTGCGCCGCGCCGTACTCCGTCACGACCACGTCCACGTCCGAACGGGACGTCGTCACCACGCCGCCCTCGAGAACCGGCTTGATCGTGGACTCCGCTCCGGAGCGCGCACGCACCGCGATGATGGAACGGGCCCCGGTGAGTGCCGCCGCACGCGAGAAGTCGACCTGGCCGCCGACCGCTCCGATCAGAACGCCACGTCGTATCTCGGCTCCGACCTGCCCGGTCAGATCGACCTCGATGGCCGAGTTGATGGACACCAGCGAACGCAGCCGAGACAGCGTCGCCGGGGCGTGGGTATAACTGGCGGGGCGGAACTCGATCGGCATATCGGCCAACCGTTCGTACAGTTCGGTGCTGCCGAGTGCCGCGCCGGTGATGATGGTTCCTTCGTCGATCTCCTTGCGCGCCCCCGTCAGCACACCCTTGTCGACGAGACGCATGATGCTGTCGGAGATCATTCCGGAATGGAAGCCGAGATCCCGGTGGCCGGCGAGGCAGTCGAGAACCGCGGACGGAAGCGGACCCACACCCATCTGGAGCGTGTTCCCGTCCGCGATGAGGTCCGCGACGTTGCGCGCGATGGCCTGGTCCGTGGCGTCCGGTGAACGCTCGGGCGCCTGCTGCAGCGGACGGTCGGTCTCTACCACGGCCGCGAACCGGCTCAGCGGGATCCGTGGGGTGCCGACGGTCGCCGGCATCCGCTGGTTGATCTCGGCGATCAGCACGGGTGTGTGTCGCACGGCATCAGCCGCGTAGTCCACGCCGATACCGAGCGAACAGGTGCCGTCGGCGTCCGGAGGTGAGACCTGGACGAACCCCACGTCGCGGGGAACGAGTCCCTCGGCGAACATGCGCGGCAGGGCGGAGTAGTGGCACGGCAGCACATCGAGACGGCCGGCGCGGCTGAGCGCGCGTAACTCGCCCAGGCCGCCGTACGAGACGAGTGACAGCGTGTCGGGCAGTTCTCGGGTGAGCCGCTCGTCCCAGGTCAGCCCGCAGAAGGCGCGCCGCGGGCCCAGCTCGCCGATCTGGTCGAGCAGAGCATGCACGAGAGGCCGCGGTTCCGCACTCGCCTGACTCCACCAGACACCGGCACCTGGTGCCAGGTACCTCGCCAGCTCGATCATCCGTCGAGCCGCTGCACCAGGGTGGCGGTGCCGAGCCCACCGCCGCAGCACATCGTGACCAGACCGAGCTCGACGTCACGTCGTTGCATCTCGGCGAGGATCGTGGCCATCAGGCGCGAGCCGGTGGCACCGACGGGATGGCCGAGCGCGATGGCCCCGCCGTTGACGTTGACCCTGTCCATGTCGGGTTTGAGTTCGCGTTCCCAGGCGAGCACCACGGAGCTGAACGCCTCGTTGATCTCGATCAGGTCGATGTCGGCGATCGTGAGTCCGTTGCGGTCGAGCAGCTTGCGCGTCGCGGGGATGGGGCCGGTCAACATGATGACGGGGTCGACCCCGACCGTGGTCTGGTCGAGAATGCGGGCCCGGACGTTCAGGCCGTACCGCTGCGCGGCCGGGCGGGAGGCAAGCAGCACACCGGCGGCGCCGTCCGAGATCGGTGACGAGCTTCCAGCCGTGATGCGTCCGCCCTCCGCGCGAAAGGCGGGTTTGAGCCCGGCCAACGTGTCCAGGTTGGTTTCCGGCCGGATGCTCTGGTCGGTGGTGCGGGTCTCCCCCGCCAGTTCCAGGGGCACCATCTCGGCGGCGAAGCGGCCCGCGCGGACCGCCTCGGCGGCCAGCCGGTGCGAGCGCACCGCGAACTCGTCCATCTCCCCGCGGCTGATCTGCCAACGGTCCGCGATCAGCTCCGCGCTCTCGCCCTGATGGACGAAGGAGTACTGGTCGCGCAGTTCCTGCGGCCATGGATCGCCGTACAGATCGGAGATTTTCTGCGGCGAGTCGATGGGGACGTGCCCCATGTGCTCGACACCACCGGCGATGACCACGTCGTGCGTGCCGGAGCCGATCAACGCGGCTGCCATGGCGACCGCGGTCTGCGCCGATCCGCAGCGCCGGTCGAGGGTGACGGCGGGCACCTCGGGCGGATAGCCGGCCTGGAGCCAGGCGTTGCGTCCGATGTTGCGCGACTGCTCACCGAACGGCGCCGTGCAGCCGATGACGAGGTCCTCGACCGCATCGGGAGCAATGCCGCTACGGGAGACCAGTTCGGTGTAGCACGCGGCGAGGATCGCGTTGGGGTGGGTGTCGCGGTACCAGCCCCGCTCCGGGTGCGACTTTCCGATGGGCGCGCGGACAGCCTCCGCTATCAGCACCTCGCGTCCAGTGTGCAGAAAAGGACTCGTGGTCGCCCTGGTCATCACATCACCGTTCCACCGTCGACGGGCAGCACCTGGCCCGTGATGTATGCGGCTGCGTCGGAGGCGAAGAACACGAAGCTGCCGGCGATCTCCGCCGGCTGCGCCCACCGACCGAGCGGAATTCTCGCCAGCGTCTTCTGGGCCAGTTTCTCGTTGCTCCGGATGTTCTGCGTCATGGGTGTGGCCGCCAGCGGAGCGAGAGCGTTGACCGTGACGTGCCGGCGCGCGAGCTCCTTGGCCAGCGACTTCGTCAGGCCGATGATGCCCGCCTTCGCCGCCCCGTAGTTGGCCTGCCCGATCGTGCCCTGCAGCCCCGCGGCCGAGGTCACGTTGATGATGCGCCCACTGCCGTCCTCGGGAAGGTGGGGCAGGACGGCCTGGCTGCAGACGAAGCTGCCGAACAGGTGGATGTCGATGATCCGGCGAAACGCGTCCTGCGTAAGGTCGGGGAACATCGCCGGTGCGATCGCGCCGGCGTTGTTGACCAGGATGTGCAGGGTGCCGCCGGCGAGCGCCGCCGCGCGACGGGCGGCCTCGGCGGCGGCCGTGCTGTCGCGGACGTCGAGGGCGAAGGAGTCCGTCGTGCCCCCGGCGGCGCGGATCCGTTCCGCCACCGACTTCGCCGCCTGCTCGTCGATGTCGGAGACGAGGACCGCCGCGCCCGCGGCCGCGAATGCCTCCGCGACCGCCGCCCCGATTCCGCTACCCGCGCCCGTCACCAGTGCCGAGCGACCGTTCAAACCGAACATCAGTAGCTCCTGGGAAGACCGAGGACGTGTGAGCCGAGATAGTTCAGGACCATTTCCTGGCTGATCGGGGCGATCCGCAGCAACCGCGCCTCCCGGAAGTAGCGCGCGACGGGGTACTCCTCGGAATAGCCCATTCCGCCGTGTGTCTGCAGCGCCCGGTCGGCCGCCTGGAAACCGGCGTCGGCGCACAGGTACTTGGCGGTGTTCGCCTCCCGAGCGCAGGGTTTCCCCTGGTCGTAGAGCCAGGTCGCCTTGCGCAGCACCAGCTCGGCCGCGTCGAGGCGGGCCAGCGAGTCGGCCAGCGGGAACTGCAGGCCCTGGTTCTTCCCGATGGGACGGCCGAACACCTCGCGCTCGTTGCCGTACCGGACGGCCTGCCGCAGCGCGGCCCGCCCCAGCCCGAGCGCTTCGGCGGCTATCAGCATCCGTTCCGGGTTCAGCCCGTCCAGCAGGTACCGGAACCCCTGGCCCTCCTCGCCGACCCGGTCCTCCACCGGAACGCGCAGGTCGTCGATGAACAGCTCGTTCGAGCTGACCGCGTTGCGCCCCATCTTCCTGATCGGACGGATGTCGACCGCGTTGCGGTCGAGGTCGGTGAGGAAGAGGGTCATGCCGTCGGTCTTCTTCTTCACGTCCTCGTACCTGGTCGTCCGGGTGAGCAGGAGGACCTTCTCCGACTCCAGCGCCTTGGAGATCCAGACCTTGCGCCCGTTGACCACGTAGTGGTCGCCGTCCCGGCGGGCGAAGGTGGTGATGCGCGTGGTGTCGAGCCCCGCGCCCGGTTCGGTGACCCCGAAGCACACGTGCAGGTCGCCGTTGACGATGCGGGGAAGACTGTGCTGCTTGAGCTCTTCCGAGCCGTGGACGATGACCGGATGCATCCCGAAGATCGACAGGTGCATCGAGCTCGCGGCGTTCATGCCACCGCCGGATGCCGACACCTCTTCGAGCAGGATCGACGCCTCGGTGATACCGAGACCGTGACCGCCGTACTTCTCGGGCGTGGTGATCCCTAACCAGCCGCCCCTGGCGAACGCGTCGTAGAACTCGCTCGGGAACTCGTGCGCGGCGTCCTTCTCCAGCCAGTACTGGTCGTCGAACTTGCCCGCAAGGTCCGCGACGGCTTTACGGATCGTCGCCTGGTCCTCCGTCAATTCAAAGTCCACAGCAGGCCTCCCACTCGGCCAGGCACGGCAGCTTTTGGACTTACTGTATCAAAGGACAGACCAAAGTGCCGCATCAGCCGACGGGCACGAGAGGGAGTGTCGAGGCCAGGCGCTCGTTCCACACGCTCGGCGTGCCGAAGAGCCGTTTGTTCAACTTCGCCCGCTTGTAAACGAGCTGCAGTTCGTGCTCCCAGGTGTAACCGATGGCGCCGTGCATGGTCAGCGCGCTGTCGGCCGTCTGCTCACCAGCGGCCGTGACCTGCGCCTTCGCGGTCGCCGCGTGCAGTGCTGCCTCCTCGTGCCCCTGCTCCACGGACACGGCTGCGAAGTAGACGATGGAACGGGCGGCCTCGGCGGAGACCAACATCGACGCCGCCGCGTGCTTCATCGCCTGGAACGAACCGATCACGACCCCGAACTGCCGACGCTGCTTGCTGTACTCCACCGCGAGACGCAGCATGCGCTCCGAAGCCCCGAGGCTGTCGGCGGCGACGAGAACAGCCGCCCGCAGTGCGGCCTGGGCGAGCACCCGCTCGGCGTCGACGCCCAGCTGCTGTGCGGGAACGTCGGCGAGATCCACGTCGGCGACCGAGCGACTGCGGTCAAGCAGCGTGTTGCCACTGATCCCGACTCCGTCGGTGTCGACGTCGACCAGGAACAACGCACGTCCCGCGGCCGTGCTCGCCGGGACGACCAGCTGCCGTGCGCGGTCCGCCCCGAGGACCGACCGCACAGTGCCGCGCAGGACGCCGCCGTCTCGGCCGTCCCACAACCGGACGGGACCGGGCTCGTCCGGCGGCCTGTCGGCATTCACGACAAGAGCCGCGAAGCTGCCGTCCTCAAGCACCGCGGCAGCACGCCCCGGTACGCCGGCCAGCGCCGGGATGGCCAGCACCGACGCCATCCACGCGCTGGACGGGGCGCAGTGGCGTCCCAGCTGCTCAGCTGTGAGCGCGAGCTCCAGCAAGCCACCGCCCTGGCCGCCGTAGTCCTCCGCGGACCCCACGGCCAACCAGCCGTTCGAGACCAGCAGCCGCTCGAACGCGGCGACGTCACCGGTGCCCAGCCAGCCGTGCACGGTCTCGGCGGGAGCGAAACGATCCAGCCACTCCTGCAACGAGTCCCGGAACATCTCCTGCTCGTCGGCCAGATCCCACCGCATGCCTGCTCCTGTCATGCTCGGTTCCACGATTGCATCGCGCACGATGTTCGGATGGTAACTTAGGTCTGACCAATAGACCATCTGTAGAGAGAAGCACATGGCTGACACGCTGAAGAAGGATCGATCGGCGATCCAGCTCGGTCCTATGGAGGTCCCCAAGGCATCGGACGTGCTCGCCAACGAGCTTCGCGAGCGCATCCTCACCGGCGAGTTCACCGAGAACACACCGCTTCCGCCAGAGCGTGAGCTGGTCACGCAGACCCGGATGAGTCGTTCAACGGTGCGGGAGGCCCTGCGCATCCTTGAGGTTCAGGGCCTGGTCCGCATCAAGGCCGGTCGTGCCGGTGGCGCCTTTGTCCAGCGGCCGAGCAAGGAGGCGGTCGCGACCTCGGTGAGCCTGGTGATCCGGGGCCAGCAGATTCGGCTGGCCGCACTGCTGGAGACACGCGAGGCCATCGAGCCGTTCTGCGCCCAGCTTGCCGCCCGATACCGCACGGCGGACGACCTCAAGGTGCTCGACGCCGCCAACGAGGCCATCGCCGACGAGAACAGCACGCTGGCGGCGTTCCTGCAGGCCAACGTCGACTGGCACGTGGGCGTGGCGATCGCCAGTCACAACGAGCTGCTGACCGGTCTCATGACCGCCCTTTCGCGAGCGATCTACACCGCCACCGAGAACGAGAGGTTCATCGACGCCGAGGTACGACGGCTGACGGCGAAGGCGCACCTGTCCATCACCGAAGCCATTCGAGCGCAGAACCCCGAGGCCGCGGTACGCCGGATGAACCGTCACGTCCACTCCTACGCCCAGGCAGTCCTCGAGGTCGAGGAACGCACCGAGATCTCGGTGCCCGACGAGGCATGACAGGCGCTGGCGCACCTCGTCGGGGACCATCGATCTCGACCCAGCCGCGCTCAGTTGCCCAGCCCGACCACCGAGCGGATCTCGTCCACCGCGTCCGGATTCTCCGCACCCGAGAGGTCCCCGGGATCCCGGCCCAGGGCCGCCGCCCGCACCGCGCGTCGGAGTATCTTCGCCGACCGCGTCTTGGGCAGCTGTGAAACCCGCCTAACCAGCCCCGGAGCGAAGGGTTTGCCGAGCTCGGCCGCGACCATCTCCCGCAGCTGTGCCGAGACGTCCTCGGTCGCGTCCGGGCGGGGAACCCAGAACGCCCAGACGGCCTCGCCCTTCTTGGGGTCCGGAACGCCGACCGCGGCCGCCTCGGCCACAGCCGGATGAGTGATCATGATTGACTCGACCTCGGCGGGTGCCAGGCGCTTGCCCGCCACGTTCATGACGTCGTCGGAGCGGCCCAGGATGAACCACTGCCCGTCCTTGTCGACCATGGCGAAGTCGCCGTGACGCCACACGCCGGGGAAGGTCGACCAGTACGCCTCGAGATAGCGGGCCTCGTCCCGCCACACTCCGCGCGTCATCGCGGGCCATGGCTGACGGCAGATCAGCTCGCCGACCTCGCCACGCACCGGCTGAGCCCGGTCGTCCACCACGTCGACGTCCATGCCCAGCGACGGCCCGCCCAGCGAGCAGCTCCGGATGGGCTCGACCGGGTACGGCGCGAGGAAGGATCCGCCGACCTCGGTGCCACCCGAGAAGTTGATGATCGGGACCCGTCCCCCGAAGACGTCCTTTGCCAGCCATTCGTAGGAGTCGGGGTCCCAGGGCTCGCCCGTCGACCCGAGCACGTGCACCGACGACAGGTCGAAGTCGTCGACCGAGGCCTTCTCACTGGAGCGAAGCGTCCGGATCAGGGTCGGCGAGACCCCGAGCATGGTGACGCCGTGCCGGTCCACCAGGTCCCACAGGCGGTTGGAGTCGGGCACGTCGGGCGAGCCCTCGTACAGCAGCAGCGTCGCGCCGTTGGCGTGCGTCCCGAAGATCGACAGCGGGCCCATGATCCAGCCCATGTCGGTTACCCAGCAGAACACACCCCCCGGGCCGACGTCGAAGGAGTAAGCGACCTCGCTGGCCACCTTCACGAGGAAACCGGCGTGGGTGTGGACAGCGCCCTTGGGCCGGCCCGTCGTTCCGGACGTGTACGCCAGCAGCAGGGTGTCGGTCGCGCGCATCACCTCGGCCTCGCCGGCGTCGCCCGGGCCGGCGAGAAGATCGCTCCACCGGGTGTCCCTGGCCCCGGAGGTCTCCGGGACGCCCTCGAGGTTGCCGACGACGATGACATGCTCCACCGTCGGGCACGACCGCAGCGCCTCGTCGAGCAGTGGCTTCATGGGCACCGCGCGTCGACGCCGCACGGTGCCGTCGGCCACGATGACCGCCTTGGCGTCAGCATCCTGGATGCGGGAGGCGATGGCGGTGGGCGCGAACCCGGAGAACAACGGCACCAGGACCGCACCGAGGCGAGCGACCGCGTAGCAGGCGACAACGGCTTCGGGAACCATCGGCAGGAACAGGGCCACCGCGTCGCCCTTCCCGATCCCCAACCCACGCAGGCCCGCACTGACCCTGTTCACCTGCCGCACGAGTTCGCGGTAGGTCACAGTCCTGGTCTTGCCATCCTCGGCCGTGTGGATGACGGCCGGCTGATTCGCGACCGACTCGTCCCCGTCCCAACGTCCCAGGCAGGCGTCAACGATGTTGAGCTCGCCGCCCACGAACCAGTCGGGATGCTCGATGCCCGCGGAAAGGTCGACCACCCGCGAGTACGGCGTGCGGAACGGCAGGTTCAGGTCCTTCACCACAGCGTCCCAGTACCAGCCGATGTCCCGCACCGAGCGCTCGCGCAGCTCGGCGAGCGACGACAGGCCGTGCGCGCGCGCCAGCCGCGTGACGTTGGCGTTCTCGACGTACTCGGAGGTGGGAGTCCAGGTGTACTCGGTCACGATCAGCTCCGGGGCATGTCGAGGATGCGCTCGGCGACGATGTTGCGCTGGATGAAGGTGGAGCCCCCGGCGATCGCGGTGCCGCGAGCCTGATAGGCCAACCGGAGCCACCGCGAGGCGGCCAGTCGTTCGTCCTCCGGGGAGAACTGACCGCCGAGCGGCTCCAGGGAGAGCCGGAAATCGGCCAGGTCCTCGACGAGCGGGCAGAAGTAGAGCTTGCCGATCGAGGTTACCGGCCCGGGTGGGCCGCCGTCGGTGGCGAGCGTGACCACCCGTTGACCGATGAGATAGTGGATCAGAGCACGCCCGTAGAGATCGGCGACCTTCTGGCGGATCGCCGGGTCCTCCCCCAGCGGGCGTCCGTTGTCGTCGGCGAGCCCGCTGACGTCCGTGATGATGTCGTCGACGGCGCGCTTGGTGTTCACCCGGCCGGTGGCGATGGCGACCCGTTCATAGGACAGCGTGGCCATCGCGACGCGCCAGCCGCCGTCCACCTCACCGACAACCATGTCGTCCGGGACGAACACGTCGTCGAGGAAGACCTCGTTGAACTCGGCCTCGCCCAGCATGTGCGCGAGTGGACGGACGGTGACGCCTTCGGCGTCCATCGGCAGCAGGAAGTAGGTGATGCCCTTGTGACGCGGTCCCCTGCCGGTGCGCGCGAGCAGGATGCCGTGGGCTGCGAGGTGGGCCCGGCTGGTCCAGATCTTCTGGCCCTGCAGCCGCCAGCCGCCGTCGACCTTGGCCGCCCTGGTCCGCAGCGACGCCAGATCTGATCCGGCCTCCGGCTCGGAGAAGAGCTGGCACCAGATCTCCTCACCGGAGAGGATCGGCCGGAGAAACCGTTCCTTCTGCGCGTCCGTGCCGAACCCGATGATCGTCGGACCGGCGAGGTCCTCACCGATGATGTTCAGACGCTCGGGTACGCCGGCGCGGTCCGTCTCCTCGGTGAAGATCGCGCGTATTTTCGCGTTGGCACCACCGCCGCCGTACTCCTTCGGCCACGACAGTCCGGCATAACCGGCGTCGAAAAGCATACGCTGCCACTGCCGCCAGAACGGCAGCTTCTCGACCAGGTCGGCCGGCTCCGGCCAGGGAAGCTGCGGAAGGGCCGTGGCCAACCATTGCCGGACCTCGGTGCGGAAGTGTTGTTCCTCCGGCGAGTCCGCAAGATCCATGTTAGTACCCCTCATCCGCGATTGATGCGATGGTACTATAGGTCAGACCGAAAAGGGGTTTTCACGTTGGCGAGGAACTACGGTTGAGCGGGGAACTCATCGGCACCATAGTGGACAAGGTCGCCTTCGACGTCGAGCGCGGCAAGATCTGGGAGTTCTCCCGGGCGACGTTCACCACGGACCCCGTGCACACGGACGCGGACGCCGCGCGCGCCGCGGGTTTCGACGATCTACTGGCCACCCCGACCCATATCGTCGTTGTCGGGCACCGGCGCGACCAGCGCGCCTTCGTCGAGAAGCTCGGCCTGGCCCTCGAACGCGTGGTCGTCGGTTCGGTGCGCTGGCAGTAC
>NZ_CAAAFO010000065.1:29875-58551 GCF_900634715.1 Candidatus Protofrankia californiensis | reverse complement strand
GATACGGTGGTGAAGGCCAGCGCGAAGGTCGTCGTCACCGCACCCTGACGTCGACGCGACGCTTCATCGCGCCAGCCCCACCTGCTGGCCGCCGGCCCCACCGCGGCTGGCGCGCCGCATCGACAGCGGCGCGCCAGCCCAGATCACGCCTTGAGTTTCTCGGCGATGTCGGCGCGGAGAAGGTGCTTCTGGATTTTGCCCGTTGCGGTCATCGGCAGCCGTGGCACGATCTCCAGGCGTTCGGGCATCTTCTGGATGGCCAGACCCTGATCGAGAAGGTAGGTCTGCATGTCCTCCAGCGTCAGCGACTCATGCCCCGCGGCGAGCACGAGGTAGCAGCACAGCCGCTCCCCCAGCCGGTCGTCCGGCATCCCGACGACCGCGACACCGCTGACGGCCGGGTGCGCCGTGAGCAGATCCTCGACCTGGCGGACGCTGATGTTCATGCCACCGCGGATGACGATGTCCTTCAACCGGCCGGTCACCCGGACATAGCCGTCGGTGTCCATGACCCCCAGGTCACCTGACCGCGAATAGCCGTCCGAGGTGAACAGAGCGGCGGTCTCCTGCGGGTTGTTGATGTACTCGAGCATGTGGCTGGGCCCACGGAAAGCGAGGTCGCCCTCCTGACCGCGCGGCACCTCGAAGCCCGCCTCGTCGACGACCTTGATCGAGGTGCCGGGTAGAGCCGATCCGTCGGAGGTGACCGAACGAGCTGGATCGTCCTCCACCGTGCACATGGTGGTCACGGCGTTCTCCGTACGGCCGTAGAGACTTAGTATCTGGCAGTCCGGCAACAGCTTGCGAGCCCGTTCCACAAAAGCCCCCGGAATGGGTGAACCCGCGGAGACCCAGATGCGCAGGCTGCTGGGATCGTGCTCGTCGGGATCGTAGACGTCCATGAGCATCTGCAGGAACGTCGTCGCGGTCACCGCGACGGTGCAGCGGAACTTGCTGATCTGCTGTAACCCCGCGCTGGGCTCCCATGCCTCCATGAGGTGCGAGGCGGCGCCGTAGATCATCGGTATGAGGAGGCTCGTGATGAACCCCGTCGTGTGTGTCACCGGCGACGGGCCAAACTGGATGTCGGACTGGCGGTAACCGAGGCCCTTGCCGAGCAGCCGCGAGCCGGCGGCAAAGGTGTTGAAGGTGTGCAGGCAGCCCTTGGGGCGAGACGTCGTGCCCGAGCTGTAGACGATGACGAAAGGATCGTCGGCGCCGGCACCCGCACCGATCTCCTCGGCCGCGGTCACCGGGTCGGAGGCCGCCAACAGCGACCCGAACGCAATCACCGAGCCACGCTCGTCGGAGGAGCCCCCCCGCACTACAACGATCTTCTCCAGGTCCGGGCAGTCGGCCTGGAGCCTGGTGTACATGTCGAGGTAGTCGAAGTTCTTGAACCTCTCGCAGGTGATGGCCATGCGGATGCCACCGTCGCGCAGGATGTAGCCGACCTCGTCACGCCGGTAGATCGGCATGATCGGTACCATGATGGCGCCGATCCGCGCCAGCGCCACCGCGATCTGCGCGAACTCCGTCCAGTTGGGGATCTGGACGCAGACGCGGTCCCCCTTGCCCAAGCCCAGATGCTTCAGGCTCGCCGCGAGACGCAGCCCGGTGTCCCGGAGCTCCTGGTAGGTCAGGGACGTGGTGTCGTCCGTGATGAACACCTTGTCGGGCTGCCCGGAAACCTGAACGTCCAGGACGTCGAACAGGGTCTCCTCACGCCATAAACCGGTGGCGTAGAAGGTGGCGATGTCGTCTTGTGAGTAGCGGTCCGTCACCGTGGTGAACGTCATGGTGATCTTCCTCGCAGTCAACAGTGACCGTGTGCCAGGTCACAGTACTTTAGTCGACCTTAGAATGGTTAGACCAAAAAAGCAATGACTTTGACCCCGGTGCCGGTAGCCGGTCAGGACGAAACGATCACCTCATCTTCCACTCGGGGGCCCGCTTCTCACGGAACGCCCGCACTCCCTCGACGAGGTCCTCGGTGGTAAAGGCCAGGGCGAGCTGAGCCTGCAGTACATCCAGGGCCTCGCCCAAACCGAGGTCGCGAGTGGCGTTGATGGCATCCTTGCCAAGCTTCATCAGCAGCGGCGACTTCGACGCCACCTTGTGCGCCCAGGCACGGACGACATCGTCGAACTCGGCGTCGGGCACTACCGTGTTCACGATGCCCAGGTCACGGGCTTCCGAAGCGCTGATGAGGTCACCGAGCATCATCAGCTCGTTGGCCTTCATCCGATCGACGTTGCGGTAGATGAGAGCCGAGATCATGAAGGGGAACGCGCCCACGTTGATCTCTGGACAGCCGAACCGGACCGACTCCTTCGCGATCACCAGGTCGCAGGCCAGCGCCAACCCGAACGCCCCCGCGAGCACGTCACCGTTGGCGGCACAGATCACCGGCTTGCCCAAAGCCCCGATCAGCTTGAAAAGACGCGGAAAGCGATCAAGACCGGCGTACTTGGTAATCGTCGGACGATCATCGGCGAACGCCTTGAGATTGCCACCCGCGGAAAAGATCCGATCATGCGACGAGGTGAGCACCGCGACCCGCACGGCGCTGTCGTTCCTCGCCCCTTCCAGTGCAGCCAGAAGATCGTCAAGGAGCTCGTCACTGAGCGCGTTGCGGGTTTGCGGGTGGTCCAGTGTCACGAAAGCGACACCGCGGTCATCCACCTCGTAACGGACGAGCTTGTCTGCCATCGACGTTGTCCCTTCCCGGTACGGGTGTTCAATCCTGCACAAGGACGATCTTGCCGAACCCTTCGCCCCGCTCGAGGTACTGCTGCGCCTGCTCAGCCTGGTCGAGCGGGAAAACCCTGTCGATGATTGGAGGTGCCACCTGCCGGGATTCCAGCAGCGCCAGCAGCCCGGCGAAATCGCGAGGACTGCCCATCGTGGTGCCGAGCAGGTCATACTGGCCGAAGTAGAAGCGCCGTACGTCGATAAGCGCTTCCTGCGCGCGCGAAGCACCGAGAACCACCAGCCGGCCGCCGGGGCGCAACGCCTGGATCGACTCCTGCCAGCTTCCCACCGAGTCCAGCACGAGGTCGAAACCTCCTCCCCCGGGTGAGCCCTCCTTCGCCGCCTGCGCCCAGTCAGGCTCGGTGTAGAGAACGCCACCGCTGGCCCCGAGGCTGCGGGCCCGCGCGATTTTGGCGGCCGAGGACGAGGTGACCACCACCGATGCACCGATGCCGGCAGCGAGACCGACCGCCATCGTGGCAACACCGCCACCGGCACCGAGCACCAGCACGGACTCCCCGGCGCGCAGCCGGCCACGGGTGAACAGCGCGCGATAGGTGGTCAGCCCCACCAGCGGCAGAGCCGCCGCCTCAGGCCAACTGAGCCCGGCGGGCTTCGGCACCACGCATTCGACGGGCACCCGCACCAGCTCGGCGTAGGTGCCCGGCTGGTGGTCACCCAAGATCTGCCAGTCCGCACCCGGCGCACTGTCGTCCTCGCCCCACCACAGCGAGGGCACGATCACTACTTCCTCGCCGGTGTCCACGCGCACGCCCGCGCCGTCCGCACCGAGCACATGCGGCAGCGGGGAATGGTACCTGCCCTGCCGGACCAGCACGTCGTGCCAGTTCAAGGCGGTGGCACGGAGCCGGACCGTCGTCCATCCGGGTTCCGGTCGCGGATCGGGAAAATCGGCGAACCGCAAGTTCCGCGCCGCACCGAACTCACGGAGGACAACTGCGCGCACCCTACCTCCAAGTAAAGGTCTGACCATTGGACCCTAGTGCCGGAAGTCGCGAGGGCGCAAACAACCTGCCTGCAGATGATTTTGGCCGATCGCCGACGCCGGCTACGGCAAGGACCCACACCTGCGCGCCTTCTGCCACACCCAGCGGTTGTCCACATGCTCGCCATACCGAAAGCCTGCCGTTGATCGACACCAGAGGCCGGGACGCTCGCCCGGAACGGGTCCAGGGCCACTTCCCCGCCGGAACGTTCGGTGGACGGTAGAGGAGAACAAGCCGTCAGGGGCCTTTCACACAGGCCGTGCACACTCAGGCACTCCCCCAGCGCCTTACAACCGGTAACCGATCAGCCCCAGATCACTCCTTGCTCTCAATCAGGTGCTGCAGGTAGGGCGTCGGCCAGTGGGTCTCGAACTGTCCGGCGCCGACCTCACCGTCGATTGTCGCGGTGCAAGCCGCCTCCCAGATCTCGGTGGCCATCTTGTCGTTGGTGGGCAGCTTAACGACCCCGTAGCTGTCAAGCACGAGATGGGTGCTCTCGCCGGTGATGTCGACCAGTTCGGCATCGAGCCGGCGCTGGGTCATGTCATCGTTGTAAGAGGCCTTGTGCTTGATGTGCGAGACCGGAACGGTCACGCCATCCTTGACGACATAGCCTGCGAATCCCCACTCGCCCTTGGCGATCCAGATCCAGCCGTTCACGGCCCGGCCGGACTCGGTGTACGCGACGAACCACTTCCAATGGTGCGGAATCCCCCAGTTGCGGTTCCCCCACGAATGGTCACGGTGCCCCATCCGGTCCCACTCGATCCGGCGTCCGCCGACGTCGATGAAGCCCGTGACGCGACCGGTCTGCTCCAGCCGGTTCTCCGCGAACCAGGCGGGCAGGCCGTCGGGGTTCGAACGGTAGCTGAACGCGTCGTGGATCGCTGCGAAGGTGTATTCAATGGTCAGGTCCTCGTGGCGGAACACGACCTCGGCGGTACGACGCAGCTCCGGCTGTTTGACGGTGAGGCCCTGGAACGCAAAGTTGTCGAAGTCCATGCCGGTCGGTACGCTCCCGCTCGCCAGCTTGAGCGCAACCGGCTCGGTGTCCGGTCCCCAGACGGAAACGTTGTAGCCGGTCTTGCCCCGGTCGGTGAGGTATAGATAGATCTGCATACCCAACCGCTCCTCAGGCATGATCAGCTCCCAGAAGAGGCTGTCACGCATCTTCCCGCCCGGGGCTGGCCAGTGCCGCAGGTCGTCCCGAGGGCCGAAACCTGGGTCGACACCTCCCAGCGTCACCATTGTTTTTCCTACCTTCCCGTGAAGTGCGGCGCTCGGCGCTTCTTGAACGCCGCTAACGCCTCGGACGTGGCCCCAAGTGGTGGAAATGCCCGGCGAGTTCGACTGATTGATCTCGGCGACGAGCACGATGGCGCGCCGGACTGCATCGGCCACGTAATCCGAGCCGATCCCCAGCAAGCAGATGCCATCGGCATCTCAGCAGCAGGACCTTCTCGGACTCCAGGGCCTTGGAGATACAGACCTTGCACCAGTCGACGACGCGATGGTCGTCGTCGTGGCGCGCGAAGGTGATGATCCGGATGGTCTCCAGATGTCCAGACCCGCCCGGGCTCGGCGCCACCGAAACAGATATAGCAGTCATCGATGACGATGCGGGGAAGGATACGGCTGCCTGAGCTCCGGCGACCCATACTTGAGCATCGGGTACATACCGAAGATCGACAGGTGGATGGTGCTCGCGCGTTCACCCCGCCTCCGAACTTGGCGATCTCCTCGATCAACAACGCCGCCTCGCCGATCCCGAAGCTGTGGCTGCCGTACCCTTTCGGGACGGTGATGCCGAGCCAGCGGTCGGCGACGATGGCGTCGTAGAGCTCCATAGGGGAACTCGTGTGCTTGGCCCTTCTCCATCCAGTAGTGGTCGTCGAACTTCCCGGCCAGCTCGGCGTGCACCCTACGGATCGCCTCCTGATCTTCCGCCAGCTGAAGGTCCACCGCACGTCTCCCGCCAGCCACTTTTGATCATAACTTACCAAAGGTCCAACCAAAATGCACTTCAGGACGGAACCCCTCAACCCGCGCAAGACAAGATCAAAACCTTGTGGGAACTACCGATTCTCCTGTTACATGCAACCGTTCCCTGCTCGGGGATGCCCTCCGGCGAACTGATCTACGCCGGCTCGGGTGACCGGGACGGGAACGGTGGCAGGCGCACGAACCGCTCGGGGTGGGCGCGGTATAGGTATCGTCAGCGCGCGTGTAACCATAGCAGAAACGTGACATCGAATTTGTGAACGTGCGATCGCGCCTTCTCCACCAATAGCATGAGAAGTTTGACGGCGAACACGACGCCTGTTTCAGGAATGGAACTTTGCCCGGTTCTTCTCAAGCCTGGCGGTCCCACTGTACAGGCGTATTGACCGTCATCTGATGCGATAAGCGCGACGGAAGTACGGGCGGCCGAGAGCGACAAACAGGCACAAGCCTGGCTGGCCGAGATCCGACAACGAACCGCCGAGCCTCTCCGCGCACTGGCGACTCGCCTACACGTCCTGGCAACGGGGCGGCACGAGCCCCATGACGGGAGACTGTCATGCGGGGATGCAAGGGCTGTGGGTGAGACGCCGCCGCCTACCCGGCGACACGGCGGGTAGAGCACTGGTCACGGTCAGGGCCGATGAGGAGAATACGCATGCCGGTTTCACCTCGTACCAGCGATGGGTACAGCAGCCCGACATAGATTGGAGTCATGCATAATGACTGACAGCCACCTACCGAATACAGTGAGCAGTGGTGCTGCAAAAGGGAAGATCACGATGGGAACAGCAACCGTCACCCCGAGACGTGCCCACGAGTGGCGCTCACGCCTGGCCGAGGCGTTGTCCCGACAGGAGCTTGCCGACGTACTTGAGACAATCGAAAGCGCCAAGCGTCTTCTTTCGCCCAGCGCCACGCCGGCACTGGAAGACATTCACGATTTCTACGCAGCGACGCATGCACTAAACACAGCTTGGACTGCCGTGAGTCGGGCACTGAGCGGGGACAGGGAGGCGATTGAAGCCGTAGTCTCATCCGAGGATTTAGTCCAATTGCTGCTCCGGATCCGTGGCGCCGAGAATATCGTTCGCCGCATAGAAATCATGCGAAGGACAGAAGCCATCCGAACCGTACAGCAGGCGCTGGGCCAGTTCCAGGATATTAGACAAATCAACCAGTTGAGCAACAAGTGTCCAAAAGTCATGGCCGAAATGGGATTTGATCGAGCTATGCTCTCCATGGTTGACAAGTCGGTATGGACACCAGTGTCCGCATATGTCGACGGTGACTCCGAGTGGGCTCAGGCTATCGTCCGGTCAGGTCAGGAACACCCACAGCAGTTAGTTTCTTCACTCCCAGAATTCGAACTCGTTCGACGCAGGCATGGCATCCTGGTTACTGACGCGCAACAGAATCCAAAAGCAAACAGGGCAATTGTCGGCCCTTCCTTGTCCCGCTCATACGTCGCGGCGGCACTCATGCCGGAGGGTAACCTTATTGGATTGTTGCACTGTGATCAGTACTTCCACCGCGGAGATGTGGGTGAGCTCGACCGCAACCTGCTCAACTTATTTGCGGAAGGTTTCGGTTATGTGTTAGAACGCGCAATTCTACTCGAACGCGCCGCAGCCATCCAAATTGAGGTCGCAAAACTATCCGAAAGTATCACGGCGGCCGCTGAAGGGTTCAGTAAAGAAGTTACTATCGCAAGTGATGGTTTATCGCTACCTGCACGACGGACGGTGAACACACCCCGGATAACCCATACCGCATTAGACGCCTACGACCTCACCCGTCGCGAAATGGAGGTACTTAGGTTGATGGCGGCCGGCGAGACCAACAGCCAAATCTCCGACCATTTGATCATCTCTGCCGGTACGGTGAAATCGCACGTCAAACACATCCTTCGCAAACTCGGTATGACGAACCGTGCCGAAGTGATCTCATACTGGTTCAATGCACAACAATCAAGGTGAAAACGCACCACAGCGAGGACACCGACAGGATAATCACCGTCGTCCAATGAAGCATCAAAGTTCGCTTCCGGATCTAGCGACTGGCCATTCGGCACATCAGGGATCGCATCAACCATGCCTCCGGGCAGGATTCCCGATGAAATGCATGGGCCCCGAGGCCAACAGTAACTCCGTCTGGATTTCAATCGTCGGTGACTCCCGGTGTCGACAAGATCGATGCCGTCGACACCGGGAGTATCATTCATCCGGCGAAGCCAGATGCATATGCGAAATGTTACTTGTCAAGATAGACAGACTTGGTCAGCTGGTATGCGGCCAAGCCTTCGGGGCCCAGCTCTCGGCCCAGGCCACTGGCCTTGATGCCCCCGAACGGCGCGGTCGGATCGGGCAGATAGGCATTGATCCCGAACGTTCCCGTGTGCACGCGCCGAGCCACGTCAAGACCCCGATCGGCATCCGCCGTCCACACCGAACCTCCCAGACCGTAGTCGACATCATTAGCGATTCGGATCGCATCGTCGAGGTCGCCGTAGGGAATCACCGACAGCACGGGTCCAAATATTTCCTCCTGCGCGATCGTCGTGCTGTTGTCCACATCAGCAAACACAGTCGGCTCGACGAACCAGCCCTTGTCGCGATCCTTCGGGCGTCCACCACCCGTCGTCACACGTCCGCCGTCGTTCTTGCCCTTCGCGATGTAGCCTTCCACGCGTTCACGCTGTCGAGCGCTGACAAGCGGCCCGACTTGAGTCGTCGGATCAAGGGCGTCGCCAACCTTGAGTGCACCGACGAACCCGGTAAAGATATCGACGACTTCATCGTAGCGGCTGCGAGGCGCCAGTACACGCGTACCCAGGTAACATGCCTGCCCGTTGTTCAGCAGGCACGCACCGAACAGATTCTCCAGGCTACCTGGCAAGTCTGCATCATCGAGGATGATGGCTGCCGACTTGCCACCCAACTCCAAGGTGACAGGACGGAGCAGTCGTCCACAAACTTCTGCGATCGACCGCCCAGCAGCCGTTGATCCGGTGAAGGCAATCTTGTCTACCTTCGGATGGGCAACCAGGAACGCACCGATTTCTCGGCCGCCCGGAACGATATTCACGACTCCATGTGGGATCCCAGCCTCCTCGATGGCCTCTGCTAGGACATAGCTGTCCAAGACCGTTTCCGGCGAGGGCTTGATAACCACTGTGCAGCCAGCCGCCAGGGCCGGTGCCAATTTGAAAGCCGCAAGCGCCTGCGGAAAGTTCCATGGGACGATCGCACCGACGACACCGATCGGCTCACGCCGTACCAGGGTATTACCGCCGAACAGACCCGGACGCCTCTCTTCAAACGAAGCGTTTTCGATGAGATCGGCGTAGTACCTCAGCAGAACCGCCGGAAATACCGCCTCCAATTGCTGACCAATTACGAGCGGCATCCCGTTCTGGCTACTCACTCGACGAACGATCTCCGCACTCCGGCTTTCAAGGGCCGAGGCGAGGCGCCGCATCGCTTCAGCACGCTGCGAAACGGGCCACGTTGACCATCCATTCGGATCGTCGAAGGCCGCCCTGGCAGCGTCGACCGCGCGGTCCACATCCTTTTCGGACGCTTCCGGCACAGTGCCGATAACATCCTCGGTGCTGGCCGACACGACCGTTATTGTCTTGTCCGACTCCGGCCTGACCCATTCACCACCGATGAACAGTGAATGATAATCGATTACTTCAGCCATTGTTGCCCCTCACCCCACATAAGAACCTGTTTGGAAGTACCCCTACACCGGTAGGCCAAACCCACCAAACGAGACCGTCAAACCGGCGACGCACCGAGCGTCAGAGCTTGTACCCATGGCGTATCGCCGCCTATCCCACGCCAGAACAAGATCTAAAACAGGTTGTAAGCGGCACACCTGCCATTCTTTTCACTCCTGCGACTCAGGGATACGTAATGTCAAGCCATCCAATTCATCGGTCAGAAGAACTTGGCAGGACAATCGAGAGTTCGAGCGAGCACCGTCAAGGAATTCAATCAGATCTTTTTCCTCTTGGGTCGCCTCCTCAAGCTTACCCAGCCAAGATTCGTCAACATACACGTGACAAGTTGCGCACGAGCAGCTCCCACCACATTCGGCCACGATCCCGGGCACGTTGTTATTGACAGTGGCCTCCATGACGCTGCACCCGGAATCGACATTCAGCTCCCACCGGGAACCGTCATAATCATTGATGCAAGTAATTTTCGGCATCACTTCTCCACCATCACACTAACACTCCCTGCAGAGGAACCGAGCTGTCAGCAAGCTTGGTAAGGTCGACCCGTGCGTTCTTCTCGATGAACCTCTTACCTGCCATGAATTCACCCGGAGAATTAATCGTTTCGACCGCCACAACATTCTCGCCTCGAACGTGGAAGAAGGCGATCTTAAAACCCTCCAAGGAATTCCTGGCGATGACCTCCTCACCCTCATGGACAAGGCCGGCCATCTTCAGCTTCAAGTTGAACTGGTCCGACCAGAACCAGGGAACCTCGGGCTTTGGCTGCGGTCCTCCCATGATAGCGGCGACCGCCTGTCCAGCCTGTTCTACCGCGCTCGGGATACTCTCCATTCGAAACAGATCAGTACGATTGGGAAGCGGTCGTCGCGTCACATCACCGATCGCGAAAATCCATCTGTCGCTGGTCCGCGACTGTTCGTCCACAACAATACCATTATCGCAGTGCAATCCAGCGCCACACGCCAACGCATCACATGGAACAGCACCGATCCCCGTAAGAACACCGCCACAGGCAATTTCAGTTCCGTCGCTGAGAATAACGGAACGCACCGCCCCGTCAGCACCACCGGCAAACCCCACGACGGAGTCAGAAGTAAGTATGTTTGTGCCTCGTTCTTGATGATAGGCAGTGAGCACCTTTGACAGCTCGACGCTGGCCACCCTGGCCAGAAGGCGATCTTCTCGCTCAATTACCGTGACGCGAACACCATTTGTCTGGCAGACAGCGGCGACCTCAAGTCCGATGTAGCCGCCACCAACTACGACCAGGTGTCCACTAGACGGTATCAAGTCTCTTAACCGACCGGCATCAGCAATCGTCCGCAGCTCCTGAATCCCGGTGAGGTCGCTACCCGGCACGTCCAGCGACCGAGGTGCTGCACCAGTCGCAAGGATAAGCACGTCATACTCAAGAGTGGTTCCATCCGAGAAGCTGACAAATTTTCCTTCCGGGTTCACCTCAGCTACTCGGGTCCCCAGCCGCAGCTCGATTCCCTGGTCCCGGTAGAACTGCGTAGGCTTGAGATAGAGGTCTTCCACACTCATGTGGTCGGCGATATATGCCTTTGACAACGGGGGGCGCTGGTAGGGCATGACAGGTTCTTCACCGATTAAAATGACTTCGCCACCAAACCCCTTTTGCCGAAGAAAAGCCGCCGCGTTGGCACCGCCGTGGCCGGCCCCCACGATAACAACCCGGCTTCGGGGGCCATCACCAAGCATAGCCTCTGAGTAGCTGTCATTTCCCATAGCCGGGAATTGTCCTTCCTCGGTCGCGGTGGCCGTGCATTAAGTCACGGCCACCACATACCACCGCGGTCCCCACAACGTGTCGGGAAGTTACGCCTTGGTGAATCGGACAGGAAGCTTCGTGAGTCCACCCACAAAGTTCGCTTGGGACAGCTTCGGGTCACCTGCCAGCTGGATGGACTTGAGCCGGGGAAGCAACTCCTCGAATAGGATCCGCATTTCGATCTTTGTCACATGCTGACCAAGGCACATATGTGGGCCGTAGCCGAAGGAGATGTGCTTGTTCGGCCTCCGGGTGAGGTCAAACACATCAGGATTCTCGAAGACATCCTCGTCGCGGTTGCCCGACGGGTAGCACAGCATCAGCCGGTCCCCGCTCTTGATTTCCTGACCGCGCAATTCGGTGTCTCGACTAGCAGCCCGCATGAAATGCTTCACCGGAGCCACCCAACGAATACACTCGTCCACGAGGCTGGGAATCAACGACGGGTCGGCATGTACCTTGTCAAGCTGATCCGGGAACTCGGCAAACGCACGCAGTGCGCCCGAAATGGTGGAAGACGTCGTGTCGTGGCCGGCCGTGGCAATGGCGAGATAGTATCCGTTGCACAACACCTCGGAAAGGTACTCACCATCGACCTTGGCGTTGGCGATGAGCGACAGCAGATCGTCCTTCGGGTGAGACCGTCGGTGCTCGGAAAGATCGCTGAAATACGCATAGAAGTCCTGGACAGCTCCCATCCACATACGCGCAGCGACATCTGGCTCGAGCTTGACTTCTTCGCGTTGCTGTT
Organism: Candidatus Protofrankia californiensis; assembly: GCF_900634715.1. Classification (GTDB taxonomy): domain Bacteria; phylum Actinomycetota; class Actinomycetes; order Frankiales; family Frankiaceae; genus Protofrankia; species Protofrankia californiensis. The sequence continues at coordinate 46,498 of NZ_CAAAFO010000065.1, read as the reverse complement.
CGGGGTCGTTGCCTCCAAACAATTCTTGGGTCAGCTTCAGCATGCGCGGCTCATCTTCTTCCGGCACACCGAGAAGAGTCATGATGACGTGCAATGGGAAGCGCAGAGCAAAGTCTGTTACGATGTCGACCTGACCGTCCGAATCCATGAGTTTGTCTACGGCTTCGCGAGCAAGTTCACGGATCCGGTCTTCGAATTTCCGCAGATTTCTCGGCATGAACCACTGCGCCGTGACATTCCTCATCTTGGTGTGCTCAGGCGGGTCCATGTAGACCACCATGTCGATTGCTCGAATGGTGCCGTTGTTAATGCTCCGAATGAAAGCGTCGCTCGCCTGATCATTAAGGATGGGATTCTCCACGCCACTGGTGAAGAGATCGGGCTGCTTTTCTACCTCCATGATGTCGGCATGCTTGGTGATCAGCCAAATCGGATCGTAGCCGTCCAGATTGGCGAGGCCAACCGGCTTGTTCTGACGAAGCCACTTGTACGCCGAGTAGAAGACTTTCTCATCGGTGTGCGACTCCGCGAGCATAACCCCTTGTGCGATTTCGTCCGGAATGGCCGGGCCACTGTCCAGCACAGTCGTCACTGGTTTGTCCTTCCTCGTTGTAAGGGTTTATATGCTGATCTTCAGGCAGCAGAACCGCCACTTTTCGCTGTCGACGTCGACGGTGCTACTCATCGGTCGTTGACCAGCACCGCTTTCACCGTTTGACCGCTCTCTTGTTCGTGAACCGCGTCATTAATACGAGAAAACGGGAAACTCTTGACAATCTTGTCGAACGGGAACTTGCCGTTCCTGTGCAGCTCCACCAGCCTCGGAATGAACTCGTCAGGGTTGGCATCACCCTCGACAATTCCCATGACACGCAACCCGAGGACCATCGCGTAAATAATGTTGATAGACAGTTCCGCTTGCGGATCGGCTGGCACACCAACCAGACCGAGTAGACCTCGAGGAGCCATGCACTGGGTGACGGCGGCGAGCACGTTCGAATTGCCAGAGGTGTCGAACGCGAAGTCCACACCCGCAGCCAGGACCGCTCGGACCTGCTCTGAAAGAGCGCCCTCCGCAGGGTCGATGACATGCGTCGCACCGAGAGAGGAAGCCAGTTCGCGACGCGACGCGTGTGGCTCGGAGACGATGATGTACTCACAACCCTGCACAACGCCGGCCATTACCGCCGACAGCCCGACGGCACCGGCCCCGACAATCAGCAAGGAGGAACCCGGCGGACAATTGAAGGAATTCATGATCGCGCCCGCTCCGGTCTGGATCCCGCATCCGAGCGGAGCGAGTAACTCGAGAGGCACATCATCGCTTACCTTCACCACGTTGCGCTCGTTCGCCAGAGCGTACGTCGCGAACGATGACTGGCCGAAGAAGTAACTGCTGACCTTCCTGTTACCCGAAGAAACTGTTGCAGATCCGTCGGGGCGGGATCCGCCGTAGTTCAGAGGAGCGAACTGGTAGCAGTATGCCGGGATGTTCTTCGTGCAGTTCGGACACGCGCCGCAGCTGTTGAACGTAAGCACTACCCGGTCTCCGGGCTGAACTTTGGTCACTGCCGTCCCGACCTGTTCGACATAGCCGCAGCCCTCGTGACCGAGTAGGGCCGGAAGCTCGATCGGGATGGCCCCGTCACGAGCGGCCAGGTCGCTGTGGCAAATTCCCACGCTGCTGATTTTCACCAGAATTTCGTTGTCGCGTGGCTCATCGAGACTCAGCGTCTCAAGCTGGAAATCTTCGTTTGGCTTGTATGCGACGGCAGCAATGATGTCCATGTTGTCCTCACGATTGTTGAATTTGCCAGTCGCACGTGCAAGTAACACAAGGACAATCTGCGGCTTCCCTGAATCGGATGCACAGGCGCGGCGTATTCGGAGGCGAACGAACCGTCTCGTCGTATCCCTCCGGCCTCCCGGTAGTTGCTGTTAACAGCACGAGTATGCAGGCTTTGTGGTGTGCGACACATCATCCCAGATAGGTATTCTTATATCACCGTGGGATGACGTGGGGCGCATGTGCACCCTGGCCCGTACAGCGGGGACGGTGCGCTGCGCTAGAGTCACACTGAGCACGGTTCCGGCCGAGTCGGCCGATGATGCCTCGGCCGAAACCAGCATTTGCTTAGAACGACGTACCCGTCACCTGTCGTGTTCGGATCGCCGACGTGGGTGCGGCACAACACCAGGAACTTCAAGTTCGGATCAGGACTGTGACGACCGCGAACAAATACCGTCAGGGCTTCGGCTGTCATGGACCTTTTCCAGGCTCGGCCGGCTGAGCACTGCTCGCCTGCGGCGGCATCGACGGAACCGGCGGCGGCGCGTCAGGATCAGATGGACGATAATTGTCTGCATACTTCACATGAGCATTTTTGATCGCGTCGCCGAGCCATTTGCGCCACGTCTCAGTAGCCTTCTCCCAACGAAGCTGTTGACTCAGCTGATCCTTTATCTGCTCGAATTCCAGCGGAGTGGCAAGATTAACTTCGAGCACGCGACCCACATTCCAGCCATGCGATGTCTTCACAGGTCCGAACACCGCGTCAACGGGCACGGCAAAGGCCTGGTTCGCGTACGTGTCTTCCAGCTGGCTCTTTTCCACTAGGCCCAGCTTGCCATCAGAGCTCTTCGTGCTTTCGTCAACGGAATATTGTTTCACCAATGCTGAGAAGTCGCTGCCGGAGCGTGCCTCCTCGAACATCTTCTTGGCCTGATCTTCGTCCGTCACGACGATATTCTGTATCGATCGCCGCTCCGGCGTCACCATAGTGGCCTTGTGGTCGACGTAGTATTTACGAACGTCATCGTCGGTTACCTGAGAGGCCGCACCGGACCCGACCTGTTGGAAGAGCCTGTCGACGCTTTGCTGCCGCTTGATCTCGTCTATGACGTCCTGCTCCGATGCCCCGTACTGGCGGAGCAGATCAATGAACGACTGGCGATCGCCCCCCAATTGCTTATTGATTATCTCCGTCAGAGTATCGCGCGCCGATTTGTCCGAAATGATAATATTCCGAGAGCGTGTCTCGTTATCAAGGACGATGCTCATCGCGACCGCCTTGGCCGAATCCCGCCGGAAGGCGTCTTTCTTTTTCTCGTCTCCGGGCGGCTGGACACCATACAGTGCCTTCAGAACGTCCATTCGATAACTCACCTGCTGCTCCGTGACGTCTGTGTCGGCGACACGCAGTGCCAGACCGCCCGGAAGGCTGGTCAGCCAGCCAACTGTCAAGACGGACGCGACGCCGACAACAATGGCCACCAGCGCGGCAAGGCTGGCGACTCGCCACCGCTTGCTGGCCGGGAGCAGACTGCGAACCGAACTCGAAAGTCGAACGGGCACCTGCGAGCGGAATGCGAGAACACCAACTTTCATACCTCCACCTTTTTCATTTCTGTCGAAAGTGGCCGTGATGTGGAAATCTGATCGTGACCTCGTTCCCGTGACCGCGGGATCAGTGCGACAACGAGTCGAGCGGCGATGAACGACAACCCGACACTGCCGGCCATCAAGAGCCCGAACTCCCGGACCATGTCCAGACCGGAGGCAGCCAAGGCGGCGTAGCCGAGGGCGGCAGCCACCGCTGCCGCGAGAACCGTGCGGTGCAGTTGCAGACGCCTACTGCCCAACCCGTCGCTGAGCATCACAGTGAACTCACACGCGGTCGCCGTAGTCAGTGAACCGAGCGCGAGCGTGAGTGGGGTAACCGACATCCCCAGCGCCCCGACCGCCCCCAGACCCCACCCGGTGGCCAAGCCGGCTGCGAGGACAGCTCGTAACGCGTCGGAACGTCGACGAAGTCCGATGAGAAGCACCAGGCCAGCGCTGACAATACCAACAATACTGGGTAGGTAGGGCGATTTTAAGATCAACTCGTAGCCGCGGGCCGCCACCACTGGCAACCCGACTAGATCCATGTCGAATCCATGCGGCGGAGGTGGAATCACCGAGCGAACGCCGTCAAACAGGTGTTTCTGATCGCGGAGGTCTTGAAGCTTCAACAAAAAGATCATGGTGGCTCGCTGTCGGTCACCGCGCACCACCGAATTCGTGAGGTAGCTGGGCAGAAGCTGAGTTCCTGCCGCTACCTCCCGCGGCGTCGGCGACGCACCCAGAAAATTGAACAGGCTGGACGGACTCAGAACTGCCTTAAGCTGGTTCCCGTACTGCAGGACGATCTGATCCTCCGCGTGTTTCATCCACTCCAGCGCCTCCGGAGCAAGAACATCCGGACCGCGCACTACCAGTTGAACCTCACCCGACCCGCCAAGCATCTGCTGGGCGTAGCTGACGTCGTCCAACGCGGACAGCCCCGAGGCAAGTCGGTCCGGCTGCGCCTCGATCTCAACTTGAGGTAAAGCGAACCAGCCAAGCGATGCGACCGTAACCACCGCTGCCAGTACAGAGATCCGCTTCCAAGTGGGCATCCCTGGTCGTTCGGAAAAATTCGCCAAGTGGGCTGCCACCGGACTGGCCGGTGGAGCCGACGCCACCCGAACAAGACGACGACCAACCACGAGCCCAAGACCTAGCGCGACCAGCAGTCCGCCGGCCAGTGCAAGTCCGAGGTCCCGCACGAAGGGCAGAGGTGAAATCGCCAGAGAAGCAAAAGCGATCGAGCTGGCGAACGCCGCCACGATCACTCGACGCCGTCGACCGGGCTGGGTCAGATAAGCCGGGTAATCACTGGCGATCCCCAGCAAGATAGGAAGAAACGCAATGACCCCGAGTGAGAGCGGACGACTCAACCATCCGAAGACCGCCAGAACCAGCGCAGTCGCACAGAGCGTCGTGACGACTGGTACGAGTCGATACCGTTTCGGTCGGATCCACGGTACGAGAAGGTAGCAGGCAGCGATCAGTACCACCGCGAGTGCACCAAGCAGTGGTATCTCCAACCTGATCCGATTGCCCAATGCTGCCGTCACCGCCGGGACTCCGGTGACGGTTGTTCGCGTGGCGGCGAGCCCTGCATGGTCAACGGTGGATCGCACGGTGGAGACGAGCTGTTCGGTGCCTGTCTGATCCAATGCCTCGCGCGGACGGATGAGAATGGCGACAGCGTTCGGCTTGGGGACGACGAACGCCCATTGGGGCCGAGGAGCACCGGCTTGGTCGAAGATGACTCGCGTAACAAAGCCTGGGTTGCGAAGAGTGGGGAGCCCTGCCGGCAGACCCTGAACAAGGAGGGCCCCATATCGCTGGTCGAACGCGGCAACCGCGTCATCACGAGCCGCAGCAGCCTTTTGCTCGGACGCACCCTGGCTTCGGGCCTGCTGCTCTGCCTGGGCGGCCAGAGCGTCCCGTCGACCTGCCAGCGTCGCGAGCAAGTTCTGGGCGGAAGCTGCGATCTGGTTCAACGCTGTGGCGGGACCGTAGACAGTCGCAACATCCGGCAGCCGTACCAGCTCGCCCTCCAGGGCGAGCATCTTCGGCAGCTGATCCGCTCCCAGCAACTGCCGTGGCTCCGACGATTCGGCGATAACGACGATCGGGTCGCCGCCGAATGATTTGGCCGCATCCTCAAGCGAACTCAAGGAGGGATCATCATGCGGCAGGAACGATTCTGGACTGGTATCGCTCCGTAACTTCAGCAGACCGATGACAATAGCGACAGAGGTGGCCACGAGCAACACGACGGTCACGAGCTGCTTGCTGGTCGGCCGGGCCAGGTGGACCCGAGGCCGAAGCCTCGCGATCCACCTGCCGACGCGGCCGCCCGTAGTTGGCCTGATTACCCTCATTCAGGGGCCCGTTCCACTCGTGGGTACTTCCCGGTGAACGGTCCGGGCTGTGCGCCGCTTCCCGGTGGTGGGAGCGGGTTGTTATACGTCCCGAGGAGGTTGAGGTTCAGCGGCGACTGCACCGACTGCAGATTGATGTGCGGGAGCAGCCGAGCATAGTGAACCCCTTTCTCATCGGTATACTGCAACACCGCGTTGAAGTTCGCGAAGAAGGCGGCCAACTCCAGTCCGTAGGGCTGGGCATACGCGAGCACCGGATTCGCGTCACGGAGGATTTCTCGGGCGTCCGGAACAATGTTCCTGACGTCAGTACCGAGAGTCGGCACCCTGTCCAAAGTCGCCGGCGCGAGGTCCAGAGTTCCAGACAGCGCAGGCAATAGCCCACGCAGGTCCTGGGTGGTCGCTGGCAACTGGTTCAGAGCCGTGCTCAAAAATGGTGATGCATCTTTCAAATTGGCCGCAACCGGACCGAGCGCTGAAGCCAGATCACCGATCGTGCCGGACGCAGTCCTTGCCTTATCCAGCACGCCTGGCAGTATCCGCACCGTCTCCTCAACCGATTGAAGCTGTCCAGCCGTCGCCGTAGTCAGCCGCTCCCCGTTGCTGACCAGCGTGGCGATCTGGCCCTCTCCGGTGTCCAACGCCCGCAGCAACGTTTCGGTTTGCCCGCCCAACCTACGCAAGTCTTCCGATTGCGCGGCGATGGCGTCCAGCGCGGTGTGCCCCTGGCGACCGAGGTCCCCCAAGCCGGCAACGGTCGCGTCCAAACTCTGCTGGGTTCCCTGAGTACCTTCGCCGACGGAACGGATTAGGCTTCCGAGGTCCTGCCGCGTCTGCGGACCAAGGCTTCGCAGAACGTCATCCAGCTGGGTACTGGGTCGCACATCGCTGGACGGAATCATGGCTCCATCGGGCAGCGGCGCTCCATGGCCGTCGGTTACATCCAGGTAGCTATCCTCGACTATCGAGCGCGCGCCGACCCGGACTGTGACGCCCTGGTGCAGCGAAACGACGTTCGGGTCAGTGATAGCGAACTCCACGCGCACGCCATCCGGCTCTTGCGTCGTACTCCGCACCTCGCCAACCTTGATGCCGGCCATCTCAACCCGACTCGCAGGCACAAGATTGTCAATGTCTTGCAACATTATGGCGGCCTTGTGCCCTCCGGACTCCACGATGGGCACCCTGGTCTCTGTGCCGACAAGGAAGTAGACGAACACGGCTATGCTGACACCGAGGAAGCCAACCACGATGACAAGCCGTCCGAGTCGCCCCATCGAGATCATCACTTCTCTCCCTTAAGGCCGTTTTCGGGACCCGGTGCGTAACCGTCCCTCCCGCCAGGAAGGAGACCGCCGTCGGGTAGCGGGATTACCAGATGACCGCGGATGATTCCGGTCTCGGGGCTGTCGCCCGCGCCGAACACCGACGACGTGTTGTAAACGAACGCCCGGATATCGTCCTCGTACCGAATCAGCGTCTGGGTGTCCTGCTTCAGGCTGTTGGTCACCGGCAGCAGATCACTGAGTGACGGGTCGACGTTGGCGATGAACGGCCGCAGGTCGGCGACCACCGGCTTCGCTTTCGCGACCACCGGCAGGGCCTTGTCGATGGTCGTACCGAGCTGACCGACGGTGTCCTTGAATCTGTCGAGCGTGTCCGGCAGATTCTTGGATGCGGCACCGAGATTGGTCAGCGTCGGGTTGAGCTGAGCGGTCAGGTGTTGAGTGCTCTTCATCGCCTGACGAAGGTCGTTGCTCAACCCAGGAAGTTGTTCGAGGCTAGCCTGCAGGTCGCGGTCGTTGTTCGCGAGCACCGACAGGGTCTGCTGCGTCGAGTCGACGAGCTGCGCGATTCGCTGATCGTTCTTCCCTACCGCGCCCGCGATCTGTGCCAGCGCCGTTACCAGCTGGCCGATCCTTTCCCGTCGCGTTTGAAGCGCTTCGAGCACCGGCCGCATCTTCACCAACGCGTTATCAGTCTCCTGCAGTCCTGCTGGCAGTTCCTCGGGTGCGCGAACCAGTGCCACATCAGACTGGACCAGCAAATCGGTCACCGCCAGCTGGGTGCGCTCGTCGAGGTGCTGCAGTACCTCGTCCGCCTGAACCGGCCGCTCGGTATGGCCGAGGGGGATCAACCCGTTCTCCCGAAGAGGCTTGCCCGGGGGGCCACCCGGGTTGATTTCGAGCGTCATGTCGTTAAGCGGATTCTTCGGGCGTAGCACCGCGCGGGCGTTGTCATAGATCGGATGCTTGCCACCGATCTCGATGTCGAGGATTGCAGTACCCTGTCGAGTCGGATGCGAGTCCAAGATCTTGCCAACCGTCACCCCGGCGATGGTCACCTTGGACGAGCTCTCCGGGTTGACTCCAGCTACCGACTGGAATTCGGCACGTATCGTCTGACGATCCGTCCACGGCCAGGTTGTCGACATCTTGGACTGCATGATGTACACCGCCACGACGGCGGCGATGATCATTGCTGTGACGGCGCCGACGTCACGGCCCAGGCCCGGGACCGTCCGCAGGCGCTCCCAGATACGACCCATCGATCGCCTCATCGTGATTCCTCCGGCGGCATCAGGAACCGCAACAAGCCGCCCGATTGGCTATTGCTTCGCGGACCAGGCGGCTGGTTTATGCCGAGGCTCTCCAGATATTGCTCCAGACTCATCGGGACGGCTGCTCCACCCAACGTCCTGCCACCGACGCCAGCCATCAGCCGTCCGTGAGTACCATTCTGGTCGTGCGTCTGGAAAACCTTCGCACCATTGACTCCGAGGTAACCCAGCTCTTCATAGAAACGATTGCTGCTTCCGCCGTCCTGGTATACGCCGCTCCCCTGCCACGGCGAGAGCACCATCTGCTTGATCGGGCCGTTGATTCGATCGAGCACCGGACCGCGAACGTTCGACAGAACCTGCGTTGCCTTGTCAGCAGTGGGAATCAGCTCCTGCACCAGCGGACGTAGGTCCGTCAGCAACGTGCGAGTATCGCTCACCAGAGGGCGCGCCCGGACCAACACCGGGTCGAGGTCCTGCAACAAGGAATCCAACGACTTCGCTGTCGGCCGGAGCGATTCGGCGGTCGACGTCAGGAGATCCAGGCTACCCCGAAGATCACCCAGACCGGTTCGGGTCGTTCTTAGCGTGTCCGGCATCGTTGTCATCGACTCGGCCAGCGGTTGACTCCCGGCAGCCAACGCCGCCGTAGCCCGATGCATATCCGTGAAGATCGAGCTGAGCTGACCATCGGTTCGGTTCAGCACTACCGCCGTCGTCTCCAGGCCTTCCACCAGCTCGGTCAGATCTGTCCCTGGCCGCGTGCCACGAGCCGCGCCGAGTACCTCACCGGCGGGCTGGAGGACACCAGGAGCATCATTGAGCAAGTCCCTGACGGACTCCTTTCCACCCTGACGTAAGGTCCCGTCCAACTGGCTTATGGAAGATTGCACACCCTTCTGCGCCGGTGGGGTCACAGCCGACAAAACCTTATCCAGCTCGACGGAAACGGAGGTTCGCTGAACAGGTATCGTGTTGCCGTCGAATTTGCCGTTCGCACCACCGGGCAGCAGTGACACGTAGTAAACGCCGCCGAGTAGCGTGGTGGGCCGTATGGCCGCGCTCGGAGCACTCTTCAAGATGTCACGCACATCATTGTCGACCTTCATAGACACCAGCACGGTTCCGTGATCGGTCAGCTTGACATCGGTAACCTTGCCGACCGTCGCATTGGCAATCCTCACCTCGCTGTGATACTCCTCGAGCTTATACCCTCGGCTGAACTCTGCCCGAATCGTGTCACCCGAACTGAGCATTGCCATAATCTTTTCCATCTGGAACACCGCGGCGCCGAACAGGAGTATCGCGACGGTAACGCCGATACCCACTGCTCTGTGCGACAGGCTAATCCGCCTGGCGCCACGAATGGACCGTTGTACGAAGTTCATCGCCGACCTCCACTCGGCAGCAGGCCAGGAGGTAGTCCTGTCGTAGCCCGGTCGCGCGTGGCCTCACCCGGTTCGGGGTAATCATTGCGCGGGAAGTTGTCCGATCCATACAACCCACCGGTTACACTCCCGACTCCGACATTTGCACTCAGGCGGGCAAATCGGATTCCAGGGGCCGGACCTTCGGACACGAAGCTGTGGCCGCGAACAAAGAACTGCCCGATCTCCGGACCGTAGGGTGCGAGCACTCCAAGCGGAGTGGCCAGGTAGCCAAGCGCATCGGTCACCTTGGGCGCCAGCGGACGCGCGTCCGCGAACGTCTGCCGCAAGTCCTCTACCGCGGGTTCTGCATGCTCGGCGACACCTGGCACCTTCCCAAGGACCGGAACTGCCTCACGCAACACACCGCGCAGGTCTGGTGTGGACTGTCCCAGGGAGGCGGCGCCCGGCTCAAGGTTCGTCATTGCGACCTGGAGGTCCGCTAGCGGCGTATCGAGGGAATGAAGCGCGCTGCGAACCTCCTGCAACGTGGCAGGAGCTTTCGACAGCGTCGCCTCCAACGGCTTCCCCTGATCCACTGTGATACCGCGCAGGGTGGAATCCGTCTGCTTCACCAGTGCGCTGATCTGCTCTTCCCGGCCGTTGAAACGGCTCACCAGCTGATCGGCGCTGCGCAGCAACGCGGGTAGGTCCAGCTGGTCTGATGCCAGTACCTCAGCCGTGGTGCCCAGGTCATTGAGAAGATCCGGCGATACGCCGAGAAAATCATGGATGTCCTGACTGTGGCCCGCCACTCCGCCGGCTATTTCGCGAATGGTGCTGCTAGCCTGCGCACGAGTCTCCGGATCTAACACGCTGAGCAACTGCTGAAGGTCAGACGATCCCGTGGTCTGGGTCGCCGGAATAACTTTGTCCTCGAGTTTTCCCGTGTCCGAGGTGCCGGGATCCAGCTCGACGAACTTCTGTGCCAGTGCCGATGTGTCCCACACCGCTGCACGTGCGTCCTTGTATATCTGGCGATCGCCATCGAGCTTCATCGTGACAAGAGCCTTGCCGTCAACGAAGTCAATTGCGCTGACCCTGCCGATCCGTTTGCTCCGCTGACGTACATCATCATTCACAGAAAGCGTGTTGATGTCGTCGATCGAGGCCTTGACCGTGGTTGTCCGGGCTAGCGGTAAACCAGTCTGAGCCGTGGACGCGATATAAAGGCCTACGCCCACGAGCACCAAGACAATGAGGCCCGCCCCGACCGAACGGGAATTTTTTCGTGCTTCCGGTGTAGCCATCATAGCCCCCCAAGAAGTTGACCCAGCAATGAGTTCTCCTGGCTCTGGGTCAACCCGGTTGCGCTGTTGCCGTCGCTGCTGTCACCGGCCCTGCCGGGCAACGGCAAGCGAGGTAGCACTGGCAGGGTCAAATTCGGCGCCGGGTTATCTGGCAGACCGGGCACCGGTCCTGCGACTGCCCGCAACACCGGGCTCGGAGAAATCGGCAGGATCGCCTTGAAGTAGTGGCTAATGGCGTCGTAGTCCGAAGTGGCCAACGCCCACCCCTTCATGAACTCCATCAACTGGGTCAGGTGATCTCCCAGAACGTTCTCGGCCAGTTGCCTGCCCGACTGTGCTACGTCACGCAGTTCGCCGCCTGCGGGGAGCAACGAGTGAACCAGTGGCGCCGCTTCGTCGAGCATTGCATTCCCACGGTCCAGAACGGGCTGCAGCGAAGCCAGCGCTGGATCCGCAGCTTCTGAGAACTGGCGCAGCTCTGAACTCATATCGGTCAACTCGTCGGTGACCGGCCGCAGCGACGACAGCGTTGCAGTGGTCGGGTCAGCGACGCCGGACAACCGCGCCAACGTCGCTCGTGCCTGGACCAGGGTAGCCGGCAGCTGGCGGATGCTATCGTCCACAGCCTGTCGCTGCGCAGCCACTGCCGTCATTGTTTGCGTACTCGAGTCCACGAGCTTGTCCAAGTCACTTCCATGATCACTCGCGAGCGCATTCGCCACCGGCTGCGCCTGGTCCACAAGCCGAGTCAGTAGCGAATTCTGCTCGTCAAGGATCTGCGCCAGTTCGCCGGACTGCTGCATCGCCGGAGCCAAAGCCTTGATCGCTCCGGCAACCTGTTCTCCGTTGCCGTCAACGCCCTCACCCAGCGACGTCAGCAATGCACCGAGCGCTGTAGAGGTCGGCGTGTCGAGAGAGTTGAGCACCTCTTGGAGGTCGACGTCCCGACTGGTGTGGGCCGTGTCGATCATCGCCGGTTCCCCGAGCTCGGGTGCGTCCGGCGAGCCGGGATCGATACTGATGAAACGCTCGCCGAGCAGGTTCTTCGATTGGATGGTCGCACGCGCGTCCTTGTGCAATGGACGTAGAGCGTCCTGGATCTTCATTTGCACGACAGCGCGGCCACCCTGGAGGCGCACGGATTCGACCGTGCCGATGTCGACTCCTGCCGCCTTGACCCGGTTACCCGCCACGATCGGCCAGGCATCGCTGAAGGTCGCGGTAAGAATCGAGCCCTGGTCGTTGTTCCCGCTCGGCCCTATAGTCGTGGCGGCGACACCCGCGGCCACGACTATGGCGATCGCACTGAGCACAAGTCGCCTTGATCGAGAGCTGCTCATCTCATACCGCTCCCATGGGCATCGGTCCACGATTGCCCGACGACCGAACCTGGATAGGGCCGAGCTGACGTGTACGAACCAGGTAGCTGAACCAAACTTTCGTTCAGGGCGTTCGTACCCGGGGCCACGGTGGCGGCCCAGTAGTGGCCCTGAGAATCGTACTCGGCAAAACTCTGCCCGAAGTTGTGCAGCCAACCGATCAATTCGGGTGTATAGGGCCGCAGGAAAGCCACCGCCGGTGCATAGCTTATCAATGTATCCCGCACTGGCGGCAATACCTGGTGCGCGGTGTCGAGCAGGCCAGGTGTCTGACCCAGCAGCTCCTGTGCAGCGGCCAGCGTTGGTCGCAGGTCAGCAACGACAGGGCGGAGGTCCTGCAGCACCGGGCTCAGGTTCCGGCTCACCGAGGCCAGTTGACTCGTAGCTGGTTTCAGATCATGCAGCAGTGGAATGGTTGCGTCACCGGCTGCCGGAACACGATCAAGCGTGCTCTCGGCTTCCTGCAGCGTTGGCGGTAGTTCCTTCAGGGAATCGGAGAGCTGCGACTGCTTCTGCGCCATCGCGCCCGTAATGGTGGTCAGGTTGTTGACCGTTCCTGACACGTCGTTGCTGTGCGTTGCGGCTACCGCGGTCATCTTGTCCAGCTCGGTGACGAGGTCACGAATCGCCGGGCCATCCTGACCAATTCCCTTAAGGACCTCGCCCAGAGCGTTGACGGCGGGACCAGCGCTGGCCAGGGTGGCCCTGAGCTCCTGCTCCTGGCCAGACGTCGTGTCATCCAACTCGCCGATCAGTGACACCAGTCGGTCTCGGGTCGGCTTGTCGAGCATCGCCAGGATCTGGTCGACCTCAATCTGTTTCGAGTCGCCCGCGAACATCGCACCGTTCGGTATCACCGGGTTCTTCGACGGTCCTGGGTACAGCGTCAGCATCCTCTCCCCCGCCACGGAGTTCCACTCCACCCGGGACGTCGTTCCATCATGCAGCGGCGCGAAGTCATGCGAAAGACTCGCCTCGATGATCGCCTTACCGTTGCTTACCTGCAGGCTCTCGACTGAGCCGGCGTGCACGCCGTCGATCCAGATCGGTGACCCTTGGAGCAGCTGCGCCGCCGAAGGAACCACGATTTTTACCGTATAGTCGCTGGTTCCGAAAATGAGCGCGTAGGCCCCTGCGCCGAGTGCGACAACAACAGCGACTACTGCTAATATCGAACGTCGCCCCATTTTCTAATCCATTCCCAATGGCCCGGCAGACTTGCCTGCCAGGAACTGGCGGACGAACGGGTCAGGCGAGTTGAACACTTCCTCAGTCGAACCGTACTGAACAAGTTTTCCTTTCCAGATGACGCCGATGTGGTCACTCACCTTCCGAGCGGTCTGGATATCATGCGTGACCAGAACATACGTTCCTCTATGTTCTTGGTGAATTTTCAGAATGAGGTCGTTCAGCAAGCTGGTCCGCACTGGATCAAGACCAGAATCCGGCTCGTCAAAAAGAACGACTTTGGGATTTACAACGAGCGCACGAGCGAAACCAGCACGCTTCTTCATACCGCCAGATATCTCTCCGGGCATTTTTGTCGCAGCGGCTGACAAGCCCACCTCTTCTAACCTTCCCATGACCAACTCGCGAATTTTTGTCTCGCGCATATCGGTGTGTTTACGAAGCGGGAACGCAACGTTGTCGTACACGTTCATCGAGCCGAAAAGGGCACCGTCTTGAAAAAGAACGCCGAATCTCTTGCGCAGCTCCTGACGTTCCCGCTCGCTCGCGGACCAAATATCCTGGTCGAAGACCAGCACTTGCCCCGAGTCCGGTTCCAAAAGACCCACGACATGTTTCAGTAGAACGCTCTTACCCGTACCGGACGGTCCAAGAATTGTGGTAATCGCGTCGTCCGCGAAATCGATATTCAGGCCGTCCAGTACCCGAAAAGACCCGAACGCTTTTCGTACGTTACGTATTCTCACGGTGTGCTGGACGTCATCCGTTGAGCCGTTACCGGCGACCGCCGACTGCACCCCGGCGAACAACTGATCATCTGTTTGGCCATCGCTCTGCATTCAGCTTCCTCTCAAAACACGAAAATGAACTCGGCGTCAGACACCGTTTCATTGTCCAATGGGCGCACGAGTAAGGCCGCCGAAGAAAAGGTGCTGGGAAATTACGCCGATCACAGCGACGATAACCATGTTGATAATCATCGACTTCGCGGTGTTCCTACCCACTCCGACCGGTCCGCCACTCGCCGTGTACCCGTAGTAGCAGCCAACGATGACAATTCCGACTCCCATCAGCATCGAACATGCCACTGCTGCAAGGAAGTCCGTCTGAGTCATGAATGTCCAAAAGACGGTCTCATAGCCGCCGGCCGAGACACTGTGGAAAAAATAAATACTCAAGATATGACTTGTGAGGAACATCAACCCAAACCCGACAACGAGCAGGAACGGCATCACGAGAAAAATAGCCAAGATTCTGGTGCTCACGAGGTAAGCCAACGAACCGATGCCCATGACTTCGAGAGCGTCGATTTCTTCGCTGATCCTCATCGATCCAAGCTCGGCCACCAGACCGCACCCAACCTTGGCAGCCAGAATCCATCCGAAAATCGACGGACCCGCCGAGTACTCCCCTGTGGAAGTAAAGATTGCCGTGTAGTCCGCCGCACCCAGCTGCCTGAGTAGATAGTGACCCTCCAGCGAGCCCTCGGCACCCAACACCATCATCAGGGTCCAGATGATCGCCGAACTGGAGATGATCAGGATGCCGGCCTGCCGTAAGACCTCGGATACGTAGCTGCGCGCTTCCGGCAAGGCACGCAGGATCTTCCCAGTGAAGATCACAGCGCCGCCAACATCCTCGATCAAATGCTGGCCATCGCGGTCGGAAGCTCGTACCGAACCGGAGCGTGACGTATCTGCTGGGGGAGGTGGACTTCCTTTGTCGTCAGTTATTGACACTATCAACCTCCTTCACCGGTTGACCAGCATGTCGGGGTTCAGACCGAGCATGATTGCATTGACATTGAAATTGATGATCCAAACGGCGATGAAGCAAATAACGACCGCTTGGTTGACAGCCTTGCCAACGCCCTCTGGTCCACCACTCGCCGTAAGCCCTTTCTTGGCGCAGATCACACCGATGAACAAGCCGGTGAAAGAGACCTTGGCCAGGAGCCCGATCAGCTCAGGGGTGGTCATGATGGCCAGAAAGTTACCCATGAAGGAAGCGACGGAACTGTTACCCACCACCGTGGCGGCTATTAGACCCATGCCCAGTCCGATGAGCAGGCCAACCAGCGCGAACGCGACCGTCATGATCGTGATTGCCAGAACTCGTGGCAGTACCAGGGTGCGCACGACATCGACACCCAACACCCTCATCGCGTCGAGCTCTTCCCGGACACGACGAGCACCCAGGTCAGCCGTCATTGCCGCACCCATGACTCCTGCCACGGCCATACCAGTGCAGAACGGCGAGATTTCGCGTGTGACGGCCATGACCAAGTACGTGCTGACCCGACTTTGCGCACCGATCAAACTGACGAGATTGTACGAATAATTCGACATGAGAAAAACGAACCCGCCGATTGACACGAAGACGGGTATCCAGCAATAACGTAGCATCGAATAAATTTCGTCAAGCGTATCAACCCAATAGCCCCGCGGATTCCGCACGGCGGTGAGAAACATCTGGCCGAGCAGCTGGCCAAGTTGTCCGATCTCGACCAGCAGTCGCCGTACGGGTGAAGGAAGCCGGGCGACGAGCTCTGCTCCGACGTCCGGGAAAACACGGACCTCGCGTGATACCGAGCCGTGCCTTCCAGATACCGCTCCAGCAACTCGGCTCATAAACACTCCCTGAATAGTTGACATGAGACCTATCAGCTCACGAGTTCCTGACTCCCGCAGACAATTTTTACGCTCATGGAGCGAAGTCCGTATCTGCGTCGCTCCCTTCGGTTGGTACTCTGGGGCAGAACCCATCAATCTTTTCGAGACAGAATCCTGCGAGAACTGCTGAGCGGTCCGTTCGGTGTCACCGCCTAGCTGCTCGGGACACGGGGCGACGGGTTGATCCCCGCTGCTGCGGGGAGCGGTGGCGGCGTCGGTGGGCGGCGGACGAACCGCTCGGAAACGCGGCCTGGAGAACAGCGGCACAGGCTATGTGGACGGCCTCGGACTGGCCGTGGTATGCCGCGGCCAGGGTAAGCAGCCTGACGAGCCCGGAGTGCCTGTGATGGTTGTTGCAGCGCGCGGACGTCCTCGATATCGCCGAAACGC